>NZ_JAOQKG010000005.1:58603-61174 GCF_025567605.1 Oscillibacter acetigenes | reverse complement strand
TTTGGAAAAAGGAGGAATCCTCTGTGGAGACCCGTGTGGCCGTGCTGGCGATCATCGTCCGGGACACGGCCTCTGTCCCGGCGCTGAACGAGCTGCTGCACCAGTACGCCCCCTATATCATCGGGCGGATGGGGGTGCCCTACCACGCCCGGGGCGTGAACATCATCAGCGTGGCGGTGGACGCACCGGCGGACGCCATCTCCGCCCTGTCCGGCAAGATCGGCCGGCTGGCGGGGATCACGGCCAAGACCGTTTACGCGCCGGAGGATGCGCTGCAACAAGGAAAGTGAGGAAACAGAAGATGAAACAGTGGATGAAGAAGAGTCTGGCGGCCTGCCTAGCCCTGGTTATGTGCCTGACCCTGGCCGCCTGTGGCGGGAAGGAGGGCGAGACGCCCGCGGAGGAGTCCGTCAACGTCCGGGTGGCGGCCCTGAAGGGACCCACCGCCATGGGCATGGTGAAGCTGATGAGCGACTATGCTCCTGTGGGGGAAGCGTTGGAGGATAAGGAGAATGTGGTGACCGCTGGCGGCGGAAACACCTATGAGTTCACCCTGGCCGCCTCCGCCGACGAGGTGTCCCCCAAGCTGATGCAGGGGGAGCTGGACATCGCCTGCGTGCCGGCCAACCTGGCCTCCGTGCTGTATAACCGGACGGACGGCGGCATCGTCACCCTGGCGGTGAATACCCTGGGCGTGCTGTATATCGTGGAGAACGGCAATTCCGTCCAGTCCATGGCGGATCTGGCGGGCCGGACCATCGTGGCCTCCGGCAAGGGCTCCACGCCGGAGTACGCCCTGCGGTATCTGCTGACGGAGAACGGCATCGACCCGGACACCGGCGTCACCATCGACTGGAAGAGCGAGCACAGCGAATGCGTGGCATCCCTGGCATCCGGCGCGGCCACCATCGCCATGCTGCCCCAGCCTTTCGTCACCGTGGCCCAGACCCAGCTGCCGGACCTGCGGGTGGCCCTGGACCTGACAGAGGAGTGGGACGCCCTGGACAACGGCTCCGCCCTGCTCACCGGCGTGGTGGTGGCCCGGGCAGACTTCGTGAAAGAGCACCCGGCGGCGGTCAGCGACTTCCTGGAGCAGTACAGCGCCAGCGTGGACTGGGTGAACGCCAACACCGCCGAGGCGGCGGAGCTGATTGGCGGCTATGATATCGTGGACGCTACTGTGGCGGAGAAGGCCCTGCCTTACTGCAATATCGTGTGCGTCACCGGCACGGAGATGATGGATATGCTGTCCGGCTATCTGAGCGTGCTGTGGGAGCAGGACGCAGAATCCGTGGGCGGCGGTATGCCCAACGACGACTTCTATTACGGCGCGTAACGGCTGACAAATTTTCCACGCCCCGGGAACACCCGGGGCGCAGTGGTTTCCAGGAGAAAGGGGGAGGCAGATGAAGCGGCGAACAGGCTCTGTCCGGCTGTGGGCGGCGGCCTTCTGGCTGCTGGTTTGGGAGGGGGCCAGTCTGGCCCTGGCGGCTACCACCGGCGGGCGGATGCTGCTGCTGGCCTCTCCGGTGCAGGCGCTGGGGCGGCTGCTGGCCCTGGCGGGCACGGCGGCCTTCTGGCAGGCGGTGGCCTTCTCCTCCCTCCGCATCCTGGGGGGCTTTCTCCTGGCCTGCGCGCTGGCGGCGGTGCTGGCACCGCTGGCGGCCCGTTTCCAGTGGATCCGGGACCTGTTGAGCCCCCTGGTGGCGGTGGTGAAAGCGGTGCCGGTGGTGTCCTTCATCATCCTGGCGCTGATCTTCTTCTCGTCGGAGAACCTGTCTTTGCTGATCTCTGCCCTGATGGTGTTCCCGCCGGTGTATCTGAACGTGCTGGAGGGCATCGGGCACACGGACCGGCAGCTGCTGGAGATGGCCCGGGTGTTCCGGGTGCCGGTCTCCCGGCAGCTGCGGGGCATCTACCTGCCGGCGGTGCTGCCCTATTTCCGCTCCGCCGTGTCATTGGGGCTGGGCCTGTGCTGGAAGTCCGGCGCGGCGGCGGAGGTCATCGGCCTGCCTGCCGGGTCTATCGGCGAGGCGCTGTACACCGCCAAGGTGTACTTCCAGACCGGAGACCTCTTCGCCTGGACGGCGGTGATCGTGACGGTATCGGTGATATTCGAGCGGCTGTTCCTCCGCCTGGTGGACGCCGCAGTGAGAAAGGCGGGCAGCTGATGGAGATTGCGGTGAAGCACCTGTGCAAATCCTTCGGGGGCCGGACGGTGCTGCGGGACTTGACCTTTACTGCGGGACCCGGCATTACGGCCGTCATGGCGCCCTCCGGGACCGGCAAGACCACCCTGCTGCGCATCCTGCTGGGGCTGGAGCGGCCGGACAGCGGCACGGTGGAGGGGCTTGCGGGAAAGCGGCTCACCGCCGTGTTCCAGGAGGACCGGCTGCTGGAGCACCTCTCCGCTGAGGGCAATCTCCGGTTTGTGCTGGGCCGGGTTTATGACCCCGCCGCGGCCCGGGCCCTGCTGGACCGGCTGGGCCTGCCGGACACGGGCGCGCAGCCGGTGCGGGAGTTCTCCGGCGGCATGAAGCGGCGGCTGGCCCTGGCACGGGCGCTGCTGGC
>NZ_JAOQKG010000005.1:14295-58305 GCF_025567605.1 Oscillibacter acetigenes | reverse complement strand
TCCCGTGGGGGGGCCGACCATCCAACAACCTCAACCCCGGACGGCCGTCCGGGGATGCGACCAAAAGGAGCTGTCTGTATGATTAAGATCACCACCGACTCCACCTGCGACCTGCCGCGGGAGCTGCTGGAGCGATACAATATCACCGTGACCCCGCTGGGGATCATCAAGGCGGGGAAGCTGTACCAGGACGGGGTGGACATCCGCACCGGGGACATCGCCGCCCATGTGGACGCCGGCGGCGAGATCACCACCACCAACGCCGTCAATGTGGCGGACTATGAGGAGCTGTTCCGCCGTCTGATGGAGGAGTATGACGCGGTCATCCACCTGAACATCGGCATGGGCTTTTCCAGCTGCCACCAGAACGCCCGCCTGGCGGCGGAGGAGGTGGACGGCGTGTATGTGGTGGACTCCGCCAACCTGACGGTGGGCCATGGGATGCTGGTGCTGGCCGCCGCAGAGGCCGCGGAGGCCGGGAAGTCTGTGACGGAGATCCTGGCGATGCTGGAGGAGATGATTCCCCGGGTGGAGACCAGCTTTGTGCTGGACCGGCTGGATTACATGAAAAAGGGCGGTCGCTGCTCCACCGCCACGGCCCTGGGTGCCAGCCTGCTGAAGCTCCACCCCTGCCTGGACGTAGTGGACGGCAAGCTGCCGGTGACGAAGAAGTACCGGGGCTCCATCGAGAAGGTGGTGGAGGAGTACGTCCGGGACCGGCTGCGGGACCGCGCGGACCTGGACACCCACCGGGCCTTTCTGGTGGACACCTGCCCGGACGACCACCTGGCCTCCATCGCCCGGGAGGTCCTGCGTCAGGACGGGCGGTTCCAGGAGATCATCGAGGCCAAGGCGGGGTGCACCATCTTCTGTCACTGCGGCCCCGGCACCCTGGGCGTGATCTTCCTGCGGAAGGCGTGAGACCGTGCGCGCTGCGGGCGGCAGGCCCGGCGGCCCGCTTCCCGCGCCCTGGCATCAAACAGAAGAGCCGGCCCCTCTGGGGACCGGCTCTCTTTGCTGGAAATCAGATTTACTTGACGGCGATGGCCTCGATCTCGCAGAGCACGCCCTTGGGCAGCTCTCGCACGGCCACGCAGCTGCGGGCGGGCTTGGAGGTGAAATACTTGGCGTACACCTCGTTGAAGGCGGCGAAGTCGCCCATGTCCGCCAGGAAACAGGTGGTCTTCACCACGCTCTCTAGAGTGACGCCGGCGGCCTCCAGAATGGCGCCCACGTTCTTGCAGCTCTGCTCCGCCTGTGCGGCGATGCCCTCGGGGATAGCGCCGGTGGCGGGGTCCACGGGAATCTGGCCGGAGGTGATGACCAGGTCGCCGAAGGCGTAGCCCTGGGAGTAAGGGCCGATGGCGCCCGGAGCGTTGGGGGTGGAAATCACGGTTTTCATGGGAAAACCCTCCTTTGATCGATTTGGATACCTTCATCATAACATCCGCCGCAGAAAAGTCAACTACCGGCGCTTGTGAAAAAGGGAAAATCGTGGTATACTTTTTTGGAATGTCTTACAGGAAGGGCGGACGGCCCGCCGGAAGGAGAAGAGCAAGTATGAGCGATTTGAGGGAAGTCCTTCAGGAGAACAGCTATCTGCGCCAGAAGCAGCTGATCTTCGCGGACTGCGACCGGTACCAGCGGGCCCGGGTGAGCACGCTGTTGAGCATCGCCGCCGCCGTGGCCGGGGCGGACTACGACGCCCGGGGTCTGACCTATGAGAAGCTCTATGAGATGCGGGAGGTGTTCCTGCTCTCCCGCATCGCCCTGCGGATCCATCGCTGCCCCAGGGCGCTGCAGGTGGTGGACGTCACCACCTGGGAGGACGGCGTCAAGGCCGCCCACATGCAGCGGGTGTATGAGATCACGGACAGGGAGGGACTTCTGGTGTCCATCCGCAGCGACTGGATTCTGGTGGACCCGCAGACCCGGCGCATCATGCGGCCCGGCACCTTCACAGCCAAGAAGCTGGGCACCTGCCCCAAGGCCATCGACGCTCCGGAGCCCCGGAAGATCCTGCTGCCCCGGGAGGGGGTTGAGGATCTGGGCGCCCGGAAGGTGGTCTGGTCCGACCTGGACGGTAACGGCCATGTGTACAGCGGCAACTACGGTGACTTCGTCTGGGACTACCTGCCCGCCGACCTGCAGGAAAAGGTGCCCCGGGAGTTCTTCATCAATTACAGCAAGGAAGCCACCCTGGGCCAGGAGCTGCGGATGGTGGGCTGCCGCAAGGGCGGCGAGTATCTGATGGAGGGCCTGGGCCCGGAGGGCGTCTGCTTCTCCGCCCAGTGCGTGTTTTAAGATGCGGGCGGAGCCGTTTTCCCTGGGCGGGATGCCGGCCCTCCGCTGGGGGCGGCCCAGCCGGCGGGGGATCCTCTACCTCCACGGCCAGGGCGGAAGCAAGGCGGAGGCTGCGTTCTTTGCCGCCGCGGCGGCGGACGCCGGGTGGCAGACCGTCAGCGTGGATCTGCCCGGCCACGGGGACCGGGAGTCAGAGGCCGCGGCTCTGGTCCCCTGGCAGGTGGTGCCGGAGCTGCGGTGCGCCCTGGCGGAGCTGCGGGGCAGATGGGACCGGGTGGGGCTCTTCGGCTCCAGCCTGGGGGCCTGGTTCGGCCTGCTGGCATATCCGGACGCGCCCCTGGCGGGGGCGCTGTTCCTCTCTCCGGTGGTGGACATGGAGGCCCTGATCCGCAAAATGATGGGCTGGGCCGGTGTCAGTGAGGAGCGGCTGGCCCGGGAGGGGCGCATCCCCACAACGTTCGGCCAGACCCTCTCCTGGGAATATCTGCGATACGTCCGGACCCACCCTGCCCGCCGGTGGCGGACGCCCACGGCCATCCTGTACGGCGCCCGGGACCATCTGACGGACCGGGAGACCGTGGAGGCCTTTGCCGCCCGGAATGGCTGCCGCCTGACTGTGGAGGAGGCCGGAGAGCACTGGTTCCACACGCCGGAGCAGCTGGCGGTGGTGGACCGCTGGCAGCGTGCCTGCCTGGCGGACCTGGAATAAGAGAACAGCGAAGCGCCGCCCCGCATCCGCGGGGCGGCGCTGTGATTTGAAGCGGGAGCAGAGCTCAGAACCCGTACAGCATGGAGCGGCTGATGTCCGCCAGGGAGTGGGCGCCGCACATAGCCATGGTGTCGGCCAGCTCGGCCTTCAGCTTTTCCACATAGGTCTTGACGCCCTCGGCACCGGCACCGTACACCATGGTGACGAAGGGCCGGCCGATCAGCACCGCGTCCGCGCCCAGGGCCAGGGCCTTGAACACGTCCATGCCGGTGCGGATGCCGCCGTCCACCAGAATGGTCATCCGGCCGCCCACAGCGTCCACGATGGCGGGCAGCACCTCTGCGGTAGAGGGGCACTGATCCAGCACCCGGCCGCCGTGGTTGGACACCACGATGCCCTTGGCCCCGGCCTCCAGAGCTTTCTTGGCCCCGGCCACGGTCATGATGCCCTTGACGATGAAGGGCTTCTCCGCCATGGCAACGATCTCGCGCAGCTCCTCCACAGTCTTGCTGCCGGCGGGGGGCGTCATGTTCTTCAGGAAGGGCAGGCCCGCCGCGTCGATGTCCATGGCGATGGCAAAGGGATCTGCGGCCTTCACCAGGTCCATCTTCTGCCGGATGGTCTCCAGGTTCCAGGGCTTGACGGTGGGCACGCCGCAGCCGCCGTTCTTGGCGATGGCCGCCGCAGCGCCCTCCATGACCGCAGGGTCCGTGCCGTCGCCGGTGAAGGCGGCGATGCCCGCTTCAGCACAGGCGGCCACCAGGATGTCGTTATAGGCCAGATCGTTGTACTTGTCCCCGTAGTGGAGCGTCATGGCGCCCACCGGGGCAGCGAAGACCGGCAGGTCCACCGTGCGGCCGAACAAGGTGAAGGAGGTGTCCACCGGCTTGTTCTCGCAGATGGTGTCCATGTTGACGCACAGCTCCTGCCACTTCTGATAGTTACGGATGAAGCCGGTCCCGATGCCCTTGGCGCCGGGGCCGGGGACGGTGTTCCTGCAGGCCAAGCCGTTGCACACGGGACAGGCCTTGCAGTAGGGGCCCATAGCGCCCCGCGCTTGTTCCAGAACTTCCTGATATGTCATAGATTTTCCCCTCCGAATTGTTTTCCGAAAACCGCGGCACGCCGCGGAAGGCTGCCTTGATTGTACTCCCTTTAAAAGAAAAAGGCAACCTTTGGCAGAGAAGTTCCCGGGCGCAAAAAGAGGCTGGAAAAATTTTTTGTTTTCCTGCAACATACGGCCCGCCTTTCCGTCTGAATAGGCAGAGGCCCCGGTTTGGAAGCGGGGCGTGAAAAGGAGGGTATTGGAATGAAAAGAGGCTTTGCGTGGCTGCTGACGCTGCTGGCGCTGCTGGGTCTGCTGTCCGGCTGCGGCGGTGGTGGTGATACGACTGTGTCGGACACCGCCTCCAACAGCGCCGCCACGGATGGGGCGGACGACCCGGGCGGCTCCTACGGCGCCTGGGCGGAGGCGGAAGTGGCTGAGGACTCCGGCGGTACGGCGGAGGACGGTGCCTCCGACCGTCTGGAAAACGCCAAGATGATCTACACCGCCCGGATGGAGGTGGAGACCACCGCCTTCGACACCGCCGACGCGGACCTGCGGACGCTGGTGGAGGTCCTGGGGGGCTATTTTGAGCAGGCGGCGGTCCATGACTACGGCAGCGGCTATCGCTCCGGCGACTACAAAGTGCGCATCCCCGCGGATCAGTTCCAGCCTTTCCTGGACCGGGTGGGGACACTGTGCCACGTCACCTATCAGGAGCAGACCAGCGAGAACGTCAGCGAGGCGTACTACGACGCGGAGAGCCGCCTGGCCACTCAGAGGACCAAGCTGGAGCGGCTGCAGAACCTGCTGGCCCAGGCGGAGAATATGGAGGACATTATCACCATCGAATCCGCCATCTCCGACACGGAGCTGGAGATCGAGCGGCTCACCGGCACCCTGCGGCAGTATGACGCCCTGGTGGACTACGCCACTGTCCATCTCTCCCTCCAGGAGGTGTACCAGCTCTCCAATGTGGAGGAGCCGGCTACCAGTTTTGCAAGCCGCATGGGCGCGGCCTTTGCTTCTGGCTGGCGGGGGTTTGTGGGCGCACTGGAGAGTCTGGCCGTGGCCCTGGCCTACGGCTGGGTGTGGCTGCTGCTTCTGGCGGCGGTTGGCACCGTGGCGGGCCGCCTTCTCTGGAAGAGGAGGCGCAGGGAGCGGCAGGCCGCCTCCAAGGAGTCGGAGAACAAGCCGTAAGACAGAACGGAACAAACAGCGCATCCGGCGTTGGATGCGCTGTTTTCCTGCCGGATTTTTGAAAATGATGTGGATTTTTGACGGATGATATTCCGTTTTGTGTTCGCTGTCGGGCATACACCGCGCCGCCGCGGCACATACTAGCGGGGATCACGGAGGTGGAGCATGAATCGGATTTCATCCAATTATGAGGAAAATGTGCAATGGTTCAACGACGTGCTAGGGGCAGGCCGCAGCTGCGACATGGTATGTCGGGACCTGTATGTGGGCGGCCGGCGGGCCCGGTTCTGGGTCATCGACGGCTTCGGCGGGGACGCCATCCTGGAGCGGATGGGGGCCTTCTGGCTGTCGCTCCAGCCGGAGGCGGTGCAGGGCCTGACGGAGATGCAGCAGTTCGCGGACCGCTATGTGACCTTTATGGAGGTGAACGTCAGCTATGACCGGGATGACATCGTCACCTCCGTGCTGATGGGCAAAAGCCTGCTGGTGATGGAGGGGCTGTCCGGCGCGGCGCTGATCGACGCCAAGGAGTATCCCAGCCGCAGCGTGGGAGAGCCGCCGGACGGCAAGGTCCTCCGGGGCTCTCATGACGGATTCATTGAGGCGGTGGTGCCCAACATGGCCATGCTGCGCCGCCGCATCCGGGATCCCCACCTGACCATGGAGGGGCTGAAGGTCGGCCAGCGGACCCACAGCGACGTGGCGCTGTGCTACCTGGATGACCGGGTGGACCACGCCCTGCTGGACGAGCTGCGCCACAAGCTCCAGAACATCCAGGCCAACTCCCTCACCATGGCGCAGGAGAGCGTGGCGGAGGCCATCCGCCCCAAGCAGTGGTACAACCCCTTCCCAAAGGTGCGGTACACTGAGCGGCCGGACACCGCCGCCGCCTGCGTCATGGAGGGCAGCATCATCCTGATGGTGGACAACTCTGCGGCGGTGATGATCCTGCCCACCACCTTTTTTGACTTTACCCAGGAGGCCAATGACTTCTATTTTCCCCCGCTGGTGGGCACGTATCTGCGGGTCCTGCGGGTGACGGTGTTCCTGATCTCCCTGCTGATTACCCCTGCCTGGTACCTGATGGTCAGCTCGCCGGGGCGCCTGCCGTCCTGGCTGGATTTCCTCTCCTCCCCGGAGCCGGCGGCGCTGTCTCTGCTGTCCCAGCTGCTGGTGGTGGAATTCCTGATCGACGTGCTGAAGCTGGCGTCCCTGAACACGCCGGATACGCTGTCCAACTCCTTCTCCATGCTGGGGGCCTTGATCCTGGGTGATTTTGCCGTGCAGGCCGGATGGCTGGGGCCGGAAGTACTGGTGTATATGGCATTCGTCTCCGTGGCGGGCTTCGCCCAGCCCAGCTATGAGCTGGGGTACGCCTTCAAGCTGCTGCGGGTGGCGCTGCTGCTGCTGACAGCGGCCTTCGACGTCTGGGGATTCTGCCTGGGGTTCGTGGGCATCCTAGTCCTGCTGGCCACCACAAAACCCCTGGTGGGCCACGGGTATCTCTATCCCCTGATCCCCTTCAACGGCAAGGCGCTTCGCCGGCTGCTGGTGCGGGAACCCATCAATCGGGACAACACCTGAGAGACCCGCTCCTTCCAGCACGCGCCGGACAGGATTCTGTCCGGCGCGTTTTTTCCCCGAAAGCAGAAAATTTTTCAAACTGTGGCATTTCCAACCCCTTTTGGAAAAAATGGGCGCTCTGATGAAACGGACTGCGGGGACAAAAGCCCACCCTGGTGCGTTTGACGAGGAGAGAAGGGACTCATATCACGGATCATCATGAACTTCTACACCCCTTCAGCTTTGGATGGAGGGGAAATTTGAACAGGCGGGAGAGATGCAGCCGGCGGAGAGAAATGAGGGGCCGCCACAGCTGCTCCGGTGGCCGGACGGCCCGGCTGCCGTCTTTGCAGCCGCGCTGGAGACGGCCGTGCGTGCCTGCATGGCGCCGCCCGGCGGGGGGAAACTGTTTTTCGCCGACTTGACGAAATTTCCGGCTGTTTTTTCGCTCTCCTGCCCAAAACGGGGAATGTGCCAAAATTTTTGTTGTATTGCACCGGCAAAGGTTGTATAATTTCTACATTAGGCATCCCCGGCGGCCGGTGGGACTGGCCGCGGCAACAGCACAACATAAGGAGTGGAACAAACATGAGCTATTCTGTACAAAACATCCGCAACGTCTGTCTGCTGGGCCACAGCGGAAACGGCAAGACCGCCCTGGCAGAGAGCCTGCTGTATATGACCGGGGCCATCGACCGGATGGGCCGGGGCGCGGACGGGAATACGGTCTGCGACTATGATCCGGAGGAGACCAAGCGGCAGATCTCCATCTCCACCGCTGTGGCGCCGCTGGAGTACAAGGGGTGCCGGATCAACGTGCTGGACACGCCGGGCGCGTTCGACTTCGCCGGCGAGGTGATCGAGGCTCTACGGGCCGCCGACGCCGCCATCATCGTCTGCTCCGCCAAGGACGGCGTGTCCGTGGGCCTGGAGAAGGCGTGGAAATACTGCGAGGAGCGGAATATGCCCCGCTTTATCTATATCTCCAAGACCGACGAGGACAACAGCGACTACAACGCCACCTTCGAGGCTCTGCGGGCCCGGTTCGGCAACAAGATCGCGCCTCTGGTGGTGCCCATCTGGGACGAGGGCAAGAAGGTCACCGGCATCATCGACGTGCTGAACAAGCGCGCCTATGAGATGCAGGACCAAAAGCGGGTGGAGATCGAGATCCCCGAGGGCAAGGACGCCGTCATCGAGGAGTTCAACAACGCCCTGAAGGAGTCCGTGGCCGAAACCAGCGAGGAGTTCATGGACAAGTTCTTCGGCGGCGAGGACTTCACCTACGCCGAGATGATTCAGGGCCTGCGCCAGGGCGTGCGGGAGTTGAGCCTGTTCCCCGTGCTGTGCGGCTCCGCTGTCAACTGCATGGGCAGCCTGATGCTGCTGGACGACATCGTGGACCTGCTGCCCAACCCCATGGAGGGCAACTATCACAAGGCCACCCGCCAGGACGGCGAGACGGAGCCCTTTGTGGTCTCCCCCGGCGGCGTGCCTACGGCCTTCGTGTTCAAGACCGTCTCTGACCAGTACGGCAAGTACAGCTTCGTCAAGGTGCTCTCCGGCACCCTGACGCCGGATCTGCCCATGGTCAACGCCCGCACCGGCGTCTCTGAAAAACTGGGCCGCCTGTACACCATGCGGGGCAAGAAGGCCACCGAGGTGAAGGAGCTGGGCTGCGGCGACATCGGCGCCATCGGCAAGATGGAGAAGGTCAAGACCGGCGATACCCTGTGCGACGCCCGGAAGGTCGTCGCCCTGAAGGAACTGCCCTTCGCAGAGCCCTGCTATTCCGTGGCCATCGTGCCCAAGACCCGGGGCCAGGAGGACAAGATCGCCCAGGGCCTGGCCCGTATGAACGAGGAGGATCCCACCTTCTCCGTCACCAACAACGCCGAGACCCACCAGATGGTGCTCAACGGCTCCGGCGACATGCAGGTGGATGTGCTGGTCAGCAAGCTGAAGAGCCGCTTCAATGTGGAGGCGGATCTGAAGCCCGTGCGGGTGCCCTATCGGGAGAAGATCCGCAAGACTGTCCAGAAGCAGGGCCGCCACAAGAAGCAGACCGGCGGCAGCGGCCAGTTCGGCGACGTGTGGATCCGGTTTGAACCCCAGACGGAGCAGGACGACATGATCTTCGCCGAGGAGGTCTTCGGCGGCAGCGTGCCCAAGAACTTCTTCCCTGCGGTGGAGAAGGGCCTGCGGGAGGCCTGCGCCCACGGTCCCCTGGCGGGCTATCCCGTGGTGAACCTGAAGGCCGTGCTGTACGACGGCTCCTACCATCCGGTGGACTCCTCCGAAATCGCCTTTAAGACCGCGGCGCAGCTGGCCTACAAGGCCGCCCTGCCGGAGGCCAACCCGGTCCTGCTGGAGCCGGTGGGCGAGCTGAAGGTCACTGTGCCCGACAGCTACATGGGCGACGTCATCGGCGATCTGAACAAGCGCCGGGGCCGCGTCATGGGCATGGATCCCACCGGCGACGGCAACCAGGTGATCTCTGCGGAGGTGCCCATGGCTGAGATGGGCAGCTACGCCATCGATCTGCGGTCTATGACGCAGAGCCGCGGCAGCTTCACCTTCCACTTCGTCCGCTACGAGGACTGCCCGCCGGCAGCCCAGGAGAAGGCCATCGCGGAGGCGAAGGCGCTCCAGGCGGCGGAGGAGAAGTAAGGAAGAGGCAGTCCGCGTCTCTCCGCCGGGAGTCCGGCGTACAAGTATTTTGCCGGAGGCAAAATCTTGAAATCGGCCGAATTCACTTCGGGCGATTTGCATCCAATGCGGGGTCCCCGCGGGGCGCAAAGCGGCTTGCGGGGCGACTGCCCGCCGGCAGCCCAGGAGAAGGCCATCGCGGAGGCGAAGGCGCTCCAGGCGGCGGAGGAGAAGTAAGGAAGAGGCAGTCCGCGTCTCTCCGCCGGGAGTCCGGCGTACAAGTATTTTGCCGGAGGCAAAATCTTGAAATCGGCCGAATTCACTTCGGGCGATTTGCATCCAATGCGGGGTCCCCGCAGGGCGCAAAGCGGCTTGCGGGGCGACTGCCCGCCTGCGGCCCAGGAGAAGGCCATCGCGGAGGCGAAGGCGCTCCAGGCGGCGGAGGAAAGATAACGCACATTTGCAAAAACCAAAACGGCGGGGAGCAAACTCCCCGCCGTTTCTGTAAGCAGAAATGCCACAAGCTGTTAATTTGTATGAAAGGAGCGGGCACATGTATCAATATAAATACATTCCGGTGGATACCGGCGGCGGCTTCCTGTCAGACACCCGGGAACACCGGGAGCTTATCGACGCATACGCCGCAGAAGGCTGGCGGTATGTGGGATTTTTCCCGGTGAGCTTCACGAGTCATGGAGGGATTAGCCGGGTGGACCTGATCTTTGAACGGAGTCGTAAATTGCCGACTTAAAATCCAGGAAAAGTTTTCTATTAGTTGCAAAAGCAACTTCAAAATATTAGAATATCCTGTTATACTCAAACTGTCCCAAGGGGACTGAGGAAAAAAGGCTTTCAAAAAAGATAAGTATAAAAGGAGGACATTTACTATGAAGAAGTGGGTCTGCTCTGTCTGCGGTTATGTTTATGAGGGCGAGAATCCCCCCGAGAAGTGCCCCCAGTGCGGTGTTCCCGCCTCCAAGTTCACCGAGCAGAAGGGTGAGCTGAGCTGGGCTGCCGAGCATGTGGTCGGCGTGGGCAAGTCCTTCGGCGAGTCTGTTCCCGCCGAGGTCCAGAAGGAGATCATCGACGGTCTGAACGCCAACTTCACCGGCGAGTGCACTGAGGTCGGCATGTATCTGGCCATGTCCCGCGTGGCATATCGTGAGGGCTATGCCGAGATTGGTGAGTATTGGCGCCGGGCCGCTCTGGAAGAGGCCGAGCACGCTGCCAAGTTTGCGGAGCTGCTGGGCGATGTGGTGACCGACTCCACCAAGAAGAACCTGGAGATGCGGGTCGAGGCCGAGAACGGCGCCACCCTGGGCAAGTTCGAGCTGGCCAAGCTGGCCAAGCAGTACAACCTGGACGCCATCCACGACACCGTGCATGAGATGGCCCGCGACGAGGCCCGTCACGGCAAGGCTTTCGAGGGCCTGCTGAAGCGGTACTTCGGCTGATTCGAAAAGTCCATACGGCAAATCCCCCCGGCCGCCGGCCGGGGGGATTTTTATAAAAAGAGAGGTAAGACCGTTCGCGCCGCACGAAACTAATCAGAATCTGTAACATCTTTCAAGGCCCTGAGGGGCGCTTGCTTTTCTGCTCCCATATACATGAACTGATGTTGGTTGATCTGGTCATACATCAATTTCGGTTAACATGCAGGCAGAAAGAGAGGCTTGCGTGTGATGATCTCCTATGACAGCCTGCGGGACAAAATGAAGGAAAAAGGCATCTCTCAATACGCCCTGATTAGGCGCTGGCACATCAATCCAGCCCAGATCACCCGCCTGAAGCGGAATGAGAGCGTCAGCCCCCACACCATTGAGATGTTCTGCAAGATCCTGAAGTGTGAGGTGGGGGACATTATGCGGCATATTCCGGACGGGAAAGCGTAACGGCAGAGCAGGCCGCCCGCTCTGCCGTTTTTTGCCGTCCCCGGCCCGATTCTACGCTCCGCAGACAAAATTCAAGGGCGGGGGATGGTCAAACAGCCTGATTTGCGGTATGCTGAGGCCAGAGAGGAGGGAGGCCCATGGATGCCGGAAAGACAGGCGCCTATCTGGCGGCGCTGCGGAAAGCCCGGGGCATGACCCAGCAGGAGGCGGCGGATCAGCTGGGTGTCTCCAACAAGACCGTGAGCAAGTGGGAAAACGGCGCGGGGCTGCCGGATATCACCGTGCTGCCTGCCTTGGCGGAGCTGTACGGCGTCACCGCCGATGATATCCTGGCGGGAGAGACCTTGCGGGGCCGGCCAGCGGAGGCCCAGGGACCGGCACGGCGGCGCCTCCTGCTGCTGCGGCTGCGGACCCGGTTCGACCTCTGTTTCATCGGCAGCCTGGCGCTGGGTGTGCTGGCGGCATTCCGGGTGGCCTATGTCAGTCTGGCGGCCTGGCCGCTGTCGGTGGGCCTCTTATGGATCGGCTATGTGCTGGCTGTCCATCCGGCCCGGTACGGTGATATATCGTTGGATGCTAAAATTTGGGAAAACCTGTACCGCAAGCTGCTGGCCGCCTCCGCCGTCCAGTGGTGGGCCCTGCTGCGGCTGGTGCGGCTGGGCAGGCTGGAGGTGGACTTTGCGGAGATGCGGTACTACGACACCATGCAAGCCTGGAAGCCGCTGCTCTTCGCCGTGGGGCTGGCGCTGCTGTGCGCCGTGCTGGAGCGGGCCCTGCGCCGCCGGGCGGGGGCGGATGCCTCTTTGCTGTGGATACCGGAGCGGCTGCGGCCAATGCTCCACCGGAGCGGCGGCTTCCTGCGGCGGACCCGGCGGCTCTGGCTGGTGTGGCTGGCGTGGGCGGTACTTCTGGCGGGGCTGTGGTTCCTGGCGGACGGCCAGCTGGACCGGGTGTTGGCGCCCTGGATCGCCCGATATGGGGAAGAGCTGGTCCAAAGCGGTTTCCCGGAGAGCTGGACCATCCTGCGGGGGCGGCTGGAGGCGGATGTGGCACTCTGGCTCCGGCTGCGGCAGGGGGTGCTGATCGCCGGCGCCGTCTCCGGGGCTGGCGTGCTGGTTTGGACGCTGCTACATTGGAAAAAGCGCCGCCCCCCTCTTGCGGAGGAGGGCGAAACATGATAGAATCTCTCCGGCGAAGAATAAGGGGAGAAGTGTATGTATCACTATATTTT
This sequence comes from Oscillibacter acetigenes, assembly GCF_025567605.1. Classification (NCBI taxonomy): domain Bacteria; kingdom Bacillati; phylum Bacillota; class Clostridia; order Eubacteriales; family Oscillospiraceae; genus Oscillibacter; species Oscillibacter acetigenes. The sequence continues at coordinate 45,712 of NZ_JAOQKG010000005.1, read as the reverse complement.
CTTTGATTTGGACGGCACGCTGACAGACTCCAAGGAGGGCATCCTCAACAGCCTGCGGTATGCCTTTGACAAGCTGGGGGAGCCGGTGCCGCCGGAGAGCACCCTCATCAAATTCATCGGCCCGCCCCTGCAGGACTCCTTCGCGGAATTCTGCGGCTTTTCGGCGGAGCGGGCCGCGGAGGCCATCGCCGCCTTCCGGGAGCGGTACGAGCCTGTCGGCAAGTTTGAGAACATGGCCGCCCCCGGCATGGCGGACCTGTGCGCCCGGCTGAAGGCCCGGGGCTATGTGCTGGCTCTGGCCTCCTCCAAGCCGGAGAGCCTGTGTGTGCCCATCTGCGAGAAGTTCGGCTTCACGCCGTCTTTGGCTGTTGTGACGGGCAGCCCGCCCGTGGGGGACTGGAGCAAGGCGGACGTGATCCGGGAGACTATGCGCCGCCTGGAGCTGACGGAGGCCCACAAGCCGGAGATCCTGATGGTGGGGGACCGGAAGTTCGACGTGCTGGGCGCCAAGGCGTGCGGCATCGCCTGCGCGGGCGTGGAGTTCTTCGGCTACGCCGCCCCCGGCGAGCTGGCGGAGAGCGGCGCTGTGGCCGTGGTCCGGACACCGGAGGAGCTGGAGCAGTTCATCCTGACCCATTGAATGCGAAAAAAGAGGCGGCGCCCATGGGGCGCCGCCTCTTTCAGGCGCTTCGGTATTCAGCCGACGGTTTCCGCCTCGAGGACTTCCGGCAGGGTCAGGCCCTCACCAGTGAGATCGGCGGTGAGGATGGGGTCGATGGGCACCGCCAGATACATACTATTGCCGTAGACATAGGCGCCGGAGGTAACGGCTACCGCCTGACCGTAGACGTTCAGCAGGGCGCCGCCGCTGCTGCCCTCGGAGATGTCGGCGGTGCTCATGACGCAGGGCAGGGCGTACCGCTCCACATCCCGCTGCGTGGCGCTGACGATGCCGGAGCTGACTGCCAGCCCCAGGCCCAGGGGATTGCCGATGGCGTAGACCGTGTCGCCCGCCCGCAGGTCTCCGGTGCCGGAATCCGCGATGTCCAGCGTGGCAAAAGCAGAGGTGTCGTGTCCCTTTAGGGCGGCGTGGGAGACGCGGATCACCGCGATATCGATGTCCGGATCGTAGTAGATGACCCGCTCCACCTCATATACATCCCCGGTGGAGAGCGTGGCGGTGGCGGAGACCGCGTCCGCGATGGAGTGGTAGTTGGTGATGGCCAGCCCGTCCTCCGTGATGAAGAAGCCGCTGGCCTCGCCGGTGACAAGGCCTTCGTCCCGGTACGCCTCCGTCTCATAGGTGTCCAGACGGAACACGGCGGCCGCGCAGCGGTCCGCCACCTGCCGGGCGGTGAGGGCGGGGGTCAGCAGGCCCAGGGCGTTGGCCGCGGCCCGGGAGACGGTCCCCTGGCTCACCAGGCGCCCGATCACTGTGGCGCTGCCGTCCCGGTAGGAGAAGGACAGAGCGTCCGCCGCCATCTCAAACAGGTCCCCCTGGGTCAGGGTGCCGGTATAGGCGATGGGGAAGAGGCCGATCCGCTGGGCGAAACCCGCGGCGTCGGCAATGGTAAAGTCGCCCGCCTTGTCGGAATACCCCAGCATCCGCAGCAGGAAGGCGCTCCAGGCGTTGGCGGTGAGGGCCGCGTCCGGCCGGAAGGCTGTCGCCGTGACGCCGGTGATCCAGCCCTGCCGGGCGGCGTAGTTCACCTCCTGGGCGATGGAGGCGGGAACATCCCGGAAGCCGGCCAGCCAGTTGTCTGCCGCGGCGGCCTGTTCTGCCCCGGCCAGATGCACCAGCAGCACGGCCGCCTGTGCCCGGGTGGCGGGGGCGTCCAGATTATATGTAGAGTCGATCAGTCCCAGGGTGGAGAGGGTGTCCGCGGCCCGGGCCGCCTCCCCCTCCAGAGCGGAGGCGGCGGGGATCACGCTCACCGTCAGGACAAGGACACAGAGGAGCGAAAGAAGTCGTTTTTTCATGGGGTAGCCTCCAAATCTTGAGAATGGCTCCATTTTAGCACCGGGCAGAGCGCTTGGCAAGGCCCGGTCCCTTTACTGCCCGGGCCGATTTGGGCGTTCCCAAGACTCTCTTGGCGGAAAAGACGGAACAGAACGGTATATAAAAGGCCCCGCTGCCGCACATGAGGGCCTTGGTTCCACTATTCTGTATATTGGGATCACGCTCTTCTGCCCTTCAGAAAAGAACGCATCAGCATCGCGATCATGCCAATCATGAGATAGCAGACGCAATACAACAAAAACGCTGTTTCACCCATCGCAAAGAATAGCCACGCCCCTGCCAGAAATAATCCCGCGACAACAATTGGAAGGGGCCACAGCCGCTTGATGTCCTTTCCTGCAAATACGCCGCATACAGCAGAAAATATGGGATTGACCCCAAAGAACAGCAGAAGGCAGACGGCCATTCCCGCGCTGCCTGCAAATGTTGCTGCCAACCACGGACAGCCTATCATCAACAGCATTGCCAATATAGACCAGAAGATCAATGGCTTCATGTGGATGGCCTCCCTTTTATACGGAAATGGTTGCTTTTCTATATGATATCATATACGTCTGGCTGCTTCAAGGTTTGGAAGCGGGCCCCTTCAGCGAAAGCGCCGGAGCTGCCCATCCGTCCGGAGGAGGCGGGGGAGCAAGGCCCGTCTCACTGGACAGGCGGGCCAAAGTCTGCTATACTGAATCTACCTTTTGGAAAGGAAGCGGCCCATGGCGGAGCGATTGGCGGAGGACCTCTGGCGGCTGGACATCCCCTTGGTGGGGAACCCGCTGAAAAACTTGAACAGCTATTTGCTGACCGGAGAGCGGAGCCTGCTGATCGACACGGGCTTCCGCCAGCAGTCCTGCCGCGAGGCCATGGAGCGCCAGCTGGCGGAGACGCACGTGGACCGGGACCGGCTGGACATTTTCTGCACCCACCTCCACAGCGACCACACAGGGCTGGCGCCGGAGCTGATCCGCCCCGGCTGCCGGATCTATATCGGGGAGATCGACAGCCCCGGCGTGAAAAACGCCTCGGATCCGTCCTGTTGGAAGCGGCTTTACGGGGAATATGTGCGGGACGGCTTCACCCAGGCGGAGATGGAGGCCCTGTGGGGAGACAATCCGGCCCAGACGGCGGCCCCGCCCTGGCGGGAAGGGCTCTATACGGAGCTGCAGGACGGCGCGGCGCTCCATTACGGCGGCCGTATGCTGCGGTGCGTGCTGACGCCGGGCCACACGCCGGGGCACCTGTGCCTGTATGACCCGGCCCGCCGGCGGCTGTTCTGCGGCGACCATGTGCTGTTTCACATCACGCCCAACATCTGCCGCTGGCAGGGAGTGGAGGACTCTTTGGGGGACTATCTCAGCAGTCTGGACAGGACGGCCGCTCTGGACACAGCGGAGCTGTATCCCGCCCACCGGGCGGAGACCGGGGACCTGCGGCAGCGGACGGCGGAGCTGAAGGCCCACCACGCCCGCCGGCTGGAGGACACCCTGCGGACCGTGGAGAAGGCGCCGGGCCTCACCGCCTATCAGATCGCAGGCCGGATGCGTTGGAGCATCCGCTGCCGGAACTGGGCGGATTTTCCCCTGGCGCAGAAGTTCTTTGCCGTGGGAGAGGCCCTGGCCCATCTGGACCATCTGGAGGCCCAAGGGCGGGTCTTCCGCCAGGAGATACATGGAAAACGGGTATATTTCGCCGGCGTGGGCGACAAAATATGAATGATAAAGGAGATGCTTCAAATGGAAGTGAAAGAGATTCTGAGCAAGTGCGACCACACTCTGCTGGCCCAAACGGCCACCTGGAAGGAGATCCGGGCCATCTGCGACGATGGTATGAAGTACGGCTGCGCCAGCGTCTGCATCCCTGCCAGCTATGTCAAGCAGGCGGCGGAGTATGTGGCGGGAAAGCTGCCCATCTGCACGGTGATCGGCTTCCCCAACGGGTATGACACCACCGCCGCCAAGTGCTTCATGGCCACGGACGCCGTGGAGAACGGCGCCGAGGAGGTGGACATGGTCATCAACCTGGGCTGGGTGAAGGATCAGAAGTGGGACGACCTGCTCGCCGAGATCAAGGCCGTGAAGGCCGCCTGCAAGGGCAAGCTGCTGAAGGTCATCATCGAGTGCTGCTTCCTCACAGACGAGGAGAAGATCAAGATGTGCGAGATCGTCACCGCCTCCGGCGCGGAGTATATCAAGACCTCCACAGGCTTCGGCACCGGCGGCGCCACCCGGGAGGACGTGGCCCTCTTTGCAAAGCACGTGGGTCCCGATGTGAAGATCAAGGCCGCCGGCGGCATCGCCGACCTGAAGGACGCGGAGGACTTCATCAACCTGGGTGCCTCCCGCCTGGGCACCAGCCGCATCGTCAAGGCCGTGAAGGCCATGGAAGAGAAATAAGGAGGAAATGAAAGCATGGGAACTCCCCATAACGAGGCGGCCCAGGGGGCCTTTGCCAAGACCGTTCTGATGCCCGGCGATCCGCTGCGGGCCAAATTCATCGCGGAGACCTTTCTGCAGGACGCGAAGCTGGTGAACAACGTCCGGGGCGTCCAGGGCTACACCGGCACCTATCAGGGCACGCCTGTGTCCGTCATGGCCTCCGGCATGGGGATGCCCTCCATCGGCATTTACTCCCATGAGCTGTTCCACTTCTATGATGTGGACAACATCATCCGGGTGGGCAGCGCCGGCGCCATCTCCCCCCAGCTGAAGGTGCGGGACGTGGTGTTCGGCCAGGGCTCCTGCACGGACTCCAACTACGCCCACCAGTTCGGCCTGGGCGGCACCTTCGCCCCCATCGCGGACTTCACCCTGCTGGAGACCGCCGTGACGGTAGCCCGGAAGCTCGGCATCGAGCCCCATGTGGGCAGCCTGCTCAGCTCCGACGTGTTCTACAACAAGGCGGGCAACACTCTGGACTGGGGCAAGATGGGCGTGCTGGCTGTAGAGATGGAGAGCGCGGCCCTGTACTGCAACGCCGCCGAGGCGGGCAAGCGGGCCCTGGCCATCTGTACCATCTCCGACAGCTTGATTACCGGCGAGGAGCTGCCTGCCGCCGACCGCCAGACCACCTTCACCCAGATGATGGAGATTGCCCTGGGCGTTGCTGTGGAGATGGCGAAGAAGTAAGGCGAGTTCAAAAAAGAAGAATCAGTCCCCGCGGCCACGCGGGGGAAGCATGAAGGGGGACGTTGAGTCCCCCTTCATAGTTGATCGGCCCGCCGCAGCGGCGACTTTCGGCAAAGGTGAAAGCGGGAGGCCCGCCGGCAAAGCCGCCGGGCCGGGACGCGGAGCATCTTTTCCATATTTTCCCGGTCCGGCACAGGCCGAGCCTCTCCGGGAAATGACCGGTGACAATGGAAACAGAGCCGTGACAAACCACAGCAAAAATTTTGCAGAATTGGTTCTGCTTTTTACAAAACCGTAAAAAAGATATCCGAAATTCATAAAAATTTCAACAAAATGTGGCGAAAAAGAAAACAATTTGGAAATGCGGTTGCAATCCTCAGGAAGAGTTGTTATAATGGGCCTGACCCGTTGAGGTCATCCTGCGCGGAGAGATTTTCGCGCGGATAACAAAACGAAGGAAGGTAGATTCCAATGAAGAAGTTTCTTGCATTGCTCCTGGCATTGGTGATGTCCCTGTCCCTGGTCGCCTGCGGCGGCGGGGACGACACCGCCGCTGACGGGGGTGCCGATGCGGAGGATGGCGGCAACGCCGAGACCGCCGCTTATCAGGTGGCTATGATTACTGACTACGGCGATATCACCGACCAGTCCTTCAACCAGACCACCTATGAGGCCTGCCAGGAGTTCTGTGACGCCGAGGGCCTGCAGTTCGAGTACTACAAGCCCGCCGGTGACTCCACCGCCGAGCGTGTGGCCATGGTGGACGCCGCTGTGGCTGACGGCTACAACGTCATCGTGATGCCCGGCTACGCCTTTGCCGAGACCATCAAGGAGACCGCGGAGCTGTATCCCGACGTGACCTTCATCGCGCTGGACGTGGCGCAGGGCGATCTGGGCGAGGACTACACCGTGCCCTCCAACGTGTACTGCGCTGTGTATCAGGAAGAGCTGTGCGGCTACATGGCCGGCTACGCCGCCGTGAAGCTGGGCTACACCCACCTGGGCGTGCTGGGCGGCATGGCCGTTCCCGCCGTGCAGCGGTTCGGCTATGGCTTCGTGCAGGGCGCTGACGCCGCTGCCGTGGAAATGGGCATCGCCGATCAGGTTGTGATGGAATACGTCTACGGCAACCAGTTCTTTGGCGACAGCGATATCACCGCTTACATGGACAACTGGTATCAGACCCTGGGCGTGGAGGTTGTCTTCGCCAGCGGCGGCGGCATCTACACCTCCGCGGCTGAGGCTGCTGCCAAGGTCGGCGGCAAGCTGATCGGCGTGGACGTGGACCAGTCCGGCAACATCAACACCTATGGCGAGGGCATGTGTGTGACCTCCGCCATGAAGGGGCTGGCCGAGACTGTCAAGCACATGCTGGGCGAGGTCGTGGCAGGCAGCTTTGCCAACTACGGCGGCCAGGTGGAGACCCTGGGCCTGGTGAGCGGCGATGATCCTACCGCCAACTATGTCCAGCTGCCCATGGAGAGCACCCAGTGGGGCGACGGCTTCACTCAGGATGACTACAAGGCCCTGGTGAAGGCGATGTACGACGGCGGTGTCACTGTTTCCAATGACATTTCTGCCATGCCCGCGACCACCATCACGGTCAATTTCGCCGGCAACATCAAGTAAAGATCAAAGTCTTTGCAGGAAGAGGACGGGAGTAATCCCGTCCTCTTTTTTGCCTCTGGGCAAATTTTACAAAACAAACCTCATATTCCTGTATTTTTTCTTTGAAATATTCCGGAAGATATAGTACAATAAATACACTATACAAGAGGAGGAGGGCGGTAAGCTTGGAACAGCCATATGCCATTGAAATGCTGAATATCACCAAGCGCTTTCCGGGAATTGTCGCAAACGACAACATCACGCTCCAACTGAAGCGGGGCGAGATCCACGCGCTGTTGGGAGAAAACGGCGCCGGAAAGTCCACGCTGATGAGCGTGCTGTTCGGCCTGTACCAGCCGGAGGAGGGCGTCATCAAAAAAGACGGCCAGGTGGTGCAGATCAAGGACCCGAACGATGCAAACGCACTGGGGATCGGCATGGTCCACCAGCACTTCAAGCTGGTGGAATGCTTTTCCATTTTAGACAACATCATCCTGGGCGTGGAACCCTGCAAGAACGGCTTCCTGCAGAAGCAGGAGGCCCGGGAGAAGGTCCTGGCCCTGTCGGAGAAGTACGGCCTGCAGGTGGACCCGGACGCACTGGTGGAGGATGTCACCGTGGGCATGCAGCAGCGCACGGAGATCCTGAAGATGCTCTACCGGGACAATGAGATCCTGATCTTCGACGAGCCCACCGCTGTGCTGACGCCGCAGGAGATCGACGAGCTGATGCAGATCATGAAGAACCTGGCGGCAGAGGGCAAATCCATCCTGTTCATCTCCCACAAGCTGAATGAGATCATGTCCGTGGCGGACCGCTGCACGGTCCTGCGGAAGGGCAAATACATCGGCACGGTGAACATCGCCGAGACCAGCCGTGAAGAGCTGTCCCGCATGATGGTGGGCCGGGACGTGGAGTTCGCAGTCCACAAGGAGCCCTCCAAGCCCAAGGATCCCATCCTGGTGGTGGAGGGTATGACCGTGGCCTCCAAGCTCCATAACAACAATGCTGTGAAGAATATCTCCTTTACGGTCCGGGCGGGAGAGATTGTCTGCATTGCCGGTATTGACGGCAACGGCCAGACGGAGCTGATCTACGGCCTGACGGGCCTGGAGCCCCTGGAGTCCGGCAAGATTACGCTCTGCGGCCAGGACATCACCCGCGCCCCCATCCGGCAGAGGTCTCTGCTGGGCATGAGCCACATCCCGGAGGACCGCCACAAGCACGGCCTGGTGCTGGACTACACCCTGGAGGACAACATGGTGCTCCAGCGGTACTTTGAGCCTCAGTTCGTCAGCAAGGCGGGCTTCCTGAAGCGCAAGGCCATCCGCGAGTACGCCAACCGCCTGATCGAGCAGTACGACGTCCGCTCCGGCCAGGGGCCTGTCACAGTGGCCCGCAGCATGTCCGGCGGCAACCAGCAGAAGGCCATCATCGCCCGGGAGATCGACAAGGACCCGGAGCTGCTGATCGCCGTGCAGCCCACCCGCGGCCTGGACGTGGGCGCCATCGAGTATATCCACAAGCAGATCGTGGCCCAGCGGGACGCCGGCAAGGCGGTGCTGCTGGTGAGCTTGGAGCTGGACGAGGTCATGTCCCTGTCCGACCGTATCCTGGCGATCTATGAGGGCGAGATCGTGGGCGAGCTGGACCCCAAGACCACCACGGCGGAAGAGATGGGCCTGTACATGGCCGGCGCCAAGCGGAAGGGGGCTTGAGAAACCATGAGACAAGAAAAATCATCCCTCCTGCGGAACAAGGGATTCCAGTCCCTGCTGGCATCCCTGCTGTGCATCGTGCTGGGCCTGCTGATCGGCTACATCGTGCTGCTGATTATCAACCCCGCCGGCGCGGGAGAGGCCATCCGCACCATTGTGGAGAACTTCCTGTACTATCCCAGCGCCGCGGCCCGGCTGCGGTATCTGGGCAACACGCTGGTGAAGACCGCGCCGCTGCTGATGTGCAGCCTGTCGGTGCTGTTCGCCTATAAGGTGGGCCTGTTCAACATCGGCGCCGCCGGCCAGTACGTCATCGGCGCCGGCGCCAGCCTGTACTGCGCCCTGGGCTTCGGGCTGCCCTGGTACGTGTGCCTGTTGGCGGCTATTGCTGCCGGTGCGGTGCTGGGCGCCATCTCCGGGCTCCTGAAGGCGTACCGCAATGTGAATGAGGTCATCTCCTGCATCATGCTCAACTGGATCAGCCTGTATCTGGTGAACGCCCTGCTGTCCCAGGTGAAGGAGACAGCCAGTCCCTACACCTTCACCCTGAGCAGCACGAATCCCGACGCCATCCTGCCCTCTCTGGGCCTGGGCGCCCTGTTCTCCGACAACCAGTATGTGACCATCGCCATCCCCCTGACGGTGATCGTGGCCGTGGGCATCTGGGTCCTGCTGGAGAAGACCAAGCTGGGCTATGAGCTGCGGGCCACCGGCTGCAACAAGTTTGCGGCCAAGTACTGCGGCATGAAGGAGAAGCGAAACATCATCCTCACCATGGCCATCGCCGGCGGCCTTGCCGGCATGGGCGCGGCCACGCTGTTCCTCACCGGATTCGAGCAGTGGCAGGTCACACAGTCCGCAGTGCCGGCCATGGGCTTCAACGGCATCGCCGCCGCCTTCCTGGGCGGACTGAATCCCATCGGCGCTATCTTCTCCTCGTATTTCATTCAGCACATCACCAACGGCGGCGCGTATGTGGACAAGACCATGTACTCCGCCCAGATCTCTGATCTGATCTCCGCCCTGATTATCTACCTGTGCGGCTTCGTACTGTTCTTCAAGGTCTTTATGAACAGCCGGCTGGACCGGCGGGATGAAAAGCGGCGGGCAAAGGAAGACCGGCCCGGCTCTGAGGAAGGAGGGAAGGCGTAATGTTACTGCTGCTGCAATACACGCTGATTTTCGCCTCCGTCCTGCTGCTGGTGGCGCTGGGCGGCTGCTTCTCTGAACACTCCGGCGTCATCAACATCGGCCTGGAGGGCATCATGGTCATGGGCGCCCTGGGCGGTGCGCTGATGATGAAGTTCCTGCCTGCAGGCACCTCCGCCTTTGTGGTGGTGCTGTTGACGGTGCTGGCCAGTATCCTGCTGGGCATGATCTACTCCCTGCTGCTGGCGGTGGCGGCCGTGAACTTCAAGGCGGACCAGACACTGGTGGGCACGGCCATGAACCTGCTGGGCACCGCCGCGGCCACCGTGTTCGTGAAGGCCATGAACACCGCCGCCGATCCGGACAACGTGTCCTCCACCATCCAGTACCTGGACGGCCGCAAGGCATTCCTGGTGAACATCGGCGGCTTTGAGTTCAACTGGTGCATGCTGCTGGCGGTGATCGCCCTGGTAATCGCCTATGTGGTGCTGTACAAGACCCGCTTCGGCCTGCGGCTGTGCGCCTGCGGCGAGCATCCCCAGGCAGCGGATTCCGTGGGCATCAACGTCTACCGGATGCGCTACGCCGGCGTACTGATCTCCGGCGTGCTGGGCGGCCTGGGCGGCATTGTGTATATCATCGCGGGCGTCAGCGAGTGGAAGTTTGAAAACGGCGTGGCCGGTTTCGGCTTCCTGGCCCTGGCGGTGATGATCTTCGGCCAGTGGAAGCCCACCCGCATCGCCCTGGCGGCGCTGCTGTTCGGCTTCTTCCGGGCCCTGGGCAATGTGTACAGCGGCTTCGACCTGCTGAGCAATCTGAACCTGCCCAGCTCCGTGTATAACATGCTGCCCTATGTCATCTCTCTGGTGGTGCTGGCCTTCACATCTCAGAAGTCCCGTGCCCCCAAGGCGGAGGGCATTCCCTACGACAAGGGCCAGCGGTAATTCCATCACAAAACGGAATTTCACGACAAAATATGCCTCCCTGTTATCGGCTTCGACAACAGGGAGGCTGTTTTTATCCCAGCACGTAGCCCACCAGCAGAGCGGCCAGCAGCAGGGAGAAGGCACTCTGCACCACCTTGCCCAGGAAGCAGTTCCGCAGCCGCAGGCCGCTGCCCTCCAGCACCGCCAGCGTCTGACACAGGACCGAGAGGCCGCCCCAGCCCGCTGCTGCCGCCGCCAGAAGAAAGCCGAAGGCATCAGCTGTCAGCAGGGGCGTCAGGGAGAAGAGCTCCAGCGCCGCCACCAGGACCGCCCCCAGGCGGCCGCCCATGGCGGTGAGAGGCTGCGCCAGCACATAGAAGAACACCACGAAGGCGCACACAGACAGAATCCCGGCAAGCGAGGACCGGACAGCCCCGGTGAAGGCCTCCGCAAAGCTGACAGCCCGGAAAGGAGGACGCCTTGTCAGCTCCTGCCGGGAAGCGGATTTTCCGCTGCCCCGGAACACCAGTCCCGTCAGAAGGGCGGAGAGCACATGGATCAGCCACAGCCACACCCCGGCCCGCACACTGCCGAACACCCCCACGCCCAGCACACTGATGAGGAACACCGGATTGGAGTTGTTGCAGAAGGCCAGCAGCCGCTCCGCCTCCTCCCGGGAGACCAGATTTTCCCGGTAGAGGTCTGCTGCCGTCTTGGCGCCGATGGGGTAGCCCCCCACCAGCCCCAGCACCAGCGCAGCGCTGCCGGCGCCGGGGACCCGGAACAGCGGCTCCATCAGCCCCGCCAGCCAGGGGGCGGCCAGCTCCCCGAACCCCAGAGCCAGCAGCGCTGAGGAGGCCACCAGGAAGGGGAACAGGGAGGGGACCACGGAACGGGCACAGAGGGCCAAAGCTTCCGCCACACTGTCCCGCACGGCCCCGGCGTCCGCCAGAAACCACACCAGCAGGCCGCCGAGGCACAGGCAGGCCAGTATCCGCCATCGAATCCGCATCCCGCATCACCTCTCCACACCCTATGCCGGAGCGGGGGACACTATGCCCCCGGCATGTTGCGGGACGTTTGTGCATACAGTCGGGAAGAGGTGAACGTATGGAGCGGAATCGAAAGGACCGAAACGGCGGCGTGCTGGACACGGTGGCGGAGCTGTTCGACCTGCCGGCAGATCTGGTGGCGGGCCTGCCCCACTTGGAGATGATGGGCAGCCGCCAGCTGTATCTGGAGCACCACACAGGCATCCTGGCGTACAGCGACGAGCAGATCGACGTAAACACTACCGGCGGCGTGCTGCGGGTCCGGGGCGCCCGCCTGGCCCTGATGGCCATGACGGCGGAGGAGCTGCGGATCGGCGGGGACATTGCCGCCGTGGAGTGGGTGAGGTGACACCATGCTGAATCAGATCGTCAACCGGCTCCAGGGCCAGGTCCGGATCCGGGTGGAGACCCCCTTTCCGGAGCGGGTGCTGAATCTGTGCGGCGCCCGGAACCTGGCCTTCTGGGATATGGAGTGGGAGTCCGAGACTGCCTTCACCTGCCGGCTGAACCGGCGGGATTACTACGCCCTGCGCCGGGCGGTGAAACAGCTGGACTGCCGGCTGACCGTGGTGCGGAAGGAGGGGGTACCCTTCTTCCTGGGCCGGTTCCGGCGGCGGCACGCGCTGTTGGCGGGACTGACCCTGTGCAGCGCACTGCTGTTCTTCGGCTCCTTCTTCATCTGGGACTTCACGGTGGAGGGGAACCAGCGGGTCACAGACGAGGAGATCCTGCGGGCGCTGCAGCGGCAGGGGGTGGGGATCGGGACCTTCGGCATCTCCCTGGACACGGAGGACATCCGCAACCATGTGCTGCTGGAGATTCCGGAGCTGCTGTGGATCACAGTGAACGTCTCCGGCTGCCGGGCCTATGTAGAGGTGCGGGAGCGGGTGGAGGCGCCGGAGCCGGTGGACGAGCGGGAGCCCACCAACGTGGTGGCCCGCCGGGACGGGCTGATCCTGGACATCCAGGCGATGGATGGGGTCCGGTGCGTGCTGCCGGGGACGTCGGTGGAGGCGGGCGAGCTGCTGATCTCCGGCGTGGAGGACACGGAGACCGTGGGCGCCCGGGTCCTGACCGGCATGGGAAAGGCGGAGGCCCGGACCTGGTACACCCTCTCCACAGTAATGCCTCTGACGGTGGCGGAAAAGCAGTACACCGGAGAGGAGAAACAGGGCTACTCCCTGGTCTTTGGGACAAATCGGGTAAAATTCTTTTTAAACAGTAGCATCGGGACGGGAAACTATGATAAAATAACCGAAAGGACCCAGTGGTCCCTGTTCGGGCTGCCGCTGCCGGTCACCTTTGTGAAGGAGACCTTTCGTTTTTACGAGACGGTCCCCGCCGAGGTCTCCGCCGCCCAGGCGGAGAGCCGGGGTGAGGCGATCCTCACGGACTACCTCCACACTCTGGTGGACCCCTACGGCACCGTCAGCTCTACCCTGTGCACTTCTCGCCGGGAGGGGGACGGACTGCTGGTGACACTGACGGCGGAGTGTGTGGAGGAGATCGGCCGGGCCGTGCCCATCTACACAGACCCCACAGAAGAATCGGGCGGCTGATGCCCGGGAGATACAGGAGTGATACCTTGGAACAGCGAATCAGCATTGAGCGGCTGGAGCAGGCCGTGAATATTTTTGGCTCCTTTGACGAGAACATCCGCCTGCTGGAGCAGGAGTTCTCCGTCACGGTGGTGAACCGGGACGGGGAGCTCCGGGTGGAGGGCGAGCCGGAGGACACCATGCTGGCCTGCAAGGCCATCCAGGCCCTGCTGACCCTCTCTTCGCGGGGGGAGGCCATCGGGGAGCAGAACGTCCGCTACGTCATCGGCCTGGTGCGCAGCGGCAAGGAGTCCCAGATCACCGAGCTCACCGGCGACGTACTGTGCATCAGCGCCAAGGGCCGGCCCATCAAGCCCAAGACCATCGGTCAGAAGGAGTATATCAAGTCCGTCCTGAAGAACACCGTCACCATCGGCGTGGGCCCGGCGGGCACCGGCAAGACGTATCTGGCCGTGGCCGCCGCCGTGCAGGCGTTTCGGGACAAGCAGGTGAACCGCATCATCCTGACCCGTCCGGCGGTGGAGGCCGGCGAGCGGCTGGGCTTCCTGCCCGGGGACCTGCAATCAAAGGTGGATCCCTACCTGCGGCCGCTGTACGACGCCCTCTTCGACATGCTGGGGGCGGAGACCTATCAGAAGTATTTGGAGCGGGGCAACATTGAGGTGGCCCCTCTGGCCTATATGCGGGGCCGGACGCTGGACGACAGCTTCATCATCCTGGACGAGGCCCAGAACACCTCCCGGGAGCAGATGAAGATGTTCCTGACCCGGCTGGGCTTCGGGTCCAAGATCGTCATCACCGGCGACGTGACCCAGATCGACCTGCCGGACGGCAAGGCGTCCGGTTTGAAGGAGGCCATGCGGGTCCTGCGGGACGTGGAGGGCATCGGCATCTGCGAGCTGACCAACGCCGACGTGGTCCGCCATGTGATGGTCCAGCGGATCGTGGAGGCCTATGAGCGGTACGAGACCGCGAAAAACGGCGGAAAGGGGCGGAAGTGATGGCGAAGCGGCATTATATCCCCGTCACCGCCGACGTGCCCGGCGCCGCCAGTGAGGGCAACTGCGCCCTGATCCGCAAGGTGATCCGCACCGCCCTGGCGGCGGAGGGGGTGGACGTTCCCTGTGAGGTGGACGTGCTGCTGACGAACGACAGCGGCATTCACGAAATCAACCGGGAGATGCGGCAGGTGGACGCCTCTACGGACGTGCTGAGCTTTCCGGAGTTCGACCTTCGGCCCGGGGAGCTGCCCGCACCGGAGGACGCAGACCCGGGCACCGGCCTGGTGCCCCTGGGGGACATGGTGATCTCCATGGAGCATGTGGCGGCCCAGGCCAGGGAGTACGGCCACGCCAAACGGCGGGAGCTGAGCTATCTGGTGGTGCACTCTGTTCTGCACCTGCTGGGGTACGACCATCTGGACGAGGGGCCCCAGAAGGCCCAGATGCGGGCGAGAGAGGAAGCCATCCTGGGGGAGCTGGGCATCGGGCGGTGAATCACTCCCGGGGCAGGCCCCGGCCGGTGCGCAGGCCCAGCAGGAAAGCGTGGATGGCGGTGAACTCCAGGTTTTTTTCATAGCTTTCCAAGGCGTGATAACCCAACTCGTTATGAATCATATCCATGTGGAAGTTATAGTCGTCCGCTGGGACAGTGTCCAGGTAGGGCTTGATGTAGTGGAGATAAAGCCATATCATAAAGTCTGACATAGAAACCACCTTTCAAAAAACACCATTTTCACTGTGCTATGATGAAAAGATAACACAGTTAATTCGCGGTGTCAAGAGGAACAAAATGCTTTTGAAAGAAAGACTGCGAGAATTGCGCAAGGAGAAAAAAGAGACACAGGTTCAGGTAGCTGAGGCGATTGGGATTGTTGAGCAGCACTACCAGAAATTTGAGGGTGGTGTTAACCTCCCCAACCTGGAAAACGCCTGGAAGCTGGCGGACCACTTCGGCGTCACCATCGACTATCTGGTGGGGCGAAGCGACAAGCGGGGGTAACATGAGATGGGCCGCCGTCGCGGCGGCCTCGGGGATCTCTGCTCCCGCAGGGGGCTTGTCCGGCGGGATGCGCCCCCCATTCTCTTTTTGGTTGCGCCAAAAAGAGAATGCGCCGCGCCCGGTGGAAGAGAAAAAGCGCTTCGGCGGGGCGGTCTGCGCCAGCGCAGACCTCCTGCCGCCGGCGGGGGATGGTTGGCACTCCCTTGCAGAAGTCAGGGACGGAAACGCACCGCCCTTGGGGAATCCTTAGGCCCGGGGAGGTTCAGGGATACCCCTGCTTCGCTTTCCGCTGCCGCTCACGCTTCCGCGGAGAACCAGCCAGCGCGTAGCGACGCGGAACGCGCGAAAAGAGAAGCTGGTCAAATGCGATCTTGCACCCCGACGACCTCCGCACCATCCGCCACGGGTCGGCAGTTGGGGGAACCGCAGAAGACCTAAGCGTGCCCGAAGGCTAGGCAAAATCGGAGCAGGCACCGGTACGCCGACCCCCGTCAGCGCGGAGGGCCACTGCACCGGAGCGCGTCCAAGCGGCCTTTTCTTTTGGACCGTGCACGGCCCGTTTTCTTTTCGGCAAGACCGAAAAGAAAATGGGGGGTGCATTGCCCAGCTATCATCATAGCTGCCATTCCGCGTCCAATGGGACGCACCCCAAACACTCCCGCCCCGGAACACCGAATCTGCCCCGTTGCATACACTATCCCGAGGTGATTTGGGATGACATTGCTGCAAGACGGTTTGATCGCGTTCTTCTCCGCGGTGGGCGTGACCACCCTGGTGTGGATCGTGGCAGGGGCCTTTTTCCGGGCGGGGCGGCCGGCGGTGCCGGGGCTGCTGCTGGTGCTGCCCCTGCGGGGAGAGGCCCTGGCCATGGAGGCGGACGTGCGGGAGCTGCGGCGCCTGCGGGGGCGCCTGCCCGGGGCCAGAATCGTGCTGGCGGACTGTGGGCTAACCCGGGACGCCCGGGCGCTGGCGGCCTATCTGGCGGACCGGGATCCGGGGGTGGCGCTGACGGACGGCGCTGTGATCCGTCTGGACGAAAACGAGCATACGAAAGAGGAAGAGCATGGAAGAGCTGGTCACCTGTGAGGGAACGGTACATAGCATCATTTTTCAAAATGCCGAGAACGGCTATACGGTCCTGCGCCTCCTGACGGAGGAGGGTGAGGTGATTACGGTGGTGGGCTGTATCCCCTGCGTGGCGCCGGGAGAGCACCTGGCGGTCTCCGGCGTGCCGGAGACCCACCCCCAGCACGGGGAACAGCTCCGGGCGGTGGAGCTGGAGCGGAGCCTGCCGGAGGACGAGGAGGAGATCTTCAGCTATCTCTCCTCAGGCATCTGCAAGGGGGTGGGCCCCGCCACCGCGCGGCGGATTGTGGAGCGGTTCGGGGCGGAGACCCTGGACGTTCTGGAGCGGGAGCCGGAGCGCCTGACCACGCTCAAAGGCGTCACCGCCCGCAAGGCCCAGGAGATCGCGGAGAGCTTCCGCCAGCACATGGGCCTGCGGCGGCTGATGGCCTTTCTGGCCCAGTACCAGCTGCCTCCTGTCCTGGCTATGGAGCTGCGGCGGCAGTACGGCGACGCGGCGCTGGAGAAGGTGCGGGAGAATCCCTACCTCCTCTCCGGCGAGGCGTGCGGGGTGGAGTTCTCCGTCACCGACGGGATCGCCATGGGCATGGGGCTGGCTGCGGACAGCGACCAGCGGCTCCAGGCGGCGGTGACCTTTGAGCTGAGCCACAATGAAAACAACGGCCACGTGTTCCTGCCCCGGAACAAGCTGATCTCCGCCACGACCCAGCTGCTGGACAGCGGGGCGGAGCTGGTGGAGCAGGCTCTGGACAGCCTCATTGAACGGGGCGCGGTGGTCCAGGAACAGGTGGCCCATGTGGAGGCCTGCTACCTCCGGCGGCTGTGGGAGGCGGAGTGTTCCGCCTGCATCCGCCTGGCGGGGCTGCTGGCTGCGGATACAGACCGCAGTGCCCAGGCGGGCCGGGCGGTGGACGAGCTGGAGGCCCAGCAGGGCATCACCTATGCGCCCCTGCAGCGGCAGGCGGTGGAGCTGGCCGCCCGGACGGGGGTGCTGGTCCTCACGGGAGGCCCCGGCACCGGCAAGACCACCACAGTCCGGGGCATCGTGGCCCTGTTCCGGCGGATGGGCCTGGAGATCGTCCTGGCGGCCCCCACCGGGCGGGCGGCCAAGCGCATGAGCGAGCTGACCGGCATGGAGGCCCAGACGGTCCACCGGATGCTGGGGATGAGCTGGAACGACGTCACCCATCAGGTGACGTTCCAAAAGACGGAAAAGGAGCCGCTGGAGGCGGACGCGGTGATCGTGGATGAGATGTCCATGGTGGACCTGGCGCTGTTTTCCGCTCTGCTGCGGGCCCTGCGGCCCGGCACCCGGCTGGTGCTGGTGGGGGATGCGGACCAGCTGCCCTCCGTGGGGGCGGGAAACGTGTTCTCCGACCTGATCCGCAGCGGCAGGGTGGAGACGGTGTTCCTCCGGGAGGTGTTCCGCCAGGCGGAGCAGTCGGCCATCATCCGCAACGCCCACGCGGTGAACCTGGGCCAGCCGCCCCAGCTGGCCAACAACCAGGGAGACTTCTTCTTCCTCTGCCGCCGGGATGGGGAGCGGACCCTCTCCACGGTGGTGGAGCTGTGCAAAACCCGGCTGCCGGACCACATGGGCATCCCGGCGGACCAGATCCAGGTGCTGACGCCCACCCGGAAGGGGCCCAGCGGCACGGAGAATCTGAACCGCTGTCTTCAGGCGGCGCTGAACCCGCCGGCGGCGGACAAACGGGAGATCCAGTGGGGAGAGCGGCTGTTCCGCACCGGAGACCGGATCATGCAGACGAAAAACAACTACAACGTGGTATGGGAAAAGGCGGACGGCACCGTGGGCACCGGCATGTTCAACGGAGACGTGGGAAGGATCGTGGAGATCGACCCGTCCGGAGAGCTGCTGGTGGTGAACTTTGATGACCGGATCGCCACGTACACGCTGGATATGCTCAATGAGATCGATCTGGCCTATGCCATGACGGTCCACAAGGCCCAGGGCAGCGAGTACCAGTGCGTGGTGCTGGCGGCCATGCCGGCAGCGCCGTCCCTGATGGTGCGGGGAGTGCTGTACACGGCCCTGACCCGTGCAAGAGAGCTTCTGATCGTGGTGGGGGACGACGCGGCCATCCGGGCCATGGCGGCCAACGACCGTCAGCAGCGGCGGTATTCCGGCCTCCGGTGGAGGCTGGCACATTTTGCGGATCCGGCGGAGAGATAAAGGCCGCCAGGTTTGCTGCCGGTGGAGGATGGGGTGCGTCCCATTGGACGCGGGACGGGCAGTTATGCTGCTGGCTGGGCAGATACACCCCCGTTTCCCTTTTGGAAAGACAAAAGAGAAACGGGGGCTGTATCCCTGCTGGACCAGCCCCTGCGGGAGCAGACACCCCGAGGCCGCCATCCGGCGTCCCCTGCGTATCCGCCCAGCCGTCATGGCTGAGTTTTGCAGATGGAAACTGACGCCAACGGTTTCATAGAACAGGCGTGCAACACGGACCCATATGGGTCCCATTTTTTTACCTTTCCTCCATAGAATAAAGCAAAATCGGACCGAAACAGGTCCTGTTGCGGAGGCGTCTATGGAGGAGCAGAAGATCAAGCAGGACATCCGGATTGGAGCCAATATTCGGCGGATCCGAAAAAATCGAGGCATCAAGCCCATGGCACTGGTCCGCCTGCTCCAGCTGGAGGGCGTGGAAATCACCCGGGAATCGCTGGTGAAGATTGAACGAGGGGCTCAGCATATCAAGGCTTCCCAGCTCCGGGGTATCCGTGACGCTTTGCATACCACGTATGACGAACTGCTGGCGGAGGCAGAGAAACGATGAGCCTGCTGTCCGCCCTCCTGGACCTCATCTTCCCAGCCAAGTGCCCCTTCTGCGGCCGTGTTTTGGACAGACCGGGCATCTGTGACACCTGTCGCGGGGAGCTTCCCTGGACGGAGGGAGCCGACGCCCTGCGCCGGGGGCCCGGCGGCTTTCTCTGCGCGGCGCCTCTGTGGTACCAGGGCCTGGCCCGAGAGGGGCTCCACCGCTTCAAGTTCCGGGGGATGTCCTCTGCTGCGGCGCCCCTGGGAGAGCTGATCGCCGGGTGCGCGGCGGAGCACTTCTCCGGAGCGTTCGACACGGTGACCTGGGTACCTGTCAGCCCCAGGCGCCTGCGTCAGCGGGGGTATGACCAGGCCCGCCTGCTGGCGGAGAGCGCCTGCCGCCTGTGGGAGACGAAGCCGCTGCCGCTGCTGCGCAAGACCGTCCACAACCCCGCCCAGTCGGGACTGAAGGAAGCTGCCGCCCGCCGGGCCAATGTGCTGGGGGTCTATGAGGCGGTGGACCCGGAGCGGATCTCGGGGCATCGTATCCTGCTGGTGGACGACATCTGCACCACCGGCGCCACCTTGGCAGAGTGCGCCCGGGTGCTGCGGGAGGCCGGAGCGGCAGACGTGGTCTGCGCCGCAGCGGCCTTGACGCCGCTGGAGAGGGACAGCGGGAAAAAGGCCTGAATCGGTGGAAATTGTTCACAAATTAGTGTTGCATTCCCAGGAAACTGCCAGTATAATAAAGACTGTATGATTGTTCGCGGGAAAACCGCTTATACTATAAGACAGAAAGATCAAATGAGGTGGAGTCAGTATGTCCATGACGAAGGATATCGGTATCGATCTGGGTACCGCGTCGGTTTTGGTATATGTAAAGGGGAAGGGAATCGTCCTGAACGAGCCGTCCGTGGTGGCCATGGACAAGACAACCGGCAAGCTGCTGAAGGTGGGCGCAGAGGCTCAGGCCATGCTGGGCCGGACCCCCGGCAACATCATCGCCATCCGCCCCCTGCGGGAGGGCGTCATCTCCGACTACGACATGACGGAGCGGATGCTGCGGGAGTTTATCCACAAGGTGGCGGGCGTGTCCTTCTTCAAGCCCCGGGTCATCATCTGCGTGCCCTCCGGCATTACGGAGGTCGAGGAGCGCGCCGTCATCGACGCGGGCATCCAAGCTGGCGCCCGGAAGGTCTACCTCATTGAAGAACCGGTGGCCGCAGCCATCGGCGCTGGCATCGACATCACCCAGCCCGACGGTCACATGGTGGTGGACATCGGCGGCGGCACCGCGGACATCGCTGTCATCTCCCTGTCCGGCGTGGTGGAGAGCGCCTCCATCAAGATCGCCGGCGACCAGCTGAACGAGGCCGTGGTCAAGTACATGCGCCGCAAGCACAACCTGCTGGTGGGCGAGCGCACCGCTGAGGAGATGAAGAAGCAGATCGGCTGTGTCTTCCCCAAGGACGAGGAGGAGACCATGGACGTGAAGGGCCGCTGCCTGCTGACCGGCCTGCCCAAGGTGGTCACCGTCAGCTCCACGGAGATGATGGATGCCTTTGAGGAGCCGGTGGAGCGGATCATGGAGGCCATCCACTCCGTACTGGAGCGGACGCCGCCGGAGCTGGTGGCGGACATCTCCACCAACGGCATCGTCATGACGGGCGGCGGCAGCCTGGTCTCCGGCTTTGATAAGCTGGTGACGGCCCGGACCGGCATTCACACAGTGATTGCCGACGACGCTATCAGCTGTGTGGCGCTGGGCACCGGCAAGAGTCTGGACTCCCTGAACGCCATGCAGGACGGCACGATGAATCTCAGCCGCCGCAAGCAGATGAACTGATGTGTGACGCAGCGGCCGCGGGCTGGCACCCGCGGCCGTTTTCTCCGCTGACAGCCCGGAGAGCTGTTGCGAAAACGACTGCACCCCTGCGGAGCGGGGCATATACTTTGCGGGAAGAGTAGGAAACGGCACAGGCATATCCCGTGCTTTACGATCAAGGACAAGGAATGAAAGTATGCTAGAGTTCAAACCAGTGACAAAGCAGGAGGCCCCCCGCCTCCGGCGGTATTACCAGACCTGTGAGTTCGGCCTGTGTGAGTATTCCGTGGGCACCAAGCTCATGTGGAAGGCCGCGCTCCACCCGGCCTGGGCGGAGATTGCCGGATGCCTGGTGGTCCGCAATGAGATCGACGGCCAGGTAGTCTTCGACTACCCGGTTCCCGGCCCGGAGGGGGACGAGGATGCGGCCCTGGAGGCCATTGAGAACGACTGTCTGGAGCGGGGTATCCCCCCGGTGATCTCTGTGGTGCCGGAGTGCAGGGCCGCCAAGCTGCTGGGCCGGTATCCCTATGTGCGGGTCAGCGATGTGCGGACCTGGCGGGACTACGTCTATTACCGGGAGGATTTGCAGTTCTTCGCCGGGCGGCGGTACTCCGGCCAGCGGAACCACATCAACAAGTTCCGGTCCAAGTGGCCGGATGCGCAGTTCCGCCCCCTGACGGCGGCGGACGCACCGGTGATCGAGCAGTTCTGGCAGGACTATGAGGCGGAGTTCCCCAAGGACAGCAACGCCAAGGCCAAAAATGAGCTGGAGCTGGCCAAAAAGATGCTGAAGATGACCGGCAAGCCCTACTTTTTCACCGGCGGCATGTTTGACGGGGAGAAGCTGATCGCCCTGTCCCTGGCGGAAAAGTGTGGGGACACCCTGATCATCCACATTGAAAAGGCCCTCTACTCCTATACCGGTGTATATCCTGCGCTGGTCCAGGCATTCGCCGACGCCTTTGGCGATGGCTGCCAGTGGATCAACCGGGAGGATGACGCGGCGGACAAGGGCCTCAGGACTTCCAAGCTCCAGTACGGCCCGGCCAGGCTGGCGCCCAAGTACCGGTTCGATCCCCAGAATGAGCTGCTGAACCACGTGCAGGCCATTCCGGAGCTGAAGACGGAGCGGCTGACCCTCTCCGCCCTGACAGAGGCGGATATCCCCGCCTACAACGCCCTGGTGCTGGACGCCGACCGGAACCGCTGGTGGGGCTATGACGATGTGGGCGGCCTGGGCGGCCGGGTGGAGGAGCGGAGCTTCTTCGACGTGGCGAAACGGGATTTTGAAAACCGGCAGGCGGTGAACTTTGCCGTCCGGCTGGATGGGAAGCTCATCGGCGAGGCGGTGCTGTACCGGTTCGACTGCCGGGGCGGCGCGGAGCTGGGCTGCCGGATTGACAAGGCATACGCCGGAAACGGATACGGCACCGAGGCCTTCGCTGCTGTGGCGGAGTGGGGCCTGTACAAAATCCATCTGAGCCGGGTGGTGGCCAAGTGTTACAAGGAGAACCAGGCGTCCTACAAGATGTTGTCGGCCTGTATGCGGAAGAAGGGGGAGGACGACACCTTCTTCTACTTTGAAAAGCTGGTATAAAGCCCATGCCGCCGGTGCCTCAGCACCGGCGGCATGTTTTGATTCAGATGTGCAGATCCGACCGGCGGCAGAAACCGCCTGGGAGAAGGCCCAGCTCCGCGGCCTTGGTGGCTGGGATCCGGCGGGAGAGGCGCTTTCCGGTCCGGTCCTCTGCCAGCACCCACATCTGGGACTCGGCCAGGACCTCCCCGCAGCAAAAGTCCACCGGCTCCAGTTTCAGGATGCGCAGCGCCCCTTCGGCGGGAGCCGTCACTGCAGGTACTCCGGGCCAAAGCTGTGGGGCAGCAGTTCTTCCAGGGTGAAGGTCCGCTCCTCTCCGGCGCCGTTGAGACAGATGATCTCGATGTTGGGGGCAAACTCCCGCAGCACCTGGCGGCACACGCCGCAGGGGACGCAGAGCTCACGGCTCCGCCCGGCGATCACGATGCGGACAAAGTCCCGGTGCCCCTCGCTGACGGCTTTGGCCACCGCGGTCCGCTCGGCGCAGATGGTGGGACCGAAGGAGGCGTTCTCGATGTTGCAGCCGGTGAACACCGTACCGTCGCTGCACTCCAGGGCGGCGCCCACGGGGAAGTGGGAATAGGGGATGTAGGCCCGGTCCAGCATGGCGACGGCCGCGGCCTTCAGTTCTTCACGGGTCATGGAAATACACTCCTTTGCAAGATGCGCTCAACTGACGGCCGGAAGCGACACCCAGCTCACCGGCAGAGCATTCAGGTCGGTGTCCGTGCTGGTGGTGGCCGGGATATCATACTGGACGATCACCCAGCCGCCCAGGGTGGGGGCATCATAAATGTCCCCGAACAGGCCGGACAGGCCGCCGCCCGGCTTTCCCCAGGCGTCCAGAATGTCCTGGCGGCAAAAACCGGACAGGGCCTCAGCGGCTTCATCATTCGTCATGCCCTCGATCTCAGTCAGGGAGGGAACCTCCTGTTCTGCTTTCCCGGAGCCGCAGGCCGTCAGCCCGGCCACCAGAAGGATGGACAGCAGAAACAAATAGACACACCTTTTCACGGTGGCTCTCCCCCCTTACGCCCAGTCGATCTCCCGCTGGGGACGAACCGTTACATCCATGATATCCTTTGCGTCGTAAAATTGCAAGTACCGGTCTCTGGAATGGCGCAGGGTGGTGCCGTCCGGGTGGAGCCGGTCGCAGATGACGGCGCAGAGATCCTTCTTGATATAGCTGAAGCTCTCAATGCCCACGGAGGCAAAGACTCGGAAGCCCTGGCTCTGGAGGTATTGGAACACCGGGCCGGTGTTCTGCCAGTCGTTGCCGTCGGGCCGCTCCCCGTGAGGGTAAAACAGGATGGTAGTGGGACCCACCAGGCTGCCCACCTCGTCAAACCATCGCTGGGTGTCCGCCTGGATGGATTCCAGGCTCTTGGTGCCCAGGCGGATGTGCCCCCAGGTGTGACTGCCGAAGGTCCAGCCGGTGCGCTTGAGCTCTGCGATAATAGGCTTCACCGCCTCGATCTCCTTCTGGCGGTTGGCCTCCCGCTCCGCGGTCCACTCCACATCCTGATCCGTCTGGGTGCGGTAGCCCAGGATGCCCTGATATCCCGTCAGGCTCAGGCAGCCCTTGGCGCCGAAGGGGGAGAAGTCCAGGTGCTCTTCCACAAACTTGTCCAGGATGGGGATGGCGTCCAGGTCCCGGGAGGTCACCTCATTGCCCTGGGGGTCCTTGCCCCAGGAGGCGATCTTGCCATCCTCCCCGATCACCAGCTTGTAGGTGAAGCCATTGGCAAGCATATATTCATAGTAGTTGGTGTCGTCGTAGGAGAGGATCAGGGGCTTTTTGCCCTCCGGCAGGTAGAGGGTGTTCCGAACCATCTTAGGCTGACCGTCCTCGCCGGTGGTCTCGCTCCACACATCGCCGATGTCCACCAGCACGTAGCCCTTGTCATAGACACTCTGGAGGATTTTGTTGTACTCATCCACCGTCACCATGTAATCGTCAATGCCGTTGGCCTGGGCGTCTCCGTCAAAGGCCAGCTCCGGATAGGCCACCACTGGATGGAAGAACAGGTGCTCCACGATGCCGTCATAGGCCGCGTAGGTGACACCGTCCCGAACGCCGCCCTCCGGCATGACCGTGGGGTCTGAAATCTCATAGGGTTCCGGCTCCGGCAACTCCGGGGCCTCCTCTTCCGGAGTCGGGTCTCCGGCGGCATTTTGAGCGGAGCCGCCAGCGGAGGCTCCCTGCCCGCAGGCAGCCAGGGAGAGCAGCATCAGCGCGGCAAGCAGCAGTGCGGTAAAACGGCGCATGATCGGATGTTCCTTTCTGTCGATTTTTGTCGGTGACCATAGTATAGCAGGAAACCGGACAGGAAAGAACAACAAAAAAATGACAAAATAAGAACAGGGCGGCAACGGTTGCCCTGAGACCGCAAAAAAGTGGCTGCAGCCACTCTTTTAGAGCTGCAGACCCAGCGCGCAAAACCTGCCCGCCATAGGAGACGGACAGGTCTTGCACAGATGGGGCGGGAAGTGGTTTCGGCCGTGCGCAGGAGGCGGCTGAACCCAGAATTTGATGCGCCTGCGGGCACGAATGCCGCGGCGGCCCCGGTTCCCTTACCGCTTGTCCCCCGGCCGGAAGATGGCCGCCATGAGCACGCCCGCCACCACGGCGGCCGTGACGCCCCCCGCCGCAGCGGTGAGCCCGCCGGTGAAGATGCCGATCCAGCCATCGGAGGCCACCGCCTCCCGGACGCCCTTGGCCAGCGTGTGGCCGAAGCCTGTCAGGGGGACCGTGGCCCCGGCGCCGCCCCACTGGGCCAGGGGCTCATACAGCCCCAGGGCACTGAGCAGCACGCCCACTACCACGTATCCGGTGAGAATGCGGGCGGGGGTCAGCTGAGTCTTGTCGATGATGATCTGTCCCACGGCGCACAGGATACCGCCGCAGAGAAACGCGTTGAGATATTCCATGAGATGTCTCCCCCTCTTTTCATAAGAGCAGTGTGCCCGGTTCCGGCGGGATTATGCAGTGCGGCCCGGAGACACAGATCTCCGGGCCGTGATGAAACCATGGGGCGAAAAGAGATGTTTATTCCGCATCCTGGAGTGCGCCGTATCCCTCTTCTCCGGTTCGGACTTTGATGACGTTCTCCACGTCGTAGATAAAGATCTTGCCGTCGCCGATATGGCCGGTGTACAGAACTTTTTTGGCGGTCTCTACCACCAGGCGCACAGGCAGCCTGCACACCACAATGGACACTTGAATGCTGGGCAGCATAGTGGCCTCCACCCTGGCCCCCCGGAAGTAGCCCTCGGTCTTGCCCCGCTGTTCGCCGCAGCCCATGACGTTGATGGCAGTCATGCCGGTGATGCCGATGTCGAACATGGCCCGCTTCAGGGCATCGAACCGCTCCATCTTGCAGAGAATGTCTACCTTGGTCATCTTGACGCCGGGGGAAGCGGATACCGCATCTGCCGGGGCAGTGACCACCTCCACCGGCACCGCCTCCTGCACCGGGACCGGCGCGGCGGCCGGGGCGGCAGGATTCAGTACAGCAGCGCCGTCTGGGGTATCGTCATAGGCAAAGGCAAAGCCGCCATAGGCGGTGGGCAGGCCGTGCTCGGTGATGTCCAGTCCCTTGACCTCCTCCTCGGGTGAAACCCGCAGACCGATGGTATGCTTGAGCACCTGGAACACAATGGTAATGGTGACAATGGTCCAGACCGCCGTGGCCGCTACACCCAGGCACTGAACGCCGAAGAAATGGAAGCCGCCGCCGTAGAACACACCGCCGTCCACTGCCAGCAGTCCGGTGAGCAAGGTACCTGCGGCCCCACAGACGCCATGGACAGAGATGGCGCCCACCGGGTCGTCAATCTTCAGCACAGAGTCAAAGAAGTTCACGGAGATAGGCAGCAGCAGGCCGGCTGCGATGCCGATGATGGCGGCGCCGCCGATGGAAACCGCATCACATCCGGCGGTGACGGCCACCAGTCCCGCCAGGGCGGCATTCATCGTCATGCCCACATCTGGCTTTTTATAGCGGAGCCAGGTGTACAGCATGGTGACGCAGCAGGCGACGGCAGCAGACATATTGGTGTTGACGAAGATCAGCCCCGCGGAGACCAGGGTGTTGTCTCCGGTCATGGAGACGGTAGAGGCCCCATTGAACCCAAACCAGCAGAACCACAGGATGAACACACCGAGGGCACCGAGAGAGAGGCTGTGGCCCAGGATGGCCCGGGGTTTGCCGTCCTTGTCGTATTTGCCCAGTCGGGGGCCGAGGATGGCGGCGCCGATACAGGCACAGATGCCACCCACCATGTGGACCGCCGTGGAGCCGGCAAAGTCGTGGAAGCCCAGATCACTGAGCCAGCCGCCGCCCCAGATCCAGTGGCCGGAGATGGGATAGATGAAGGCAGAAATGCAGAAGGAATAGATACAGTAGGAGAGGAATTTTGTTCGCTCCGCCATGGCGCCGGAGACGATGGTGGCGGATGTGGCGCAGAAAACGGTTTGGAAGATCAGATAGGCGAACAGGGGCACGCCCTCCGGCAGGATGGCGGAGTAGTCCCCCTGGACCATAGGGTCCAGGCCGCCGATCAGGGCCCCGCCGCTGGCGAACATCAGGCCGAAGCCCAGCAGCCAGTAGACCGGCGTGCCGATGCAGAAGTCCATGAGATTTTTCATGAGGATGTTGCCTGTGTTCTTGGCCCGGGTGAAGCCGGCCTCGCACATGGCGAAGCCCGCCTGCATCAAAAAGACCAGCGCCGCGCCTAGCAGGACCCAGATGGTGTTGACTGATGAATACATCGTGTTCCCTCCTAAATCACCACGGGCGGCGGCCGCGCGTCACGCCGCGCCTTGGAACAAATACAGGCAAGGGCGTCTGTGAGATGGTCTCACAGGCGCCCTTGCCTTTGATGGAGAACACTTTACCACGGTAGACGGACAGCGTCAAGACACGTTCTTCACAAGAAATCTGCTGAATCCGCCAAAAATTTATCCGAAATTTATATAGGTTGACCAATTACTCCCGGACGGCGCTCAGGCGCACGGCGTGGCAGATGGAGGGGATGGACTCCCCCTGGCCAGAAGAGGTGGGGGAGAGCAGCGCCCCGGTGGGGGCGAAGAGAATGGTCTTCCACTTGCCCTCCCGCATCTTGCGCAGGAGATAGCCGTTGAGCACGGAGGCAGAGCAGCCGCAGCCGGAGGCTCCGGCGTGCATATCCTGGTGCTTCCGGTCATACAGCAGCAGGCCGCAGTCCTGGAACTGGGGGCCCATGTCCACACCGTCCCGCTGGAAGAAGTCCCGGACGATGGCGTGGCCCAGCTCTCCCAGGTCACCGGTGAGGATCAGGTCGAAGTCCGCGGGCTTGTACCCGGTGTCCCGGAAGAAGGCGGAAAGGGTGTCGTAGGCTGCGGGGGCCATGGCGGCGCCCATGTTGTTGGCGTCCGTAATGCCCTTGTCCACGATCCGGCCGCAGGTGACGTGGGTGACGTAGGGGCCGGGGCCGTCGCTGCCCAGGATGGTGCAGCCAGCCGCAGTGGTCGTCCACTGGGCGGTGGGCGTCCGCTGGCTGCCGTAGGGCACCGGCATCCGGTACTGCCGCTCGGCGGTGCAGAAGTGGGAGGAGGTCAGGGCGGCGGCCCGGTCGGCGTAGCCGCCATCGATCAGCAGGGACGCCAGGCTCAGGCTCTCTCCCATGGTGGAGCAGGCACCGTAGAGCCCGTAGAAGGGCACCCGGAAGTCCCGCAGGCCGAAGGAGGAGCCGATACACTGGTTCAACAGATCTCCGGCCAGGATATAGTCCAGGTCCTCCGGCGTCAGCTCCGCCTTCTCCAGCGCTCGCTGAAGGACCGTCTTCTGCATGGCGGACTCTGCTTTCTCCCAGGTCTTTTCCCCGAAGAAGGAGTCGTTGCTGATCTCGTCAAAAAAGTCCGCCAGGGGGCCCTGGCCCTCGAATTTCCCCCCAATATTGGAAAAGGAGAGGACGGAGGGGGGATGGGCCAGGGCCACGGTCTGGCGGCCCAGACGCTTGTCATTCATGATGCGCCACCTCGCAATTGAAGAAAGTTTTCGTAGCTAGATTGTCCCAAAGAGGCAAAAATATGAGGCCCGGCGGAAGCCGGACCTCTGAAAGGTCATTCCTGTTCATATCGAAACGGCAGGCCACAGGCGTAGCAGGAATGCCGATTGCCCTTCTGGCGGCGGCCGCAGCGGGGACAGGCGATGACCTCATCTGTCCGGGCGGGAAAGACGGCGGGGGCGGCAGGCGGGCTTTCAACTCGGGTGCCAGCAGGTGTGCCAGATCCGCTCTCCAAAACAGCCAGGCGCGCCTTTAATGTGGCGATCTCCTGATCCTGGGCGCGGTCACGTCCTACGGCGTCCGCACGGATACGGGCGATGTCCGGCAGCAGGAGCACTGCCAGCAGACCGATCAGCTGCCCCAACAGGCACAACAGGAAGCTGAACCAGAAGGAGTAGCCCTTTTCCCGGCCATAACGGCCACAGAAGAAGCTGATGACTGCCCAGGCCATGACGATCAGGAGGGAGAGATCGAGGCGTCGTTCGCATCAAGGTTCAGCGCAGCAAACATAGCGGCACCTCCTGTACTTATTCATGTTCATATTGAAACGGCAGGCCACAGGCGTAGCAGGAATCCCGATTGCCCTTCTGGTGGCGGCCACACCGGGGGCAGGCGATGACCTCCTCCGTCCGGGCGGGAAAGACGGCAGGGGCGTCCGGCGGACGCTTGGGGGGCGCTGCTTGAGCATCCGCTGCCGGGGCGGCAGGCTCCGGGGCGGGCGTTGGTTCCAAAGCCTGCTCCAGTTCGGCCATCCGTTGGCGTAGAGAGGACAGCTCCTGCTTCAGATGGTCGGACTCGTACTGCTCCTGCATCCGATCTGGTAGAAGAATCAGAATAAGCAAGCAAATGAGCCTGCCAAAAAAGCCCAGCAGGATACACAATGCAGTGGAATACCCTTTTTGGCGGCCCACAATGGCACACATAGCGGCAAACAGCAGGCCGATCAAAAAGGAGATGAGCATTGCAGAGGACACGGACAGCAGATGATACATACAGCTCCCTCCTTTTGCCCCATCATAGCACAGAAAAAACGACTTGAACAGACCTGTTTTCAGAGAAAACGGGCAGTTAGCCTCTGCTAATGTTCAAAAAACTCTGTACAACTGTTCCGCGTGGTGGTATAATCTTCATCTAATGGAAACATCCCGGTCAGGAGGCGCATACCATGAAAGAAGAGATGCGGACATTTGGATACCTCTGCCCCCAGTGCGGCAAAACCGTCATGGGGACCCGATCTGTCTTTGCGCTGGAGGCATCCAACGCCGAGGTGGAGTGCGCCTGCGGCAAGTCTGCCCTGAAGGTGGAGTTCGACGGGACAGAGTACCACATCTACGTCCCCTGCGGCATCTGCGGGGAGACCCATGAGGCCCACTGCCCGCCGGAGCGGGTGCTCCGGGGCGCCACCGCCCTGGGCTGCGCCAAGACGCGGCAATTCTGCTGCTTTATCGGCCCGGAGGGGACGGTGGAGAAAAACCTGCGGGATCTGGCGGTGCTGGCGGAGAAGGAGCACCAGCAGCAGGAGGACGGCGAAGAGGCATTTGTGGACAACGTCATCATGTACGAGATCCTGTCTGAGCTGAAGGATATCGCCGCCCGGCCGGATGGAATCACCTGCGCCTGCGGCAGCGGACGGTACGGTATGGAGATCCGCCGCAGCGCCGTGGATCTCATCTGCCGGGACTGCGGGGCCAAGCTTCGGATCCCGGCCGCCACGGACCGGGACTTGGACGATCTCTGCTGCCACATGAAGCTGGTGATCCCCGGAAAGCGGAACTGATCCGCTCCACCGGTCCGGCCATGGGACGGAAAAGCGCACCCTGGCCCAAAACCACGCCGCCGCAGGGCGGCTTTTTCCTGGCCGGAGATGCCCGGCTGGATATAGACACCGGGGCCGCGGCCCCATGGAAAGGAAGGAACCTGCTTTGATCTCACTGCTGGCGCGGCTGTTTATCAAACCGGACCCGGCCCGGGAAGAGCCGGAGACCCGCAGGGCCTACGGCGTCCTCTGCGGGATTGTGGGCATCTGCCTGAACGTGCTGCTGTTCGCCGGAAAGTTTCTGGCGGGCACCCTCTCCGGGTCCATCGCCATCACGGCGGACGCCTTCAACAACCTGTCGGACGCCGGGTCCTCCTTCGTGACACTGGTGGGGTTTCAGCTGGCGGGGCAGAAGCCGGACTCCGAACACCCCTTCGGCCACGGGAGGATGGAGTACGTCTCCGGCCTGGCGGTATCGGTCCTGATCCTGCTGATGGGCCTGGAGCTGGGGAAGACGTCCATTGAGAAGATCCTGCATCCGGAACCGGTGGACTCCAGCCCGCTGATCTTTGCGATCCTCTGCGCGTCCATTCTGGTGAAGCTGTATATGTTCCTCTACAACCGGCGGCTGGGGAAGAAGCTGGCCTCTCCCGCCATGGAGGCCACCGCCATGGACTCCCTCAGCGACAGTGTGGCCACCGCCGCGGTGCTGATCGCCACGCTGGTGGGCCGTTTCACGGGCCTGGAGATCGACGGCTGGTGCGGCGTGCTGGTGGCGGCCTTTATTCTCTGGTCCGGCATCAATGCGGTGCGGGACACGCTGGACCCCCTGCTGGGCACGCCGCCCACCCATGAGTTCGTCCAGCGCATCCGGGATCTGGTGATGGCCCACAGCACCATTCTAGGCATCCACGATCTGATCGTCCACGACTACGGCCCCGGCCGGGTGATGATCTCCCTCCACGCGGAGGTGCCCGCCAACGAGGACGTGCTGGCCCTCCACGATGAGATCGACAACGTGGAGAAGGAGCTGCGGGAGAAGCTGGGTTGCGACGCAGTGATCCACATGGACCCGGTGGTGACGGACGACGGCGTCACCGAGGAGACCCGGCGGCGGGTCCAGACCCTGATCCACTGCATCGACGACGCCATCGACATCCACGATTTC
>NZ_JAOQKG010000005.1:8740-13979 GCF_025567605.1 Oscillibacter acetigenes | reverse complement strand
GGTCTCTCCGCGGACCCGCTCGGACCAGCGGTCCACTGCCAGCAGGCTCATGGCGCAGTCGAAGACCATGAAAATGGTGAGGACCCAGGTGAGGACCTTGCCGAACCGGTTGGGGATCTTCAAAATCACCTGAGCGACCCGGGGATAGAGGCTTTTGATCCACAGGACGCCCAGAATGCCCCAGAACAAAGAGTAGAGCAGGCAGATCCGGCCGTCGAGGTTGAAGGGCATCCGACTGTAATCCCAGGAAGTGGAGCCGAAGAGAGTCTCCTGCCCCCAGGAGAGCAGGTACTCAATGACACTGCCCACCACGGCTCCGCCGAAAAAGGAGATGGAGGAGCTGCGGTTGCGATAGCGGTACAGGGCCAGGGTCATCACCACCGCGCCGATACCGTAGACAGGGTTGAAGGGACCGTAAACCAGGCCGGAGCGGCTTTCGATATACCCGTTGCGGAAGAGGCACCACAGGATCTCCACCACCACGCCCGCAAAGCTGCCGGCGATGCAGATCAAAGCGACCTTGTAAAAGTTGACGCCGGAGGCAAAGCTATCCGCCTGCTCCTCCTCCAGGTCGATAACGGAGTTGGCGGGGGCACGGCGGAAGAGGCCCTTGCGCTGGGAGCTCTCCTGCCCCTCCCGCAGGCGGGTGGTGAGCTCGTCGGCCTTGTCGGAGGCCCACTGATGGGCCTGACGCAGGCAGGAGGAGGCATCCTCCAGCATCTCCACCTCCCGGGTCACGTCGCTGCGCAGGGCGGCTTGCTCCTCCGGAGAGAGGCTTTGCTGGTCGGCCAGCTGTTCGTAATACTCCTCATACTGAACTTCCAGCGCCTTTTCCGCACGCAGGACGTCCTGACTGCAATCCAATAGATCCTTTGTCTGCATAAAAACCTTGTATGATATACACATGGCAAAAGCCAGTGAAATCATACTTCTCCTTTCCTGGTTTTTGTTATGATTGGGATAGACACTGTGGACTGTTCATAAGACCTATAGCTTGACTATTATTTGGAGTATATGGCCGCAGTTTCTATCCCAATTGTTGATTGGTTGGATAAGCCGCAGAGCTTTCATTTCGCGCAAGGCTACGAGGATAGATTCTTGTGGAACACAGTTGTCGCAAATGATACAAGGAGTGATGCGTACATGATCTACCTCGGCATTGATGTCGCCAAAAACTCGCACGTGGCTGCCGCCATGTCGTCAGAGGGAGAAGTACTCCTCATGCCATTTTCCTTTGCAAACAGCGCCGATGGTTTTACCCTGCTGCGGGAAAAGCTGAACAACCTCCCAAAGCTGCCTTTGCTGGTTGGCTTGGAATCCACTGCCCACTATGGGGAAAACCTGATTTGTTTTCTCTGTGGGAACGGATACCATGTAGCCATGATCAATCCTCTTCAAACAGCTGCCATTCGAAAATCTGCTATCCGTAAGACCAAGACAGACAAAGTGGATGCTTTTGTGATTGCCAAGGCTCTGATGATGGAAGGCTATACAGAATTGCAGCAATCAGATATTCAGATTCTCAAGTTGAAGGGACTGTGTAAAACAAGGCAAAATCTGATTCTCATGCGAACTCGCTGTAAAATTCAGCTCGGCAGCTTTGTGGATCAACTCTTCCCGGAGTTGAATCGGTTTTTCCGGTCTGGCCTCCATATCAACGTCTCTTATACGCTCCTGAAAGCGCATCCCAGGCCGGCAGAGGTGGGGGCCCTTCACCTGACTTACCTCTCAAACCTTTTGCGCAAAGCATCCAGAGGCAAGTATAAGAAAGAAGATGCCATCCGCTTGCGTGAACTTGCCCGGAATTCCATTGGTACAGACAATCCGGCGTTAGCCTTGCAGATCCGGCAGGCTGTTTCTCAAATTGAACTCTTTTCCGCGCAGCTTAAGCAGGTGGAGAGTGAAATTTCCACCATAATGGATTCCCTTGATTCTCCGATTATGACGGTTCCCGGAATCGGATATCTGAACGGGGCAATGATTCTTTCCTGCATTGGAAACATACAGCGTTTTTCATCACCAGCGAAGCTCCTTGCTTATGCTGGGCTTGATCCCGCTGTTGTTCAATCCGGGAATTTTAGTGCGAAAAGCACCAGAATGTCCAAACGCGGAAATTCCATGCTCCGCTATGCATTGATAAATGCTTCCCACAACGTTGTCCGCAACAATGAAACATTTGCTCAATACTACAATTCCAAGATTGCACAGGGTAAGTCTCATTACTGTGCTTTAGGACATACCGCTCATAAACTGATCCGTGTCATCTTTGCGCTGCTCACGAACAATATCGCGTTCGATTTAGCTTGATTCATTCTTGTTCCAGGTGGGCTGCGAAAGCAGCTCTGCTTTGCTATGCCTATTTTTTGCCCTGCACTTTTTCGAATCTCTCTATTGACTTTCCATAGTTGGTCTCCTGTCGAAATTTGCCGTTGTGGGATATAGTAGCACACGGAGGGCGTGAAGGCAAGTGCCGCTCCGTTGTGCAGGGGCTGCAGGAGTACAAGAAAAAATCCCGCCACATTGCTGTGGCGGGATTTTTGAAAGTGCAATCGAAGAATCAGCGCTTGGAGAACTGGGGAGCCCGACGGGCGGCCTTGAGGCCGTACTTCTTACGCTCCTTCATACGAGGATCGCGGGTCAGGAAACCGGCCTTCTTCAGGATGGGACGGTTGTCCTCGCTGGCCAGCAGCAGGGCGCGGGCGATACCGTGCCGCAGGGCGCCGGCCTGGCCGGACACGCCGCCGCCGGTGACAGTGGCCACAACATCCATCTTGCCGGTGTTGCCGGTGGCCTCCAGAGGCTGACGGACCAGCATCTTCAGGGTGTCCAGACCGAAATACTCATCAATGCTCCGGCCGTTGACGGTGATGGAGCCGGTGCCGTTGGGGAACAGATGGACGCGGGCCACAGAGGACTTCCGGCGACCAGTGCCATACAGATAGGGCTTCTTGGACTGATACATACTTCAAACTCCTCCTTATTCCGCGTCCAGAGCGACGGGCTTCTGAGCCTGCTGCTCGTAGTTGGCGTCCGCATAGATGTGCAGCCGCTTCAGGGATTCCTTGCCGATGGTGTTCTTGGGCAGCATACCGCGGACAGCCACCTTCATGGCCAGCTCGGGCTGCTCCTGCATCAGGATGCGGTAGGGGGTCTCCTTCAGGCCGCCGATCCAGCCGGAGTGGGTACGGTACATCTTCTGGGTGCCCTTCTTGCCGGTCAGCACAGCCTTGCCGGCGTTGATGATGATGACATAGTCACCGCAGTCGGCGTTGGGGGTGAAAGTGGGCTTGGTCTTGCCGCGCAGCAGGTCGGCAGCCCGGACAGCGGTCTTGCCCAGGGGCTTGCCCGCGGCGTCCAGGATGTACCACTTACGCTCAATGTTGGCCTTGTTTGCCATAAAAGTGGACATGGTGTTTCCTCCGTATATTGAAATTCTTTGCTTTGCTTTACAAATCAAGAGCTCCGGGTTACAATCGGAGCAAGGATATTTATACCACCCTGACGGCGGAATGTCAACGGGAAATTCATTTAACCGGGATAAACCTCTGAATTTCTCTTGATATCTCTTATTATCTCCTGATTTCTCGCATCTTATTTTGGTTTTTCGGAGGAGGACCCTATGCGCCGAAACGCCTGGGAGCGATGGATCTTCTGCGCGGTCAGCCTGATGTTGATTTTCTGTGCCGCTGTATATGCCCCCACGATCTATGGCAACAGCCCGGAGGAGATCAACCGGTATCTCCGCTGGGAGATGGCGGACCGGGGCACCGGCCCCATCTGACTGCCGGCGGTGGGGGACGATGGGCCGGACCGCTTCGCCATGTTTTTGGGCGAGAGAAAACCGGACGAGCGTTACATCGTCCGGTTCCCGCAGAATGTCGATGGGGACTATGAAGCGTATGGGCATCCGGTGTGGATGTACGGCCCGTACCCGGTGCGGGGCGTCTACACCCAGCCCATGAGGGCTATTCCGGCCACGGAAGCCTGTTACGTCATCGGGAATGAATCGGAAAAACTGACGGAGGTCCGGCTGCGGGTGGACGCAGGCCTGGACGAATCCGTCTCCATCCCCGCCCCGCCGTCCCTGACCATCTGGCGGTTTACAGGCGGGGACATGGGCTGGCGCCTGGTGGACCGGTATTTTGACGCCCGGGGCGAAGAACTGCCCTGACGTTTGAAAACAATATGTAATGCTACAAGATCCACTGGACCAACAGC
The DNA here is from genome assembly GCF_025567605.1 of Oscillibacter acetigenes. NCBI lineage: Bacteria > Bacillati > Bacillota > Clostridia > Eubacteriales > Oscillospiraceae > Oscillibacter > Oscillibacter acetigenes. The sequence continues at coordinate 9,761 of NZ_JAOQKG010000005.1, read as the reverse complement.
AGCAGCACAAATCCCGGCAGGCCCAGGACGGCGATCACCAGGGCATTCCACAGGTTCAGCCCCAGGGCGATGCCGGTGAGGCCCGCCGTCAGCCGTACGGCCCCCAGGGCTAGAAACCCCAACAGGGTGTTCAGCAGTAGTTTCAGCGCCAGGCGGAAGGGGGAGCTGAACACCCGGATCAGAGCGACGAGAAAGAAGCCCGCCAGGATGGCGGCGATGATCTTCTGACTCAGGTCCATGTGGACGCCCCCTCCAGCCCGGCAGCAGCCGCTGCCTCGGGACTCCGCTCCTTGATGGCGCGGATCAGATAGTTGCACCGGGCCTTCACGGCACTGATCTGGTAGACGCAGGACTCCACCAGCTCCGGGTCCAGGGCCTGGTCGAACTGGCGATAGGCCTGGGCCAGGTCCCCCTGGGCCTCCAGCAGCTCGGCCTTCAGGGTCAGCAGCTCCGGGTCGGGGCGGGCGGCTTTCTTGGCAAAAACAGGTTTCATGGCAGTGTCCCTCCTATCCATATTCTTACGGGGAGTTTGGACAAATATGCCAGCTTTCATACAAGGAGGCAGGAAGAACATGCCAACAGAACAGGAGAACTTCATGGCCCAGGCTCTGGCGCTGGCGGCGGAGGCCGCGGCGGCGGGGGAGGTGCCCGTGGGCTGCGTTATCGTCCGGGACGGGGAAATCGTGGGCCGGGGCCGCAACCGGCGGGAGGAGAAGCAGGCCACCGCCTCCCATGCGGAGATGGAGGCCATTGCCCAGGCCAACGAGCACCTCGGCACCTGGCGGCTGGATGACTGCGAACTGTACGTGACGCTGGAGCCCTGCCCCATGTGCGCTGGGGCTATCCTGAATGCCCGTATCCGCCGGGTTTGGTACGGCGCCCGGGACGAGGCCTTCGGTGCCTGCGGCGGAGTGACCAACCTGTTTATGGAGAGCTTCCCCAACCGGCCCGCCCTGGTGGGCGGCATTCTGGGAGAGGACTGCCGCCGGGTGCTGGCGGATTTTTTTGCCGGGCTCCGGGG
>NZ_JAOQKG010000005.1:874-8563 GCF_025567605.1 Oscillibacter acetigenes | reverse complement strand
GGCTGGTCCGTTTCTCGATTTCCCCGGTATTTGTGAACAAACGGAAAATCCCCGCGGCGGGCACTCCCGGCCGCGGGGATTTTGTGATAAACTGTCAGGTATTGTCCCAGGGCGCGGCCAGTACCGCCGTCCGCTGGAGCAGGAAGCCGAAAAGCGTCACGGCGCCGCCCAGGTAGAACAGCAGCCGGGCCGGATCCGGCCGGTCCGCCAGAGTGGCCAGGCAGAAGGCGATGGCCAGCGCCGCATAGACGGCGAAGCGGCGGGTCCGCCCCGCCCGGAAGGCGAAGGAGGACAGCCGGTAGAAGGCCAGAGCCAGGAACACCACCGCCAGCAGCTCCGTGTAGTAATCTGTGAGGGACGGGTCTACGGACACCACCCGGTAGGTCAGCACCAGCCGCACCACCAGGCAGCAGACGGGCACCAGCAGCAGAGGACTCTGAAAGGGCTTGCGCGCCCCGCCCTCCGGCCGGATGCGGCAGGCAGGCACAGCGGGAAGCAGGCTGGCCGCCGAGAGAAGAGACAGCAGACCCACCACCAGATGCTCCCTGCCGGAGAAGAGCTGACTGCCCTGGGCGGTCACAAAAACGGTCACCGTCTCTCCGCTGCCGGTGAGGGCGCTGGCGCCGGAGAAGCCGAAGAGCAGGTCCAGAACGCCGGAGGCTGCCAGCAGGAAGAGCCCCATCACCGCCGGAGTGAGCAGCCCGGGGGAAGCCACGGAGAAGCCTGCGGGAAAGAGGGGCGGGTCTTCCCGGTCCGCAGGCAGAAGGGGCCGGGCTGCCAGCAGGCAGACTGCCGCCAGAACCACGAACCAGGCCACCAGCAGGATGGCGTACAGATTGCCGGGGATGGGGAGGCCTGTGTCCACCTCGAACCCAGTGCTGCGCTGAAGCAGCCGCAGCAGGAATGCCCCCACGCCGCCAATGGCGGCCAGCAGGGGCCAGAGCACGTATTTCTTCATAGGAGCCGATCTCCTTATCATGACAGATTTTCAAAAGCCAGTATACCACGGGAAAAGCTGTTTGTCCATGCCGGCCTCATTTTCCGCCCTCCGGGCGCATACAGTGAAGGGACAGGCCCGCAGACGGGGAACAAAAGAGGAGGAATTTCCATGAGACGCCATTCTGATCTGCACCAGAGCGCCGCCATCTCCGCGGTGCTGCTGGTGCTGCTGTTTGCCCTGCCCCTGGCGGTGGTAGTGCCCTTTCAGACAGAGCTTTTCTCCGATGATCCCATCGCTGTGGAGTCGGAGCGGGAGCCCTTTCAGCCGGGGGACCTGGACGGAGAGATGGTGCTGAAGGTCCTGGCAGGGGACGCGGTGGAGGAGATGACCCTGGGAGAGTATCTGGTGGGCGTGGTCCGGGCGGAGATGCCCGCCTCCTTTGAGCCGGAGGCTTTGAAGGCCCAGGCGGTGGCGGCCCGGACGTACACCCTGTACAAGATGCAGACTGGCGGCAACCACGGCAACACCGCGGACATCTGCACGGACTCCACCTGCTGCCAGGCGTATATCTCGGAGGAAAACGCCCGGAACAACTGGGGCGAGAACGCGGACGCCTATGAGGAAAAGATCGAGACCGCCGTCCGGGAGACCGACGGAGAGACCATCCTGTACGGCGGCGTGCCCATCCTGGCGGTGTTCCACTCCTGCTCCGCCGGGCAGACCCGCTCCTCCGGCCAGGTGTGGGTCAGCGACCTGCCCTATCTCCAGGCGGTGTCTTCGCCGGAGCCTGCGGACAGCATCCCCAACTATTACAGCCGTGTGGAATTCACGGCGGAGGAGTTCCGGGAGAAGGTCCTGACCTCCTATCCGGAGGCGGACCTGTCCGGCGACATCAGCGGCTGGCTGCAAAACGCCGTGACGGACACCGCCGGCAGCGTGGAGTCGGTGGACGTGGGCGGCGTGAGCATGAAGGGCAGCACTTTACGGAGCATCCTGGGGCTGCGGTCGGCCTGCTTCGAGTGGGAGGCGGCGGACGGCAAGCTGGTGTTCTTCGTCACTGGCTACGGCCACGGCGTGGGTATGAGCCAGTACGGCGCCAACCAGATGGCCAAGGAGGGAGCGGACTACCGGACGATCCTCACCCACTATTATACCGGCGTCACCGTGGAGCCCTATACTACTGCCGCCATAGGGTGACTCTTTACAAAAAAGCCGGAAATGTGGTAAAATACAATCTTCCAGGGGAGCTTCTGCGGAAGGGAGGACATGATGAGACGAAAGCTCGCGGCACTGCTGCTGTGCCTGCTGCTGGTGTTCCAGCTGTCGCCGGTCCCGTCGGGGGCGGCGGAGACGGTGTATTTCACCGCAGTCAACAAAAACGTGCTGACGCTGTCGGACGACACCATGCCCTTCTGGTCCGGCGGCTATCTGTATGTGCCCAGCACTATCTTCACCGGCGTGGGCCGGGATCTGGGCGTGTCCTACTACCCCAATATTGCCCGGCAGACCGTGTTGCTGTATGTGGACAAGACGGTATACAGCTCCCTGGTATTTGACCTGAACAAGGACTATGCCATCGACAACGAGGGCAACCTGTATTTCCAGAAGCCCATCCAGCGGGGTGGCGTGATCTTCCTGCCCATCTCTCTGATCGCCCGGTGCTTCGGCCTGCTCTACTCCACCGTGGAGGTGGACCGGGGCTATCTGGTTTGGGTGCGCAATCCGGATATGGATATGGAGGAGCGGTACTTTGCCGACGCCGCCAAGTCCCGGATGGACTACGAGTACAACCAGTACCTGCGGAACCAGAGTGCGGAAGAGGACATCGCGCCGGAGGAAACGGAGCCCTCCACCGTCACCGGGCAGCGGATTTATCTTTGTGTGGAGGCCGCGGACCCGAAGCGGGTGAAGTCCCTGCTGGACATTCTGGACCGCTATGACGCCCACGCGGCTTTCTACTGTACGGAGGCGTTTCTGCGGGAAGGCGGCGACCTGCTGCGGCGAATGACCGCCACAGGGCAGGCCATCGGGCTGGCGGTGGACGCCGCGGCGGACCGCCCGGTGACGGAACAGCTGGAGACGGGGAACCGCCTGCTCTCCCAGGCCGCCAGCGTCAAGACCCGGCTGGCTTGGATTGAAAACGCCGGGGAGGAGTCTGTCTCCGCGGCGGAGGCGGCGGGCTTCTGCCCGCTGGACCCGGATCTGGACCGGGCGGCGTATCCCCTCAGCAGCACCGGCGCCGCCGACACGCTGCTCCAGCGGGTGACCAGCCGGGGCGGCGAGGTCACTGTCTGGCTGGGCGACAGCGCCAACGCCGCAGGGCTTGGGACGTTCCTGTCTGCGGCGGAGGCGGCGGACGACCGCTGTCTGGCCATGACGGAGACGGTGTCCTGACCTGCCAAGATTTACAAAATATTCAACATACCGCCCCGGGAGCGGATATAATAGAGGATATCAAGAATCGGCTGTGTCTGTGAACAGGCGGACGCCGCGGGCGGCAGAACCAGCGAAGAGAGACATATCGAAATGGGAGGGAGCGCCATGGGCCGCAACATCCTGGTCGTGGAAGACGACCGCAATATCTGTGATTTGATCCACATGTACCTGGTGAAGGAGGGGTTCGACGTCCGCATCGCCGGAGACGGCGGCAAGGCCATTGAGGAGTTTCAGAAGCAGGTTCCGGACCTGATCCTGCTGGACATCATGCTGCCGGTGATGGACGGCTGGTCGGTGTGCGCCAAAATCCGGGAGACCAGCAAGGTGCCCATCATCATGCTGACGGCCAAGGGCGAGGTGTTCGACCGCATCCAGGGCCTGGAGATGGGGGCGGACGACTATGTGGTGAAGCCCTTTGAGATGAAGGAGCTCATCGCTCGGATCAATGCAGTCCTGCGGCGGACGGAGATCCCCAACGACACCAGCAAACGGCTGACGTTCGACAAGCTGGTGATTGACCTGGACTCCTACGAGCTGATCGTGGATGGGAAGAAAATCGACACGCCCCCCAAGGAGCTGGAGCTGCTGTATCATTTGGCCTCCACCCCCAACCGGGTGTACACCCGGAACCAGCTGCTGGATGAGGTGTGGGGCTTTGACTACTTCGGCGACAGCCGGACAGTGGATGTCCACATCAAGCGGCTGCGGGAGAAGATCGAAAACGTCAGCAGCCAGTGGGCGCTGAAAACGGTGTGGGGCGTGGGGTACAAGTTCGAGCTGGCAGGCGCCCCCGGGGCAAAGGAGAGCTGACAAAACCGCCTGAAAAGACCTTTGCCTTTTCAGGTGGAAAACCGGGCAGGGAGGTCTCATGAAGGTACGGATCGCGCGTATTGCAAAACGGATGCACAACAAGTTCAGGGGCCTGTACTGGCGGCAGATGTTCGTCACCGTCGGCATGGTGCTCCTGACGCTGTTTTTGCTGGGAGTTTCGTTTTTCTCCCTGAGCTACAACTACGCCCGGGGCCAGGAGAACGGGGAGCTGGCCGCCCAGGCCCAGGTGGTGGGGCAGCTCTCCGCCAGCTATCTGGAAAACGGGCGGTACCTGGACATGGAGGAGCTGCAGCACGAGGAGGACTTCCAGCGTCTGGCCTCCTTCGCTGCCACGGTGTCCGAGGTGGACTTCCTGATCTGCGACGTGGAGGGCCACGTGCTGCTGTCCACGGATGCGTCTCTCAGCGGGCTGGTGGTGACTATGCCGGAGGAGATGACCGCAGAGGTGCTGGAGGAGGGCATCAGCTCCAGGCGCACGGACGTGGACGGCCTGTACTCCAACAAGCGGTTCGTGGTGGGCGTTCCGGCCATAAGCGAGGATACCCCCGACCCCGTCGGCATGGTCTATGCCGTGTCCTCCACCACCTCGCTGGACACCATGTGGTCCGGCTTCATCGGGCTGTTCTTCATGACGGCGTTCGTGGTGCTGATGATCTCCTTCATGGCGTCCTCCATCACCACCATGCGGCAGATCCAGCCCATCCGGGAGATGGCCAAGGCCACCCGCCGCTATGCGGAGGGGGACTTCGACATCCGCATGAACGACTACGGCCGGGATGACGAGTTGGGAGAGCTGGCGGCCTCCTTCAACAACATGGCGGAGAACCTGCAGCAGACGGAGCGCCAGCGGCGGGAGTTCATCACCAACATCTCCCATGAGCTGAAGACGCCCATGACCACCATCGCCGGCTATACAGACGGCATTCTGGACGGCACCATCCCGCCGGAGAACGAGCGGCAGTATCTCCAGATCATCTCCGACGAGAGCCGCCGCCTGAGCCGGCTGGTGCGGCGGATGCTGGACGTGAGCCAGCTGCAGGCCATCGACCCCCTGCGGGAGGGAAAGCACTTCGACATCTGCGAGAGTATGCGCCGGGTGCTGATCTCCATGGAGCGGAAGATCACAGACCGGAATCTGGATGTGGAGGCGGATATCCCCGAGGAGCCCATTCTGGTGCTGGGGGACAAGGACATGATTACGCAGGTGATTTACAACCTGCTGGAAAATGCCACCAAGTTCGCACGGGAGGGCTCCACTCTCTATCTGGGCGTCACCACCATCGACGGCAAGGCCCGGGTGACGGTGCGGAACGAGGGGGACACCATCCCGGCAGAGGAGCTGCCGCTGCTGTTCGAGCGGTTCCACAAGAGCGACAAGTCCCGCAGCGAGGACAAGGATGGTTACGGCCTGGGGCTGTACATCGTCAAGACGATTTTAGAGCAGCATAAGGAAAAGATCAGTGTGACCAGCGAGGACGGCGTGACCGCGTTCTCCTTCTCACTGGCCACAGAGTGAGGCGTGCATGGAGGAAGAAAAGCAGTTGGCCGGAGAGGACCGTCTCTCCGGAGAGATCGTAGAGGTATACAGACAGCCGCTGCCCGGGGAGGTGGTGGAGCGGTACAGCCGCCCCCTGCCGGGACGGCCTGCCGCGCCCGGGCAGCCCCGCCGGCGGCGCAGGACCGGGCTGTGGATTTTCCTGGCCTGCCTGGCGGTGGTGCTGGGTGTGGCGGCGGGCTCCTGGATTTGGTATCTGCTGCCGGCCGGCAGCAGTGCCGATCCCTTTGAGTACCGTTACGACCACGGCTGGGAGGAGGAAGAGGACGCGTCCGGGGCAGTTACCATCCCCACCTATCCGTTCGGGGAGGGCGCCGTGCTGGAGGTGGAGACGGACCACGGCCGGGAGCTGACGGCCCAGGAGATCTACCAGCGGGTGAACCCGTCGGTGGTGACGGTCATGGTCCAGCTGGACGACAGCGTCTCCGTGGGCACCGGGGTCATCTTCCGGGCGGACGGTTATATCCTCACCAATTACCACGTGCTGGCGGGGGGACGGGACTGCACCGTCGCCATGGACACGGGCCGGACCTATGAGGCCCAGTACGTGGCCGGAGACGAGCGGAACGATCTGGCGGTCCTCAAGGTGGAACTGACGGGGCTTCCCGCCGCCACCTTCGGCGACAGCGACCAGCTGGTGGTGGGCGACAAGGTCTACGCCATCGGCAACCCGCTGGGCGTGGAGCTCCGCGGCACACTGACAGACGGCATCGTCTCCGCCATCAACCGGGATGTACAGGTGGACGGCCGGACCATGACGCTGGTTCAGACCAACGCGGCCCTGAACTCCGGCAACTCCGGCGGTCCCCTAATCAACGCCTGCGGCCAGGTGGTGGGCATCAACACCATCAAGATGAGCTCTGATTACTCCAATGTGGAGGGTCTGGGCTTCGCCATTCCCTCCGCCTCCATCCGGCGGCTGGTGAACGACCTGCTGACCTATGGAGAGGTCCGGCCGGAGCCCTCCTTCGGCGTGACGGTGCTCCAGACGGGCACCCGGCTGGAGGACGACATCTGGGGCCTGCAGGTGCTGGAGGTCACGCCCGGCTCCGCCGCAGACCTGGCGGGCATCCGGGAGGGGGACTTCGTCCTCGCCGCCGGCGGCAGGCCGGTGGAAACCAGTCAGGAGCTGCTGCGCATCCGGCGGCAGCTGTATGTGGGCGATCAGGTGACCATGGAAATCTGGCGGGACGGAGAGCGGATGGAAGTGACGCTGACTCTGAATGACCCGGTGGAATAAAGAACGAGGGCGCGGCCTGCACCGCAGGCCGCGCCCTTGCTTGCCGGAAGTGCTCCCGGCCCGGGGCGGAAGAGCGGGGTGTCTGCCCTGCGGGGTAGTGTGGAAAAAACATTGTGAGGCCGTGGGAAAAGCCCTGAAGGACTTCTCCCGCGGCCTGTGTCATGTCTGTTTCTTCCGGCGCTGGGGCCACAGCAGGCTGACACCGGAGAGCAGCAGGTACACGCCGAAGGGCTTGCGCAGGACCGCCACGTCCAGATTGGTGGCGATCCAGGCCCCGGCCAGGGCGGCGGCCACGGCCAGGGGGACGGCGCTTTTCAGGGTGGGCTTGTCCAGATAGCCGCCCCTGGCGTGGCAGACCAGGGCGGAGGCGGCGGTGGGCAGGAAGAACAGCAGATTGATGCCCTGAGCGGTCCGCTGGTCCACATCCAGAAAGAGCGTCATGACCAGAAGCAGCAGCGTGCCGCCGCCCACGCCCCAGGCCGAGAGGATGCTGGCCCCCAGGCCGCAGAGAAAGGGAATGATCCAGTCCGTCACAGCAGATACTTCACCCCCGCGTAGAACAGAAAACCGGCGAAGAGCCACTTGAGCCACTTGACGGAGACTCTGCCGTACAGCTTGCCGCCGATCCAGCCGCCCACCAGGCCGCCCGCCAGATAGGGCAGCGCCGTCAGGAGGGAGAGCTCCCCC
>NZ_JAOQKG010000005.1:0-578 GCF_025567605.1 Oscillibacter acetigenes | reverse complement strand
GATGGTGTTCAGACCGCAGTAGTTCTGGTCCTGGCAGTGGTGGGCGCAGTTGGTGACCGTGCACTTGATGCTCTGGTTGGGGGTGCAGGCGCAGCCGTTGTTGGTATTCGTCATAACAAAAGATCCTCCTGCGTGAAAAAGTGTGTGGCTTTCGCCGCCCTCTAGTGTGCGCAGGCGCGGCCGGGTTATGTACGGTCCGGCCTGGGTAAAAATTTGTCACAGGCGGGCGTGTCCGGCGTCCGGTTTTTGGCGCGGGGCGCGGCGACGCAATGGCCGTCATGGATCTCTACAAAACGGCGGCGCGTTCGGATGTAGTGCTGGTAGTAGTGTGCGCAGTCGGAACAGGTGAACGAATCCATATAGGGTGTCTCCTTTCTGATTGAGTTCTTAGATTGTACTGCAAGTTGATGAAATCATCAGAATGCATTGTGACTTCAAAATGATATCGTGATTTCGGTTTTTTGTGCAAAAGTATTTTATAACAAAGAAAATGCAGAATATATGTTAACTTTTATCACACAAAATATGTGATAAAAATTTTATATAAAAAGGTGGGCCGCTCTATCTGAGCGGCCCAC
>NZ_JAOQKG010000004.1:245175-418347 GCF_025567605.1 Oscillibacter acetigenes | reverse complement strand
GATCAAACTCTCTATAAAATGGTATCTAAACGAACCGTAGTCCGTTCAAACCTTCATAGAGCTATTTGTCATAGCTTCATTTCTCCATCCCACCGGTAATTGACTCAACCCAGTGAGACGGCTTTGTCCTTTGGCAAACTCATCTAAATGAGCTCGCCTTCTGGTGCTTCCTTTTCGTTACGTTGTTTAATTTACAAGGTGCACGCCGTTCCCGGCGGTGAGATTTACTTTACCACAAAGTTCTTACTTTGTCAACACATTTTTTCAAGTTTTTTCTTGAAGCTCTGCGTTTTGGTGTTTCACTCTCACGCCCGACAGCTTAGTTAGAATACCAGAGCTTGCCAGAAAAGTCAACCCTCTTCTTCTGCTTTTGTTCATTTTTTTCTCTTGTTTTCCGGATTCACCTTCTTTTTCGTGCTTAATAAGTACTCAAACTGATGAGACTCCTTCTATCATAAGTTATACTTATTGTTAATATTGATTTAACACGCTTCTTTTGTCGATTTTATCCAGTTTAAATAAAGCTGCGAAAAAGAGACGCGGGTTTGATTCCCGCGTCTCTTCCCTCATCGCAGCAGCAGCGGCTGTATCTGTTCGCCTCGCAGAGCGGCTTCCACCGTCTCCGGGATTTTGGAGAAGTCCGCCACCAGGGAACTGGGTTTCGCCCGGGCGTTGTCCTGCCCGAAGGGAACGAAATAGTAGTTCTTCCGCACCAGCAGTTCCCCGATATTCCGGGCGCCAGCCGCCAGGCCGTCGTTGCTGGCCATGGCAATCACCACCGGCCTCCCGTTCCGCAGATGGGCCTTGGCCGCCATCGTAACCGCCGTATCCGTGATGCCCGCCGCCAGCTTGGCTATGGTATTCCCCGTAGCCGGGGCGATCACCAGAACATCCAGCAGCCCCTTGGGACCGATGGGCTCCACAGACGGGATGTCACAAAGCACCTCATGCCCTGTCAAATCCTCCAACCGCTCCATCAGGTCATCAGAGGTCCCGAAGCGGGTATCCGTGAAGGCGGAGATCTCCGACGCGATAGGGATGACTGTCTCATACAGCTGCACCAGCTTCTCCAGCTCCGCCAGCACCTTTTCATGGGTGCAGAAGGAGCCGCACATCGCAAATCCGACCCGTTCTTTTCTCACACAGGGTCACCTCGTTCTTTTAAAATGTAGTCGACTGCGTCCCGGATAGCCACCGCCGCTGCGGCAGGCACCATCCGCCCCGGCAGGGAGCGGGCCCATACGTGGGGCAGTCCCAGCTCCTCTGCAGCAGCTAGGTCGATGCCCTGGACGGAGGCCAGCTCCACACACAGGCAGCCCTTCGGCAGCTGCGCCAGCAGCAGGTGGCCCAGGACGGGCGAGGGGACCGTGTTGAACACGGCGCCGAAGTCACACAGCGCACCATCGAGGCGTCCGGTCTCCAGCGCCTGCCAGCCATAGGCACGGATCCAAGCCAGGTCCGACGGTTTTCTGGCAGTGACTGTAACATGGGCGCCCAGCCCATGAAGCCGATAGGCCAGCAGCTTTCCGATCCGCCCGAAGCCCAGCACCAAACACTCCATCCCCAGGAGCGTCCGGTCCAGATGCTCCATAGCGATCTGGAGGGCCGACTCCGCCGTGGCCGCCGCGTTGGCAACGGTCAGCTCTTCCCGCTGGAAGTAGTCCACCAGCGTCAGCCCGCAGTTCTCAGCCTCTATCTGCTGGGCGGGACGAACCTGCCCTGCCAGCAACAGCTGGCCGGGACTGAAACGGCGGAACAGCGCACTGGTGGGCAGATCCTCCGTCTCACTGTTTAGTATCCCGTCCTCCCGGCAGAGCGGCAGCGGAAGGATCACCACGTCCGCGGCCGCTGCCTGCGCAGGCAGATCCGGGCATCCGGCCACTCCGCTGGTCCAGACCGTGCGCCCTTCCTCCGCCAGCAGCCGTGCAAGCTCTGCCTGCCGCCGATCTCCGCCGATCACGCCAAAGGTCTTGTTCATCCGGCATTCCCCCTCAAGCCATGGTATGCACGGCGGGGGCGGCGGTGATTGCCTTTCCTGTTTGGATGTGATACGATACATGTGGTCAAACTCTCCCGAAAGGAGTTCTCACCATGAAATTTCCCTATCTGCTCTTTGACGCGGATGACACCCTGTTCGACTTTCCAAAAGCCGCGGCCCGTGCCTTTTCTGCCATGTGCCGGAGCAACGGCGTTCCGGATACGCTGGATACCCGCGCCCTCTACCACCGGATCAACCAGGAGCTGTGGGCAGCCTTTGACCGGGGAGAGGTCTCCAAGGACTATGTGACGTTGGAGCGTTTTGTGCGCTTTTTTCAGGCGTTGAAGCTGCCGCGGGACCCAGACAAGTGCAACCGGGATTACCTCACTGCCCTGGGTGCCGGGGTCTATCCCCTGCCTCACGCGGAGGCGGTCTGCCGGGAACTGGTCCGCCGGGGGCACAAGCTGTACATTGTCACCAACGCTGTGGCCTCCGTCCAGCGCAGCCGCCTGCAGGGCAGTGTGTTCGCAGCTCTCATCACGGACGCCTTTATTTCCGAGGACGCCGGAGCCTCCAAGCCGGACCCGGCTTATTATGCCTATGTCCGCTCCCGCATACCCGGCCTGACGCCGGAGAACGGTCTCGTGATCGGAGACTCCCTCTCCACAGACATCCAGGGCGCCAACAATGCCGGACTTCCCTGCTGCTGGTACAATCCTGCTGGAAAGGCCCGGCCAGAGGACCTGCGGATCGACTATGAGATCCGGGACCTGCGGGAGCTGCTGGATATTGTCTGAGAGTACGCTTTCCTGTTTGAATCTGAAAAATCCCGGTGAGTGCCCTCCAAGATGCCTCACCGGGATCATTTCATCTTCAAAACTGAGAGTCGCGATCAGAAACAATAAGAGACCGGATCCCTCCGGTCTCTTACCCTTTCTCTCTGCGCAGGAACGCGCATGGCCGGGTGCCCCCCTCACAGCCACGCCGTCTCCAGCAGTTCATCCTTCTTGGCCCGGGTCATCAGCTCCGCTACCACGCCCCGGATCTGCTTGCCCTGATAGAGGACTTCGTAGGCACAGCGGCTGATGGGCATTTCCACGCCTACCCGCTCACTGAGCTGGTGAATGCTCTCCGCGGCGAAGTATCCCTCCACCACGGCGCCTACTTCCTCCATGGCCTCCCGGGGCGTTTTGCCTTGGCCAATGAGGATGCCCGCCCGGCGATTCCGGGAGTGCATGGAGGTGCAGGTCACGATCAGATCCCCCATACCGGCCAAGCCGCCGAAGGTCTGCCGGGAGCCCCCCAGCTTCTCCCCCAAGCGGGTAATCTCCGCCATAGCCCGGGTCATCAGCAGGGCTTTGGTATTGTCCTGATAGCCCAGACCGTCGCACACACCGCAGCTGAGGGCAATGACGTTCTTCAGCGCCGCCGCCAGCTCCACGCCCACGACGTCGCCGCTGGTGTACACCCGGAAGTAGTCGTTCATGAAGGCGTCCTGCACAAAACGCGCCGCATCCACATCCAAGCAGGCGGCCACGCAGCCGGTAGGCAGGCGGATCCCCACCTCCTCTGCATGGGAAGGGCCAGAAAGAACTGCTACTTTACAGATATTCTCCGTCTCCTCCTGGATCACTTGGCTGAGACGCAGATTTGTGTCCCGCTCAATCCCCTTGGAAACGGACACCACCACAGTCTTCTCCGTGAGATACGGGGCCATTTTTTTTGCTGTCTCCCGCACGGCGAAGGAGGGCGGTGCGCTGACCACCAGGTCGGCGCCCTTCAAGCAGTCCAAATCCCCGGTGATGTGGAGGGATTCCGGCAGATGGACGCCCTGCAAAAGCGGGTTCTCCCGGGTCCGGGCCATCTCCGCCGCCTTGGCGGGGCTGTGGGACCAGAGATAGGTCTCGTGTCCGTTGTCGCACAGGATCTGGCTGAGGGCCGTGCCCCAGCCGCCGGAGCCCAATACAACTGTTTTCATCTGTATTCCTCCCCCTCAAATTAGGAATCCGGAGTTAGAAATCGAGCTGTTCCGCCTATGGCGAAACAATTCCATTTTGTCCGGCTCTGCCGGACCGCACCATGCCGCATTCCTAATTTTTTTTGCGGTGTACGCTGAATTTATTCTCGTTGCCATGGATAAGGCGGACGATGTTGCTCCGGTGCTTCCACAAAATCAAGGCTCCCAGGAGAAACGCCAGGAGCACGATGACCGGATCCGGATAGAAATACCAAGTGGCAAAAGGGAAGCTGGCCCCAGCCCAGACAGATCCCAGAGATACATACTTCGTCAGCAGGAATAAGAGCAGAAATCCCACCCAGACCACCAGGCCGATCCGCCAGTCGATCATCCAGACGATGGTGCCGCCGGAGAGGATGCCCTTGCCGCCCTTGAAGTGGAACATGCAGGGAAACATGTGACCCAGCAGACAGAACAGGGCAGCCCAGTATTTGAACAAGACCACATAATAGACCGTCATCTCCGTACTCAGCGGCATATCCGGCATCATCCTGGGATCAAACCCGCCGCCGATGTGAGCCGCGATCAGAACCGCTATTACGGCTTTGAGGACATCACATAAGATTACCACAAAAGTCAGCGGTCCACCAAAGGTACGGTAAAAATTGGTTAATCCTGCATTGCCGCTGCCATGCCTGCGAACATCGTCTCGCAGGATGTATTTAGAAATAATGACCGCCCCATTGAAACAGCCGCAGAAGTAGGCGATCGCAGCCACCAGCCACAGTTCCATCCGGGAAATGAGAAACCATACCACTGCGCCCATTCTCACCCCTCCTTCTCGCCCCGCTGGCGGATGGAGAGGGTGATAGGCGTGCCCTCCAGGCCAAAGGTGTTCCGCAGGCAGTTCTCCAGATACCGCTGGTAGGAGAAGTGGAACAGGCGGCTGTCGTTGCAGAACACCACAAAGTGGGGTGGCCGGATGCCCACCTGGGTCATGTAGTAGATCTTCAACCGGCGGCCCTTGTCGGAGGGGGGCTGAACCCGTGTCTGGGCATCCGCCAGGACGCTGTTCAGCATACCGGTGGTGATCCGGGTGCTGGCCTGGTTGGAGACATAGTCGATCAGCTCGAACAGCCGGTCCACCCGCTGGCCGGTCTTGGCTGAGATGAACAGGATGGGGGCATAGGTCATGAAGGCCAGGCCGTTGCGGACCTCTTCCCGCATCTTGTCCATGGTCTTGCCGTCCTTTTCGATCAGATCCCACTTGTTGACCACGATGATGCTGGCCTTCCCGGCTTCGTGGGCCAAGCCCGCCACCTTGGTGTCCTGCTCGGTGACGCCTTCGGTGGCGTCGATCAGGATCAGGCACACGTCGCTGCGCTCAATGGCCAGGGTGGCCCGGAGAACGGAGTACTTCTCGATGTCCTCCTCCACCTTGGACTTGCGGCGGATGCCGGCGGTGTCAATGAAGACGAACCTGCCCTGATCGTTTTCAAAGTAGGAGTCGATGGCGTCTCGGGTGGTGCCGGCCACGTTGGAGACGATGACCCGCTCCTCCCCCAGGATCTTGTTCACCAGGGAGGACTTGCCGGCGTTGGGCTTGCCGATAACAGCCACCTTGATGGCGTCGTCCTCCTCCTCTTCGTCCTCCTCTGGGGGGAAGTACTGGAGACAGGCGTCCAGCAGGTCGCCGGTGCCGTGGCCATGGACAGCCGAGACAGCGATGGGATCCCCCAGTCCCAGGTTGTAGAACTCATAAAAGTCCGGGTCCGGGACACCAGTGGAGTCCATTTTGTTCACTGCCAGCACGATGGGCTTGCCGCTGCGCAGCAGCATGTTGGCCACCTCCTGGTCAGAGGCGGTGAGGCCCGTGCGGACATCCGTCAGAAAGATGATGACAGTGGCGTTCTCGATGGCGATCTGGGCCTGATCCCGCATGAAGGACAGGATCTGGTCGTCGGTCCGGGGCTCGATACCGCCGGTGTCGATAAGGGTGAAGGACCGGCCGTTCCAGTCCGTCTCCCCATAGATGCGGTCCCGGGTGACGCCCGGGGTGTCCTCCACAATGGAGAGGCGCTTTCCAATGAGTTTGTTGAACAGCATGGACTTGCCCACATTGGGCCGGCCCACGATGGCGACGATGGGTTTCACCGGCGCTCACTTCCCTTCTTTATCAAGCAGACATACATGGTCATATTATACCCAGTGACCGGCGAAATGGCAAGACGTCCTCCGATTTTTACACAGTATGGACGCAGAAAAAGGAGGGAAGATGTTGCTCTTCCCTCCCGATCCACAGGGCACGTCTTATTTCGCCACCACGGACTTGACAACCTTGACCTCGCGGCCGTTGTAAGTACCGCACTCCTGGCACATTCTGTGAGGCAGGTGCAGCGCACCGCATTTCGGGCATTTGACGAGGCCGGGAGCCGCCAGCTTCCAGTGGGAGCTGCGGCGCTTGTCGCGTCTAGCTTTGGATACTTTTCCCTTAGGTACTGCCATTGTGACACCTCCTTGATCTTTCAAAGGCAACGGAGTCGCCCCCGGCCTTATTCATTCGTTCTCTCTGTTCTCTAAAAGCTTTGCCAGGACCGCCAGACGGGGATCCGTCTCCTTCCCGCAGGAGCAGGGGCCGAGGTTCAGGTCGGCACCGCACCGGGGGCACAGTCCTTTGCAATCTTCCGAACACAATGTCTTGGTGTCCATTCCAAGGATGAACGCCGTGCGGGCCAGATCGCCCACATCCACTTCCCCATCCTCCAGCAGGACGATCTCGTCGTTGTCCTCGTTCTGGAGCTCTTCCGCCAATAGGCAGCGAAAGGGAACGGTCTTGTCCTGAAGAAACGCCTTGCCGCACCGGTCGCAGACCGCGTCCAGCGTGGTCCGGGCCGTCAGCTCCAGCTCCAGGAGATCCGCGGTGTTGCTCACCGCGCCCTCCACCTCCACAGGGCGGCTGATGGGATGCCGTCCGGCAAATTCCACGTCGGACAAGTCCAGAGAAAACTGGAACGTCAGGCGCTTGCCAGGGGCATGCAGTATGGGTCTTACATCAAAACGCATAAGCTACCTCGTAATGACACGAATAGTATTATAAGGGATGTGTGCCCGGTTGTCAAACAATTTTTTCATGTTTTTGCCGTTTCCGGGCAAATTTTTTCGTTTCCGGGCAGGCGCTCTGTTCAGCTCTCCTCTTCCCGACGCTTCTGCCAGCCGGTGATGTCGATGCCCAGGATCACATTGCGGAAGCCCTCCTGCAGCCGGGCATAGGTGGTGATGTTGTAGATGTCCTTGGGCCGGCGGGTGTTCCAGCCGTCCCGCAGCCGCTCCGCCAGCTCTTGGCACAGGGGCTCCTCCAGTCCCAGCAGCATGGGGGAAAGATACGTCACCAGCATCTGCTTTTCCCGGGCCTGGACCATGGTCCGGTTCCAGGGGCGCTGGCGTTTCCACCCTGCCTCCAGCAGGTCCAGCAGCTGCTCCGCCAGTACCCGGCGGCCGTCAGGGTCCTCCGCCGTCTCCCGGACGGCCTCCATGTACAGTGGTCCGAATCGCTCCGTGTAGGTCCGGAAGGCGCTGGTGTACTCCCGGCGGGTGAACCGCTCGTTGTAATAGCGCGCCTCCTGCACGGCGGCGCAGAGCTCTTCCAGCTTCATTCCTCGTCCCGTCCCTTCTGGTCCGCTTCGGGTCCGACCTGTTCTGCAGGTGTCGCCGGACGCTTCTGCTCCGGCAGGGCGTCGTCCTGGCTCCAGCTATCCGGGTCGTCCTTGTGAGCCTTGGCGTACTGGTACGCCTTCCACTCCCGCCAAAGCACCATCGCCCCTGCCGCGGCGAACACTGCGCCCGCCGCCGCGTTCAGAGCCACGGTTTCGGCGGTCCCGTCCCAGATGCCCTTCATCAGCTGGTAGGCCAGATACAGCAGGTAGCCCCCTGCCAAGACCCGGAAATAGTTCACCCAGCCCCGCTGTTTGTTTCCGTCATGCTGCGCCATACGTCCAGTTTCTCCTAACCGATTCAAAAAATTCTCTCCCCGCTTTACAAGCGCCCGGCAAACAGGTATGATGGTAGCATCAAATACTTGCCCATCGGAGGATGCCATGCGGGAACTCACCATTGGAAAAAACGACGCCGGACAGCGGCTGGACCGCTTTGTGGCCAAAAGCCTGCCCCTGCTGCCCCCCACCCTGCTGCAGAAATACATCCGCCTCAAGCGGATCAAAGTCAACGGCAGGGGTGCCAAGCGGGACACACGGCTGGAGTCCGGCGATATTTTACAATTATATATCAACGACGAGTTCTTTGACAAGCCCTCTGAGGAAAACATCTTTCTCACCGTGTTCCGTCCCCAGCTGGACATCGTGTACGAAGACGAGAATCTGCTGCTGGTGAACAAGCGGCCGGGGCTGGTGGTCCACGCCGATGAGACGGAGAAGGTCAACACCCTCATCAACCACATTCAGGCCTACCTGTACCAGAAAAAAGAGTGGAATCCCAAATGGGAGAACGCCTTTGCGCCCGCCCTGTGCAACCGGATCGACCGGAACACCGGCGGCATTGTCATTGCCGCCAAGAACGCGGAGACCCTGCGGATCATAAATGAGAAGATCAAAAACCATGAGGTGGAGAAGTCTTATCTCTGCATCACCGTAGGCCGCCCCAAGCCAGTGGAGGGGAAGATTGCGGGCTTTCTTTTAAAAGATGAGGCGAAAAAGCAGGTGGCTTTCTATCGCCGTCCCATTCCCGGCGGAAAGACTGCCGTGACCCTGTACCGGACTCTGGAGACCCGGGGCCCGCTGTCTTTGGTAGAGTGTCGGCTGCTCACCGGCCGGACCCACCAGATCCGGGTGTCCATGGCGGAGATCGGCTGTCCCCTGCTGGGGGACGGCAAGTACGGCCGGGGGGATGTGAACCGCCGCTACGGCGAGACCCGGCAGGCCCTGTATTCCTACCAGCTGGCCTTCCCTTTCCCCACGGACGCCGGGGCGCTGAATTACCTGCGGGGCAGGGTCTTCACCGTGGCGGATGTGCCCTTCCGGGACAAGTATTTTCCCGCGCCGGAAACTCCTTAAAAAATTCCCGTAAAACCCCGGCGAAATCTTTGATTTTGCTTGACTTTTCGCCACACATCGGATATAGTTTGTTATTGCTGAATTTCGACGAGAAAGGTTCCCCCTCAACAGAGAAAAGAGGCGTTTCATTGTAATCAAAATTATTATGAAATGGGGGAGGATACATGTCCAAAGAGTTGATTCGTCTGCGGAACATCCGTATGGCGTTTGACGACGAAGTGGTTCTCAACGATTTAAACCTCTATATCAACGACAAAGAATTCCTCACACTGCTTGGACCCAGCGGCTGCGGCAAGACCACAACGCTGCGTATTATTGGCGGCTTCACGACCCCTGTGTCGGGAGACGTCCTGTTCGACGGTGTGAGGATTAATGACGTTCCGCCCTATCGGCGGCAGATCAACACGGTGTTCCAGAAATACGCCCTGTTTCCCCACATGAATGTGTTTGAGAACGTGGCCTTCGGCCTGCGGATGCAGAAGCGGCCGGACCCGAAGGATCCCTCCGGCAAGCGCCGGGTAAAGATCCCGGAGACGGAGATCCGTCAGCGTGTGCTGGAAATGCTGGAGGTTGTCAGCCTGAAGGGCTTTGAAAACCGCAAGCCGGACGCCCTGTCCGGCGGCCAGCAGCAGCGGGTGGCCATCGCCCGGGCCCTGGTAAACCGGCCCAAGGTGCTGCTGCTGGACGAGCCCCTGGGCGCTCTGGATCTAAAGCTCCGCAAGGACATGCAGCTGGAGCTGAAGAAAATCCAGCAGCAGGTGGGCATCACCTTCATCTACGTCACCCACGACCAGGAGGAGGCCCTGACCATGTCCGACACCATCGTAGTGATGGACAAGGGCTGCATCCAGCAGATCGGCACGCCGGAGGATATCTATAACGAGCCCAAGAACGCCTTTGTGGCGGACTTCATCGGTGAGTCCAACATCATTGACGGCGTCATGGTCCGGGACAAGCTGGTGAAGATGTACGGCCGGGAGTTTCCCTGCCTGGACGGCGGCTTTGCTGAGAACGAGCCGGTGGACGTGGTCATCCGGCCCGAGGACATCGACATCGTCCCCATGGAGCAGGGACAACTGGTGGGGACTGTCACCTCTGTCACCTTCAAGGGGATGCAGTACGACATCATCGTGGATTTCCGGGGCTTCAAATGGCTTATCCAAACCACAGACCATTCCCCCGTGGGCGCCCGGATCGGCATCAAGATCGATCCCGACGGCATCCACATTATGAAAAAGAGTCCGTATTCCGGGATGTTCGGCGATTACTCCTCCTTCTCGGAAGAATATGAGGAGATGAGCGACGCCAACTGGGAGGCGGATGAGGAGGAGAGCGAGGATGAAAAATAAGCTCTCATTGTTCGCCGTTCCCTATGTGGGATGGATGTCCATCTTCGTGGTGGCGCCCATCATCATTATGGTGGTCTATGCCTTCAGCACCGCCGCCGGGGACTTCACGCTGGAGAACTTCGCCCGCATGGGTACCTATACAGCAGTGTTCACCCGCTCGTTTAAGCTGGCCATCATCGCCACACTGATCGCTCTGCTGATCGGATACCCGGTATCCTATATGCTCTCCAAGGAGGGGCCGCAGGTGCAGCGCATCGCTATGGTGCTCATCATGCTGCCCATGTGGATGAATTTTCTGCTGCGGACCTATTCCTGGATGTCCATTCTGGAGAACAACGGACTTTTGAACCAGCTGTTTCAGCAGATCGGCCTGATCGACCTTTACAACCAGATCGCTATGCACTTTGCATCTGATCCCGCCGCGTATGTCCCCATCGATCACTTCCAGATGATCGGTACCCAGGGCGCCGTAGTGCTGGGTATGGTGTACAACTACCTGCCCTTCATGATCCTGCCCATCTACTCCGTGCTGGTAAAGCTGGACCATTCCCTCATTGAAGCGGCCCGGGACCTAGGCGCCAGCAGCGTGCAGGTGTTCCGCAAGGTCATCCTGCCCCTGTCTTTGCCGGGGGTGCTCTCCGGCATCACCATGGTGTTCGTGCCCTCCGTGTCCACCTTCGCCATCTCCCGTCTGCTGGGCGGCGGCACCCAGATGATGCTGGGCGACCTGATCGAACAGCAGTTCCTGGGCGGGGCCTATAATCCCCAGCTCGGGGCGGCTATCGCGCTTGTGATGATGGCCATTGTGGTGGTGTGTATGCTGGTGATGAACCGTTTCGGCGACGGTGAGGAACAGGCGGTGATGCTGTGAAACGGAAGCATCTGCTGGGAAACCGCATCTTCATGGCGTTGGTATTCGTATTCCTGTATGCGCCGATTTTCATTCTCATCATCTTCTCCTTCAATGCCGGCAACAGCAGCGCGGTGTGGAAGGGCTTCTCCCTGCACTGGTATGCGGAGCTGTTCCAGAACCGCCTCATTATGCAGAGTGTCTATACCACGCTGCTGGTATCCGTGCTTTCCACGCTGATTGCCACTGTGGCGGGCACCTTTGCAGCCATTGGCCTGGCCAGTATGCGGCGGCGGTGGCGCACGCCCCTGATGACGGTGAACAACATTCCCGTCATGAATGCGGAGATCGTCACCGGCGTCTCCATGTGTCTGTTGTTCGTGGCCTTTTTCGGCCTGTGGAAGGCCTTTGCCGTCTGGTTCAACCAGGCGCAGGATACCTTCTGGATGGAGGAGAACATCTATCTTGGCTTCGGTACACTGCTGCTGGCCCATGTGACCTTCAACATCCCCCACGTTATCCTGACAGTGATGCCCAAGCTGCGCCAGATGGACAAAAACCTAGTGGACGCGGCCCAAGACCTGGGCTGCACCTGGATGCAGGCCTTCTGGAAGGTCATTATCCCGGAGATCAAGCCCGGCATCATCTCCGGCGCACTGATCGCCTTCACCATGAGCATCGACGATTTCATCATCAGTTACTTCACCGCCGGTTCCGGCGTGTCCACTTTGGCCATGACCATCTATTCCATGACGAAAAAGCGGGTCAGCCCGGAGATCAATGCCATTTCCACGCTGCTCTTCGGCGCTGTGCTGCTGCTGCTCATCATCATCAATGTCCGGGAATCCCGGCAGGAGCGCCTGCGGGAGCGAGCCCGCGCATGACTATCGGTCCCACGGCCTGCGGGTCTTGAGATACGCATTCAAATCAACACTGGAGGAATGATCAATTGAAAAAAATGGTAGCCTTGACTCTCGCCTTACTGATGGCGGCGAGCCTGTTCCTGTCCGGATGCTCCGTGCGCAAGGACACCTCTGACTCGGAAAATTCCGGCAGCAGTAACGGCAGCGGCAGCGGGGACCGTGTGGTCAACGTGTGCAGCTGGGGTGAATATATCGACGAGTCCCTGATCGACCAATTTGAAGAAGAGACCGGCATCAAAGTCAACTACCAGACCGCAGAGAGCAACGAGGTCCTCTATTCCCAGCTGAGCATGGGCGGCGTGGACTATGACGTCATCGTCCCCTCCGACTACATGATCTCCCAGCTGATCGAAGAGGATATGCTGGCCGAGCTCAATTATGATAACATCCCCAATTTTGAGAAGATCGACGACCGCTTCAAGAATCTGTCCTACGATCCGGAGAACAAGTACACCGTGCCCTACACCTGGGGCACTCTGGGCATCATCTCCAACACCGCCAAGGTGCAGGAGCCCATTACCAGCTGGAGCGCCATGTTCGATCCCCAGTACGCCGGGAACGTGCTGCTTATCAACAACTCCCGGGATGCTCTGGGCATCGCCCTGTTGTACCTGGGGTACTCTGTGAATACCACTGACGAAGCGGAGATTCAGGAGGCTTACCAGCTCATCGCCGACGCCGTAAAGAACGGGGTGTATCAGGGAAAGGTCATGGACGAGGTGTTTCAGAAGATGGAGGGCGGCAACGCCGCCATTGCCACCTACTATGCCGGTGACTATCTGAGCATGCTGGAAAACAACGAAGATCTCGCCTATGTAGTGCCCGAGGAGGGCAGCAACTGGTTCGTGGACGCCATGTGCGTTCTCAAAACCTCCCAGCACAAGGAGGAGGCGGAGGCCTGGATCAACTTTATGGCCTCCACTGAGGCAAACCTGCGGAATATGGACTATATCTGGTACGCCTCTCCCAACGCTGAGGCGCTGGAGACCTATCCTGCCTACTATGAGGAGACCTACGGAGAGCCCCTGGATCCCGCTCTCTATGAGATCATGGCCCCCTCCCAGGAGGTGCTGGACCGGTGTGAGGCCTACTTGGTCCTCCCTGCTGAGACGCGCACCCTCTATAACGACCTCTGGACGCAACTCGGTATCTGAGCTGTAAAATGCGGCACCGGAACACTACCCGGTGCCGCTTCTTTTTCCCTTGCGCATTCCACTGCTTTCCTGTACACTGGAAAGGCGGAAGATATTTTACCAAGGAGGAATCCTCTCATGATTTTGATTGGAACAAAATGCCGCCTGGAGCAAACTGTTACGGACGCCCTTACCGCCGCTAACGTGGGTTCCGGTGCCCTGCCGGTGTTCGGCACGCCCTATATGTCCGCCCTGATGGAAAATGCCGCCATGACCTGTCTGCAGAGCTTTCTGGAGGAGGGCCAGGGCAGTGTGGGCACCCATCTGGACATCTCCCACGACGCTCCCACTCCCATCGGCATGAAGGTGTGGGCGGAGGCAGAGATCACCGCCGTTTCGGAAAACGGCAAAATGGTGGACTTCGCTGTGAAAGCCTGGGATGAGAGCGGCCCCATCGGCAGCGGCACCCACACCCGGGCCATCGTCAAGAACGAAAAATTTCTGGCAAAATGCAATGCCAAGCTGGAGAAGAAGTAATTCTTTCCACATGGACAAAACAAGGGAGGACCCGGAATGGGTCCTCCCTTTTCTTCTGCTATCGCGGTGCCGTGGGGAAATCGCTCCCACGGGGATCAAAACAGCGTCAGCTGGCTGGTCTCCGCCATCCCGGCGAAGGCTCCCAGCGCCTTCAGCTGCTCAATATGGGTCTTGGACAGCTTGTTGCAGCACATGGCGAACTCCTCAACGGAGACGAACTCCTTCCCATTCCGCTTCTCCACTGTGTCGATGGCCGCCGCCTCTCCCAGGCCGTGGACCGTTGTGAAGGGCGGCAGCAGACCGTTCTCCGTCACTTTGAACTTGGTGGCATCGGACTCATAAATGTTGATCGTGTCGAAGTGGAAGCCCCGCAGGTAGAACTCATAGCACACCTCCAGGGTGGTCAGCAGGTTCTGCTCCACCGCCGTGGCGTCCTTGTTGTTCTCGATCTCCCGGATCTTCCGCTTCACCGCATCCTTTCCGGCACAGCAGTACTCCGCATCAAAGGCCTTGGCCCGGACGGAGAAAAAGGTTGCATAGAATGCCAGGGGCTCATGGACCTTGAACCAGGCGATGCGGAAGGCCATCATCACGTAGGCCACCGCGTGGGCCTTGGGGAACAGGTAGCCGATCTTGGCCAGGGAGTCGATGTACCACTCCGGCACGTCGTGGTCCCGCATGGCCTCCACCCAGCCCTCGTCAAAGCCGCCCTTCTTCACCTTGCCCTTGCGGACCTTCTCCATGATCTTGAAGCTCATCTTGGGGTCCAGGCCCTTGGAGATCAGGTACAGCATGATATCGTCCCGGCAGCCCACCGTCTCCAGAACGGAGGCGGTGCCGCTGACGATCAGCTCCCGGGCGTTGCCCAGCCACACGTCTGTCCCGTGGGAGAAGCCGGAGAGCCGTACCAACGTGTTGAAGTCCTTGGGCTGGGTATCCACCAGCATCTGCCGGGTGAATCGGGTGTTGAACTCCGGGATCGCCACGGCGCCGGTGGGGCCCAGAATCTCGTCGTTCTCGTATCCCAGCACTTTGCTGGAGGTGAAGATGGACATGGTGTCCGGGTCATCCAGGGGAATCTGGCGGGCGTTGACACCGGTCAGATCCTCCATCATGCGGACCATGGTGGGGTCATCGTGTCCCAGCATGTCCAGCTTCAGGAGGTTTGCCTCCATAGAGTGGTATTCAAAATGAGTGGTGATGGTGTCGGAGTCGTCGGCGTCCGCCGGGTGCTGGACCGGGCAGAAGTCCTCCATGTCCATATCGTCGGGAACGACCACCAGGCCGCCGGGGTGCTGACCGGTGGTCCGGCGGGTGCCCACGCAGCCCAGGGTCAGGCGATTCTCCTCTGCCCGGCCCACAGTCATGCCGTTCTCCTCCAGGTATTTTTTCACGAAGCCGTAAGCGGTCTTCTCCGCCAGTGTACCGATGGTACCGGCCCGGAACACCTGGGTCTCTCCGAACATCTCGATGGCGTGGCGGTGGGCCCGGGCCTGATACTCACCGGAGAAGTTCAGGTCGATATCCGGCACCTTGCCGCCGCCGAAGCCCAGGAAGGTTTCAAAGGGGATGTCGAAGCCGTCTTTGATGTATTCTGTGCCGCACACCGGGCAGATCTTGTCCGGCATGTCCGCGCCGCAGCCGTAGGAGCCGTCCTGAATGAACTCCGCATGCTTGCAATTCGGGCAGCGGTAGTGGGGCGGAAGGCTGTTCACCTCTGTGATCCCGGACATATAGGCCACCAGGGACGAGCCTACGGAGCCTCGGGAGCCCACCAGGTAGCCGTTTTCCAGGGACCGCTGCACCAGCTTCTGGGCGGACATGTACACCACGTCGTACTTGCCCAGAATGCCGCCCAGCTCCACGTTCAGCCGGTCCACAATCAGCTTGGGCGGGTCCTCGCCGTACAGCTCATGGACCTTGTTCCACACCAGGGAATTCAGCTCCTCCTCGGAGTTCTCCAGCCGGGGCGGGAACAGCTCCTCCGGCAGCAAGGGGAAAGTCTCCACCTGGTCGGCGATGGCCTGGGTATTGGTCACCACCACCTCATAGGCCTTCTCCTTCCCCAGGTAAGCGAACTCCTCCAGCATCTCATCGGTGGTCTTGAAGTAGATGGGCAGCGGGGCGTTGGCGTCCGGGAACTTCTTGGAGGCCAGCAGGATGTGGCGGTACACCTCGTCCTCCGGCTCCCGGAAGTGGACGTCGCCGGTGGCGCAGACAGGCTTGCCCAACTCCTCTCCCAGCCGGACGATGGTGCGGTTGAACTCCCGCAGCTCCTCCTCCGACTGGACGTCGCCGTTTCGCAACATGAAGGCGTTGTTGCACAGGGGCTGGATCTCCAGATAGTCGTAGAAAGAGGCGATGCGTTTCAGCTCTTCCCAGTCCTTGTGGTCCGCCACGGCCCGGAACAGCTCGCCCGCCTCACAGGCGGAACCCACAATGATGCCCTCCCGGTGCTCCAGCAGCAGACTCTTGGGGATGGTGGGCACCCGCTTGAAATACTTCAGATTGGAGGCGGAGATCATCTGGTACAGGTTTTTCAGCCCCACCTTGTTCCGGGCGATCAGAATGATGTGCTTGGGGAAGCGGTTGGTCTTGCTGCCCAGGGGCCGCAGCTTCTCCATCTCGCGGTTTACCGCCTGGAGGGTGTGGATGCCCCGCTCGTGGAGCATCTTCCAGAAGGGGATCAGCATATAGCCCACGGTGGCGGCGTCGTCGCTGGCCCGGTGGTGGTTGAAGTTGGGCAGCTCCAGCCGGTCCGCCACGATGTCCAGCTTGTACTTTCCCAGATCCGGCAGCAGGTTCTGTGCCAGAATCAGGGAGTCCACATAGGTGGGCTGGAAGTCCAGCCCCACCTTCCGGCAGCCCGCCCGGATGAAGCCGATGTCAAACTCTGCGTTGTGGGCCGCCAGGGGGCGGCCGTCCACGAACTTCAAAAATTCCGCCAGGGCCTCCTTCAGTTGAGGGGCGTCCTTCAGCATGTCATCGGTGATGCCGGTGAGGCCGATGATCTCCGGCGTCAGCCGCCGGTTGGGGTTGACGAAGGTCTGGAACCGATCCGTAATCTCACCGTTTTTCAGCACCACGGCGCCGATCTCCGTAATGGCCTCCCGGTCCACCTTGAGGCCCGTGGTCTCGATGTCGAAGCACACGAACTCCCCGTCCAGGGAGCAGTCCTGAGGGCCGTGGACCACCACCCGGTCATCGATGTTGTTGACAAAGTAGCCCTCCACGCCATAGAGGATCTTGATCTTGTCCCCAGCGGCGTGCCAAGCGTCCGGGAAGGACTGGGCCACGCCGTGGTCCGTGATGGCGATGGCGGGATGTCCCCACCGGATAGCCTGTTGGACCACCTCTTTCGTGTCCGTCAGGGCATCCATATTGCTCATCTTCGTGTGGAGGTGCAGCTCCACACGCTTCTCCGGGGCGGTATCCTGCCGCTCAGTGTGCTCCGCCAGCTGGATGTGGTAGGGGTTCAGCTGGATGTCCTTCCCGTCCCAGGTGGGCTCCATCTTGCCCTGGACGCACAGCCACATGCCGGGCTTGATGGCGCTCTCCAGTCCCTGAGCCTCCTTCTCCGTCAGGTTCTTCTGAACGGTGACGGAGTTGGTATAGTCCGTCATGTCGAAGCTCAGCCGCCACATACCGGGCCGCCGGGTCTCCCGGCACTCGAAGGCGAACACCTTCCCCGCCACGGTGGCATTCCCCATCTTCAGGTCCAGGATCTTCATGGGCACCGGCTGGATGCGAATGGGCTTGCCCATCAGGACCTTGCCTGCGGCCTGCTTCTCGCCCTTACTGCCGGAGGGGGCCGCCGGGACCGAAGCAGCCGGGCGGCTCCCTGCGGCTGCGGCCTGGGAAGAAGGAGCCTTGCAGGTGACTTCCGTCGTCACCTGTCGGAAGCCGTATACGCCCATCAGCAGATGCTTCAGCTCCTCCAGCTCCGCATCTCCCAGCTCCGCCCTGGTGGTGAGGCGCAGCGCCAGCGACATGCCGGCCTGGTCGATGCAAGCGCCGTTCACCACTGCGCCGGCCAAACGAAGCCGCAGCTCTCCGGAGAGCTGCAGCTCAGTAAACATTTCAAAAAAGGGTATATCTCTTGACATAGACGCCACCTTGTTAAACAGGAATCAAATGCTGAGAAATCAGAAATTAGGAATGAGGAATTCCGGCGTCCGGCAACGCCGGACGTATGAGCATTGTCCCACCAGAGGCGGAACACAACAATTCCGAATTCCTAACTTCTCATTCCTCATGGGAGTTTTTCAATTTCCTCCATCAGCTTGTCCACCAGCTGCTCCTGCGGTACTTTGTAAAGGATTTCTCCTTTGCGGAAAATCAGTCCCTCACCCTTGCCGCCAGCGATGCCGATATCTGCCGCCGCTGCCTCGCCGGGGCCGTTGACGGCACAGCCCATCACCGCTACGGTGATGTTCTTCGTGCAGTTCATGAGGCCCCGCTCCACCTCTTCCGCCATGGGGATCAGGTCGATGCGGGTGCGACCACAGGTGGGGCAGGCGATCAGATTCACGCCCTCCTTACGGAGTCCGGCGGCCTTCAGAATCTTCTTGGCAGCGAAAATCTCCTCGATCGGGTCGGCGGTCAGCGTCACCCGGATGGTATCTCCGATCCCCAGGCACAGCAGGCCCCCAATTCCCATGGCGGATTTCACAAGCCCCATGGAAGGGGTGCCCGCCTCTGTCACGCCCAGATGCAAAGGGTAGTCTGTCCGCTCGCTGAGCAGCCGGTAGGCCGCCATGGTCAGGGGCACATCGGAACACTTGACGGAGATGCAGATGTCATCAAAATCGAACTTGTTCAAAAGGGCCACGTGGCCCATGGCGCTCTCCACCAATGCCTCTGCCGTGACGCCGCCGTATTTGGCCCGCAGGTCCTTTTCCAGAGATCCGCCGTTGACCCCAATGCGGATGGGGATGGATTTTTGGCGGCAGATGTCCGCCACCGCCTTCACCTTCTCCTCCCCGCCAATGTTGCCGGGATTGATGCGGATGGCGTCGATGCCCCGCTCTGCGCACGCCAAGGCATACTTGTAGTTGAAGTGGATATCCGCGATCAGGGGGATAGAAATCTGTTCCTTGATCCGGTCCACCGCCTCTGCCGCGGCCTGATCCGGAATGGCAATGCGGATGATCTCGCATCCGGCGGCCTCCAGCGCGTGGATCTGCTCCACAGTGGCGCGGACATCGTCGGTCTTGGTATTGCACATGGATTGAATAGACACTGGGGCACCGCCGCCCACGGCCACATCCCCCACCATCAAACGCTTTGTCATGGCGCTTCCTCCCTCACCAGGGCGTAAATGCAGGAATCCAGCATCTCCCCGTTTTTGTACACGCTCCGCCGCAGAGTGCCCTCCAGGGCGAACCCCGCCTTCTCCAACACCCGGCGGGAGGCCGCATTCCTGGCAAATGCCTCAGCGTGGATGCGGACGATGTCCCAGGCTGCAAAGCCCTCCCGGCACATGGTTTCCACAGCGGCGGTCATGATCCCGCGGCCCCAGAAGGGCTCTCCCAGCCAGTAGCCCAGCTCTGCGCTCCTCCGGTATACATCGCTGCCCAGGAACAGGCCGATGCTGCCCGCAGCTTCGCCGTCCACCTCAATGGCCCGGCACATCTGACCCCGGCCCTCCTGCCGGATGCAGCTCTCCACAAACGTGGCCGCATCCTGTGGGGCATAGGGGCAGGGAAACACGTCCCGCAGGTTGGCGGCGATCTTTGCATTGTCCGCGTACCGGGCGATGGAGGCAGCATCTGCCTCCCGCCAGGGCCGCAGGGTAAAGTCCGTCATGACTCGCTCCTATCCGAACAGTTTGAACACATCATTGAATGTCACCACCAGCATGAAGCCCATCAGGGCCACAAAGCCCACGGTGTTCACCGCCATCTCATACTTCTCCGGGATCTTCTTTCGGAACAGCTTCATGGCGATCTCATCAATGATGAGGAAGAAGATCTTGCCGCCGTCCAGAGCCGGGATGGGCAGCATGTTCATCACTGCCAGGTTCACCGCCAGCATGGCGCCGAAGTAGAGGATGTTCTCCACCGCGGCGGCAATGGTCTCTGACGCGGTGCCCACCTGGGTGATAGTGGAGACGATGCCCACCGGGCCGCTGAGATCGTCCATGCCCGCCTGACCGGTCACCAGCATCTGCAGGCTCAGCCGCACGATCCGCACAAAGTCGATGGTGTTCAGCCAGCTGGTCTTCAGGATCGTCCAGAGATTGGCCTCCTCAATCTGGTCTCTTGCGATATAGACGCCGTAGCCCTGATAGGTCTCCCCCTCTGTGCCGGTGTAGGTGCCCCATGTGACGTCGTTCAGCTCCACCTTCTCGCCGTCCCGCAGGACCACCAAATCCATGGGCTGGCCCTGGTGCAGGCTCATCAGCAGGGACACGTCACTGTACAGGTACACCCGCTCCCCATTGACGGAATAAAAAATATCTCCGGCCTGGATAGTCTGGCCGTTCCGCTCCTCAAACTCCGGCGCGGTCCCGGCGGCCGCCGGGATCAGAAATCCCTGGGCACCGCTATACACCGCCAGAATGATGAGGAACCCCGCCAGGAAATTCATAAAGGAGCCGGCGGCAAAAATCACCACCTTTTTCCAGAAGCCCTGACGGCCCAGAGACCGCTCGTCGCCAGAGTCCTCATCCTCCCCCTCCATAGCGCAGAAGCCGCCGATGGGCAGCAACCGGAGGGAATACTGGGTCTCCTCCGTCTCCTTGTGCCAGATCAGAGGCCCCATGCCGATGGAAAACTCGTTGACCCGCACGCCGCAGAGCTTGGCGGCCAGGAAGTGGCCCAGCTCGTGGACGGCGATCAGTACGCCGAAAATCAGAATGGCCGCCAGGATATACACAATGGTCATGCAAAAACTCCCGTCAAAAAACTTGCTTCAAGCCCGGTCCAGCACCGCCTGCCGCGCCGCCTGGTCCGCCGCCAGAATGTCCTCCAGCGCCGGTTCCTGCTCCGCCGGCACAGCTGCCCGGGCCTCCGCCACCAGGCGGGGAATGTCGTGGAAGCCGATCCTGCCCGCCAGGAACAGGCCCACCGCCTCCTCATTGGCGCCGTTCAAAACAGCGCAGGCGGTGCCGCCCTGAGCCGCCGCCGCCTCTGCCAGCTGCAGACATGGAAATGCATCCCGGTCCGGCTGGGCGAAGGTCAGGGGCGGGCAGGACAGCAGGTCCAGCGGCTCCGCCGGACTTTCCACCCGTTCGGGGTATGTCATGGCATATCGAATGGGCAGGCGCATATCCGGTGTGCCCAGCTGGGCCAGGACCGCCCCGTCCCGGTACTCCACCAGGGAGTGGACGATGCTCTGCCGGTGGATCACCACCGACACCTGGTCCAGCGGCAGACGGTAGAGGCGCATGGCCTCGATGACCTCCAGCCCCTTGTTCATCAGCGTGGCGCAGTCTACGGTGATCTTGGGTCCCATGGTCCAGTTGGGGTGGCGGAGGGCATCCGCTTTGGTCATTTTGCCCACTTCTTCATAGGTCATGCCGTAAAAAGGCCCGCCGGAACAGGTCAGGATCAGCCGCCGGATCTCCCGGCGGTCGGCGCAGCCCTGAAGGCACTGGAAGATGGCCGAGTGCTCCGAGTCCACAGGCACGATCTCGGCGCCGTGCGTATCCGCCGCATCCATCACCAGCTGTCCGGCGCAGACCAACGTCTCCTTGTTGGCCAGGGCGATGCGCTTTCTCTCCCGGATGGCGGCCAGGGTGGGACGCAGTCCCACCATACCCACCACGGCGGTGACGACCGTATCCGCCTCCGGGCAGACAGCGGCCTCCAGCAGGGCCTCCGGGCCTCCCAAAACCTTGGTGTCCATGTCGGCCAGGCGTACCGCCAGGTCACGGGCCGCCGCCTCATCGGTGAGGACCGCCAGCCGGGGCCGGAATTTTCGGACCTGCGCCTCCAGCCGCTCCACATCCATGTGGGCGGTAAGGGCGGCCACACGCAGTCCCAGCTGCTCCGCCACGTCCAATGTCTGGCGGCCGATAGAACCGGTGGCACCTAAAATTGAAATCGTCTTGCTCATAGCATTATCCTATTCTAAACAGCTGAAAACAATCCTAAATCTTCCCAAATCACCCGTTCAGAGCAGCTGTAAGGCCAGCCACACGAAGGGCGCCACGAAGGTAACAGAGTCAAACCGGTCCAGGATGCCGCCATGGCCCGGCAGCAGGTTGCCATAATCCTTGACGCCGAACTCCCGCTTGATGACGGAGAAACTCAGGTCGCCGATCTGGCTGATGGTGCTGCCGATAATACCCAGTGCAAAGACTGCCCCCCAGGAGATCTGCGGACCAGCTGCCATCTCGATTGGCGGATAAACAGTCAGGGTGTGTGCCATGCTGTCCGCGACTAGCTTAAAAACCGTCATGCCGATGACACCACCCAGCAGACCGCCTATGGCTCCTTCCACAGTCTTTTTGGGGCTGACCTTGGGGGCCAGCTTGTGCTTGCCGCACAGCATTCCGGCAAAGAGCGCGAAGGTGTCGCTGCCAAAGGAGATGGCCAAGGGCAGAAACACCTGCAGCATCCCGATGGCGGGCATCATCCGAAGCCGCAGCAGACAGGAGAACATCAAGGGGAACGCCAGCCCGGCGAAGATAGCGCAGGTGACAGCGGCAAAGGGGATGCCCTGCTCCTCGTCATACCGGTGGATAGCCAGGGCAAAGATCGCAAAGATGAACACCGCGCCCAACAGGGCGGCGAAGGGCAGCACCGGCAGGGCAGTCAGCTCCGTGTTCTCAATGGACATTTCCCCGTACACGCACACCGGCACCGCCGCCGCGGCGATCACTGTCAGGGGGGTCAGGGGCTTGCCCCTCTCTCCCGCCGCCGCGCGCATCAGCTCCCAGGCGCCGATGGCGCACATGGCCGCCAGCAATAGCATGGTGGCCCAGGACGGGGCCCAGCCCAGGATCAGTATCAGGAGCGGCAGGCCCACTACGGCCACCATCACACGCTTGAACATAGGATCAGCCCTTTTCTCAATTTCTGTAAAGGTTTATTTCTTTACGCCGCCGAACCGGCGGTCTCTCTGTTGGTAGGCTGCAATGGCCCGGTCTAGCTCCGCTTCGTCGAAGTCCGGCCACAGGGTATCCGTGTAATAGAACTCCGAATAGGCGCACTGCCACAGCAGGAAGTTGCTCAACCGCTGCTCTCCGCTGGGCCGGATGATAAGCTCCGGGTCCGGGATTCCCGCAGAGTCCAGATAGCTGGAGAACAGGGCATCATCCAACTCCTCCGGCCGCCTCTTTCCGGCGGCGCAGTCGGTGGCAAAACGCCGGGCTGCTCGCAGAATCTCGTCTCGCCCGCCGTAATTCAGGCACACATTGGCCTGGAAATCGTCCTTGGACAGGTGCTCCGTGATCTCGTCCGTCTCCCGGGCCAGGGCCCGCAGATCCGGGGCGATAGGGGTCATGTCCCCGAAGAAGTGGAGCCGGATGTGGTCCTTCTCCATGGTGTCCACTGCCTCCAGCAGATACCGCTTCAGCAGGGCCATGATGGCAGAGACCTCCACCTCTGACCGCTTCCAGTTTTCCGTGGAAAAGGCGTACACCGTCAGGTACTTTACGCCGATGTTCTTGCAGTAGGTAGCGATGCGGCGGAACGTCTCCGCTCCTGCCTTGTGGCCAGCGGTGCGGGGCAGGCCCCGCTTCGTGGCCCAGCGGCCGTTGCCGTCCATGATGATCGCAATGTGGCGGGGCGGGACCAAGGGCTGGTCCACCGCACCGTTGATACTCTCTGGCATGATAAATTCTCTCATTTCAAAATGGATTGTTGGGGGGATCTGTCCCATTGGACGGGAAATGCAGCCATGATGATGGCTGGCCCATTCTCTCCCCCATTGTCGTCATCGCAAAGTCCGCTAAACGCAGTTTCCGCCTGCGGCAAAACTGCGCCCCTCCTCTCCCCACTGTGCAAAATACAGCGGAGCCGGTGTGAGACGGTGCCTGTGTATTTACGGGAGACCGATGAAAATCGGGGGTGCAAAACCGCATTTGACCAGCTGCTCTTTCCGCCCGTTCCGCTTTACCCGCAAGCGGTACGCCGCGTCTGTAAGGCGGCAGAACCGCCAAAAACTGCGCAGCTGCTGCGCACTGGCCGAGCGTTGTGGCAAGAAACACAGGTATTTACTGGATAGCCAGAACCGCACACCGGGATGATTAATATCTTGGTACAGCCGCCAAGCGGGAAAGCATCACTGCCACGCAGAGGGCGCTGACAGCCCAGCAGAGGCCGAAAAGGCCTATATTCACAGAGTTGGAAATGGAGGCAATACCCAGAGAGAGCCCCAGCCAGTTGGCAAACAGACTGCGAATCAAGAAGAAAAATCCCAGCAGCATGGCAACCACGTGCCCGGCAAACAGCCCCCGGAGATCCTTCCGATGCCGCAGACTCCGCCAGCCCAGGAAAAACTCTATCGCGCTGACCGCGATCACACCTCCGATGAACAGGGGAATCACTTCTGCTTCAAACGACATTTGTACCTCCTCCTTTTTGTATCGGGAGAAATGTGTCGGCTGCTTAGTTCCCCTTTTCCCACCAGCGGTCGAACTTCCAAGGAAAGTGGAAGCCGCAGGCGCGGCAGTATTGGGTCTCCTCCATGGAAAACCAGGGCAGGATGAAGCGCCCACAGTTGGGACAGCGGAGATGGCGCAGTTCAATCCCCCTAAAGGCGATTGCCGCAGCAACTCCCATGGCCAGGAATACCAACCCCAGTCCGCCCCGGATCCCGCCCGCCAGACACAAAAGCAAAACCGCTGCAAACAGTGTTCCCCTGGCTGCCGAATACCATTTCTGTTCCAGTTTCATAGTCCCCTCTCCTTCAGTCAATAACCCCCAGATTCCACTTCCGCAGCTGCCGGTCCAACAGCAGTGAACAGAGGAGGACGCCAATACGACGACCACCCCGATGAGATCTGCACCATCCGCCACAGGACGGCAGTCGGGGAATCGCAGAAAGCCATGGTGTGCCCAAAGGCCAGCCCAAATCGGCGCTTGCACTGATACACCGGCGCCTGTCAGCGCGGAGAGCCGCTGCACCGGAACGGTTCTGAAGCGTTTTTTCTCTTTTACCGGCCCCCCGTGGAAGCGGCTCCGGCGGGAGCAGAATCCCCCCGGCCGCCGGGCGGCGGCCCCGAGTGACCGCAGGTCACCTCACAGACCCTGAAAGGGTGACAGCACCTTACAAAATGTGCAATGCCCCCGGCGGGCAGCCGTGCTCCCGCCGGAGGCCCCGGCGGCTTTTACACCGCCATCAGTTCCTTTTCCTTTTTGGCCAGCAGCGCATCCAGCTCCTTGCAGCTGTCGTCCGTCAGCTTCTGGAGATCCTTCTCCGCCTGCTTCAGATCGTCCTCCGTGATCTCGGAGGCTTTCTCCTTCTTCTTGAACGCCTCCATGGCGTCCCGGCGGATGTTGCGGATGGCCACCTTGCCGTTCTCCGCGTACTTGTGAATCTGCTTCACCAGTTCCTTGCGGCGCTCCTCCGTCAGCTGGGGGAAGCTCAGCCGGATGCTGGCGCCGTCGTTCTGGGGGTTGATACCCAGATCGGAGTTCTGGATGGCCTTTTCAATGCTCTTCACCGCCGTCTTGTCCCAGGGGGAAATCAGCAGTGTCCGGGCGTCGGGGGAAGAGATGGCCGCAATCTGCTGGATGGGGGTGGGGCTGCCGTAGTAGTCCACCATGATCCGGTCCAGCACGGAGGCATTGGCCCGGCCCGCCCGCACGGAGGCAAAGTCCGCGGCCACGGAGTCGATGCTCTTCTTCATCTTGCCCTCATAAATCTTGTAATCTTCCTTCAGCATAAATAGGTCCTTCCTTTCACAGTTGAGTGTATGGGGAGGCGCTGTCGCGCATGCGTGCTCTCATTCCTTGACGATGGTGCCCACGTTCTCACCGCACAGGGCCCGGATGATGTTCCGCGGGTCCTTCAGGGCAAACAGCAGCACCGGAATGTGGTTGTCCATGGACAGGGACGTGGCGGTGGAGTCCATCACCGCCAGGTGCTGGGCCAGCACATCGTCATAAGTGATGACGTCGTACTTCACCGCAGTGGGGTCCTTTACCGGGTCGGCCGTGTAGACGCCGTCCACGTTCTTGGCCAGCAAAATCACGTCGGCGTCGATCTCCGCCGCCCGCAGCACCGCCGCAGTGTCCGTGGAGAAGTAGGGATTGCCGGTGCCTGCGCCGAAGATCACCACCCGGCCCTTCTCCAGGTGCCGAATGGCCCGGGAACGGATGTAGGGCTCCGCCACAGCCCGCATCTCAATGGCGGTCTGCACCCGGACGGGAATCCCCTTCTGCTCACACACGTCCGCCACAGCCAGGCAGTTCATCACCGTGGCCAGCATTCCCATGTGGTCGGCCCGGGTGCGCTCCATGGCGCCGCCGCTGTTTTTCGCACCGCGCCAGAAGTTGCCGCCGCCCACCACCAGACCTACCTGGACGCCCATGTCCAGACACTCCTTGATGACATCGCAGACCTGACCAATCACCTCAAAATCCAGGCCGGTATGCTTGTCACCGGCCAGGGCCTCGCCGCTGATCTTCAGCAGGACCCGTTTATACACAGGCTTCGCCATGATGAAAACCTCCGTCTGTTCTGCTCACAAAATATCATTGATATTTTAGCGTATTTTTCCGCTTTTGCATAGGGGGTAGACAAAGTTTTTCCAAAAAAGCAGGTCCTGCGGACAGGAAGAAGAGAGGACCGTGGTCCTCTCTTTCCGCATTATCCCCCGCAGGTCTGGACCAGCAGGCGGATCAGGTCCTCTTTCCCCATTCCCTTCTCCGCGGAAAAGGGGAGCAGAATATCCGCCTCCGTCAGCTCCAGCGTCTCCCGGACCAGTTGAAGGGCCGGCTCCACCTGGCTCTTTTTCAGCTTATCCAGCTTGTTGGCCACCACGATCTCCGGACAGCCCGTCTGGCGGAACCAGTCGTGCATCACAAGATCGTTGGCCGTGGGCTTGTGGCGGATGTCCACGATCAGCACGCCGGTGGTGATCCGGTCCGCCTCCTCCTGGAAGTAGCTCTCCATCAGCTTCGCCCACCGCTCCTTCTCCGCCTGGGAGACCCTGGCATAGCCGTACCCCGGCAGATCCACCAGATAGGCCCGGCGGTCAATGAGGAAGTAGTTCACCTGAGTGGTCTTGCCGGGGGAGGCGCCCACATAGGCAAGGTTCTTCCGTCCCACCAGCCGGTTGATGACAGAACTCTTTCCCACATTGGACCGGCCTGCAAATGCGAACTGGGGCAGACCGTCCCGAATGAAATCCTCCCGCCGTCCGGCAGAGCGGACAAACTCCGCCTTGGCAAAATTCAAAGCCATACAAACACTCCTTTACTGCCGCACGGCGGCGTCACGGCCGCTCTCACGCCCCGCCGGGGCAAAGGCCGCCACATGGTCCGCCACCTCTTCCCGGATGGGATCCCGCTCTGGGCACAGAGCGGCGGCGAACACCTGGTCCACCGTTTCCACCGGCACGAACCGCAGGGCAGCCCGGACGGTCTGGTCGATCTCCTCCAGATCCCGGACGTTGTCCTTGGGAATCAGCACCGTGGTGATGCCGCTGCGGAGGGCGGCCATGGTCTTCTCCTTCAATCCGCCGATGGGCAGCACCCGGCCCCGCAGCGTGACTTCGCCGGTCATGGCAATGCCCGCCTTGATCTTCCGGTCCGTCAGGGCCGAGAGCATGGCAGTGGTGACGGCGATGCCGGCGGAGGGGCCGTCCTTGGGCACTGCGCCCTCTGGGAAGTGGACGTGGATGTCCTTCGTCTTGTAAAAGTCCGCTGGAATCCCCAGCACCGCCGCCCGGCTCCGCAGGCAGCTGAGAGCCGCTTGAGCAGACTCCTTCATCACGTCTCCCAGGTTGCCGGTGAGCTCCAGCTTGCCGGAGCCGTCCATGACGTTGACCTCCACCTCCAGGATCTCGCCGCCCGCCTCAGTCCAGGCCAGGCCGTTCACCACGCCGATCTCCTCCCGGTCCGTGTGGAGATCAGGGGGATAGGGCTGGCAGTCCAGGAACTTGGGGAGCTCCTCCTCTGTCACGGTAATCCGCTTGACAGTGCCCTCCAGCAGGCGCATATCCGCCTTCCGGCAGATGGCAGCCAGCCGCCGCTCCAGCAGGCGCACACCGGATTCCCGGGTGTAGTCCCGGATGACGGCCCGGTACACGTCGTCGCTGATGCGGACAGCGCTCTTCTTCAGTCCGTGCTCTGCCAGCTGCTTGGGGAACAAGTGGCGCTTGGCGATCTGCAGCTTCTCCTCATCCGTGTAGCTGGAGAGCTGGATCACCTCCATCCGGTCCAGCAGGGGCCGGGGAATGGTGTCTGTGGTGTTGGCGGTGGTGATGAACATGATCTTGGACAGGTCCACCGGGATCTCCAGGAAATGGTCCCGGAAGGTGCTGTTCTGCTCGCTGTCCAACACCTCCAACAGTGCGGAGGCCGGGTCGCCCCGGTAGTCGTTGCCCAACTTGTCGATCTCGTCCAGCAGCAGAAGGGGATTCATAGACCCGCTGCGGCTGATGGCCTCGATGATCCGGCCGGGCATGGAGCCTATGTAGGTCTTCCGATGTCCCCGGATGTCCGCCTCGTCCCGAACGCCGCCCAGGCTCAGGCGGGCCAGCTTCCGGTTCAGCGCCTTGGCCACGCTGATGGCAATGGAGGTCTTGCCCACGCCGGGCGGGCCCACCAGGCAGAGGATCTGCCCCTTGACGTCCGGATTCATCTGCCGGACGGCGATGGTCTCCAGAATCCGCTCCTTCACCTTTTCCAGGCCGAAGTGGTCCTTTTCCAGCACCCTGCGGGCGGCGTCCACACTGACCCGCTCCTTTGTGGTGGTGTTCCACGGCATCTCCAGACACACGTCCAGATAGTTGCGGATCACCGCACCCTCGGCGGAGCCGAAGGGCTGCTTGGCCAGCTTGTTCACTTCCTTCAGCAGGTGCTGCTCCGTCTCCTCCGGCAGCTCCAGGGCCAGGATCTCCTGGCGGTAGGATTCAATCTCGTCCTCGTCGCCGTCATCGGTCTCCCCCAGCTCGTTCTGGAGGACCCGGATCTGGGTGCGGAGGATCTGGTCCCGCTGGGTGCGGACCAGCTGGTCCCGGACCTTGCTCTCCATTTCGTGCTCAAAGCCCAGCACGTTGTTCTCCCGCACCAGGAAACCGTTGAGCTTCCGCAGCCGGGCGAAGGGGGAGAATTCCTCCAGGATCTCCTGCTTGTCGGTGTAGCGCAGGGCGATGTTCTGGGCAATATAGTCCGCCAGGAAGCCGGGGTCCCGGCTGTCCATCACCGTGGCCACCACCTCCTCCGGCACACCGCTGGCCTGCTCGGCATACTCGCCGAACAGGGCGTAGGTCTGGCGGAGCAGGGCCTCCGTCCGGGGGCTCTTCCGCATGGCCTCAGAGGACGGCTCCTCCGGGATGGCCTCCACATTGGCCTGGAGGAAGGGCTCCGTCTGCCACAGGCGGCGCAGGTGGGCCCGCTGCCGCCCCTCCACCATCACTCGGACAGAGGACTGGCCCAGCCGCAGGATCTGCGTGATGTGGGAGACCGTGCCAATGGTGTACAGGTCCTTTTCCTCCGGCGCGTTCACCCCGATCTCCCGCTGGGTCACCAGGAAGATGTCCTGATCGGCCTCCATGGCCCGCTCCAGGGCCGCGATGGAGATCGGCCGCTCCACGTCAAAGGTCAGTGTCATGTGTGGAAACACCGTCAGGCCCCGGAGGGCCAGAACGGGCAGATTCCAAGTGGTCAGTTCCATGTGCTTGTTCCTTTCTGAGGGGATGGTAAAACAGGAGAGAGGGGCGCGGCAGCGTCCCTCCCTCTCTTCATTAAGACGCCGACGCGGGGGTCGAGGAGCCGGAAGCCGGCCTGCCCTCTCCCTTGCCGGTGTTCAATTTCACAGAATAGTTGATCTTCTTGGGGTCGTGGGTCAGCTCGGGACCGCTCCTGCCCTCCACACAGTCCTTTGTGATGACTGCTTTCACCACAGCGGGGTCGGAAGGGATGTCGTACATCATGGGAGTCAGGATACCCTCCATGACGGCCCGCAGGCCCCGGGCGCCGATGTTCCGCTCGATGGCCTTGTCGGCGATGGCCTCCAGGGCCTCCGGCTGGAACTCCAGCTCCACCTCGTCGTACTCCATCAGCTTCTTGTACTGCTTCACCAGGGCGTTCTTGGGCTCCGTCAGGATGCGGACCAGATCCTCCCGCTTCAACGCATTCAAAGACGCGATCACCGGCAGGCGGCCCACCAACTCCGGGATGATGCCGAATTTCAGCAGGTCGTGGGGCTGGACCTCGTGCAGGATCTTGCTGATGTCCTTGTCCTTCTTTCCCTGGACGTTGGCGCCGAAGCCGATGGACTTCTGGTCCAGCCGCCGCTCGATAATCTTCTCCAGCCCGTCGAAGGCACCGCCGCAGATGAAGAGAATATTCTTCGTGTTCACCTGGATGAACTCCTGGTGGGGATGCTTCCGGCCTCCCTGGGGCGGCACGTTGGCAACGGTCCCCTCCACGATCTTCAGCAGAGCCTGTTGGACACCCTCGCCGGATACGTCCCGGGTGATGGAGGTGTTCTCGCTCTTCCGGGCGATCTTGTCGATCTCATCCACATAGATGATGCCGTGCTCCGCCCGCTCCACGTCGAAGTCCGCGGCCTGGAGCAGCCGCAGCAGGATATTCTCCACATCGTCGCCCACATAGCCGGCCTCCGTCAAGGTGGTGGCGTCCGCAATGGCGAAGGGCACCTTCAGAATCCGGGCCAGCGTCTGGGCGAACAGCGTCTTGCCGGAACCGGTGGGCCCCAGCAGCAGGATGTTGCTCTTCTGCAGCTCCACATCCTCGTCCCCGCCGAAGTAGATCCGTTTGTAGTGGTTGTACACCGCCACGGACAGGGCCACCTTGGCCTCGTCCTGGCCGATGACGTACTGGTCCAGCACGTCCTTGATCTCGCGGGGCGTGGGCAGCTGATCAGGCAGGTCCTCCAGCGCGCTGGAAGAGGTGTCCTCAAACCCATCGTTCAAAATGCTCATGCACAGCTGGACGCACTCATCACAGATGCGCACACCGGGTCCCTGGATCATCCGGTGGACCTGGCTCTCATGCTTGCCGCAGAAGGAGCACCGCA
Source organism: Oscillibacter acetigenes (assembly GCF_025567605.1). Lineage (NCBI taxonomy): Bacteria > Bacillati > Bacillota > Clostridia > Eubacteriales > Oscillospiraceae > Oscillibacter > Oscillibacter acetigenes. The sequence goes on along the minus strand of NZ_JAOQKG010000004.1, from coordinate 387,388 downwards.
GGCCCTTCTTGCTCTCGTCACTCATGGTATTACCTCAGTTTTGGAATTTGGTGCTTATTTCTTGCTGGTGATGATCTTGTCGATGAGGCCGAAGTCCAAAGCCTCCTGGGCTGTCATCCAGTGGTCCCGCTCCGAGGCCGCCTTGATCTCCCCTGCCGTCTTGCCGGTGTTGTTCGCCAGGATCTCATTCAAGTTCTTCTTGATCCGCAGGAAGTGCTCCACGTCGATCTCCATGTCTGTCACCTTGCCCTTGGTACCGGCGGAGGGCTGATGGATCATGATCTCCGCGTTGGGCAGAGCAATGCGCTTGCCCTTGGCGCCGGAGGACAGCAGAAACGCGCCCATGCTGGCGGCCATGCCGATGCAGATGGTGGATACGTCGCACTTCACGTACTGCATGGTGTCGTAGATGGCCATGCCGTCAGTGACGGAGCCGCCGGGGCTGTTGATATACAGCTGGATGTCCTTGTCGGGGTCTTGGGCCTCCAGATACAGCAGCTGGGCAACCACAAGGCTGGCGGTGGTGGCGTTGACCTCTTCCCCCAGAAAGACGATCCGGTCGTTCAGCAGACGGGAGAAGATATCATAGGACCGTTCGCCGCGATTGGTCTGCTCGACTACATAAGGGACTAAGCTCATTGGTAAAACCTCCTTGATTTCCGCACCGGGGACCGGCACAGATGACAGATCTGTTCCTCCCAAACCCGATGCGTCTTCCCCGCCCCGGTGGGGCAGGTAAGGCAAAAGCGCCCGGCCCGCCTGCGGGCCGCCGCGCCTCTGCCAACGCACACGCCTATCTTAATATAGACGCCATGCGGGAATCTGTCAAATCGATGTAGAGCGCCTTCCGCCGGCGGAAAAACACACCGCTCCGCCGGGGCCGTCAATTCCTAGTATACCCGGAATTATTTGGATTCAGCAGGCGTCTCCTCTTCTTTTTTTGCCGCAGCCTTCTTGGTGGCCTTCTTGGCAGGCTTCTTCTCCTCGCCGTCCTCGTCCGCCTTCTTGCGGGTGGTCTTCTTGGCAGGCTTTTCCTCAGCGGCCTCCTCACCCTCGGCGTCCTCTGCCTTCTTGGCAGTCTTCTTGGCGGGCTTCTTCTCCGCCTTCACGGCGGTGGCGCTGTCCACCACCACGGCGATGGCCTTCTGGCTCTTCAGCTGGTCCTTTACCTGCTCAGCCTGGAGATACTTCTTCACGGTCTCCAGATCCATGCCGTACTGGTCGGCCATCCGCTGGAACTCGGCCTCCACCTCTTCATCGGTGGCGTCGATGTTCTCCTCCTTGATGATGGCGGCCATGGCCAGATCCATGCGGACCTGCTTGAGAGCGGGCTCCTTGGCGTCGGCCAGCAGCTGGGCCTCATCCATGCCGGTGGCCTTCATGTACTGGTCGTACTGGAGACCCTGCTGGGCCAGCTGCATCTTGAAGTTGTCCAGGAACTGGCGGGACTGGGCCTCCACCATGGCGTCGGGCACATCGGCGGTGATGTTCTCAGCCACCTGCTCCATCAGGGCGTCCTCGAAGGCGCGCTTCACGGTCTCCTCCCGCTCGGCGGTGATCTTCTTCTTCAGATCAGCCTTCAGGTCCTTCAGAGTGTCGAACTCGCTGACGTCCTTGGCGAACTCATCGTCCAGGGCGGGGATCTCCTTCTCCTTCACCTCATGGACCTTCACCTTGAACACCACTGCCTTGCCGGCCAGGTCCTTGTGATAGTCCTCCGGGAATGTGATGTCCAGGTCCTTCTCATCGCCGGCCTTCACGCCGACAAGCTGCTCCTCAAAGCCGGGCACAAAGGTGTGGGAACCCAGCTCCAGGCTGAAATTCTCGCCCTTGCCGCCCTCAAAAGGCTTGCCCTCCAGGAAGCCCTCGAAGTCGATGACGACCGTGTCGCCCTCCTTGGCCTCCCGGTCCACGCTCACCAGACGGGTGTTGCGGTCGGTCAGAGCCTTCAGGCGCTCGTCCACATCCGCAACGGAGACCTTGACCTCCTCCTTGGGGGCGGACAGTCCCTTGTACTGGCCCAGGGTCACTTCGGGATACACAGGGGCGGTGGCCTTGAAGGTGAAGCCGTCGCGGGTCACCTGGCCCTCGATCTCCACAGAGGGATAGCCCACCACCTGGAGCTCCTGCTCCTTCACGGCAGCCTCATAGGCCTCGGGGAACGCGATATTGATTGCCTCTTCGAAAAACACCTCTGCGCCGTACATCCCCTCGATGATCTTCCGGGGGGCCTTGCCAGGGCGGAAGCCCGGCACGTTGATCTTCTTGCGCATCTTCTGATATGCCTTTTCGATGGCAGCTTCAAACTCCGGTGCACCGACCTCGATGGTCAGAACGACCTGGCTCTTTTCGATCTTTTCGCAGCTTTTCACACTCATCTTGTTTATTCCTCCGTTCATCGCCGGTCATAAGCCGGTGCGAAATGGTATTTTACCATACAAAACCTGAAAATGCTATACTTTTTTCCGTTATTCACAAATTTTTTTTGGAACAAATCCCAGATAGTCGGCGGAGATCAGGGAGAAGTCCGTCCCATTCCACCCGCCCTCCAGCCGCCGTTTGATGGCGTAGCCGTGGAGGTGGCCGTAGCAGCACCGCTCCACGGGGTAGGCCGAGAGCAGCCGCAGGATCTCCGGGCACTCGTAGCCCTGATACAGCGGCGGATAGTGAAGGAAGCAGAAGATGGACCGTCCCTCCGCCGCCTTCAGGGAAGTCTCCAGTCTTCCCACCTCCCGGTTGAGGACCTTGGCGTTGTGGGGCTTCTGGTCCTCCTCAAAGAACCATCCCCGGGTCCCGCACAGGGCGTAGTCTCCATACAGGGCGCAGTTGTTATGGAGAAAGTCCAGGGTGGTAAGGCCCTTCTCCGTGAAGAAGTTCTTCATTTTGGACACCGTGGACCACCAGTAGTCGTGGTTCCCCTTCACCAGATACTTTTTGCAGGGGAACTGGTCCAGAAAGCGGAAGTCCGCCTCCGCCTCATTCAGGTCGATGCCCCAGGAGGTGTCCCCCGCCAGGACCAGCACATCGCCGGCGGTCAGCCGGCTCAAAGCATCGCCGATGCGCTCCGTGTAATTCTCCCAGGCGGGGCCGAACACCTCCATAGGCTTGTCCGCTGTCAGGGAGAGGTGCAGGTCCCCGATGGCGTAGAGGGCCATGCGGCACCCCTCCTTTCTCTGTGTCCCGTGAGGCGGAGTCAGCCGTCCTCTTCGGCGGCTCCAACTCCCCGGAACTCTGTTGATCTATCTTGATCTGTGTCCATCTCGATTTTCACGCTGCTGACCTTTCCCCAAACGCGTCCGCCCACCTTCCGGACGCCTGTCTTGGTCAGCAGAATGCCGGGCAGCTTGCTGCCCTCCGGGAGCCAGAGGGACCCTTTGTAGCCTTCGCCCCGGATCCGCCCGGCGCCAATTCGCCGCCGCAATAGGGACAGCGCCGCTCCTGTGCTATGGTGCTCTACTCCCCTTTGCGTTTTTCGGTTGGGTCCTCCGGGTCATCAAAGACAATTTCCCTGCCGCACCTGTCACAGAAGTGCTTTTCCCCCTTCCGCCACCATGGCATGGCATACCCACGGCCGCAGTATGGGCAGCGGAGGTTTCGGACCCACTGGATGCCTCCGTTGACCAGCAGCACGATTCCTGTGATCCGCAGGGTGTTTTTGATCCAATAGGCCGTGTCCATCACCCGGTACCGGTCTCCCAGGGTCCGGTAGGGAATCAGCTCGTTGACAGCCAGGAAGAAAATTCCCAAAGCAAAGAACAGCAGCACCAATCGGGCAAATGCCCGGCTCAAAGGCTTCACGCAATAGCCTCCCTGCCCTCTTTCGGGTTTCCAAAATCCAAAGGCAACAGATTTACAGTCTGCCGCATTAAGCCGTTTCCCGCGTTGCTTTGTTGCAGCGCGATTTACTTCAAAAACTCCAGCACCACGCTGTCCATACCGGGCTTCTCACAGGTGAGGTCGAACCGCCGGGCCTTGCCCTTCAGGGCCGCCAGGCGCCGGGGAATCGCCGTGCCGGTGGTTTCATGCAGCTGGTCCAGCAGCTCCACGCCGTCGCCCGCCGGGGTCTCCCCGATGGCCCGCAGCACGTGGTCGCAGAACTTGTAGGGGGAGGCGGTGGAGACGAACACCGTCACCGTCTTGTCGCCGGTGGCCTTGCGGTACTGTTCCATGACGCTGGCGGCCACGGCGGTGTGGGTATCGATCAGATACCCGTTCTCCTTGTAATACTTGGCGATGGCAGCGGAGGTGCCCGCCTCGCCGCAGAAGCCGCCCCAGAACTGGTCCGCCAGAGCCGCCTTGATGGCGTCGGACACTTCGTACTTGCCGGTCTTGGCGAGGGCATCCATGTAGCCCTTCACCTCCGCATCGTTTTCGCCGGAGAGGTCGAACAGCAGCCGCTCCAGGTTGCTGGACACCAGAATGTCCATAGAGGGACTCATGGTGGTATGGAACGGACGGTTCTTGTCGTACACGCCGGTGCGGAGGAAGTCCGTCAGCACATCGTTGCAGTTGGAGGCGCAGATCAGCTTCCCAACCGGCAGTCCCATGCGCTTTGCGTAGTAGGCCGCCAGGATGTCGCCGAAGTTGCCGGTGGGCACACAGAAGTTCACCTTGTCGCCCATGCTGAGCTTCCCGTCCCGGACCAGGTCGCAGTAGGCGGAGATATAGTAGACCACCTGGGGCAGGATACGGCCCCAGTTGATGGAGTTGGCGGAGGACAGGAAGTAACCCCGGTCCGCCAGGGTGGCCCGGATGGCCTCATCGGAGAAAATGCGCTTTACACCGGCCTGGGCGTCGTCGAAGTTGCCCTCCACGGCGCAGACGCCCACATTGGCGCCGTCCTGAGTGACCATCTGGGTCTCCTGGACCTTGGACACGCCGTCCTTGGGGTAGAATACTAGGATCTTCGTCTGCGGCACGTCGGCAAAGCCCTCCATCGCAGCCTTGCCGGTGTCGCCGGAAGTAGCCACCAGGATGCATACCGTCTTGGACTCTCCGGTCTTGCGGAGGGCGGCGGAGAGCAGCTGGGGCAGCATCTGCAGGGCCATGTCCTTGAAGGCGCTGGTGGGGCCGTGCCACAGCTCCAGGCAGTGGGTGGTCTCGTCCACCGTGCGGACAGGGGCCACGGCGTCGCAGTCGAACTTCTCAGGGCCGTAGGCGTTCTCCGCAAATCCGGACAGCTCCTCATAGGTGTAGTCGGTCAGGTACAGGCCCATGACCTTGGCAGCCCGCTCCTGGTACCGGACATTCACCAGGCTCTCCAAAAAAGCCCGGTCGATCTGCGGGATCCCGCAGGGGGTCAGCAGGCCGCCGTCCCGGCTCAGGCCCATCTTGATGGCCTCCGCTGCGTCCATGCGGACGGCGGCGTCCCGTGTGCTGTAATACTTCATGTCGCTCTCTCCTTCTGACTGTTTTTCAAAACGCATTTTCCAAATATTCCAGCCGGAGGGGGCGGTGAACCCCATCCGTATAAACCTCCGCCACATCGAACCGGGCGGGAGCGTCCAGGTCGTGCTGACTGAGATAGCAGGCCGCTGCGGCCCGGAGCCGTTCCTGCTTCCGCCGGTCCACCGCCTCCCGCGGCAGGCCCGCGAAGCTGCCGCTGCGGAGCTTTACTTCCACAAAGCAGATGGTGCCGTCTCTGTCCCGGGCCACCAGATCCAGCTCTCCGTACCGGCAGCGCCATTGGCTTGCCAGCAACTGGCAGCCCCTCTTCCGCAGGTACTGTGCCGCTGCGGCCTCGCCCCGGTCCCCCAGGGCCTTGGTGGTATTCATGTGCGCCGGGCCTCCCACTTCTTCAGAAAAGTCCGCCGGTGGGCAGGGCAGGGACCGTACCGATCCAGCATTTCATAGTGGAGCTTCGTCCCATAGCCCTTGTGTTTGGCAAACTGGTACTGGGGATACTCCCGGTCCAGCACGCCGGTCACATACCGGTCCCGGCTGACCTTGGCCAGGATGGAGGCCGCCGCAATGGAGGCACTCTTCCCGTCCCCGCCTACCAGGCACATGTGGGGCGCCGTGATGGAGACGCTGCTGCCATGGTCCCGGTTGCCGTCAATGAGGCACAGGTCCGGCCGAATGGATAACCCCTCAATGGCCCGGTTCATAGCCAGCATCCGGGCGTTGAGGATATCCAAACTGTCGATCTCCTCCGCCGTCACAAAGGCGATGCTGTACGCCTCTGCCGTGGCGGTGATCTGGTCGAACAGGACATCCCGCTTCTTCGTCGTCAGCTTTTTGGAGTCGTTGAGGCCAGGAAAACCGATCTCCCGGGGCAGAATGACGGCAGCGGCGTACACCGGCCCCGCCAGGGGCCCGGCTCCTGCCTCGTCCACTCCGCAGAGGGCCGTGAGACCACTATTCCATTGTTCACGCTCATAGGTCCAGAGGTCCATTTCCATCCTACCAATACTCCATGACGATCTTCTTGCAGGTGCGACAGACCCAGGCGGGAAGCCATGTCCGGTTGTAGCGGAACGTCATCGGTCCGTCCAGCACAATGCCGCCATCTGCCTCGATGTTCCGCCTCGTATAAAACGTGCGGAGGTCTTTCTCTCCCGGCATGAAAAAAAGACCGATGCTGTTCTTGGTGATGACATGGCCCTTTTCCATCTCTTTTCCGCAGACAGGGCAGTTCATGGATATGCCTCCCTCCTCGCAGGGCAGGTTCCTTCGCTTTCCGCGATTCCCGCCAAGTGATGTCAATACTCCAGAAGGATCTTTTTGCAGGCGCGGCAGACATAGCCATGTACAGTTGCGCGGTCGCTCCCCCGTATATGATGCGGGCCATCCAAAACAATCCCGCCGTACTGTTCCACACTGCGCTTCGTATCCCAGAATCCCACTTTTCCGCCGGGCGGCAGGAAGAAAAGGCCCCGCCCCAGCTCCGTATAAAGGCTCCCCCGCTCCATCTCTTTTCCGCAAGACGGGCAATTCATAGGCGCGCTTCCCTCATTCTGACGCTGCAGGCTGTTCCGTCTCCTCCGGCATTTCCAGTGTGAAGCGTCCCAGCTTGCCAGCTCTATACTCGTCCAACAGAATCTTGGCCATCCGCTCCGTGTCCACCTCGCCGCCGGAGATCAGAAAGCCCCGCTTTTTCCCGGCGGCCTCCAGCAGGCGGTAGCCCCAGGCCACGTCCTCCTCGCCGTCCTGACGCTCCGGCAGGGACGGGAGCTTGTAGCCGGTCCTCAGGGCCTCCGGATAGTTGGTGCCCAGGTACGCCATCAGGTGGCAGCCCAGGGTCTCCATGTCCAGGATCTCGTCCTTCACCGCGCCGGTGTAGGCCAGGTTCAGCCCCACGCTCTGGTCCTCAAACTTGGGCCACAGAATGCCGGGGGTATCCAGCAGTTCCAGCCCGCGGTCGATGGGCACCCACTGCTTGGCCCGGGTGACACCGGGCCGGTCCTCGGTTTTGGCAGTCTTGCGGCCGGCGATCCTGTTGATAAAGGTGGACTTGCCCACGTTGGGCACGCCCAAAATCATCACCCGGACCACCCGGTTCTGCCCCTTTTCCGCATAGGCGCGCAGCTTGTCCGCAAGAAGCGTCTTGACAGCAGCGGCAAACTGCTTTGTCCCGGCGCCGCTCTTGGCGTCGGACTCCATCACCGCGTACCCCTTTGCCCGGAACCAGGCCGCCCACCGCTTCGTGGCGTCCGGGTCCGCCTGGTCCACCCGGTTCAGCACCACCAGCCGGGGCTTCCCCGCCGTCAGTTCGTCCACATCCGGGTTCCGGCTGGACACAGGAATCCGGGCGTCCACGATTTCGCACACTGCATCCACATGTTTGATCTGCTCGGCGATCATCCGCCGGGTTTTGGTCATGTGACCGGGATACCATTGAATATTCATAGTCCTACCTCACGCCGCCCCGGCGGGCGGCGCCCAATCAATTCTTCTCAGGAAGCTGTCCCCGTGGCTCAGTCGATCCCCGCAATGGGGCCGATGCGGCCGAAGTCCCGCTGCCCGGTGGCCTCGTCCGCGCCGGGAAACAGCAGGAACACCGCCTTGCCGATGACATACCGGGTGTCCACCGTGCCAAGGTCGCTGCTGCGGCTGTCGCTGGAGTGGTTTCGGTTGTCGCCCATGACGAAAATGGAGCCCTCCGGCACCGTTAGGGGAAATTCCGTCCCCTCCTCCACATAGGTGGGCTCGTTGATATAGTCCTCCTCCAGCAGCTCCCCGTCCACATAGACGGCGCCGGAGACAAAGTCGATGTCCACCGTCTGGCCCTCCGTGGCGATCACCCGCTTCACGATGGGCTCCTCCAGAAAGGTGTCCTTCCGCAGCACCACGATGTCGCCGTACTCATAGTCGTTGTCCAGCATGGCGTTCAGCACCAGCAGCCGGTCTCCGTCCTGCAGGGTGGGCACCATAGAGTGGCCATCCACGCCGATGAGCCGGATGACGAAGGTAAACAGCAGCACCACCGCCAGCACGGAGCACACCAGCGCCTGGGCCCACTCATACAGGTCCCGGCCCTCCTCCTTTTCCGGAGACACCTCCTGCGTCTCCTGCTTCTTCTCTTTCTTCCACATGTCTGCAAAACCTCCGCGGGCGCTTTCGCCCCTGTTGATGGAAAGCCCCCCGCCGGAGGTCTCCTTGCTCTTATGTCAGCGGGCCGATCCTGCCGAAGTCCCGCTTGTCGGTGTCCGCAGTCACGCCTGGGAACAACAGGAACACCGCCCGGCCCAAAATCTGCCGGGTATCCACCGGCCCCAGCTCCGGATCCCGGCTGTCATCGCTGTCGTTGCGGTTGTCGCCCATAACAAAGACGCAGCCCTCCGGCACGGTGACAGGGAACTCCAGCCCCTCCTCCAGATAGGTGGGCTGGCGGATGTAGTCCTCCTCCAGCAGCTGCCCATCCACATAGACGGCACCAGCGGTAAAGTCGATGTCCACCGTCTGGCCCTCTGTGGCGATCACCCGCTTCACGATGGGCTCCCCGTCCTTGAAGCTCTCCTTCCGGATGATGACGATGTCCCCGGCCTCAAATCCACCGCACAGGTGGGCGTTCATCACCAGCAGGCAGTCCTGATGCTGGAGCGTCTCCCGCATGGAGGGGCCGGACACCAGCACCACCCGCGCCGCAAAGGTGAACAGCAGCACCGTTGCTGTCACGGCGCACACCAGCACCTGCACCCACTCGTACAGCCCGCGGAGGGAAAGCGCGTCCCTGTTGAGCCGTTTTCCTCCCCGCACGTGACCGCCTCCTCCAGCACCGCAGTTTTTCACAATAACGTATGCTAGTATATCAAAGAACCGTCAAAATCACAAGATGCCGGGGAAATTTTGTGTGACAAGAAAAAAGAGAGGCTTTCGCCTCTCTTTCGTCTTGGATCACAGCTTTTCCTTGACCTTGGCGCCCTTGCCCACGCGGCCGCGCAGATAGTACAGCTTGGCACGCCGCACAGCACCGTTGCGGACCACCTCGATCTTGTCGATGGAGGGAGAGTGCACGGGGAAGACCTTCTCCACACCGACACCGTAGGAGATGCGGCGCACGGTGATGGTCTCGGTGATGCCGCCGTGCTTCTTGGCGATGACGGTGCCCTCGAAGACCTGGATACGCTCACGGGAGCCTTCCTTGACCTTCACGTGCACCCGGACCGTGTCGCCCACCTTGACGGGGGTCACTTCCGCTTCCAGACGCTCTTTGTTCAGTTCCTTAATCAGATCCATGGATGTTCCTCCTAAATAATAGGTGTTCATGCCGCTTCTCTCAAAGGCACATCAACGCACTCCGGCGTGTGCACGGCAGAGGACCACCCTTTGTAGCCGTAATAGGATACCACGGCCAGGAGGAAAATGCAAGTATTTTTTACAAAAAATCCGCCTTTCTGCCGTGCAGTTCCCGAAGAGCCGCCGCCAGCAGGCCGAATGCAGCCGGCAGCAGCCACAGGCTCCCGCCGGTCCGCCCGATCAGCCACAGTACCAGGCCGCCCAGGGCCAGCGCCGTCGTGCCCCCCGCCCAGCAGGCGATGCGCTCCGCGGCGGAGGGACCCGCCAGCCATGCGGCCGCGAGATACAGCGCCCGGCCGCCGTCCAGGGGCCGCACCGGCAGCAGGTTGAAGAGGCACAGTGACAGATGGGCTCCCGCCGCCACCCAGGCGTGGGCGCCCCCCAGAACCAGCGCGCACAGCAGATTCACTGCTGGCCCCGCCAGCACCGCCGCGATCTCCCCCGGATAGGACAGGCGGGCGGCGGAAGTCATCAGCTCCGCCCCAAAGACGCTGACCCGCAGCTCCCGCACCCGGGCCCCCAGCAGCCGCAGCACCAGCAGGTGTCCCAGCTCGTGGAGCGCCGCGGCGGAGAGGATCACCGCCAGCAGCTGCCAGCCGTTCACCAGTGTGAACCAGGCCGCCAGCAGCCAGAAGCCGCCGGAAATCCGAATCCGGTCACGCCAGCGAGACATAGTAGATGGGATTTAGGTACTGGCTGCCCTCATGGAGCTCGAAGTGCAGATGAGGCCCGGTGGCCACGCCGGTCTCCCCCACCTCTGCGATCACGTCCCCCTCCTTCACAGAGGCGCCTGAGGAGGCGATAATCCGGCTGCAATGGGCATACAGGGTGGAGTAGCCCCCCTCGTGGGCAACGGTGATGTACTTGCCGTAGCTGCTGCTCTCCCCCACGGCGGTGACGGTACCGTCGGCAAAGCAGCCGATCTCCGTCCCAGCGGCGGCGCCGATGTCAATACCATAGTGGAACCGCTCCTCTCCCTCCACCGGGTGCTCCCGGTAGCCGAAATCAGAGGTGAGGGTGCCCATCACCGGGGTGCAGTAATCAAAGCCCAGCAGGGCCTGTTCCAGGCACACGTTGTCCGGCAGGTTCTGGTCGGAGTAGAGGACGTAGGCCAGGGTAGACGCCTCCGCCGCGCCCTGGGATGCGGTTTCCGCAGTCTCCGCTGTCTGATCGGCCTCTGCTGTCTGCGCGGTCTCTGCCGTCTGGGATGCTGCTGCGGGCAGATCCAGCCAGCCGTCGCTGCTGCCGGTCCCGGTCCGGAAGGCCCGCAGGGGCGCGATGGCCGCAGGAAGCTGGAGAGACACCGCCTCTCCCCCTGCCGGGGCTGACACCTCCACGGCGGAATCCTCCTGAGGGTCGAACACCGCCTGATACATATCCTGAAGGGCCACGTCCACATCCGCTTCGCCGCTCACGGCCCGCCCCACAGCGGAGAACACGGCCTGCACATCGATGTTCTGTTCCAGCATTCCGGTGAGCTTGGCATTCACCTGGGCCATGCGTCCCGGCAGCAGGAGCTTCACCGCCACCAGCAGCACAAAGATGCTGCCGCAGGCCACCAGCTGGATCAGATGCCGCCGCTCTCCCGGAGTCAGAGTTTCCCGTTTTCCCCGCTGGACCCTGTGCGGCGCAGCCGGGGTACTCCGCCGCCGCCTTTCCGCCGCCCGATGCTGGGACGAGACGGTGCCGATCCGCCGCCCAACGTGCCGTGCCGCCATGACGCTCCCTCCCCTGTCGGAATCTATTCCAAACTCTATGCGCCGACCGGGCGGGATATGCGTCTTTGGGAATCGTCTGCCCCCGCCGAAAAAGAGACCGGGAAGGGGCTCCCTTCCCAGTCTCTTGCACTTGCCCGCTTTGCGGGGCGTTATCCCAGCAGGCCCAGCATCGCCGCACACAGGGCCGTCCTGTCCCGGATGGAGGGGATGCGCACCCGCTCTTCCGTGGTGTGGATCTGTTCTGCGATGGCGGAGAGGGCGTCCACCGTGGGGACGCCGTAAGTGGAGAGATAGGCCCCGTCGGTGGCGGCGGGGTCCGCGATCTCCTCCGGCTCCCAACCCAGCAGCTCCGCCGCCTCTGCCGCCCGGAGATAGGCGCTGTGATTGGCGGCGTTCCGCTCCATGGCGGGGAACAGCGTCCGGTAGGTGACCTGCACCCGGCAGCCCTCCACCGTCACTTGGTCCGCCATGCTGTCCAGCCTGGCCTGGATCACCGGGAAGTCCGCGTTTTCCGGAATCCCGGCCACGCAGAACTCCCCCCGGGCCTCTCCGGCCACCACGCCGTTGGGCCGTCCGCCGGAGATGGGCGCCACATTGTAGTAGATGCCCTTCTCATAGTCGTTGAAGCTGTATAGCCGGATGATCTGGTGAGCCAGCTCCAGCACGGCGCTGCGGCCCTCCAGATACGCCTTGCCCGCATGGGCCTCCCGCCCCGCCACGTCGACGGTTCCCAGAATCACCCCCCGGCGGGATGTGACGAACCGGGGACGTCCGTCCCGCTCCCGGCCGCCCTCGAACACCAGGGCCAGAGCCGCGTCCTGCGCCTCCCGGGCGTAGACCTTGCGGCCGGACCGGGAGCCGGTCTCCTCGTCACAGGTGAAAAGGTACGTCAGCTCCCAGGGGGGCAGCAGGCCCGCCTTTTTCAAAATCAGCGCCCCGAACAGGGAGATAAGGACGCCGCTCTTGCAGTCCCCGGCCCCCAGGCCGTGGGCCCACTCCCCTTCAATATGAAAGTGGTGCTTTTCCGCAAAGCCGGGGCCGAACACCGTGTCCAGGTGGGCGGCCAGCAGCACCTTTCCCCGGGGCTGTTCCGGCCGCACCCGGGCCACCAGATGGGTCCCCAGACCAGGCTCCGTCACCCGCTCTGTCCGGGCCCCCAGCTCGGAGAGCACCGGCTCCAGCAGCCCGGTCACGGCGGCGTTGCCCGCCTCATTGCCGGTGCCGCTGTCGATGGCGCAGATCTGTTCCAGCAGCGCCAGCTGGCGGGGCAGCATCTCCTCCGCCCCGGCCCGGACGATCCGGGCCAGTGTCTGTCTCTTGGCATCCTCCATCGGCCGTGCCTCACTCCGCCAGCAGGTCCACCATGACCTCCGCCGGATCGAAGGCGGCGTCGATCATGCCCACCTTCTGGAGCCAGTCGATGTTCTCCTGCCACACGGACACGTCCTGGGACAGGAAGGGCGCGTCGGCCGTCTCCATGATGGGCAGCAGCACATCAAAGCTTCGCCGTTCCACGGACTCCGTCAAGGGGAAGTTCTCCTCGTCCTGGTTGGCCAACAGGAGCCCCAACGCCTCCTCCGGGTCCGCCTGCATATCGGCAAAGCCCTTCTGACAGGCCCGCAGGAACCGAGTGTACTTGTCCCGGTTGGCCTCCAGCTGGTCCTCGCCGGTCACCAGCATCAGCGCGTAGTAGTTGGGTACGCCGTAGTCCATGACCTCCATGTAGTCCACGGCGAAGCCCTCCTCCTCCAGCGCAGGAACCTCGTGGTTGATGAAGCAGCCGAAGGTGGCGTCCACATTTCCGGTGGTCATGGCGCTCATCAGGTCAAAGCCCACGTCGATCAACTCCACGTCATCCAGCGTGGCGCCCACAGTCTCCAACATCTGGCCCACCGCCACCTCGCCGAAGCGGGTGCCGGAGTAGCCGATGGTCTTGCCGATCAGGTCCTCCGGGGTCTTGATGTTTTTCTCCGCCAGGGCACAGACGATGCTGATGGGCTGCTGGACCACAGCTCCCAGCACCTTCACCGGCACGTCCTCATTGGCCTTGGCGATGATGGTGTCCTCCTGATAGTAGAAGCCGATATCCGCCCGGCCCGCCGCCGTCATGGTCAGGGGATCGCTGGCGTTAGAGGGGAACAAGATATTCACCTGCAGGCCCTCCTCCGCAAAGTAGCCCTTCTCCTCCGCCTCGTAGAGGAAAGCATGGACGGCGTTGGGATACCAGTCCAGCACCACGTCGATGGTCTCCAGCTCTCCATCGTCCTGCCCGTCCGCCGTGTCCCCGCTTCCGCCGGAGGAGCAGCCGGTGAGCAGCAGAAGCGCCGTCAGCAACAGCGCAAGTTTCTGTTTCATCATCAATCTTCCTTTCTTTATAAACTGGATCCAGGTGATTCCTGCGGGGCCCGCCCCGCAGGTTTCAGGACTCTCCCCTCCAGCGGACGAACCGCTTTTCCAGCAGGTTCACAACGGCCACCGCCAGGATGGCCGCCGCGGACAGCAGCACAATAGGGGCGAACACCCCGGCGCCGTCCAACTGGGTCATCATGCGGCGGGAGAAGTAGCCCAGGCCGCTCTTGGCCCCCAACCACTCGCCGATGGCCGCGCCGATGATGCTCATGGGCACCGCCATCTTGACGGCGGAGAAGAAGTATGGCAGGGCGCAGGGCACCTTGATCTTCAAAAAGATGTCCTTCTTCGTGGCACCGTAAGTCTCCAGCAGCTCCGCCATCTCCGTCTTGGCGGAGCGGAGCCCGTCGTACACTGTGATGGTGATGGGGAAAAAGGTGATGAGCACTGTCACCAGCACCTTGCTCCAGATGCCGTAGCCGAACCACAGCACAAAGAGCGGTGCGATGGCGGTGGTGGGAATGGTCTGGGACACCACCACGATGGGATAGATCATCTTGCGGACCAGGTCGCTCTCGTCCATCACCACCGCCAGGGCCAGGCCCAGCACCAGAGAGATCCCCAGGCCGATGGCCGTCACCAGCATGGTGGCGGGCAGATGAACAGTGAAGAGGACATCCCGCAGCTCCCACAGCTTCGCCAGGATCTGGGTGGGAGACGGCAGGATATAGGCCGCGTCTAATCCCATGGCCCCCGCCTGCCAGAGAATCAACAGGGCGAAGAGAAAAATCATGGCAGGTAGATTTGCTTTACAGGTCTTTTTCATGGGGTCACCTGCTTTCGCAGAAGGTCGATGAGATGCTCCTTCAGCTCCACCATCTCCGGCAGTTTGAGGCAGGAGCGGTCCCGCGGGAAGGACGCGGGGACCGGAATCTCCGCCAGCTCCCGGATGGGGGTGCGCTCCACCACCAGCACGCTGGAGGAGAGGAACAGCGCCTCCTCCACGTCGTGGGTGATGAAGAGGATGGTCCTCTTGTGCCGCTGCCACTGGTCCAGCAGCCACTCCTGCATGGAGATCCGGGTGAGGAAGTCCAGGGCGGAGAAGGGCTCGTCCAGCAGCAGCAGGTCGCAGCCCGTCAGCATGGTGCGGGCAAAGGCCGCCCGCTGCCGCATCCCGCCAGAGAGCTCGTCCGGCATCTTGCTGCCGCAGCCGGCAAGTCCCACGTCGGCCAGCGCCGCCTCCGCCCGGTCCCGGCGCTCCGCACGGGTCAGCTCCCCCTGGATCTCCAAGGGCAGCGCCACATTTTCTCCCACGGTTCGCCAGGGGAACAGCAGGTCCTTCTGGGGCATATAGCCGCAGTAGTGCTTGCGTCCCACAATGGACTTCCCCTCCACCAGAATGGTCCCCGCCTTGGGCTTTAGCAGTCCGTTGGTCATGCGGAAGATGGTGCTCTTTCCGCAGCCGCTGATGCCGATGATGCAGTGGAAGGAGCCGGGTTCCACGGCAAAGCTCAGGTGGTCGATGATATCGAAGTCCTCGCTGGGGTACTGATAGGAGACGTTCTGAAATTCCAGCATGGTCATCGCTCCAGCGTCCAGGCCATCTCCCAGAAGCCCAGCTCATACCGGCTGCAGTTGACGAAGATCTCCTCCAGCCGCTGGTATTCCGCCTCCGTGCAGCTCTCCGCCAGGGTGTCCATCAGCTCCACCAGTGCGTCGTTGGTTTTCTGGTAGTCCTCCCCCGCGTAGCTGCGGATCCACTCGCCGTAGAAGGGGTGGTCCGCCGCGCCGGGGATGGCCGCCAAGCGCGTGCCGATCTCCGCATAGCTCCAGGAGCAGGAGAGGATGGCGGCGATGATCTCCGCCGGCCCGCCCGCGGCGGCACAGGAGAGCATGTAGTGGGTATAGGACAAATTGGAGAGGGCCGGCTGGACAGAAAACACCTGCTCCTCCGTGATGCCCAACCGAGCCATGTAGGCCCGGTGGACCTTCATCTCCCCGCCCAGAATCGCGTCCACATTGGCGGAGAAGGTCCGCATCAGGCCGGGGTCCCGGGCCTTCACTACACCGTAGGCGAACACCCGGGCGTAGTCGAACAGGTACAGATAGTCCTGCAGCAGGAACCACCGGAACTTCTCCAGGTCCAGGCTGCCGTCTCCAATCCCCCGGACAAAGGGATGGTCATGGCACTGCTCCCAGATGGGATGGGCGGCCTCGTACAGCCGCTGTGTCGTTCTCATTCGTATTCCTCCTATCCAATGGCCGGTCCGCCCCCATGCAAAAAGGCGGGGTCCCCTTTGGGACACCCCGCCTTCGCTCCAATCCTATCTCTTCCGTGCGGAAGAGACTCCGCACGAATAGCTTGTGCTGCGTCCCTACGTTGGCATTACCCACATCAGGTCAGGTCGAGGGACCGGCCCCTCATCTCAGCCTCCTCGCGGAAGCTCCCTTGCACGTTTTATTATAAAAGCCCGTCTTCTTTTTGTCAATAAATTTTTCCCGGTTTTCGGTAAAAATCCCGCATTTACACCAGATGCCGCTCGATCTCCTGCCGGGTGGGCAGGGAGGGGATCGCCCCTCTGCCCTGAACACAGAGCCATCCGCTGACGTTGCCGTACTCCAGCGCCTCCTGCACCAGCGGCTCCGTCAGCTGCTCCGCCTGGGTGACACCCCGGAATCGCATCTGAGACAGCATTCCGCCCCAGAAGGCGTCTCCGGCGCCGGTTGCATCCGCGCAGTGGGCCCGCCGACCCGGGACAGCGAGGCGCCGCCCCCGGAAATATCCTCTGGCACCCTGACCGCCCAGGGTCAGCACCACCAGCGTCAATCCGTACCGCTCCATAAGGGCGGGCAGCTCCGCCTCGCCCCCCAGCATATCGGCCTCCTCCTCTGAGATCTTCAGCAGATCCACGTCCGGCAGGATCTCCCGCACCTTTGCGGCGCAGGCCTCCTGACTGCCGTTCCACATCATGTCCCGGTAATTCACATCAAAGCTCACCAGCCTGCCCATCTCCCGACCCAGGTGCAGGGCCTTGGCTGTGGCCTCTGCCGCTGGGGAGGCGGAGAGAGAACACGACCCGGCGTGGACGATCACCGTGTCCCGGATGTCCGCCTCCCGTACGTCCTCCTCCCGAAGGAACATATCCGCTCCAGGCTTGCGGACAAAGGTGAAGCTCCGCTCCCCTTCCTCCGTCAAAGAGACAAACGCCATGGTGGTGACCGCCTCCCGGCAGGGCTCCCGCCGGATACAGCGCACCCTGTTTTCCCGGAGGGTGCCCAGCAGGTACCGCCCGAAGTCGTCATCCCCCACAGAGCAGCACATGGCCGCCTCCAACCCGTTCCGGGCGGCGGCGATGGCCACATTTGCAGGGGCGCCCCCGGCGTTTCGAATATAGCTTCCGGGCTCACTGCCCGGCAAAAAGTCAACTAGCATCTCGCCAACGCTGTAAAGGTCCACCAGTGGTCCTCCTTGTCTGAGGTGGTTTTGCAATCATTCGCATCGATTATTAAACCATTTCCAGCGTTCAATGTCAATCGTTTAGCTGATGTTTTTATAGGAGAAAAATGTACTTTTTGTGGGATTTCCGATATTGCGGCAAGCCGCCCCGGGAAATCACCCGTTTTGAAGAGGTAGCTCCCCCGAGAAGATCCGGGCGATCCCGCCGCAGGCCGCCCCCAGAAGCGCTCCCTCCCCCAGGAAGCGCGGCTTTCTCACCAGGACTCTGCCGCCCCCATCCGCTGGGCGCAGGCGGGCAATGGCGGATTCCAGATCCGCCACGTGCCGGTCGGTCCAGCAGAGTCCGTCGCCGCCCAGCAACACCAGTTCGCTGTTCAGCAGATTCAGGGCGCTGGCGATCCCTGCAGCCAGAAAGTCCACGGTCTCCCGGAACACCCGGTCTACTTCCCCGCTGCCGGTTATCCGGCAGAAATCGGCGTAGGAAGCCTCCAGTCCCGTTCGATGATACAGTTTTTTCAGCACCTCCGGCGAACGAACGTACAGCTCCAGGCAGCCACGGCCGCCGCACCGGCAGGGACGGCCACCGGCGCAGATGGTGACATGGCCCAGCCCCAGGGGCCGTCCTCCCCGGCCCCTGCACAGTTGCCCGCCGCTGAGGACCGCGCTGCCCACCCGGTCCCCCAGGCTGACAAACAGCACGTCCCGGCAGTTCCGGGCCCTGCCGAACAGGCTCTCCACCAGCAGAGCGCTCTGGCAGGTGTCCTCCAGGAATACCGGGAGGCCGTACCGCTCCCGGACTGCCGGACGCACGGATTCCGAGGGACACATCTGCTCCCCGCCGGGCCGCCAGGGCAGGTCCGCCGCCAAGCCGATGGCCCGTACACCAGCCGTCCCGGACAGCATCTTGTCCAACAGCCTGAGAGCGGTCTCCCGCCGCACCGCCTCCGGAGCGTCCTTCGGCAGGTCCGTGCCAGCCCGCCGGAATACCCGGAGGTCCAGCCCGCACAGAACACTCTCACAACGGCCCGGGAGGAACGCCACGCCCGCTGCCTTCGGCGCTTCGGGTGAGAGCCGGAGGCGCACGGGGTTCCGCCCCGGCTCCTCGCTGCACACCACCTCGCTCTCTCGCAGGACATCCCCGTCGATCATCTCACCCACGATATTGGAGATGGTCATTTTGCTCAAGCCCGTTCTCACCACCAGATCCCGCCGGGTCCGGCATGCGCCGGTGGCAACCATGCGCAGGACCAATCCGCGGTTGTCCCGCCTGTTGTCTCCGCTGTTTTTTCCCGCTTTCTCCAGCATGACCTGTCCTTTCCCGCGATGCCTGTCAAACCTCCCGTGCCGGAGTTCGCCTCCGGCATTCTTCATTTGTTTACTATATGACGCTCCCAGAGGCCCGTCAAGAAAAACCGCTCCCCCACCCGGAGGAGCGGTATAGGACATCATCTAAATTCTGTCCCATATCACCGTCCCAGCAGGGCAGCCCCGCCCAGCAGCACCCCATAGACTATCGGCTGGTGGAGCATATATACCGGCAGGGACTGCCTGCCCAAGGCACACAGGGGCGGACACCGGAGCGCGTCCGGATCCAGCCGCTCCATCGGCCCGGCCAGCAGGCGGCGGAGAAAATGCCCCGCCAGGAACAGGAACAGCCAGGGCAGCAGGGAGAAATAATCCGTGGAGAAAAAGTCCGGCGGCGGAAATCCTATGTACGCCGTCAGCAGATTACGGTAAAGTCCCTCCGGTACCGTTCCCAGCGTCCAGTCCTCAAATCCCAGCGTCCCCTGGTTCACGTTCCGCAGCAGGGTGAACAAGGCCGCGCTGGCGGCGAGGCCCACCCCCACAGGTACGTGCCGCAGCAGTTTTTCCAGTGGGACCATCAGCAACATGCAGGAGCCGATCAGCGTCAGCACGCCGAACCAGATCTGCTCCTCCGGCATGAAGAGCACCGTCACCAGCGTCACCACCCAGCCGCAGCCGAACACCGTCAGTCCCCTCCGGAGGGGCCGCCGCCCCAGGCTGAAGCAAAATCCGGAGAGGAGGATAAAGGTCCAGCAGATGCTCTGCTGCCAGATGTACGCGCCGGTGCCCCGGTACCAATCCCAGTCCGCGTGGAACAGATACACCAAGTCCCAGCAGGCGTGATAGGCGATCATGCTCACCAGCGTCAGGCCCCGCAGGGCATCCAGGGAGGCGATCCGCCTTCTGGGCCGGACCAGTGTCCGAGTCCCGCTGTCTGCTGCCATCTTCCGCTCCTCCTCTCCGGCGACCGGCGGAACCGGTCGTCTATCTCACTCCGGGGTCAGCCCCGGTGCTCCCGCCGGTACTCCGTGGGGAGCTGTCCCGTCACATCCTTGAATGCCCGGGTGAATTTCCCCTGGCTCTCGTAGCCCACGGCGGCCGCGATGGCGGCGATGCTCCCGCCGCTCTCCCGCAGCAGCTCCATGGCCCTGCGCACCCGGTACTCTTTCATATAGGTGGCGATGGGCAGGCCGTACACCGCCTTGAACACCTCCTTCAAGGTGGAGGTGTTCAGCAGATACCTGTGGGAGAGCTCCTCAATGGTGTACCGCCGGTCCAGGTGCTCGGTCAGCAATGCGTGGATCTCCTGGATACGCGCCGTCTGCTGGGAGCCGTACCGGGTCAGCTCCCGCCCGCCGGACTCCAGCCCCTCCAAATACAGCAGCAGCTCCTGGAGCTTCAGCCGGAGATAGGGCAGCCGCCGCATCTCCGGCTGCCGGTACAGGGGCCGGAAGATCTCCTCCAGCTCCGGTCCCGCCGGAAGGGCGAAGGTCCCGCCTCCGCAGAATTTTTCCGCCAGCCTCTCGGCCTGGAAGTCCGCCTCCGCCAAGATGGGGGGCGGCGACTCCGCCAGATGGGTCAAATCTACGCAGATCATCAGCCCCGCGTACATCTCCGCCGGGAAGTGCATCACAGAATCCGCGCAGCAGTCCGCACTGTGGAGGGACAGATCGCCCTCCCCCAGATAGACCGACATGCCGTCCCGCAGGTCCCAGCCCACCCGGCCCAGGCGGCAGTGGTTGATCTCCAGCGTGGACCGGGCCGCCTCGTGCCGGAAGGCGGCATAGGTGCCCAGGACCGTGTTGAAGGACGCCTCCACCCCCGGAAAGACCGGGTAGACCTCCATCCGTCCCCGTCCATCCGTCTCTCCCTGAAATGTCCCGGTGAACAAAACCCCAGGTTCGGCCGCAGGGCGCCCCACGATCTCCATAGTCCCCTGCGGCAGCTCCGCCAGAGCCATCCGCAGGCAATCCGCTTGCTTCATTCCGCCGCTCCTTCCCACCTCACGCCGAGGGGCAGGCAATCTCCACCATCGCCTCAATCATGTGGTGCAGCAGCTGGGCCCGCTCCGTCTCGGCAGCCTTATAGTAGACCTCTTTCCCGTCCCGCCGGCTGACGATCAGGCCGCCGGCCTTCAGCTGCTTCAGGTGGTGGGACACCGCCGGGGAGCTCATCTCCACCATGGAGGAGAGGTTGATGACGCACTCTTCACAGTGGCACAGCAGCCAAAAAATCCGGATGCGGCTGCCGTCCCCCAGCTGTTTGAAGATGTCAGCCACTGTCTGGAAATCGTCCACGCTGGGCATCTGTTCCAGCTCCCGCTCCATGGACTGTCCATGGTCGTGGGGCAGCTTCTTTTCTTCCATCGGTCGTCCCTCCTTCTGGTTTTGTATTCTACCACACCCCGCGCCATTCTGGAAGAGCGAAAATATGCCGCCCCGCATTGGCCCAATCGGAAGGAGTTTTTGCCCAATCGGAAGATTCTCTCCCTCCCCCGTTGACTTGGGGGGCCGCCCCGTGTATGATAAGACCATAGATTAAATAATTGCTTAATCGTTTTGCTCAATTGCTGAAGGGAGACTTTTATATGAAAAAAACCTATAAGATCGATGTGGACTGCGCCAATTGCGCCAACAAGATGGAGGAGGCCGCCCGGAAGACCGAAGGCGTCCAGAGCGCCACCGTGAACTTCATGGCGCTGAAGATGATCGTGGAATTCGCGGAGGGGCAGGACCCCAAGGCCGTGATGGAGCAGGTCCGCAGAAATTGCAAAAAGGTGGAGGACGACTGCGAAATCTACCTGTAAGCGCGTTTTTCAGGAAAGCACCCCCTCCGGAGGCGGGGTGTTTTCTTTCCCAAAACAATTAAACGTTTATTGAATTATCAGCCGCACGGAGCGGCTCAGATCGGAAGTGAACCTCATGAATAAAAAGCAGAAAATCATGCTGATCCGCATTCTGACAGCGGCGGCCCTGCTGGCTGTCCTGCATGTTCTCCCCGTCACAGGCTGGATGCGGTTTGGGCTGTACCTGATCCCCTATCTGATCGCAGGTTACGACATCCTGCGAAAGGCCCTGAAGGGCATCCAAAACCGCCAGGTGTTCGACGAGAACTTCCTGATGGCCGTGGCCACTGTGGGCGCCATTGCCCTGGCCCTGTACGAGCGGAGCGGGGATTACACCGAGGCCATCGCCGTCATGCTGTTCTATCAGATCGGCGAGTGGTTCCAGAGCTATGCAGTAGGCCGGAGCCGCCGGAACATCAGTGAGCTGATGGACATCCGCCCGGACTACGCCAACGTGGAACAGGACGGGAAGCTGGAGCAGGTAGACCCGGACGAGGTGTCCATCGGCACCGTTATTGTGGTCCAGCCCGGCGAGAAGGTTCCTATCGACGGCACTGTGGTGGAGGGCGCCTCCACCCTGAATACCGCCGCCCTCACCGGCGAGTCCCTGCCCCGGGAGGTCCGGGAGGGGGACGAGATCATCAGCGGCTGCGTCAACATGACCGGGCTGCTGAAAATCCGTACCACCCGGGAATTCGGCGAGTCCACGGTGTCCAAGATCCTGGACCTGGTGGAGAACGCCTCCTCCCGCAAGTCTCGGTCGGAGGACTTCATCTCTCGGTTCGCCCGGGTGTATACCCCCGCCGTGTGTTTCGCCGCCCTGGCCCTGGCCATCCTGGTCCCTCTGGCCCGGACGCTCCTTCTGGGCCTGCCCGCCGGCTGGAGCGTCTGGGTCTACCGGGCCCTCACCTTCCTGGTGGCCAGCTGTCCCTGCGCTCTGGTCATCAGCATCCCTCTCAGCTTCTTTGCCGGCATCGGCGGGGCCAGCAACGCCGGCGTGCTGGTGAAGGGCTCTAACTATCTGGAGACTCTGTCCCAAACCAAAACGGTGGTCTTTGACAAGACCGGCACTCTGACCCAGGGCGTGTTTGAGGTCAACGGCATCCACCATCATGAAATGGAGAACGAGAAGCTGGTGGAGTACGCCGCTCTGGCGGAGAGCGCTTCCAGCCACCCCATCAGCAAAAGCCTGCAGCGGGCCTATGGCCGGGAGATCGACCGCAGCCGGGTGACGGATGTTCAGGAGATCAGCGGCAGCGGCGTCATCGCCAAAGTGGACGGCGTGGAGGTAGCCGCCGGCAACGACAAGCTGATGGACCGGCTGGGCGTGCCGTACATCCCCTGTCACAGCGTAGGCACCATCATCCACATGGCCGTCGGCGGGAAGTATGCCGGACATATCGTCATCTCCGACGTGGTGAAGCCCCACGCCCGGGAGGCTGTCCAGGCGCTGCGGTCCGCCGGTGTTCATAGGACCGTCATGCTCACCGGCGACGCCAAGCCGGTGGCAGACCAGGTGGCCCAGTCCCTGGGCATCGATCAGGTTTACGCCGAGTTGCTCCCCGCCGGAAAGGTGGAAAAGGTGGAAGAACTGCTGCTGGACAACTCTGAGCGGGGAAAGCTGGCCTTCGTGGGGGACGGCATCAACGACGCCCCGGTCCTCAGCCGGGCGGATATCGGTATTGCCATGGGCGCCATGGGCTCCGATGCCGCCATCGAGGCCGCCGACGTGGTCCTGATGGATGACGATCCCGCCAAAATCGCAAAGGCCATCCGGATCTCCCGCAAGTGCCTGCGGATCGTCTATGAAAACATCGTCTTTGCCATCGGCATCAAGCTGGCGTGTCTGGTGCTTGTGGCCCTGGGGTTCGCCAATATGTGGCTGGCCATCTTCGCCGATGTGGGTGTGATGATCCTGGCAGTGCTCAACGCCATCCGTGCGCTGTTCGTCAAAAAGCTGTGAACGCGGAAAGCGCCCCGTCCAAGGCTGCACGGGCATGTCCCGGAGTCCGGCGGCAGAGCCCCAGGCAAAGGCAGCCCTCCGGTCAAGCGTGAAGGGACCAAATCCGCACAAAAACCCGGCGCCGGGAATTCCCGGCGCCGGGTTCTGTATGTACAGACCAGGTCAAAATGCAAAGAGTAAATGTCATTTCAGTAAAATTGAACACGGCCATGACGTTCCCTGCTTATTGGTGAATAGCCTGGAATTCCGTAGGGAACTGCAGCTTATGTGATCACAAGATTTTCAAATCATGTGTTCTTTTCTTTCCTGGTGTTTTCAAACACCCAGAATATAGCGCCCAGAATCACAATCCCACCAATTATGGAGCTTTTGCTCAGGGTCTCTCCCAAAAAGGCATAGCTGAACACGGCAGTGAACACAACACCGGAATACTGATAGATGCTGACCTCAGAGGCCGGGGCCTGCTGATAAGCGTATGTCAGGAAGAACTGTCCCCCTGCCGCAAAGACGCCGATCAGCAAAAGCATCACGAATACCTTTGGAGACGGAATCACCAGATTCGGCAGCATCATCAGTCCTGCGCAGACCGTACTCAGTGCGGAAAAGTGGAAGATAATCGCAGATGGGTGCGTGAAATTTTTACAGTAGGACAACATGGTGTAAGCCATGCCGGATACCACCGCTGCCAGCAAAGCCGCCAGAAGCGGGAACGGGTTGGAGTCGAAGGACGGCTGCATGGCGATATATGCGCCCACAAGACACAGGATCGTTGAGGCGATCTTGACGGGAGTGATCTTCTCCTTCAGGAAAATACCGGCGAGCAGTGTGACAAATACCGGAGATGCCCGGTTCAGCATAGCTACATCCGCTTGGCGGGCGTGACCGGCCGCATAGAAGAAGAGCACGATCCCCAGAAAGCCGAAGAACGACCTTCCCCAAAGCGCCCAGCCCCCTCGTTTGATCTCCTGAAAAACCTGCAGGTTTTCCCGTCGGACCATAACAGCTGCAATAATCAGGCTGACAAGATTGCGGAAGAAGGTCTGCTCAAATGTCCCCACCTCTTCAGAGCTCAATTTGACAAATACCTGCATGATGGAAAAGGACAGCGATGAGACCAGCATCAAATATATAGCTTTGGTTTTTTTGTTTTTCGTAATCAGTCTCTCCTTTTATATGGCAACATACAGCGTGGCCGTCTGCACGGGAAATCAGCGCAGACGACCGGAATACACTTCCGGTCGTCTGTTCCGATCCCACCCGGGGCCTGCGCAGCAGAAATCAATAGTCGCCGTTGTAACTGGTTCCGTGGGGCGTTGTCCAGCTATAATCTCCCAGCTTTTCCGCCTTTGTCTCCTCGCCGTTGGCCACACGCAGAAGCAGCTCGTAAAGCTCGCGGCCGCTTTCTTGCAGGCTCAGTTCCCCATACAGCATGGGAGCTGCGGAGTAGTCGATCATGTCCTCCAGCGCCGTCGCAGTCTGGGGGTTGCCTGTGATCTTGATGGTCGTCATACATGCGTTGCCGATGGGGTTGCCCCGCCCAGTGGTGAAGAGGCAGATATGGCATCCGCTCATGGCCAGCGTGGTGGACGCATAGGCATCATTGGCGCCCTGTGCCTGGTTGATGCCCCAGGCTCCCGCGCCGGGGACCGGATCACCGCAGTCCAGGATCCCCAGGATCCGGCGATGTCCCTGGGTTTTGAAGCTGCCCAGGTTCTTCTCGGTCATAGTGGTCAGTCCGCCCGCCTTATTGCCGGGAGTGGGATTGACCTGGGAGAGGCCCTTACCGCCTCTGCGGGTGCAGTCCTCATTGAAGAAATCTCCGATATCCATCAGGCGCATGCCGATCTCATAAGAAGCCGCTGTGGTGGGATAGCCGCCGCGGCCACAAACCTCCACCGCTCTTCCGCCGGCGGACAGGTGCATATCGATTGCCTCACCCACCACCGGATTGGCGGACAGGCCGCTGGTCCAGTCAGATCCGCCGTTATAGCCGCCGATAATCAGTCCGCTGAGGGGGCAGGGTTCGCGCTTCTGGGCCTCTGCCTGCCGCTTCAGATCCTCCACAGCTGCAATCCCGTCCTGGATGGCCTTGGTGACACCGCCGTCCGCCTGGATGCTGATATTCACCACCGGCCGGCCAGTCTTACGGATCTCCTCCGCCACATCTTCAGGATCTGTCTGCTGGCACCCCAGGGACAGCAGTACCACGCCAAAAGTGTTCGGGTGCGTGCCGGTTGTGATGAATCCTCTGCGGGTCCGCTCAAAGCGATCCGGAAACTCACCGCAAGCCGCATCGACAAACGTGGCAGGGACATTACAGGCAGCAGAGATCCGCTGCGCCGCATTGTTGGAGCACTGAACCAGAGAGATCACCACCACCTGGTTCCGGATCCCAAAGGAACCGTCTGCCCGCTTATAGCCCATGATCGTCTCCGGCAGGCCCAACTCTTCCTTTTTGTATTTATGGTGGATCGTGTAATCCATGGCATCCGGTGCCATGGAGCGATAGTAAGCACGCTGTTCCCGGTTGATTTCCTCAAAGTCATCGTAAACATTGTGCTCATGTACCCAGTCTCCCTTTTTGATGAACTGGGTGGCCACGCCGATATGTACACCATACTTGATGATCTCGGCTCCTTTTTCGATATCAGTGCGGGCGATTTTGTGCCCCTCTTTGATATATTCGTTGGCCGTGATCTCCTCACCAGCCACTAGTGTGCACTCACCCGCCTGGATAGGCTCTACGGCAACTGCGACGTTGTCGCTCTCCTCAATCAGCATGCTTTTTTTGTAAATTTTCATTCCTGTTTACTCCTCCAGTAATTTAGGATTGGTGTTCTCTTACCGTAATACTGCGGCGATGCGATCCATGATCTCCTCGATCAGATTTCGGGGTGCAGCCAGGTTCAATCGTTCAAATCCATTTCCCTCTGGGCCGAACATACTGCCTTCGTCCATCGCCACATGGGCCTGATACAGCATCTTTTGGCGCAGTTTTTCGGCATCCGGCTCCAGTCTCCGGAAGTCAATCCATTGGAGATAGGTCCCCTCCAGAGGGGAGATCTTGACGTCTCCATTCCAAGTATCTTCCGCAAACTCCCGAACGAACTGGTCATTTTTCTGAATATAAGCCAGGCATGAATCCAGCCAGGCTTCCCCGTGGTCCCAGGCAGCCTTTGCAGCAACGGGGGCAAAAAAGTTCGGATGGGCACGACAATACCGTGCGAACATCTGGTCAAATCGTTTCCGGCGTTCCTCATTGGGGATCATAATGCAGGAAAAAGAAAGCCCCGCCAGATTGAATGTTTTGGATGGAGCATGGCAAACGGCACAGTTTTCCGCATAGTCCTGGCCCAGCGAGGCAAACACGATATGCTGGTGGCCCGGGAAGATCAGATCGCTGTGGATCTCATCTGCGATTACAAACACATGATGCCTGCGGCAGATCTCGCCCACTCTGCGGAGCTCCTCCTCCGTATAAACACGGCCCACCGGATTGTGCGGGTTGCTTAAAACAAAGGCCCTGCATCTGGGGGATGCCGCTTTCCTCTCAAAATCTGCAAAGTCGATCTCATAGCGCCCATCCCTGAGCTGTAACGGACTGTTTACAACAACCCGTTTCTGCTGCTGTATCGAATCAGCGAAGGGATAATACACCGGTCTCTGGATCAGGACCTCATCGCCTTCCTCCGTCTCTGACAGCAGCAGGAGATTGATGGCTGTCACGACACCGGGGGTAAAACGGAACCAGTCCGCCGCCGCATTCCAGCCATTTCTCCGTTGCTGCCAGCGCAGATAGGACGCAATAACCTCATCAGTGACTTTGGTATATCCATACATGCCGTTCTTAGCTGCCTCAATGATGGCTTCCTGAACCTCCGGAAGCGTCTTCAGATCCATATCTGCAATCCAGGCGGGCAGAACGTCTTGGGTTCCAAAAGTCTTTTCCAGTTCAGCTGGCTCCCACTTAACCTGCCCCCACGGCAGGCGGCTTTCAAAGTGGTCAAAGTCAAACGTTTTTTCCATCCTTACCTCT
Organism: Oscillibacter acetigenes; assembly: GCF_025567605.1. NCBI lineage: Bacteria > Bacillati > Bacillota > Clostridia > Eubacteriales > Oscillospiraceae > Oscillibacter > Oscillibacter acetigenes. The sequence continues at coordinate 359,977 of NZ_JAOQKG010000004.1, read as the reverse complement.
TTCTGATCCTAAATCGGGATTTATCACAGGCCATTAATCTCCCTCACAAAATGGCATTTGACAAAATGATCCTTTTCGATCTCTTCCAGCTGGGGCTCATTTTCAAAACATTCCGGCTTCGCATATACACATCTGGGGGCGAAGCGGCAGGACTTTGTCACGTTGATAGGCGAAGTGATCTCACCCTTCAAAATGATCTGATTATCCGGCGCATTGTACTTGGGCAGCGGGATCGCAGAAATCAATGCCTTTGTATAGGGATGATATTGGTGGGCAAAGATCTCTGCGGATCCAGCCTTCTCTACCATCTGTCCCAGATACATCACCGTGATATCATCGGAGATATGCTTGACCACGGACAGGTTGTGGGTGATAAACAGATATGTGAGATTCCGCTCCTTCTGGAGCTCCATCATCAGGTTCAGAATCTGTGCCTGAATGGACACGTCCAAAGCAGAGACCGGCTCATCGCAGACCACCAGCTTGGGATCCAGAATCAGCGCCCGGGCGATACCTACCCGCTGGCGGCGTCCACCATCCAGTTCATGCGGATACAGGCCATAGGTTCTCTCTGCCAGTCCCACCACATCCATGATCTCACGGACTTTTTTCTGCTGCTCCTCTTTGGAATTGCAGAGCTTATAGATCTTCAAAGGCTCTGCGATGATATCTCCGATGGACATTCTGGGGTTCAGAGATGCGTAGGGATCCTGGAAAATGATCTGCATATCCTTGCGAAGCTCTTTCAGCTGCGCCTTGGTCACGTCCGAGATATCCTTTCCCTGAAAGATAATCCGGCCGCCTGTTCTCTGATGCAGGTGCAGGATCACCCGGCCCAGTGTAGACTTTCCGCAGCCGGATTCTCCCACGATCCCCAGCGTCTGTCCCTCCCGCAGACCGAAGGTGACGCCATCCACTGCATGGAGTGTCCCCTTTTTGGTGGCAAAATACTTTGTCAGGTCTTCTACTCTTAAAATCTCAGCCATACTCAAACCTCCGTGTCAGAAAAACGGTTGCAGCGGACCATGTGAGAGTCCGAAAGCTTCACCGGCTTGATTTTTCCGGTCTGGCAGGCTTCTGTCGCATAGGGACATCTGGGGTGGAACTTGCATCCATCCGGAAGGTTTGCGGGGTCCGGTACCATGCCCTGAATCACTTTCAGCGTAGATGCGTCGTTCTCAATATCCGGCAGAGAGTCAAACAGACCGATGGTATACGGATGCCGCTTATCTGTATAAATTTCCTTGAGGGTTCCGGATTCCACGATCTCCCCGGCGTACACCACCGCGACCTTGTCGCAGATCTTCGCCACAACGCCCAGATCATGAGTGATGAGGATCAGGGAGGTCTGATACTCCTGCTTCAATTTTTTCATCAGCTCCAGCACCTGCGCCTGGATCGTCACGTCCAAGGCTGTGGTAGGCTCGTCCGCGATCAGCAGCTCTGGGCTGCAGGCCAGGGCGATAGCGATCATCACCCGCTGCTTCATGCCGCCGGAAAACTGGTGGGGGTAGTCGTCGCAACGGGCGCCGGGGATACCCACCTGCTCCAGCATCTCCATAGCACGCTTCCGGGCCTCGGCCTTCGAGATCTTGTTGTGCAGCAGGATCACTTCTGCAATCTGATCTCCTACCCGTGTCACCGGGTTCAGGGAAGTCATGGGATCCTGGAAGATCATGGAGATCTTTCCGCCGCGGATCCGGCGCATCTGCTTTTCTGAGAGTTTCAGCAGATCCTCTCCCTCAAACAGGATCGATCCCTTTACGATCTCTCCTGGCGGATCCGGCACCAGCCCCATGATTCCAAGGGCCGTGGTGGTCTTTCCGGCACCGGTCTCCCCCACCAGGCCGATACTTTCGCCCCTCTCCAGAGAAAAGGTGATGTCATTCACCGCCTGCACAGTTTCCTCGTCTGTCACATAACGGATTTCAAGGTCGTGCACTTCCAATATATTTTCAGCCATACCGTACTCCTTTCACCGCTCACTTCTTCAATCTGGGGTCCAGGCAGTCCCGCAGGCCATCTCCTACAACGTTGAGTGCATAGACCACCACCATGATGGCAAGGCCGGGAATGACCGTGAGGTAAGGTTCTGTCCGGATGTACCGCCGGCCGGTGGACAGCATTGCGCCCCACTCCGGCAGCGGAGCCTGAATGCCAAATCCCAGGAAACTCAGAGCAGAAGCGGAAATGATGGCGCCCGCCATGGCCAGTGTGGCCTGCACGATCAGAGAGGAAATAGAATTGGGAAGAATGTGGTGGACAATGATACGCCAGTTATTGGCGCCGATGGCTCGGGCCGCCTCGACAAACTCCTGTTCCCGTGTTGACATAACTGCTGCCCGCACCACGCGCGCGAATTTTGGCGTAGAAGACAGGCCCACCGCCAGCATCAGGTTGAACAAGCTGGAACCCAGTGCCGTGACAATGCACATGGCCAGCAGCATCTGGGGAATGGCCATGAACAGATCCATACAGCGCATAATGATATTGTCCAGCTTGGGATAGTAGGCTGCCAGGACACCCAAAATTCCGCCTGTAATGACAGAAATTCCAACCGCCAGGAAGCCGATGGCCAGAGAATAACGGCTGCCATAGATCAGGCGGCTCAACTGGTCCCGGCCAAGGTTGTCTGTGCCGAAAATATGCTCTGCGCAGGGCGCGATCATGGCACGGCTGGCATCCTGATCATCATATCCGTATGGTGCGATCTGATCGGCGAAAATTGCGATGAGAACGAAAAGGATCAAAACGATCAGTCCCACCAGCGCCTGCTTGTTCTTTTTAAAACGTCTCCAGATTTCGGAGAGCATACTGTGATTTTTCATGCCGCCTTCTTCTCTCCTCTCTTCTTGAAACGGAAGAACCCGCTCTTGGAGCTCTCATACATGGTCTTCATGCGGGGGTCAATAAACGTGTAGATGATATCTACAATCAGGTTCAAAATGGCCGAGACAAACGCGATCAGCAGCACACATCCCTGCACGGCAGCATAGTCTCGGGCATTCATGGAATCCACCAGGTACTTTCCCACGCCATTGATGGAGAAAATCACCTCTGTGACAATGGAGCCGGCCAGCAGAACACCTAGCTGCAGCCCGATTACGGTGACAATGGGGATCATAGCATTTTTCAATGCATGGCTCAGGATTACCATCCAATAAGTCTGGCCCTTTGCCTTGGCCGTGCGGATATAGTCCTGCCGCATAACCTCCAGCATGGAGCTGCGGGTTGTCCGCATGATAGTGGCAGAGGAATTCACGCCCAGCGCAACCACCGGCATGATCATCTGCGTCCAGCTATTCCCGTAGCCCGAAGCCGGAAGCCAGCCCAGTCCAACGGAGAAAATCAGAATCAGCATCAGGCCCTGCCAGAACATCGGCATGGAAATTCCAAATAAAGCGCACCCTGTGCACAGAGAGTCCAGAATGGTGTTCTGTTTCAGAGCAGCTACGATTCCGAAGAATATTCCAAGTATAATGCCCAGAACAATGCTCCATGCGGAGATATTGAATGTTACAGAGAAGCGCACGAGAAGTTCGTTCAAAACCGGAGTTCTGGAGCGGTAGGAGATTCCAAGGTCCCCCTGAAACAGGCCCAGCAGTGTCCTTCCCAGCCGCTCCCAGTAGGTCCCGTTGATCCCCATCTCAATGCGGTATGCCTCAACAGCTTCCGGCGTGGCGTTATCTCCCAAGGCCAGATAAGCAGGATCACCAGGAGAAAAATAGAGAATTGTAAAAACAACAATGGTTACACCGATCAATATGGGAATGATCCATAAGATTCGCTTGATAATGTATTTCAGCATGGTTCGTTTTCCTCACTCAACCAGCGCGGCGCCCCGGAGGCCACCGCTTTTTTGTACTGTCATGTAAAAAAATAGGATGGGTGAATAATTGTTGTATTATCCACCCATCCCTTGGATCAAATCAAACCCTTAATCCGGAGAATCATTTTACGCGAAGTAGCAATACTTCAGCAGCGGAGCCTGGAATGCGCCATTGCGGAAGCCCTGCAGATCGCTGGTGTAGCAGTGGATATCCTCCTGCTGATAGATGGGAACGATGACACATTCATCCAGCACCTTCTGCTGGATTTCTGCATTCAGTTCGCTGCGCTTTGCAGAGTCCGCCTCCATAGCAGCAGCATCAATCAGGGCATCCATCTCAGGATCGCTGTATCCGAAGATGTTGTTGGCGTTATCGGTGTAGAAGAATCGGTTCGCATAGTCAATATCGCCGTTGGTGGCAGAGATGCCCCAGGTATAAATATCGAAGTTGTGCTCCACCTTCAAAGCCTGAGAGTTTGTGGCAGCGTCCAAAGCAACGATCTCCACATCAATACCGATCTGCCCCAGTGCATTGGCAAAGAACTCACCATAGGCCTGACGCACAGCCATGTGGCCCACGTGATATCTGCAGGAGAACCCGTCGGGGTAACCGGCCTCTGCCAGCAGTTCTTTGGCCTTCTCAAGATTATATTCATAGACCGGATAATCCACATGATAGGGAGAGTCCACATCCGCGATGGAATCAGGAATATTGCTGGGCAGCAGGCCTTCCGCGGGCTGACCGACGCCGTCCATGCAGACCTCCCATGCACCGTCAATATCCAGTGCATAAGCGATAGCCTGGCGGACACGGACATCGTCAAAGGGAGAATTCCGCAGATTGAAGCTCAGATAGCAGTTGTCCGTCGTATACTCACGGAATACCACAACATCAGAATTGGCCTCGGCAGCCTCGATATCCACGCCGGAAAGATTGTAGCACATATCTGCGCCGCCGGTCTCCACCTCGATGTAGCGGTTGCCATCTTCGGAAATCACTCTGAATTCCACATTCTTGATGGCAGGCTGGCCCTCCACATAGTAGTCGTCGAAGCCCACCAGACTCACGCTGCTGCCGATAGACCATTCGCCCCAGGTATAAGGACCGGTACCGATGTCCATATTGGCCCAATCCCCGTTTCCTTCCTCATATCCCTTCTGGCTGAACATCACGCAGGTAGGGAATGAGAGGTTGGCGATTACAGGCATATAGGGTTCGTCCATCACGATGACAAAAGTCCTCTCATCCACCGCATAGCTGTTTTCCAGATCCATATGGTCGGTAACAGAGGTGTTGGAGCTCTCCCGCAGGCAGCGCAGAGAGAAGAGGCAATCCTCGGCCGTCAAAGGCTCGCCGTTATGGCACATGACGCCTTCCCGAAGAGTCATTGTCAGCTCAGTGGCATCATCGTTGAATTCCCAGGATTCGGCCAGAAGCGGCTTGTACTCTCCTTCCGGCACTGTGCGCTCGATCAGGGTCTCGTAGACATTTGCCTTGATCTTCAAAGTATCATTGGTGCTGCTTCCGTTGATAGGGTCCTTGTCTGCCATATCTGCCTGAACGGCAATAGTCAGAGTATCTTTCGCCTCTCCCCCATCATCGCCGTTTCCGGCATCTTCTGTGCCGCCGCCACATGCAGTTGTCAACATGCAGAGACACAGCACGGAGGAAAAAATCCGCAGCAACTTTTTTTTCATAACATCTCTTCTCCTTTTTCATATTTTACAATCACCGGTTTTCACCGGAAACTGCCATTTTTGTTGCCCCCTTTAAAACCGGTCATAGCTGACGATTTCTTCCATATTCTTTTTTGTCTTCCGGGGGCTGTTGTCCGCACCATATCCGAGCGCTACCATAGATACGACCCGCGCAGATGCCGGAACATGCAGCAAATCTTTGACCGCATCTTCTCTAAATGCACAGATGATACACGTATCTAACCCCTGTTCTGCCGCTTCCAGCAGAGCAAATCCTGTGGCCAGAGACATGTCCACTACATAGCCATATTGCCCGCAGGGCATTACAAAATCTGTGCGGTCCGTAGCGCAGAACACCAAAAGTACATCTGCTTCCTCCACCATGGGCTGTGTCTCAGCCTGCTGGCGGATCTGCTGCTTCAAGGCACTGTCCCGTACCACGATCACCCGGATATTCTGATCGTTATGTCGGGAAGGCGTCAGGCGGACAGCCTCCAGAACTGCATTGAGTTTTTCCTGTTCCACCTTGCGGGGCAGATAGCTCCGCACACTTCTTCTAGCCTTCATGGCCCCTATGACATCCATGCCTTTTCCTCCAAAAGCCGCTGGTCAGCGGACCATCTCCTGAATCTCCTCCAGCGTCTTGCCGGCCATCCCCAGCTTTTCTGCGGTGCGTCCCTCTTTCCAGAAGTCCCGACCGCAGACAGCACTGGCGATATTGACAAAGGCGTCCATCATCGGGGTGGGGATGCCCAATGCATGGCCCACGGAAGCCAGAGGTACCAAGCCGGACATGGTATCCTCCACGATGAACCGGTGCTTGGTATTGGTCGGGTTGCGCAGAGCGCGATAGGATTCGATGCTCTGAATCAGATCATACAGGCTGTCCTTCGGCTCCAGCTTGTAGGTCTTGACCAGCATATCCCCCAGCGCCAGCGCATCCACGCCCAGCGCCCTGCATACAGCGACACGCTCCTTGTCGCAAGCGGAGATGATATCGGCAATATGTGGGGTGATTCCCTCCATGTAATAGTCGTAGCTCTGCCCCAGATCCATCTTGTTGATGTTCATGAGGCTGGGGATGGGGTGCAGCATGGCGCCGGCGCCCTCAAAGCCGGTCTCCAGCACATTGGCCGCAGGCTGCAGGCAGGGGAAGATGGGTCCCAGCACTTTCATCAGGCGGTCGATATCACTGGCGGGCAGTGTCGCCACCGGCACGTGGACCTTCAGGCCCGTGTGAAGGATATTGCCGACCTCATAACTGCGGCAGCCATACATCAGGTCCCCCGCCTCCGCAATGATAAGATCCTTGCCGCAGCCATCCTCGCCGCGCAGGATATTGGCGATCTCCAGAGCACCTCCGCAGTGGCCGGGATTCAGCATGACGATCTGCCCATCCTTCAGATAGGGCTTGCAGGCATAGGCGATGCTTCTATGGGCATCCGTAGTAGAGACGACCATGATCACGTCCACGTCATCCATGACTTCATCGATCCGGTCCGTAATAACCGCCGGTGCGGCCTCGCAGGCAATGACGCCGGTGACCTTGATTGTTTTGAGTTCCTGCAGACGATGGATTTTTTCCTTGTCGATGTCATACAGCTTGGCGATATAGCTCTTGCTGGTGAGAATGGCGGCCATGCTCTGTCCGCCTGCGCCCGCTCCGATAATCGCAAATTTCAACATCTTGATTCCCTCCACATTTCATTTTCCTATGGAATTTGAACAAACGTATTTTGCTTTGAAAAAATACCCAAGGGCGTTTCTCCTTAGGTGTTGTTTCCATTTCCAAAATTACCGCGGCTTCTATGCCTGATTGAAGGTGATCTCGTCAGCTCTTTTCCTGTCCGTACTGCTCCTCTCTGCAAACATTGTGTTTTTTGTCTGATCCTGTCCTGTTTTGCTTGTCTTAATTTTATCACATTGACAGGAAATCCGTTTATATGGTATTGTTAGTACTAAATATATGAATTTCATATCTTTACGGGCACACTTCAGGGAGACTGTCTCTCCCGGGCGCACGCCGGATCTCCTGTCCGACTTCCGCGTTTTTCCGGACTGTGACAGGACATTGGAGAGCAATCCCAAAGGCCCCTCAGCAAACTGGGCGGAAAATGCCGAGGCTGTCTAGGGGGGCATTATTATGTACGGAGGGAGGATCCAACATGACGTTCCAACAGCTCAGCTTCGTGGTAGAGGTCGCCAACTGCGAATCCATCAACAAAGCCGCCGAGCGGCTCTATACGTCCCAGAGCAATGTCAGCAACAGCATCAAGGCCTTGGAGGAAGAATTGGGAATCCAGATCTTCCTTCGAACCAAAAAGGGCGTTTCCGTCACGGAAGAGGGGCGGGAGTTCTTGAGCTATGCAAACGAGATCATAGACAAAAAAATTTTTGTAGAAGATCTGTATGCAAAGAGCCACTTCCGCAAGCAGTATTTCAGTGTCTCTTCCATGCGATCCTTCTTTCTCAGCACGCCCATCACAAGGCTTTGGCCGCAGATTTCAGACGGCCACGGCGGCTCTATCTATATCAGGCTGAAAAAACAGTCTTTTTACGATGTTCTGGATGATGTGCAGCACTGCCGCTCCGACCTGGGGATCGTCTTCCTGATGAAATCCCACAGTAATCGGATCACGCGGCTTTGCAGCGTAAAGGACTTGGATTACCATCTGTTGGGGGAGAGCCATATCAGCATCGTCACGAGAGCGGACCACCCCATTCTGCAGGCTCAGGAGACCGTTCCGGTGGAAGACCGTATGACGGACTATCCCTATGTGATTGCAGAAAACCACGAGAATTTCGGCAGATTTTACGATGATGATTCCGAGTCCATCTCTCAACTGTTTCAGTCTCCCCCAAAATGCATCATCTCTATTAACGACAGTGCTGCCAGCCAGGATATTGTGGCCCAATCCGATGCTTTTTTCATCAGTTCTACCCGCTGGCAGCATCCGCAGCACTACCATTTTTCCTCGGTCCCGCTTAAGGGAGAAGATAGTATCCTGGCCCATTATTATGTCACCAAGAAGAGGCAGACGCCTCACCCTTTGACCGCTCCCTATGTGGAAGAACTGAAAAAAATGTTCCATGGTCTTTAACGAGGATATTCCGACATACTGAGCAAACAGCGACATGGAGCAGCCTCCTTCCATCCTCAAATCTCCCCTTCCGAAACACTTCTCTGCCCAGTCTCGTCTCGGCCTCGCATCCTGTGCCTTTTATTACATAAAACCTGCTTGCTCCAGGCGGAGATTCAGAAACTGCTGATCCAGAGTATAACTTGGACCATCCTTGCTCATCCATACCCGGGATTTTTCTCAGATTTTCTTCTATAAAAGAATGATGAATGAGATTTTTTCTGGCGTGGAGGGTGTTCCGGACAGCTACTTTTCCCTGTGGATGACCGTTGGCCGCATCTAAGCGGGAACTCTGCTGGGCTATGGTATCTATGCGGCGATAGCCCCCCAGAATAAGGATGTCCTTCCGAGTCTCGTAAATACGGACAGCATCGTCCCCCCCCTGCCCTGTTCCGTAAAGAGTGGTCTATCCTTCAGCCCGTCTGGAGTTCCTGGCAGGCGCAGGATATGGATTTTACGGGGGCAATACACAGCAAGTAATTGGCTGGACATAGGAATATTTACACAGGTATTGAATAAGATCGGACGCCGCACCAATGGACTTTTGGTGCGGCGTCCCAATATATTCTTCAAAATGACAGCCCCGAGATAGATTTCTAATGTTTCTGAGCCAATTGTTTATGAATGTGTTTTGTCTGGGGACACCGGAAATTTTATATTTCCGCTTCTAACGCTTCTGCAACCGTTTCCAGCAGATCACGGGCGGAAGCCTCTGCGGGCAATTTTCTCCCGCAGGCCACAGCGGATGCAGTCGGATGCCTTTCTGTAAGTCTGGGGCAGAGCCGCATAATACGCCTCCTGGTTGGCAGTGTAGCCCGTGTTGTTCCCCAATCGCTCCGGATTTCTCATGCCGCTTAAAACAGTCAAAGCCCCGTCCAGCCCCGCAATGAGCCGGATGGACCAGGAGGAGGCCGGTCCGGCGGTCGCATCAGCTTGGTACAGCAGCACAGCGGCCTCCTCCGGTAAGTTCATCAGAGCACCTCCCTTCACCGGCTCCACGACCGCAATCTCTTTCCCGTATCTCCGGGCCACCTCATCGCACTTCCGGCACTGGAGATTGGGATCCCTCCCAGTCCGGACAGTTGCGCTGAAGCTGCACCAGCTCAACTATCTGGATGATCTTGGGGGATCTTCTCCAGGGCCTCCGCAGCTCTTCGGAAAGAACAACTGATATGCTGCGCCAACTCCTTGTCTCGCATTTCACGGGGAAACCGGAAGCTGCCAACTGGATCTGGTCCGGGAGCCGGATCGAACCATGACTGTGTGGTAAAAGGGATCGTCATGTAACCCTTGTCATGCTTGCCCTCAGAGCACTTTTTCTCTATGAATTGATGCGCAGCCTCGTTTACAGGGGCATTGGGGAGATATCCACCCATCAGCAGGAAAAGTTCTGTAACGAAGCGGAATTGCGGATGTAAATATCTATTTGACCAGACTGGTAAGGCGATGCATCAATACCGGCAAAAGCCACCGACGCCGTCTTGGAGTGGAAACGGCGGACATCGCCAATCTCCGCCATAAGTTGTGAGCCGAGCGATGGACCAACACCAAATATCCTCATCACCACGGGATATTCCGGGCGTGAAGATGCCCAAGATCGCATTTGCAGTTTTGCAGTTTCAGGGCGGCCAATGCTGCACAGGCCGTCCGGAGTTGAGAGACAGCCCGTTCTGCCAGAAGTCTGGCAGTATCAGTTTTCGGCATAACACCAAAGTGACTACGGGCAGAAGCATAAATATCCAATGCCCTATCTTCGCTGAAGTTGTAGCTATATTTCTTACACCACCTTTGGTATTTGGAAATAAATGCTTTTTCACATAAAACGCAAACGCACTCACAGTTCCAAAATGTCGCTGCGAAGTCCACCATTTCTCGCTGCCATCGGTACGCGGAGGGCTTGAAAACAGGCGGTTTGCGCCCGGAAAAGCTGTGTCTAACAGAGAGATCAGGTTGTTCTTCAACTTTTGAATACGGCTGGTATTGCCTGGCAGCAGTTTCTGCGCATCAATCAGGTATCTATACCTCGCCAAGATAAGCCAGTGGCCAAGACCGTCGTTTGCCGGTTTAATGGCATCCTTCTTGTCGGTCTTGGCACGGCGCAAATTGGCACCAGCGCTGCACTGACTGCCGAAGCATAGAATCCGGAGGCATTCAGCAGTCAGGCTTCCGGTAAATGATAATTACCCGTAGACTCCATTACAACACGGGGCTTGCCTGGCAGCCCGCGAAGCAGTGATCGTTCGCTGTCTGTATGTTGCCCCATTGTGGCTGAATCTTGGGAACGAATGAAGCACGTCTGACGGGTGTGCTTCACCCGTTGTAGTAGCGTCCAAATAGGAGAAAACTGGTAGGAGCCATTTCGATGGAATCGCTCCTGTAGAAAAGGCTAAAAACTTCAAGATATAACCGTTTTCTAAGAGATAAAATCAGAAACAACATCCACGAGATGCGGGGGAGAAAGCTGGCGGGCAGAACAGGATTCAGCTAGTTGATGGGCGGTTCCGTAATCGTTGGAAAAAGGGGCAGTAACTGCTACTGTAATCCAACTTCGGCCTATTTTTTCTTTAGCAAGAATGCCGTAAGATCTGGAAGATAAAGAATGTATCTTAAATACCTCATACTTGTACATGACCAGTCACCTCAGTATCCCCGGATTCTTTTGCTGCATGGGTATGAACAAGAGACTCCTGACGTTTAGATGCAGTTATTGGAGTGCCAGAGGCTTCCATCAGATCTTTCAGAAAGCTATTCATATCAATTTCGAGAAAGACTGCAAGTTTGATTGCGAGAAAAAAGCCAGGCATCTTCTTACCAGATTCAATTTTCTGAATCCATCCATGGGAGGTCCCAACCGCCTCTGCAAGTTGAGCCTGTGTCAGTTGAAATTGCGTACGTTTGAGAAGGACGTGCTTTGAAAAAATTCGTCGTAAAGTTATTTTTGTCATGGGAAAATCCCTCCTTATATAGAGGATTTTAACCATGAACTATAAAAATTTGGACGGACCTATAGTTCTTGTTGGATAGAGCAACAGAAAAACATCGGATTTTGTCGCAAAACACATAAAAGCAAGCCCGCTTCTAGCGAGCTTGCTTGCAGAGATAGATCACGTGTTAAACTGCTCTGCGAAATAGCAGTTTCGTCACCCAATGTCATCCAATTTTCACGTATTCTTGCCTGAGCCTCCTTGCAAGATGTCTCTATCTACTCCCCCTGTTTCATGGATGCTGCCGGAATCAGATATCCCTCTTGCAATACAACCAAGAAAATCATATAATAAATCTATAAATTGTGCATTTTATATAATTTCAGGATGTGGTTGCAGGATGGATACTTACGCCTATCTGGCCCATCTCACAGAAGACGGCCGGACCCAGACAATTCTGGAACATCTCAAAGGCACCGCGTCTCTGTGTTCCGCTTTCGCAGCTGCTTTTGACGCAGAGGCGCAGGGACAGCTGGCCGGTATGGCTCACGACATCGGAAAATACTCCGCTGCCTTTCAGCGGCGGCTCCATGGCGGGCCGAAAGTGGATCACGCCTCTGCCGGGGCTTTCGAGTGTCTGAAAGCTCAACAGCTGGCGGCTGCTTTTGCGATCTCCGGACACCACGGCGGCCTCCCCGACGGCGGCGGCCGGGGAGACGCCGCTGGCGCCGGCACCTTTTGGGGGCGCATCAATCGGGCGAGTCAAGGGAGGCTGGAGGACTATCATGCCTGGCAGAGTGAATTCTCCCTGCCTCATGCAAATACCCCCGCATTTGCGGGAACAAGGCTGGAGGGGATGTTTTTCACGCGGATGCTCTTTTCCTGCCTGGTAGATGCAGACTACACAGATACGGGCGCGTTTATGGACAACAGCCCGTATCTGCCAGCATCGTCCTCCTCTATGGAGGAATTGTGGCGCCGCCTGGAAACCTATGTCTCCGGCTGGTTTCCCCCAAAAGGCGCTCTGAACATGCAGCGATGTGTGATTTTGGAACAGTGCATGTCGGCGGGGGCACAGTATGGACCAGGCCTCTTCACGCTGACAGTGCCCACCGGCGGAGGAAAAACCGTGGCATCCCTGTCCTTTGCGCTGGCGCAGGCCAAAGCCCGCAGGATGAAGCGAATCGTTTATGTGATCCCCTACACATCGATTATCGAGCAGACTGCCCAGGCCTTTCGGGAGATTTTGGGTGATGAAAATGTTCTGGAATTTCACTCCGGTGTGCAGTTCGACCAGCAGGAGGACGATGCATCCAGTCCGGAGGCCGTTCCGCTGACCCGGTCTGTGGAGACGTGGGATGTTCCTGTAATCGTCACCACAGCAGTCCAATTCTTTGAATCCCTTTATGCCTGCCAGCCTTCCAAATGCCGGAAGCTCCACAACCTGGCCCAGAGCGTCCTGATCTTTGACGAGGCCCAGATGCTCCCCCTCCCCTATCTGCGACCCTGTGTCTGGGCGATTGCCCAGCTGGTCCGGCACTACGGCGCTTCCGCTGTTTTGTGTACCGCCACTCAGCCCGCTTTGGACCCCATTTTTCAGGAATTCGCTCCGGAGATCCCCATCCGGGAGATTTGCCCCATGGCCGAAGCGCACTGGGAGTCCTTCCGCCGGGTTTCCTTCCAGCAGGCAGGAACGCTGTCCTGGATGGACCTGGCCGCCCGCCTGCAGCAGCAGGAGCAGGTTCTGTGCGTCGTCAACACCCGCCGGGCCGCGCGGGAGGTCTTCCACCAACTGTCCGGTCCAGGCAATTTCCATCTCTCCACCCTGATGTACCCCGCGCACCGCAGGAGAATTCTGGATGAGATCCGCCGGCGCCTGCGGGATGGGCTGCCCTGCCGGGTGGTCTCCACCTCTCTCATCGAGGCCGGTGTCGATGTGGATTTCCCAGCCGTCTATCGGGAGCTGTCCGGTCTGGACTCCATCCTCCAGGCCGCTGGGCGGTGCAACCGGGAGGGCAAGCGCCCTCCGGAGGACAGCATCGTCACCATCTTTCAGGGAGAAGATCCACCTCCCCGTCTGTTTGAGACCTCCATCGGCGCCGGGAAGATCGTCCTGGATCACTGCCAGGACGTCAGTTCCCGAGCGGCCATACACACCTATTTCTCCACGTTGCTGGATTTGAAAGGCGCGGAAGCTCAGGATGCCCACCACATCCTGCCGCTGATGGAATCGGAGTTCTTCCCCTTCCGCACTGTGGCGGAGCGATTCCACCTGATTGAAAGCCCCACCACAACCGTGTACCTTCCTCTGGAGGAGGGCGCCGGACTTGTGGAATTGCTGCGGAGCGGTCAATACAGCCGCACACTGTACCGCCGCCTGGGGCAATACGGCGTGTCGGTCTATCCGCAGCATTTAGCGGCATTGGAGCAGGCAGGGGCGCTGGAGCATCTGGAGGACGGCTCCGTGGTCCTGCGGGATATTGGGCTGTATACACAGACTACCGGGCTGACTCTGGAGCCCAGCGGTGGAAATGCCCTGTTCATCGGATAGGCCGGAGAATCCATTGAAATACCTATACCAAAATCTGTCTATGGAGCGGTACGCTGCTCCACCCTTCCACAAACGAAAGAAAGGAGTGCATGCTGATGCCCATCTCTTTGGAGGTCTGGGGGGACTACGCCCTCTTCACCAGACCGGAGATGAAGGTGGAACGGGTCAGCTATGATGTCATGACCCCTTCGGCAGCCCGGGGGCTGATCGAGGCAATTTACTGGCATCCGGGGCTGCGGTGGGTGATCGACTGCATCCACGTGTGCGCGCCGATCCGGTTCACCAATCTGCGGCGCAATGAGGTGAAGTCCACTCTCTCCGCCCGGTCTGTCCGCACCGTCATGGAACGCGGGACCGGAGAGCTGTATCTCTGTACTGCCAACGACATCCAGCAGCGGGCGGCGCTGCTGCTGCGGGATGTGCACTATGTCATTGAGGCCCATTTTGATGTGACGGACAAAGCCGCTCCCGGGGATAACCCGGGCAAGTTCCAGGACATTGTCAAGCGCCGCATCCAGCGGGGGCAGTTCTATCATCAGCCCTGCTTCGGCTGCCGGGAATTTCCCGCCCAGTTCCGTTGGTGCGAGGAGCCGCCGCCCTGTCCGGAGGAGCTGAAAGGGCCAAGGGATCTGGGCTGGATGCTGTATGACATGGATTACACGAACCCGGAGGATATCCGCCCCCTGTTCTTCCGGGCGTCCCTGGAAGACGGCGTCCTGCGGGTCCCTGGGCGGAACAGCAGGGAGGTGCGGGGATGATCTTACAGGCGCTGACCGACTACTACCGGGTACTGGAACAGGCCGGGAAGATCGACGCCCCCGGCTGGGCGCCGGTGAAGGTGTCCTATGCGCTGCTGCTCTCGGAAAACGGCACGCTGGAGCAGGTGCTTGACATTCAGACGGAACAGCCGCGGGGAAAGAAGATGGTTTCCGCGCCGCAGATCCTCTCCCTCCCCGCGCCTGTGAAACGAACGGTGGGAGTGGCCGCCAACTTCCTCTGCGACAACGCCGGTTATCTGCTGGGGATCGACAGCAAGGGCAAGCCCCAGCGAACGCGGGAGTGCTTTGAAGCCAGCAGATCTCTACACGAGCGGCTGCTGGCGGGTGTAGACTCCCCCGCCGCCCGGGCGGTCACCGCTTTCTTCCGCTCTTGGGACCCCGAGACAGCCCGGGAACACCCCGCTCTGGCGGAGCATCTGGAGGACATCCTCTCCGGCGGCAACCTGATCTTCCGCACCCTGGACGGCTATGTCCACAGGGACCCCTCCGTCCGGAGGGCCTGGGACGCATCCTATCAGACCAAGGGGGATGGTCCTCAGGGAATCTGTTTGGTCACCGGGCAGCCGGGACCGGTGGAAAGCGTCCACCCCGCCATCAAAAATGTGGCGGGTGCCCAGTCCAGCGGAGCGGCCCTGGTGTCCTTCAACGCCCCGGCCTTCTGCTCCTACGGAAAGGAGCAGAACCTCAACGCTCCCACCGGCAAGTATGCGGCATTTGCATATACCTCTGCATTGAACGCGCTCCTGGCCGACCGGGAACACGTCTTTCGCGTGGGCGATGCTACCGTCGTCTGCTGGGCCAGAAGCGGAGAGCGGGGATATCAGGACGTCTTTCAGACGTTTTTCTCCGATTTCTATGACGAAACGGACCTGAAAGGGCTGGTTGGCGCCTTGTGTCAGGGCAATCCGGTGGTCTACGATGAGACAAAACTGGACCCCAGCATGGACTTTTACATCCTGGGCCTGTCTCCCAATTCCGCCCGCCTGTCGGTGCGGTTTTTCCTCCACAATACGTTCGGCGGGTTTCTGCGGAATGTCCAGGCCCATTATGACCGGCTGGAGATCGTCCGCCCGGCCTACGACAAATTTGAGACGCTGCCCCTCTGGAAGCTGCTCAGTGAGACCGTCAACCAAAATGCCAGGGACAAATCCCCTGCTCCCGACCTGGCCGGTGAAGTGCTGCGGGCAGTCCTGACCAATACCCGGTATCCCGCCACGCTGCTGAACGGCGCGGCCCTTCGGATCCGGGCGGAGCGGGAGGTCACTCGGGGGCGGGCAGCCATCGTAAAAGCCTACTACCAAAAGCTTGCAGAAACTACCAAACACGAAAATCCAGACATACCAGAGGAGGTCTTGCAAGTGTCCCTGAATCCGGATGCATCGAACGTGCCCTATACGCTGGGCCGGCTCTTTTCCCTGTTGGAAGCCATTCAGGCCTCTGCAAATCCCGGCATCAACGCCACCATCAAGGACAAGTATTTCAACTCCGCCGCCGCTACGCCGGCCGTGATTTTTCCCGTTCTCATCAATCTGGCGCAGAAGCATCTGAAAAAGCTGCGCGGCTCCAACGCAGGGCTGGTGGTCTTCTATGAAAAACAGCTGACAGAGCTTTGCAGCCGCATTGGGAAAGCGTATCCCGCCCACATGAATCTGCCCCAGCAGGGCTCGTTCCAGCTGGGCTACTACTGCCAGACCCAGGCCCGCTATCAGAAAAAGGAGGAAGCGAAAGATGTCTGAACCCATCAAGAACCGCTATGAATTTGTCATTCTCTTTGACGTGGAAAATGGCAACCCCAATGGAGACCCGGATGCGGGGAATATGCCCCGGGTAGATCCCGAAACCGGCCTGGGCCTTGTCACGGACGTGTGCCTGAAGAGAAAAATCCGCAATTATGTAGAGACGGTCAAGGAAGACGCTGCCGGCTACCGCATCTATGTGAAGGACGGGGTCCCTCTCAACCGGAGCGATGCCGAGGCCTACAAGGCGCTGGATGTCGATGAAAAAACCGCTAAGGAGAAGAAAAAAGCCGATCCGGAACTGGACCGAAAAATCCGGGACTGGATGTGCGCCAACTTCTACGACATCCGCGCCTTCGGCGCGGTGATGACCACGTTTATGAAGGCCGCCCTGAACTGCGGGCAGGTCCGCGGCCCGGTGCAGCTGGGCTTTGCCCGCAGCGTGGAGCCCGTTATCCCCCAGGAGATCACCATTACACGGGTGGCCATCACTACCGAGGCGGACGCGGAGAAAAAGGGGACGGAGATGGGCCGCAAGTACATCGTCCCCTATGGACTGTACCGGTGCGAGGGCTATATCTCCGCCAATCTGGCCAGCAAGACCACCGGTTTCTCCGAGGAGGACCTGTCCCTGCTGTGGGAGGCCATCCTCAACATGTTCGAGAACGATCACTCCGCCGCCCGCGGCAAGATGGCAGTCCGGGAGCTGATCGTCTTCAGGCACGACAGCGAGCTGGGCTGCGCCCCCGCCTGGAAGCTGTTCGACACGGTAAAGATCGCCCGAAAGGACCCGGCGGACGCCTCCCCCGCCCGCTCCTTTGGAGACTACACTGTCTCAGTGGACGAGTCCGCGCTGCCCGCCGGCATCACCTGTACCCGCATGGGGTGATTGATTTTTCTGAGGACCTCCTCCCCCTCTCCGGTCTGCAGCACTTCGCGTTCTGCCGGCGGCAGTGGGCACTGATCCATCTGGAGCAGCAATGGCAGGAGAACCTGCGGACTGTGGAGGGCGGCCTTCTCCATCGCAGAGCCCACGACGAGGCGGCCCGGGAGCGGCGGGGCGATACCCTGATCCTCCGGGGATTGCAGGTGGTCTCCCATCAACTGGGGCTTTCCGGCCAGTGCGACGTGGTGGAATTCCACGCCACCCCCAAAGGCGTACCGCTTCAGGGGGAGGAGGGGCTTTGGCAGCCGTATCCCGTGGAGTATAAGCGGGGAAAGCCCAAATCCCATCAGGCGGATGAACTGCAGCTGTGCGCCCAGGCCATGTGCCTGGAGGAGATGCTCTGCTGCTCTATTCCAGAAGGCGCTCTGTTCTATGGGGAGCCACGCCGCCGCACGGTGGTGCTCTTCACCCCGGAGCTACGGGAGACGGTGCGCAGGGACTCCGACGAAATGCACCAGCTGTACCATCGAGGCCATACGCCCAAGGCCAAGCCCTCCAAATCCTGCAACGCCTGCTCTCTCAAGGAGCTGTGCCTGCCCCAGCTGGTCCGGCGGGAGAGCGTCCAGACGTATCTGCGCCGCGCCATGGAGGAATCGCCATGAGACATCTTCTGAATACGCTGTTTGTCAACAGTGAGGACATCTACCTGTCTCTGGACGGGGAGAATGTGGTGGCCAGCCGCGGCAAGCAGGAGATGGCTCGCTATCCCCTCCACATTCTCTCCGGTATCGTCTCCTTCTCCTACGCCGGCGCCTCTCCGGCGCTGATGGGGGCCTGTGTCCAGAGGGATGTGTCTCTGGCGTTCTGCACGCCCCGGGGACGGTTTCTCGCCCGGGTATCCGGGGAATCCTCCGGGAATGTGCTGCTGCAGCGGACACAGTACCGGACAGCAGATGATCCCGGCCCCTGCTGCCGGATCGCCCGCAACATGATCTTTGGAAAGGTGCACAACACCCGGTGGAGCGTTGAGCGTACCCGGCGGGACCACGGCCTCCGGATAGATGAAAGCGCGTTTTCCAACGCCTCCGCCCAGCTGCGGGCGCTGCTGCCCCAGATCGCCGCCGAAACCTCCCTGGAGCAGCTGCGGGGCCTGGAGGGCGCCGGGGCCACGATCTACTTCAGCGTGTTTGACCAGATGATCTTAGGGGAGAAACCGCTGTTTGCCTTTTCGAACCGAAACCGCCGGCCGCCGCTGGACCCGGTCAACGCCCTGCTGTCCTTCGCATACAGCCTGCTGACGCACGACTGTGCCTCCGCTCTGGAGAGCGTGGGGCTGGACGCCTATGTGGGATTTCTCCACCGGGACCGCCCCGGGCGAACCTCTTTTGCCCTGGACTTGATGGAGGAACTGCGTCCCTGCCTTGCGGACCGCTTCGTCCTGACTCTAATCAACAATCGTGTCGTGCACAGGGACGACTTCCAGTTCCGGGAAAATGGGGCGGTCTATCTGACGGACTCCGGCCGCAAGGTCTTTTTGACCCACTGGCAGGAGCGGAAAAAAGCTGAACTGACGCACCCCTATCTGGGAGAGAAGATCCCCTGGGGCCTGGTCCCCTATGTACAGGCGCTGCTGTTGGCCCGGACTCTGCGGGACGACCTGGAGGAATACCCGCCCTTTTTGTGGAAGTGAGGCGTCCGAATGCTGGTACTGATTACCTATGATGTGAACACGGAGGACCCCGCCGGCCGCAAACGCCTGCGGCAGATCGCCAGGCAGTGCGTCAACTACGGCCAGCGGGTCCAGAACTCCGTCTTTGAGTGTATGCTGGACACTGCCCAGTGCAAGGTGCTGCAGGCCAAACTGCTCTCCATCATGGACCCGGAAAGAGATAGTCTGCGGTTTTACTATCTGGGAAAGCGCTATGAAAACAAGATCGAGCACTTCGGCAATCAGCGCAGCTACCAACCGGAGGCCCCTCTGATCCTCTGAGTGCGAAGGGGAAGCGAACATCGTTTTCCCGGCAGGTTCGCACTCAAATATCATCAAATGGACAGGAGATTTCCGTAAATTTAAGCGTGCGAACTGTGACACAGACACGGCTCCTGGCCATTCCAGTTTACGAAATTGCACATTTGTCACAAAACATACCTGTGCCTTTGTGCTGTTTCGCTGTCGCTCCCCTCACGGGGAGCGTGGATTGAAATACCCTTAATCCGGATCCGTTGTATCCCTGGCTTGGTCGCTCCCCTCACGGGGAGCGTGGATTGAAATTCCTCCCACAGCACCGCCGTCCCCTCCAGCATGTGTCGCTCTCCGCGAGGGGAGCGTGGATTGAAATAAAGCGGACGGCCACACCGTCCACGACTTTGACGTCGCTCTCCGCGAGGGGAGCGTGGATTGAAATTCATGAAACAAGCCTATCCCATCATCCTGACGCCGTCGCTCTCCGCGAGGGGAGCGTGGATTGAAATATCCTCCACCACCTCATAGCCCATCAGGCGGGCGGTCGCTCTCCGCGAGGGGAGCGTGGATTGAAATAGCTCCGTCTCCAGACGGTGCACCAGAGCGGAGAGTCGCTCCCCTTACGGGGAGCGTGGATTGAAATCCCGGCGGCTCCGGAAGGGGCATCCACCACAAGAGTCGCTCCCCTTACGGGGAGCGTGGATTGAAATTTTACCGGGAACTCGCTTTGATGGCGCAGGACCCGTCGCTCCCCTTACGGGGAGCGTGGATTGAAATTTCACGGCGGCGTCAATGGCGGCCTGCTGCTCTTGTCGCTCCCCTTACGGGGAGCGTGGATTGAAATCCGAGCCGGACGAAGCGTTGGATGTGAGGTGATCGTCGCTCACCGTGAGGGGAGCGCGGATGGAAATTCAATGTCCGCAGACAGGATCTGCTTGGCGCTGAGAAAATCCGCATGATTCTCATGCAGAGGGAGCACAAGGTCAACACAAGATTTGTGGCTGATATCTATGCGTGAGATGGGGTTGATCTGTGTCCGAAGTACTTCAAAATCGGAGGGACTATGCTTCTGAATCAGAGTTCAAGAACAGGATCGACTCATATATTGAATTCCGCAATACAACATGGCCTTATCGCACATTAAAAAATTGGACTCCATGCCAGATGGAGGAAGACTACCAAACGTAGTGGTGCCAATCCTAAGAGGTTGGCATATAGGGGTTCAGATTTCGGAAATCTTCTGTTTTGTAAATCGATTTCAAGTTTTTTGTGTTTTCATGTCCCATTTCTATTGCAGATATGAAAATGGCTGAAAACCTTGCTGTGTCAAGGTTTTCAGCCATAAAACACCCCCACCTAATCCGTCAGTCTCATACAAACTATTCAGATTAGGCGGGGGGCGTTCAAATCATTGAAGTGTAGTAGCCCACAAAATCTATATCCCATCTATTTGTTTTCATCTGCACTAGCTTTTCTTATCTTAACTAGATCGCTTAATCAACAGCTGCCTAGCTGAAAGGATGCTATATAATGTCTTCTCGTAGCAAAAATCCGAGAGGAGACCCTCTGTTTACAAGAAAGTCCAAGACATTTAAAACCTTGTGCTTACGCAGGGCATCCGATTTGAAGAGGTACAGCCGCTTTTGAACATAACGGTACATATACTCTTCCATATAGTAGATAGTGTTTGTGGGAAGAGCGGTTTGACGCAGCTGGGGGTTGTTGGATATAATGTCGCTGAGCCATTCCACGCCGTCTTCAAAGAACACTTGGGAACCGATGCTGTTCAATACCCGACCGACAGAGTACAAAATTGCCGGATGTGCTCCCGTCCTATTTACTGCCGTTTTATAAAAGACCGCACAGTCCTCCCGGAGGGAGTGCCAGGTTGTGATGCCTTCTCTCCATTCAGGTCCTGCCAAAAGATACTCCGTCAGGACATTTCCTATTCCAAAACTGATGGCCCGATCCTCATCCATCTGTTGCTCGAATTCGGGGGCCCGTTCGAAGGCAGAGAAGATGTAGTTTTTCAGCAAATCCCAAAATCCCCAAAAGGCGCTATACCTAGGTTTAATATCTTCGGCCTGGATAACATCCCGCAAAAAGCGGGTGAATTCCTTGCCGTATTTCACGTGCTTCACCAAATGGTCCAGAAAGATGCTCTGCTGCTCCGCAGATAGGCCCAGAACATAGTCGCCGAGCCACTGTGTATATGCGTACTCTCCTTCGTAGTCCTGATAGCCGTCTCTGTCCGTGTCCTCAGGTCCGAGCAATGTACCCCAGACCCGGTCCCCGATTTTTAATACGAAAACGAAGGAGCCTTCTACATTACCGGACGGAATCATCCGCTGCAGGGCAATCAGTTGGTGAACCTCAAGGCCGCTCAAAGGGATGTCTTCTAAATCGGAGACCTCCTCTTGAAACAGCGCCTGGATTTCTTGACTGTGCTGCTCAAAAAAGGTCCTTGTAGAAATGCCGTTGTAGCAAAGGACTTGGGAGAAATATCGGGGTGCGAGCACCGCATAGGTATGCATTAGCTTTCGGGCCACATTGGGGGCGGAGGGCCAAAGGATGGAGGCCACACTGTTCAGCGCTTCATTCTGTTTGCCGTTATACATCACAAGGGCCAGCAGCATGAAAAGTGGAGAAGACCAATCGGCGATGAAGTCGTCACTGGAAACCAGACTTGCCACTGCGGAGATAACTCCATTCAACTCATAGGGACCTAGATGGCAATCTCGATTCAAAAAGTTCAGACAGGTCGCCAGAAGTACCTCGGTGCAAAAGGCAAGCGTTGTCTCATTTATAGCCGTCCGTCGCTCCCGTAAAAGGACTGCACAGGCATTTACGGCACTGGAAATGTCGTGGGAGTCCGCTTCTCCCTCCTCCAGAATCTGATAGATCTCATTTACCACTGGCTCGATACCGCCCTCAAACTGTGGGTACTGTTGGGCAGCTTCCTGATTGCCTCGAAGTTTTGCATCTGCCCAAAGCATTAGCGGTACATGCCGCATAAAGTCCTCATAATTGCGTTGGGCCTGTTCGCTGAGGGCTGTGAGATTTTCCGGCATATCTGGCACCACAGAGATCATCACTCTGTCCTGGGACACCTTCTGGCTACTAATCTGACGCCTTCGAAGGTCGCTCCGATAGTACGCAAACTGATATACCTCCTCCCAGGAATCGATGCTCTGGGTTGCCTCGTCAAATGCGGCATACAGCTGTGTCTTTCTCTCTTCCAGCTCATTCTCAGACAGAATGCCTTTTTCAATCTGGTAGTCCACCAAAACTTGTTCAAATTGCTTTTTTCGGAAGGGTAGTGCATTGGTCTCCATCCGCTCATGGTCGAACCAGCGATGAGATGCCAGCGTTCCTTTCAGAAAATCGGCACTGTGCTCCGCCTGCAGTCGGGCGATGTCGAAGACAAAGACCTCCTTGGTCTTCAACAGAATACAGCTGATGGGAAAGAGCTTATCTGGATAGGCAATCACCACACTCAGTACCACGGCAGTAATGGCTGCGCTTGCGGATTTCCTCAGCAGATACTCACAGAACTGGCATATGGTTTTCTCCTCGGTAAACTCGGCCAAATCCAGTAGCCATTTTTCCAGTGCCATCAACACGCTCTCCAACAACTTGGGTGCTACATGAGTACCTCGGTACATCTTCCACAGTCTGTCGCTGCACACCTGTCGCTGTACCGTGCCGTCAGTGAAATGGATTTCAATCTGAGAACATTCAGAATACTCTGTTGCCAATTTGGAAGAACTGTAGCAGTTTGTGGCGTAGTTCATGATCCGCAGGATCGTGTTCAACGCCCGGATTGGTGCCTCCTGTAATAGGAAAAACAGCGGAGTTTGAAGGGCGCTTTCCGCCTTGTATTTCATATCCAAGCTGTGGGACAGGCCGAAATAGTACTCCATGCTGTCATGAGAATAGTCATTATGTTCTCGTTGAGAAGAGTCGCACCAATAACGCTCCGCAAGACTGAGTACCTGCTCCGGAATTGCCTGGCAAACTCTTCCGCATTCATAAACATTGGACAGGCTCTTTTGCAGGAGTAAATAGTTTTCCTTGTAACTATCATCCGTCTGTGTATCTGTAAAGGATTGGAAGATGTCGGTCAGTTCCTGCTTCAGTTCCATTGCGGCAGCCAAAATCACATCGGTAAGGGTGATAAATCGCGAGTCTCGCCGAAGGGTATAGGGATACCGCTCCCTTTTCCATATCTCACTTTTCAAATAGAGGGCAATCCTCCCCGCCAGTCCCGTTGTCTCTCCTGTTTCATATTTCGCTGTCCATGTTTTCAATGTATTAGTGACGATGTCCAGATTTTGGGCTGTCCAAGGAATCAGGCCACGGTTATTATAAATATATTGAAAGACCGTAAACCAAGCCCGTCCTACAGGGCAGGTGAAGCGATACTTGTTCCCTGTTGGCGTGGACAGTTTCTTTAACAGTTCCCGGTCGATGTCACGGCAGGCGGTGTTCAGTAGAAAGACCATGCGGGTGAACAAAGAGTATCGTTCCTGACTCAGAATGGGGTCGATTGCCCGGAAACAGTCCACCTGATCAGACTGCATCAGTGCGATCAGCGTCTCATCCTTCCAAGCCTGATCCAGTCCGCTTTGGAGCATAGAGATCAAAAAATCTGCATAGCGACCTCCACCGCTAGCAAAAACGGATTCCAGCCAGATGCGATACAGCTTCCTGGCTCGTAGAGATAGGCCGAACCCCTCTAGAACCTTCTCGGCCTCTATTCCCTCCTGGTACCGCTGGGTCAAAATGTGTTTTATAATCAGCTCCTCATACACATCGTGACTCATCATCCACCGACGTGGAGAGTTGTCGTAAACGGCGATAATTCCGCTATCCTCCAGCGCGGTCAGCGCCATATAGTCATCGTTGGCACTGCTTATGTAAATGGTGGATCCCCGTTGCAGCATAGAGAACACGATGTGCGTTACCATCTCCTCTCGTCGGACGGGGAGGTTTTCTGCGCGACGGTGGCTGTCACAGATGACCTCCTTCCAGACCTGCTGCAGAAACAGCTCCTCAGAGGATACCAAATCCAAGCCAGCCGGATCTAGCTTTAAGTACAGCTTTAAATAGAAGAAATCCTTCAGGAGGCTTCGAAGATTCTGGTTTTGGGGAAGTGGGAAGTGATACTGCTCTGAGATCGCTTCTAGCACCTCATCAGCTATGCTCTCCACCCGAAACTCGTCATAAGCGATGTCTTTGAGGAGAATATTGCAAAAGCTGTCCTTGTATACGGTACGGATGGTGAAGATCATCTTCCAGCCGTGGTCAATGAATTTATGGACAAGGGCAGCAAATACCTGTGGGCTATTAAGTGCGGAGAACTTCTCAGCGGATTCAATTACACAGACCTTTCGCTTCTCTTGACTGTAGAGGGTAAATAAGTCTTCCAGTTGGTAGTTTCCATACTTGCGTAAAAACAGACTTTCTTCCTCCACATCCAAGTCGGTGGAAGAGAACAAGAAGCAGGCAAACTCATCGCCCTGCTCCTGCCGCCGAGAAATGAGATCCTTCACTACGCCAGATTTACCCGTCCCTGCGTCACCATATATGATACAGACAGCTTTTTCCGACTCCCATAGTACATCGAGCTTCTGCATATCATAATAGATTTTGATCCGCTCACCCTGGCACGGAATCTCCGACTGAATATTGGAACGGATGGAGTCACTCCGGTTTTGGATCTGCTCAACCCACTGGGAAAGACCCGGCATAGGGTTAAAATATAAATCTCTTACTGTGGGTAGTGCCAAAAGTATCTGCTCGATATGGCTTGGCCCCCGCCATTCAACAGTGATGCCAAGGCTTTCGCCGTGTGTTTCGATATTCTCTTGATATATGGGCTTCTGGGTATGAGGGCGCTTGCTGACAGACATTTCCTTATTAATATAAAAAATAATCCGGCTGATTCCTGCATATTTCTGCTTTGCATCCGCAATAGCATTTTTGAAATCCACTTCTTTAGATGAAATCCGAGTGGAAGCATCATAGTATTTCGCTTGAAATCCGGTCAAAAGGCCATCCGGAGCCATCACGGGCTGTGTTTCGATATATGGTTGATTGAAGTACCGGAAAATACCGTGCGAAAGCCCCATCTCGTGGCAGAACAGCGTGGTGACAAGGCCCTCAAAGGCAGCCCTGGGATTCTGAGAAAACTTGGACTCAAAAACCTTCCAGTCAACGGGGATATTCGTCATGTATAGCCCTCCCTGCGGTGCCGAATATAACGTTATTACAATTTCATTATGGCATAATTGTGGTAGATTTACAATGCTACTCTCATAGAGACATGAATCAGATTTCTGTTAATGGTATATGCGGTGTAGTACAATTCATAATCCAAAATAGGGTAGTTCCTTTCATGTGATATGCTAATTCATATCACATGAAAGGAGCAAACACCATGACCTACACAGATCAAGAGAAAACCGCTATCATCACACAGTACAGACAGGGCAGGCCAATCCAGCAATTATGTACAGAATGCGGCGTCTGCGCACGGACGATCTACCGCTGGGCGAAGATATACTGCCCAGTGGTTCCGGACGAAAAACGCACCTATACCGTCAAAGAGTATGATGCACTTCTTCGCAGAGTTGCCAAATTAGAAAACATGGTCGCTATTTTGCAAACTGTCGGCTGCACGGTCCATGCTCCATTGAAGGAGCGGTTAGGAGAACTGGAGTTGTTATACGGCCAATACGACGTACACACTCTTTGTGAAGCTATGAATGTCTCCCGCGGAACCTTCTATAACCATATTCTCCGAAATAAGCGGAGCAATGCTTGGTTCCAAAAACGCAGAGAGGAATATTGCGGATTGATCCGTGAAGTATTTGATGAGTATCGTCAGGTGCTGGGTGCTGAAAAGATCCGCACTATTCTTGTTCAACGAGGTCATCAGGTTAGCCCAGAATATGTGGCAAAGTTGATGAAGGAGATGGGGCTGACCAGCATCCGCAGTACTGCGAAGCAGGATTACATGAAACTTCATGAGCCAGAAAAGAAACGGAATGTCCTGCGTCAACAGTTCCAGGCGGACAGGCTCAATCAAATCTGGGTCAGTGATGTTACCTGCTTTAAACTGGGGGAGCTTTATCTCTATACCTGCGTAATTCTAGACCTGTTTTCACGCAGGGTTGTTGCCTATAAAGTGTCCAGGAAGAATAGCACCCAGTTGATTACCTCCACATTTAAGGACGCATGGGAGCAGAGAGCTCCCGATACCGGCCTCATTTTTCACAGTGACCGTGGGGCTCAATATACCTCACATCGGTTCCGACAACTGCTTCATGAGCGCGCAGTGGTGCAATCTTTCTCCAATTCGAGGAAACCTCATGGCAACGCTGTTGCGGAGTCTTTCTTCGCCACCCTAAAGAAGGAAGATCTGTATCGGAAGGATTACACCTCAGAGGCGGCTTTCAAGCGTGGCCTTGCCTCCTATATCGAGTTTTACAGCACCCAGCGCCCACATCGTACCTTGAAAAATCTGACGCCATGCCAGGTTGAAGATGCGTTCATGAGTGACAAATCATGAATCCGTATCCCAGTGACACAGCTGGGGGGCAGATTCCATCGATTGCGCGTTTTGCGTCTTGATTTCGCCCTGTTTGCATTTGTTTGGTGACATAGTGCCCTCTATAATAGGAACGCCAGAAACCATTGTGGCACAATGGTTTCTGGCATAAAATGACCCTACCTATTCTGAACATTGACATCTTTTTGTTCAGATCAGGTAGGGTCATTCAGCAGGCTGACTTGGATGATAGCCAGCCTGCTGAACGAAGACGTTTATTCGATGTTTTGCCTTTCGGCAGCAATACGTGTTCTTTTGCCTGAGAATGCAATGCCGATTTTTATAATTGACGTAACATTCATTGCCTGCAAATCAACGCTGTATGCACGGTCGTTAATCTGTTGCAAGGCAACATTAGCAAGGTCTTCAAGCTGTGCTTCAGAGCGGCCTTTTCCAGCCTTTAATTCAATCAGAATACCAGGAAGCCGCTTATTCAAAGGAAGCATCTGAATATCAAATCGTCCATCACCAGCTTCGCGATTGGAGGTAATGCGATAGCTGTTGTCCATCACAGCGCACATACCCAATATCAGACCATGGTAAAATGTTTCGTCGGCAGCATCGTGGAAACTTATTGTTTGGAGCAGAAACTTCTCCAAAGTTTTTTGCAGTGAGTCGCTATCTACCTTGTAGATAGCTTCCTGAATAGCAATAGCAACGGAACGAGGAATAATATTCTCAAGCTGAGAGAGGACCTCCTTGCTGTAGACGAAAGAAATCTCTTTGTTGGGCAGAGCTACTTCGCACATATAATCCTCGCCGTAAGACTGGTCGCAGCTCACAGCCTTCAAATAACCTGCCACCAGCAGGAAGCTGTAAACAGAGGACGGATCATTCTGAATCTGCGGATAAATGACGCCAGTGTCAATGTGCGTAACGAAGGATTCGCCCTTCATCAACAGCTCCAGACGCTCCATAATATCCGGCGTTGCAGAAGCCAGCACCTCGCGGATGATGTCATTGCTTCCGGTAGACTGCCAGAACGCTTTGGGACGGCAGTTATTATTGAAGTATCCAATAACAGACCAGGGATTAAAAATCTCGGTATTGCCGAAAAGATAACCATCATACCAATCGCAGAGCTCCTGATATTTATCAGAAGCATGATAGTAGTCCGCCATCTCATGTACTTCGCTTGAAGTGAAGCCGAAATATTCACTGTAGCGCTCGTCTAAAATCGAGTTGATCTTCAGGTTGTTCAGGCCGCTGAAGATACTTTCCTTGGCAACACGCAGGATGCCGGTCAGGAAACCATAGCTCAGATGCGGATTGTCCTTCAGACCACCGGAGAACAGGTTTCGCATGAACCCGATGATCGTGTCGTAGAAGCCGCTCACATGGCCCTGCTGAATGGGAGTATCATATTCGTCAATGATGACGATAGGTGCGACATTGTGGTGCTTATGGAGGAGCAGCGTCAGTGTCCGCAGGGACATTTGATATTCCACTTCGTCAGCAGCTTCTGTTGCAAGAAGGGAGTATTCCTCTTTTTCGTAATCACTAAGTGCGGAGCTGGATGCCAACTCGTCGTGACGGCGGAATTCCTGTGCGATCAGCTTTTGGAGCGTCTGATAGGTTTCTTCCCAAGAGGTGTATTTAACATCCTTAAAGGACAGGAAGATCACAGGGTACTTTCTATGATGGGCAAGATAGGATCCTCCGCAGGACCAGATTTTCTTATCTCTGAAGTAAACGGAAGTGTCCTCGGTCGTCTTTTCGAAGAAAGTGCGGAGCATATCCATGTTAAGCGTCTTGCCAAAGCGTCTGGGGCGGGTAAACAGAGATACTTTGGGGCGCTCGTCCAGAAACTCTTTGATCATTAAGGTCTTGTCTACATAGTAGTAGCTTTTGCAGGCGTCCCGGTAATCAGATACGCCAATGGGCAACGGCTTGCGCGCAGATGATACTGCGGGCTCCACCGCACTCCGATGACCACGCTTATCCATCGGCTTTTGAGCGCTGTCCGGGATAAACCACTGCCTGCCCTCCTTATACGCGCCGGAAATGCGTCCGGCTTTGCAAAGTGCATTGACCCGCCGTTCGGTAATCCCCCAAGCGGCAGCCGCTTCTTTGATCGTCATATTGGAACACCTCCATTGCAGTTCGTCAAGAATATTATAACCACGCTTCCGAATAAAATCAACTATATTATTCCGAATAATGTCGGTGTTATTCGGAACGGTAGTTTTCCTGCAAATATTCCGTTCTTTCCGGTAGCTATTTCCTGCTTTCTGTGATATTGTTCGTTTGCCAAAAGGAGGCGACGATATGCAGAAAGAAAATACCATGACAGTCGGGCGGTGGTGCGGCCGGTGGTTCATCACCAACCGCCATAAATGGAACGGCAACACCGAGGGCGGGTACCGCAATCTGATTTACAGCCACATCATCCCCGGCATCGGAAGTGTGGCGCTCTCTGACCTGACAGAGCAGACCATCACCGATTTCTATGAGACGCTACGGAGTCAGGGACTCAGCGCCAGAAGCGTCTGGTGCGTCCACCTGCTTCTGCGGCGGTGCATGGACGAAGCGGCACAGGACCAGCTTATTCCCTACAACCCGGTGCGGCTCTGCCAGGAGCCCAAGGCAGAGGAATACAAAACAGCCCCTTTGCGATTGGGGCAGCTCCAGCGTTACCTGAACGCAGCGGAGCAGCTCGGCGTACTTCCCGTCATCTATACAGGACTATCAAGCGGCCTGCGGCAATGTGAACTGATCACCTTGTCGTGGGCCGATTTTCATATCCGCTGCAGGTACATCCTCAAAGGCCAACGGTTGCTGACGCTCAATGAGAAAGCGGCGTATCTCCTGACGCGGATATCAGAAACCAGTTCATCATATGTGTTCCAGAACCCTAAGACCGGAGTACCCTACAAGCTCCACGAGTTCTACTACTTACACAAGAAGATCCTGAAACAGGCCAGGCTCCCGTGGGTGGCCTTTCGGGATCTGCAGCGCCAGTGCATGGAGGTGGGAATATGACACTTCAGGAATACATCAGCTTCTGGCAGGAAACCTATGACAAGCATCAGAGCAGGCCGACTACCTATGCGGCACACAACTATGTATTCAAGAACCATATTCTCCCCGGTTTGGGTGATATACCGCTCTCTGAATTGACATCGGAGATGGTTGGAGAATTTCTGGAGGAACGGAAGCGCTTCGGCAATCATCGAACCGGCAGTTCTGGCTTGGGAGAAGAAACCATGCGGCACATCCACCGCCTGCTTCAGCAATGCTTGGATCAAGCCATACGGGACGGTCTCCTAACAGAGAATCCCGCCAAGGCATTCCGCTACCGCAAGTCCACAACGGTGAAAGCGAATATCATGACGCCTCTGGAAACGGAGGACTATCTGGACGCTGCCGAGCGGCTGGGCTACCTGCCCATGTTCATGCTGGCGCTGACGACAGGCCTACGCCAAGGCGAGCTAATCGCCCTGAAATGGAGCGACCTTGATATCGAAAATCGGACGCTGACCATCGCAGAAAACCGTGCCGTGGTACGGCGAGAGCTGGTGGAGTACGGCAGTCAGACAAGGACGATAGCACTGACACCAGAGGTAATCGACCTCCTAATCAGGGAACACGACAAGCACCCAAGCAGTCCGCTCATGTTTATGCACCCGGCCACGCTGAAACCTTACTCGCCGCAGATGGTGCGCCGGATGCACGATGAGATCATAAAGGAAGCGGGCATCGACCATATCAGGTATGTGGATCTCCGCCATACCTGCGCCATCCTCGCTCTGAAGAACGGCATGGATACCAAGGAACTGGCGCAGATGCTTGGACACTACCGCCCCACGATCACCAGGCAGAACTATGAACCCTATCTGCCCCACAAGGTACAAAAGGACGAAGATATACCAAATGAGGCCACCCAGAGCGAACTGCAACAGGCGGCAAATATTCTGGATAATCTTCTGAAGTTCTAATAGCTATTCCGCAAAAGGTGTGGTATATGTCTGTGTCACAAGGAGGCGAAGCCCATGAAATACAAGCTGATCAAAGAACTATATGACTGCTTCTACACTCCGCCGGAGCTTTCGGTACCCCGGCAAGAAATAGAGGACTGCCACAAAGCTTTGATTGAGGTGCTGGAGAAACCCGAACGCAGGCTGGTACTCCAGATCATCGATGCCAAGGACCGCATTGCCGAAGACACTTCCATCGACAGCTTCATCTCCGGATTTGAGCTGGCGTGGCAGCTCTCTATGGAACTGAACAACTATAAAAACGAGCGCTTGGTCTCCTGCCGAACTGGGAGACTGGGCGCTCGTTTCACACGCAAAGAGGAGGAGCCAAAATGAAAAAGCGTATCATCATCACCGTAGCATTTACCGCCTGTATGGCCCTGTGTGCCGCCGTGTGGCCGCAGGCCGAAACGGTCGGGGAAACACCCGCACCGCACCAAACACCTGCCGTAAGCGCCCCAGAAGCGACCGTTGTGGAAATCAAAACAGAAGCCGAAACGGCACTTTCGTCAGAGAAAGAAAAGGCTGTGATTCCGCAGCCGGAACAGACCCAGGAGGCCGTCGCAGAACCGAAGTCAGCACCTGCAGAAACACCCGCAGTCCAGCTCGCCCCGGAGCCAGTACCTGTCCCGGAAGCGTCTTATGGTCTCACCCCGGAGCGAGCTGCAGAACCGCCCGTAGCTAAAACAACCATTGAACCTCCGTCTGGCGACATGGTCTATGTCCCCGGCTTTGGCTGGATACAAAGCAAAGGCCCCAACCATGTCGAGTATGCCGAGGATATGTACGAGAACGGCAACAAAATCGGCATCATGGGATGACCTCAAAAACTGCGCCGCATAAACAATGAAAAAGCCACCTTGAAAATCGGCGATAAAAAATCGGTGATAAATGTCGGCGACAAACGTAATAAACCAATAGTCCGAACCTATGGCAATCAATAGATGTAGAATTTTTGCTGAAAAGTATACGGGCACACAATGATATAGCAAGCATCAACGAATAGCGGAAATAATACGAAATATGTTCAAAATGGTTGAAAAAGACGTAAACACTCAGTATAATATAGAAATGAATCTGCGGAAACATACGAAGACGAGGTGTGCCAAATATGTCTAATTCAATCAACGAAAACTATATTAGTATCGAAGATGCAGCGTTGTTTCTTAATATTAAACCAGTCACTTTACGCAAATGGATAAAAGATAAAAATGTGCCCGCTCACAAAATCGGTAAGCAGTGGAAGTTCAAACGTTCTGAGCTGGAAGAATGGGTAAAAAGCGGAAAGAGCGCTATGGAGTAATTTCGCTGATTTCGTAGGAACACTTAGGGAAGGAATATATATAATGTCGGTTAATATAAAATGTGTTGACTTGTTTTGCGGCTGTGGCGGTATGTCACTTGGCTTTCAGAAAGCTGGATTCAACATCGTCGCAGGTATTGATAACTGGAAATCCGCGATTCGAGTATATGGAATGAATTTCAATCATCCGATTATAGAGCAAGACCTATTGGATGTAGATGAGGCAGTTAAAATAATTGCGGCATATGCTCCCGATTTAATTATTGGAGGGCCTCCGTGTCAGGATTTTTCAACAGCAGGATATCAAGACGAAAGCCGTGGCAGGGCTATTTTATCAGTCTGCTATTCACAAATTGTCAGCAAGGTCAAGCCAAAATATTTTGTCATGGAAAATGTCGCAACAATTCGCAATACGACATCTTTCCGTAATGCTATTGCTAATTTCCATACAGCAGGCTATGGATTAACACAAATGGTTCTGGATGCTGCGTATTGTGGTGTACCGCAAACGCGAAAAAGGATGTTTGTTGTAGGAATGCTCGATGCTCCAGATAGCTTCTTAGATGAGGAGTTGCGCCGTAATTTATCTCAGACACCTATGAGTATTCATGATTATCTTGGTGATTCGCTTGGGATAGGCTATTATTTCCGAGTCCCGACAAATTACAGCCGAAGGGGCGTGTTCAGCATTTATGAGCCGTCTATGACAATCCGTGGGGTTGATCGTCCAATTCCGAAAGGCTATAAAGGGCATCCTAATGATCCGGTCCCAGTAGAACAGGTGCGTTGCCTGACCCCGAAGGAAAGAAGCTACATTCAAACATTTCCGGAGAGCTTCCAGTTTGTTGGTGGAAAATCTGATGTCAATTCAATGATAGGAAACGCTGTCCCGGTCAATTTAGCGAAGTATGTTGGCTCGGCCCTTATGAGGTATATAATGTCTAACGAAAGTAGAGATAACAATGAGGGTAATTGACTTATTTGCGGGTTGCGGCGGTATGTCCTTAGGATTTGAAAATGCAGGATTTGATATTATCGCAGCATTTGACAATTGGGATGCCGCAATAAAAATATACGAAAGTAACTTTTCCCACCCTATTTACAAAAAGGATTTGAGTAAAGACGATATCATACAGCAGCTTTCTGATATGCGCCCCGATGTAATTATGGGTGGTCCCCCATGTCAGGATTATTCTATAGCAGGAAAGCGAGAACTGGGTAATCGTGCAAATCTTACGATAAGGTTTGGAGAAATCGTAATCGCAGTAAAACCTATGTGGGTAGTCTTTGAAAATGTTTATAATATTGAACGCTTTTCGACCGTCACCACGCTGAAACAGATGTTGGTAGATGCTGGGTATGGTATTACCACACGAGTTTTAGATGCAAGCCGCTGCGGCGTGCCACAAAAGCGTCATAGGTTCTTTCTAATCGGTAAGCTTGGCGAAAAAAATGGCTTTCTTGATGAGACGCTTGTGTCCAACCTGTCATGCAAGCAAATGACTGTACGAGACTACCTTGGTGATGCCCTAAACACAGAATTTTACTATATGCATCCGAGAAGCTACCATCGTCGGGCCGTTTTTTCAGTAGATGAACCAGCTGCAACGATTCGTGGCATTAACAGACCGATTCCAGATAATTACAAACGCCATCATGCTGATAAGGCTGATATATGCGATGGTGTTCGTGCCTTAACGACACGCGAGCGTGGCTATATTCAAACTTTCCCGGATACTTTTGATTTCCCTGGTGCGAAAACAGATGTCGAACTTGCAATAGGCAATGCTGTTCCACCAGCTTTGGCCAAGTATGTGGCGAATTGTATAAAGCAGTACTGTACTGAATAGGAACAGAAAGAGGTGTGTTTATGTCGTATTTCAACGAAATATCTGATTATGCAACATATTCTGGGCATGAAGCAGATTTTCATTTCTCCTATAATGCAAACAGTGGCGGCGGTCAGGCTTTTTTAGGTGGTCGGTTTTACGATGAAAATGGTCACTTGACTTCTCCGGAAACTTTAAACGGGCGAATCGTTGCGTTTAAATATCTCTTCCGAACCGAGAATGGTGAGGAAGTGTCTGTTGTTATTGATGATGAAAAAGCAAAATATGAAGTTAAACCACGAGGAAACGGCTCAACATCAATGAAACTTGGCATCGGGACCGATCGCGTGTCCCCGAGTAAAGTGGTGTCAGCGTTTATGATGTTGCCTCCTACCTGCGGCGTGAAAACGCCAAGCAATTTGCAATTATCCATATTAAGTGCAAATAATTATTGGCTTCAGTCCATGTGGCTTGAATGTAGCACAGAAACCGAAACACCGACTGAAGCTATTTTCATCGTGAAAGATTGCGTTTTTGGCGGTGGCGTGAGCAAGGAAACTACGGATCGGGCAGGCCGCTATTTTAAATTAGACATTGAAAAGCGGATTGCGGATATTATTGCTTTATCTCACAAAACAGATGCTTTTCGCGAAGAAATCGCAATGGCGATTAAGCTCTTTGCTGATATTTATCTTGGGCATCGCGCATTCAATTATGAAGAGTGCAATCAGGCAACGAAATCCCTTATGGAATTGCTTGCGCAGGATTTTCCAGATGTCTACTCAGGTATCACAGATCCGTTGTCTGCAATGCATGACATTGTGATAAAACAGAGTCATGAAAATACTGTCGATGCAGAGGACACCTCTGTTGATAACGAAGCCGCCTTTAAGGATTGGCTGGCACGTCTCCCAAAAGCAAACGGTGAGCTATATTCTGAAAATACCAGAAACCAGTATATCAGTGCACTTAAATCTGTTGCAAACCAGTTTGCAGATACTATCGGCCCTTTTACCTCTGTTTTTGAGATTGCTGATGTGGAGACATTTAAGAAAGTTGCTTCTGCCATCAAAGGTCATGCTACATATGAAGAGTTCAACCGTAGCCGTGGCAATGGCTCCTTATCCGCAGGCCTCGATTTGTATCGTCGTTTTTTGGAAGAACGGAATCCAAATGATGGGGTAGAATATCTCTCTCCTGCGTGGTTCAGACTTGCCGCTGAAAAGTATGTCCAAGTGGATACGGAGTCAAATGCTCTGTATCAGCAGTTTCAAAGTCTGTATGCCCCGGAAAAACTACGTACCCTCTCTGACGATGACCTGTTGGGGTATATTTTTCTCGGCGTAAATGATCGCAGTCTGTGCAATGCATTAGAGTTCGATGCCCAATATACACAGTTTGGCAGCATCGCTGGTGGCACCGCATACAAATACAATCTGTTCTACAGTAGAAATGAAGAAACCTGGAAGACCTCCTTCGGTGAAGGTGGGCAGCGTTCCGTGTCTCAAGAAGAGGCTCTTGAAATTGGCAAGCAAATCCGTGATGCTCTGGTGGCCGGTGCGGATGTTATCGCAAACCATGAAACACTTGCGACGGTCAACGACTACAATGCTCTACTGAATGAGTTGAACGCTGTCATTCCGCAGTATATCACCAAAATGTGGTTCTTGAAGTATTACCACATGATGTTCCCTCATATCCTGCCCAACTTTTACAATGAAGCATGGCAGAAACACATTCTCTGCAATTTGAACATTGTTCCTTCTGATGCGCAATTTATCCGTATGGGACAAATCAATGCTTTTGTAAATGAGTGTGGTATCTCAAACATCGTCTTTTCAAAAATCATTTTTGATAGTATAGGATCTCCAAAAACATTTTATCGAATTGGAACAGGCGACAATGGTATCTATTTTGGCGAGTGGCGACAGAATAACTACATTGCCATCGGTTGGAACGAATTAGGCGACCTCTCTGCTGCATACCAAGAGGATGCTGATAGCAAAGCAATAATCACCGATGCGTTAAAGAGCCAGTGGAATTATGATAACAGGCTGGCCTCGCGTAAATATGGCGAGATTAATAGTTTCTATTCGGCTGCAGCCGATACCACATACGCAGTTGCAATGGCAGGACAGAAGATTCTTGCTATCGGACTTGTGACTGGCGGTTACTTCTTTGATGAAGAAAAAGAATACGGTCACTGCCGACCTGTTCGCTGGCTCAAAGTTTTTGAGGAAGGAAAAACACTTCCTTTCGAGGGTGAAGGTAAGCTGACCACTTTCTATGAACTGAAAAACAGCGAAAATATATGCTACTTGTATTCTCTTCTGCATGGTCGTGATGAAACCGCTGTTTCTGTCACAGAAGAAGAAAATGTTGTAGCGCAAATCCGCCCGATCAGCTTCGCTACAGGTCTGAGCAGTGACCAACCCCGTAACCGTATTCTCTTTGGTGCCCCTGGTACTGGTAAGAGTTTTACGCTGAATCACGAAAAGGATCTGCTGCTTGCAGATGGTGGTGAGTACGAGCGCGTGACCTTCCACCCAGATTACTCCTACGCTAATTTTGTCGGTACATACAAGCCGGTGCCCTGCAAGGACAGCGATGGCAAGGACGCCATTACTTATTCCTATGTACCCGGTCCGTTCATGCGCACCTATGTGAAAGCCCTTCAGAACAGCAGAACTGATGCACCCAAGCCTTTCCTGCTTGTAATCGAGGAAATCAATCGTGCCAATGTTGCTGCCGTGTTCGGTGACGTATTCCAGTTGCTTGACCGTGGTGATGACGAGGTTAGTGAATATCCGATCCAGGCATCCGAGGACATCAAAAAGTATCTGGCAGAAGAACTCGGCGGCAACCCCGACGATTACGCTGAAATTCGCATCCCAGACAATATGTTCATCTGGGCTACCATGAACAGTGCTGACCAGGGCGTATTCCCGATGGATACCGCTTTTAAGCGCAGATGGGACTTCACCTATTTGGGCATCGATGACAGTGAAGCCGGAATTGTTGGCAAAAAGGTTGTCCTCGGTCAAGGCGATTATCGCCGTGTTGTGGAGTGGAATGCTCTCCGCAAAGCCATCAACAATGAGCTGCTCACTTATAAGGTGAACGAGGATAAACTGATGGGCCCGTATTTCATCTCCAAGAAAAATCTGCCGGAGGGTGAAATGATTGACCCTGCCGTCTTTACCCGTATATTTAAGAACAAGGTCATTATGTACCTGTTCAATGATGCCGCAAAGCAGAAGCGCATTACTCTGTTCGGTGGCTGCGATGAGAAGGCAAAGAACCAGTATTCCAAGATTTGCAGAGAATTTGACACCAAGGGTGTTTACATTTTCTGCGAAGGAATCAGTAGCCAGTTTATTGATAATGTCCCAGAGGATGATGGAGAATGATTTCAGTATTTTTACGAGAACAAAAACGCTATACCCAGGAAGACCTGGTTAAAGAGTTTCGTTGCTCCGAGGAAAAGACTGTCCGCATTCTGAAACGACTGAAAGAATATGGCGTTCTGAAGGCCGTAAAAGCAAATGACACACAGAAGGACCTTACCGATTTGGTGGACGAAGACATCGAAATCGCTGATGTTGAGGTCGGTGAAAACGAATATCTGTATGTGTTCACTTTTGTGGGTGTTATTACAATTGAGGGTCGTGTGTTGAAATGCTATCCGAAATATCTGCTCGATGCCACGGCCCCCAAAGCAGAACTGAAACAAGTGCTGAAGGTTCTGGAAAAGTACAATTCCAAGGAACAGATCATTCGTATGTACAACGATACGAGCGACAGCAGTGCATTTAATATGTTGGCTGTTATGCTGTTCCTCCTCCAGGATTATTTCGAGTATGGTGCCTACACCAACACGCAGGACATCATTGAATCCAACGGGTCCGGTGACATTCTTTGGGATAAGACCATCAACGAAACTTTCACTCTCTTAAGCAACAATCGGCCGTATTACCCGGAATTGCTGACCATGAAGCGTGTGAATGACGATTTCGATTTCTTCAAGCGTCTACATGAGTGTATCCTCACTCATTGCACGGAGGAATTGAGAGATGCCGATCTGTTGGATCTGTTCGATATTATGGGTGTCGATATTTCCGATGAGCATATCGAGGACTTTGGTGACAAGGAGTATGTCCTGGAGCGCATTGTCAAAGAACTTAATGTCCAGTTCAATACCCGGAAACAGCTTCTGCTGAAAACGCTATATGCCTATATAGCCAACAGCAGCGCACTGGACGATTTGGACTGTTTCAGTATGTTCGGCACAAACAGTTTTAACCTGGTGTGGGAAAAAGTCTGTGCGGAAGTGATGGACAACCAATTGCAGAAACCTATCGGTGGACTGCGATTGCCTATGCCGTTGGCCGAGCAATACCGTGATATGCGGCATAAGAAACTCATTGACTTGATTGATAAACCGCAGTGGTCTGGGAATGCTCCAAACGGTGAGTTGTTTATAAAGCAGGCCGAGGATACGCTCATCCCAGATCTTATTTCCATCGTTAATGCCGATGGGAACTATCAGTTTATTATTTTTGATGCCAAATACTATAACATCCAATTGGAGCATAACAAAAAGTTGCGTGGTCAGCCCGGTATTGAGTCCATCACCAAGCAGTATTTGTACCAGTTGGCCTATCAGCCGTTTGTGGAAGCACATCAGATTGGCACAGTGCGGAACTGCTTCCTCATGCCGACCTCTTCTGCTGAAATAGTCGAAAAAGGAACTGTGTCCCTTGATATGTTGAGCAAGTTGGGGCTACAGGATATTCAGATACGCCTTCTTCCCGCGCAAACAATGTATCGCCATTATATTGAAAACACAAAGATGGATATCAGAACACTTAATCTATAAAGGAGCTCGGCAACTTTACAGTTTTGCAAACAATGCAAAATATTTACAAACTCCTGATAGATAGTTTTGGAATGAAGTAGGTGGTGGTGTAATGCCTTTTGACATTGTTCGAAACGATATTCTGAATATGCAGGTGGACGCCATCGTCAACATTGCCAATCCAGAACCTATCCTTGGCTATGACTGTGATACTGGCATTCATAAAAAAGCAGGCCCAGAGATCCTCCAAGCAAAAAAGGTTGGATCTATCGGCGTTGGGCAGGTTGTTAAAAATGAGCGATAAAAGCAAGCAATAAAAGATGACGATAAAAAGCGTCGACAAAAATGTGACGGTAAAAACTGACAATAACACCACACTGCCGAAAGGAGCTGGGACCGGCGAGTCTCAGCTCCTTTTTTCATACTGACTATTCCTTTTTCTCTGATCCATTCAGGCTGGCCCAGTGCTGGCGCAGCAGCCGTTCTACTTCTCTGCGAAGGGAATTTTGGAACATGACAGCCATAACCAATGCGCTAAGCACTGCAGCCACAGACTCCAGCCAGGGATATGCGGCCCAAAGCTGTTCTCCCCAGCAAGCAAGCGGAACACCAACAAGCAGCATAAACAGCAAAATAATGATGACAACGTCGGGTCTGCCGTAGCCTTCACGTCTTTTGATTTTGGCCCGTATCTGTCGAAGCGCACGGGCTCGGATATCCCGGATGTTTCTGGACGAACACTGTTTGTCCTGTGCGACGGATTCAGTGGACTCGCCATTGATGACCGTGCGGAACAAAATCTCCCTCTGCAGTTCGGTCAGTGCATGCAGGGCGTCATAGATTTGGGTGTCCAGATACATGAAGGGATCTTCATCAGAACCCTCTGGCAGATACTTGCTTCGGTCAAACCAACGTCTGTCATTGTAAATCGCATTGCGTACTTCCTCCGGCAGGAACGCTTCCGGATTGTAAGATTGGGGCTGCTTTATATCCACATCCTCCAGAGTATCCGGTGCTACACGCTTGTGAAAGTTCGCCTCGCTGTAGTAGAGCATATGCTCCAGCTCCTTCCACTCCTCTGGATGCTCCTTCACCCATTGGTCTGCGGCAGCGGTAGCTTCCGGGTCCATTTCATGTATCCAGCGCCAGTCAGACCGAAGTTCTTTGTACGACTGAGTATCTTTGAAGGACATGAGCTCACCACCCTTTCTGCGTTCACAAAAAATTTACGATTCCAGACCTTCCGATTTTGCGAATTTTCTCTAAGTAATAATAGAAGGACAATTTCACCCGGGTGAGGTTGCCCCTGGTTCGGTACGGCACGGTATCCGCGCCGACGAATCCACATGACCTTTGACAGAGCATCTATGAGAGCATGAGCGCTCTCCGCCATACGGCGATCCGCTCGGAAGGTCATTCCATCTCTGGCCGTGTTCCCGGGAGCACGGCCTCTTTTTATTCTAACACGGAGGAGGCGAAAAAGATAGTTTACAGATGAGGGCAAAGGAGGAATGTGGATCACACAGCACACCCGAAAAACAAAAACCGCCGTGACTGCGGCAACAGTCCGGCGGCTCGGCGCACACACAGGCACGCACAAATTTACTGATAAAAGTATATCAGGTAAACAGCAGAAAAGCAATGAAAATTTTTCTGTTCCCTGTGTGAGCGTCATCGGACTCTACGACAATACAGGAGGTATGAATTGAGTTTCAACAAATGGCCCAAGCGCAGCGCAGAGAAAAACTATTTTATGGTACCAAACGAGATATTCAGCGTCGGTCTGGATTTTCGTGAGATCTCCATCTATTCCTATCTGCTCCGGTGCGAGAATCGTAAGACCTACCAGTGCTACCCCAGTTACAAAACCATCGGTCATGCGATCGGCATGAGTGAAAATACAGTGGCAAAGTATGTGCGGCAACTGGAGGAGAAAGGTCTCATCTACACGGAGCCGACGATGGTACGAAGCAAAGATGGCAGACCCCTGAACGGAAATCTGCTCTACACCATCCGCCCTATCTCAGGTGTACTCGAAGCGTTCTATGAGCGGCAGTTCCGGCAGGCAGAGGAGGCTGCCGCCCGCTATCGTGTGGCAGAACTCCTCAAAAAGTCCAACGCACAGGGCCGCCAGAACGCCTTGTGTGCGCCTTTCCGGGAGGAAGAGAGTCCCAGTCCCAACCAGGGGGTTGAAACCGGATGTGAGCCGTTTTCGGAGGGATTTGAGAGGACGAAAGAAAAAGCAGGATAAAGGCATGGCGTCGCAGGCGTCGCCGCAGCCGCCACTTCTGCCCGCAGTGCGGGCAGTTTCGGACGCTTGAAGCTGGCGTCTTTGAGAGACAAAAAAAGCTCCGATGGCGTCAGCTTCCCCGAAAAGCCCCGTGTTGCAGGGTTTTTCAAGGATGTCTTACAGCAAAAAGGAGGAATTGAATGAGTAAAGAAACCAGAGAGCGCATTGCATTCCGGATGCAGCCGGAAACCAGAAGAAGGATCGAGCAGTGGTACGCCGCCGACAACTGCCAGAGCAAAAATGAGTTCATCGAGAAAGCCGTGAACTTCTATGTGGACCATCTGGAGATACAGGACAACCAAACGCTTTTGCCTATGGCGATCCAGTCTGCCATTGACGGCAGACTGAGCAGAATGGAGGACTATATCGCCCGCAGAGATTTTACCAGATGCGTGGAGCAGGACATGACCAACGGCATCATCGCGGAAGCGTTCGAGATGGATCAGGATGATCTGAAGCGCAGGCGGGCACAGAGCGTCCGGAATGTGAAGACCACAAACGGTCTCATCTCGTTGGAGAAATACGCACGCTCCCGTCAGGAGCAGGACTGGGATGATGATGAATGGCAAGACTGATCCTCAAGAGCCCTTATATCAAAAGCACCGGAGGAGCCTCCGGATACCTTCGCTACATCGCAACGCGGGAGCGGGTGGAGCTTATCCCGGATGACCGTCCGCCCACACGAAAGCAGGAGCAGCTCATCGCCAAACTGGTCAAGGACTTCCCGGACAGCAAGACGCTCTACGAGTACGAGGACTACCTGACGAAGCCCACGAAAGTCAACGCCTCTGCGTTCATCACGCTGGCGCTGGAAGCCAACTGGGATGCCATCCACGAGTCAGACCAGTACATGAAGTACATCGCCACCCGGCCTCGTGCCGAGCGCATCGGCGCACACGGTCTGTTCGGTGATGAGGAAACGGTCTCTCTGGAGAAATCCATGGAGGAATTGGAGCGCTACACCGGAAACGTGTGGACGCATATCATCTCTCTCAAGCGGGAGGATGCGGTCCGGCTCGGCTTCGATAACGCCGCGGCGTGGCAAAATCTCATTCGGGCGCACCGCAACGACATCGCGGCGGCAATGAAGATACCGCCCGGTGACTTCCGATGGTATGCTGCCTTCCACGACGAGGGCGAGCACCCGCATATCCACCTGATGGCCTGGTCCGCAAAGCCGGGACAGGCCTATCTTTCCAAAGAGGGCATCCGTCAGATCAAGTCCAAGCTGACCAACGATATCTTCCGCAACGAAATGCTCCATCTCTACGAACAGAAGTCAGAGTCCAGAGATGAGCTGGTGCGCCAAGCGCGGCGGGCGATGCTGGAACTGGTGCGTACCATGCAGGACAGCGTATGTGACCACCCGGATGCCGAGCGGCTCATGCTGGAGCTGGCGGCGCAGCTCGGAACAGTCAAGGGCAAGAAATCCTACGGCTACCTCCCCAAACGGCTGAAGAATCTGGTGGATGAGATCGTGGACGAGATGGAACGGCTCCCAGCCGTGAGCAAGTGCTATGACCAGTGGCTACTCCTGCAAGGCAAGGTGGCTGCCTACTACCACGACAAGCCCCAGGAGCGCATCCCGCTCTCACAGCAAAAGGAGTTCCGGCAGATCAAGAATGCGGTCATTCAGGAAGCGGAGCGCCTGCGCTTGGGTGAGATCGGCTTCGAGGAGAAGGGTCTCAATCAGCAGGACGAGCCGGAGGAATACCGCAACGCCTCCTACGACTACTGGACACTGCGGGATGAGATCCGGGACGAGAGCCTGACCATGGAGGAGCGCGGCGAAGCCGTCTCTGAAATGGAAAAGCTGGCGGAAAGCGGCGATATGTACGCCCAGTACCTGATGGGAAAGCTCTGGCGGGACGGTCCTCTGCTGATACCCAACTCGGCGAATGCCCGGTACTGGTTTGAACAGGCGGCGGAGCAGGAACACATTGTGGCGCAGTACTCTCTGGCCAAGCTGTACCT
The DNA here is from genome assembly GCF_025567605.1 of Oscillibacter acetigenes. Taxonomy (NCBI): domain Bacteria; kingdom Bacillati; phylum Bacillota; class Clostridia; order Eubacteriales; family Oscillospiraceae; genus Oscillibacter; species Oscillibacter acetigenes. The sequence continues at coordinate 316,625 of NZ_JAOQKG010000004.1, read as the reverse complement.
CTCCGATGATGTGGAGGTACGGGATATCCGGCAGGGAATGAATTGGCTGTACACCGCCGCGGTCAACGGAAGCAGCTACGCCATGTATCGGCTGGCCAAGGAACTACTCAAAGGCGATTTGATCAAACGAAATAGTGATGCCGCGGTGGAGTGGTTCACCAGGTCGGCGGAGAGAGGAAATCCCTACGCCCAGTACATGCTGGGCAAGCTGTACCTCACCGGAAAGGAACTCCCCTGTGATGAGGAACGAGCAATCCACTGGCTGACCCGATCCGCCGAGCAGGGTAACCAGTATGCCCAGTATCTCCTGAACCATCTGGAAGAAAACCGCCCTCCCTCTGCAATGCTGGCAGTCACCCGGCTGCTCCATCACATGAGCCGGGTGTTCCGGGATAACTCCGTTCCCAAGTCGCGCCCCGGTGGTATCCAAATCGACCGTAAGCGGCTGAAGAAGCTGCAGGAGAAGCGCATGGCCCTGGGCCACAAGCTGGATGACCATGAGGAGCAGTGGCCCAATCTGACCATGTAAGAGGCGCAAAAACTGGGCCGCAAAACAAAGAATTAAATCCTTCTGGGCGGAAGGTAGAAAGGAACTGAATGAGAAAATCCAAATACAATTCTTTTGACGAACTCCCGCTGATGCTGACCGTGGAGGATGTGTCCCATGTGCTGGGCATCGGTCTGGCCCACGCCTACGAGGTGGCCCACCGCAGGGATTTCCCCACCATCACACTGGGAAGCCGCATCATCGTTCCCCGTGACAAATTCATGGAATGGATCGACGAACAGGCCGCGAAAAAATCTGAAATATTTTAGTAGCTATTCCAAAAACTCTGTGGTATGTGTTTGTGTTAAAAAGGAGGGATCATAAATGGCAAAGAAACGAGCCAACGGCGAGGGCAGCATCCGCAAAAAGCCCAGCGGCCGCTGGGAAGGCAGATATACCCAGGGCATCGACCCAGTCACCGGCAAGGCCATCCAGGAAAGCGTGTCCGCCAAGACCCAGGCGGAGTGCAAAGAAAAGCTGGCGAAAGCCATTCGGGAAAACCGGGGCGTGCCGCTCAATCACACGGGCGACTACACCGCAGCGGAGTGGTGCCGCCTGTGGTTTGAAACTTACAACAAGCCCAACATCCGCTACAACACCGCCAAGGGCTATGAAGGGATCATTGAACACCACATCATCCCGGCCATCGGCGCGATCAAACTCAAACAGCTCTCGTCCATCCACATCCAGAGAATGTATAACGACCTGAAAGAAAACGGCAGGATGCCCCGTGGGGCGAAACAGAATGACAAAGCCTTGTCCAACACCTTCGTGCGGCGTGTCCATGCGGTGCTGCAGGCGGCGCTGAAGCAGGCGGTGAAAGAGCGGCTCATCCCGTACAACCCCTGCGAGAACTGCCGCATCCCGCCCAAGGACAAGAAAGAGATGACCATCCTCCCGCCGGAGAAGATCGGCAGATACCTCCAGGAAGCGGAGAAGTACGGCGTCCTGCCTATGTTCTATCTGGAGTTGTCCAGCGGCCTGCGCCGGGGCGAACTGCTGGCGCTCCAGTGGACAGATTTGAATGTAAAAGAGCGCATTCTGACGGTGAATAAGCAGGTCACCCGCATGGAGGGCGAGCTGGATGTGACAGAACCGAAAACGAAAAACTCTGTCCGCAAGGTGGCGCTGTCGCAGCAGGCGGTCGACCTGCTGGTACAGGAGCACGAGCAGCACCCGGACAACCCCATCCTGTTCCCGTCGCCCCGCACGGGCGGCTACTGGAGTCCGGACGCCGTGTCGAGGATCAACCGGAAGCTGCTGAAAAACGCAGGCATCGAGGAGCACGTGCGCTTTCACGACCTCAGACACACTTTCGCCACGATGGCAATCTCCAGCGGTGTGGATGTGAAGACCCTGTCCAGTATGCTGGGCCATTACAGCGCCGGGTTCACTCTGGACACCTATACGCATATCACCAACGATATGCAGCGAGGCGCGGCAGAGAAGATCGGCGGCTTCATGGAATCGGCCACGGCTAAGCCGGAACCGGAACCGCCTGATCCGCCGGAGGAGAGCCGGTGCAAGGTGATACCTTTTGAAAAGGTAGTCTAAGTGAGCAAAGGGATTCCCTGGATCACTTTTGTTGTCCAGGGAATCCCTTTAGGATGTATTAGAAAACACTAATTACTAATATGGAGCCTTCAGTAATCACTTCGACTATCTTGAAATTCCTGCAATGCAACCCAAAACGGCGAAGGTTCTTTACTGAACCATCTCCCATATTGATTTTGCAAATTCTTTGAACGAATAAGAATACACGCTTTTCTTGCACGACTAACTGATACAAAACAAAGCCTTCGGGCTTCTGCCAGTTTTCTTGGAGTGTTATCATAGTAGCTGGGAAAGCTATCCTTTTCCATGCCCGGCAATATCACAACATCAAATTCAAGCCCTTTGGAGCTGTGCCTGGTTGTTAGGACAACTTGATTTTCTGGGATACCAAGCCGTGTTAGAAACTTAATCGTTAGCTGCGTATCGTGGCTTCGTGCTGTTTCGAGCAACTTATTGTAATTATCAATCTCGTCAGGATATCGCTCTGAAGCAGTAAAAGCAGAAACAATTCCCACCTTTTTGTCAAGATAGCATAACCATTCCGATAGATTATCCTTATAAACCTTACTTGCAGTTAAAGTTTGAAAAATTGTTCTTTTAAGTAAAAAGTAATCGTCTTCACTAATGATCCGCTTTTGAGAAATAAACGATTTCCAAGTTGAGCAAATTTCATCAAATGAGACGGAGCATTTATCCGAAACCCACTTTGCACAGTTTTGAATCCAGATAATAAGATCTGTTAATCTAAATGTTTGACGAGCAATATACGCCGGAATATTTTGTCTGGAACATTCTTGTGCCAATTCTGTTACTTGTTTATTATTTCCGACTAAAACTGCTATTTCGTGGTATGGTATGCCTTCTGTGTGAAATCTGGATATCTGCTCAATAACTCTTTCATATTGTTCATCCATCCCTTTGGAACATTCGATGAATTCCAGTTTGGCGTGGTAGTCTTGGAGCTTTCCAGAAGCAATATATCCCCGGCTACTTTTTAGAACATATTCCGAGGCATCTACTATTGTTTGTGAACTTCGATAATTGTTTTTCAGGTGAATGCAAGAAACATCTTGGCGTTGGCTTAATTCTATAAGGTAATCAGGAGCTGCTCCTTGAAAATCATAAATTGATTGATCTGCATCCCCAACAGCAAAAACTTTAATTCTTGTAAGATTTAATAGCGTTAAAATAAGTTCATGAAGCGGTTTTCCCAAATCTTGATACTCATCGACAATAATCCAAGGATACTTAGCCTCAAGTGCTTTGCGTACATAGGACTCATTTTTAATGAGTTCTACAGATTTTTTCACCATGCTGATAAAATCGAGATACTCGTTTTGTATCAAGAGTTCTTCAAAAGAGATGGCAGCCTTTAGTGCAATATCATAGCTTTCTATCGCAACACGACTAATTCCCTTTATATTCCTTGTGCGCTCTTTATCTACATCAATGAGCTTTGGAGTTCCCTCATAATTCTGAGAATTAAAGAGACGATTCTTTTCAGCTTCAGAGATAATCCGGATAGGCAGTGGTATTTTGTATTGCGGATATAGGGCTGCGAAAGGAGTAATAATTTCTGAAAGACAAAAACTGTGAACTGTACCAAGAAAAACATTTTTGCGCTTTTCCAACCCTAACTTTACTAACCGACTTTTGAATTCTCGGACAGCCTCCGTACTATATGTTAAACATGCAAGGCCGCGTGGTGGATAAATCATCTCGGCTAATAGTTGCATAACTTTCAAAGTCAAAACTGTTGTTTTCCCACTTCCAGGTCCAGCAATTACAACTGTATTATTTACAGCTTTATATGCAGCAAACTGCATGTCATCTTCGCTTATTTCCTGCAATTTTTTCTCAAAATAAGCATTCACCACATTCACCTAACTTTTGCAACAATCGCATCTATTGCATTCGATATATATTCTGGAATTATCGAGGCAGATATATGAGTGGCTAACCGTTGAGCGAAGCGGCCTTTACCGATTCCACTATAAGTTGACTCTATTTTGGAAAGGCACTTGTTATACCTTCCAGAGGAAAGCTCTGCAGAGAAGTTATTTTTTTGAACCTGGCCACCATTTGTTAGTTGATTAAAAATAGAACATAGAACATCTCGATCTGGCCCAGTGGCCTTTTTGAAGATATCCACCTCAAGTGTGTATTCACCAATATAAGTGCCAAATGTTTCAAAGTATTTGCGCTTTTCCTCATTATTCAAATGGATATACTCCGGATCAACAGAGCCTTGATACATTCGATAAATACGATCAATCCCATCAAAGCCCTTGCCCACATGGTTTGCATCTTCAATATCTCCAAAATGCTTTTTTTCATCAACTATATGATAATAATCACCATCAGTGATAATAACATAAGGAATACCAAGTGCACCTACGAAACGACAATACGGTTCAAAATTCGTAGAATTTATGTTACAAATCACTACGCCGAGACGATCAAGGTCGTATCCTTTGGCTTTTGAAAAACTGGGAACCAAATATTCTTCGGAAATTCCCTCCACAAAAATAATACCTTTAGCAGTATAGAGTTCGCCTCGTTTGACATCAATGTATCTTGTTAAATCCGCATAATCGTCCTCAGACAAATCAATGCCTGCTGTTGTTTTTACCTCGGTACCATCTTTTGTCGTAATTAGATGAACAAGAGACGTAATGGGTGCAACTGAGGATATATGTGTTGAGTGAGTTGTGATTATTACAGAGGTGTTAGTTTTGTTCATAATATGGCGATAGAGAAGCCGTTGATAAATTGGATGGAGATGCGATTCGGGCTCCTCGACAGCAAGAATGGTGATGCCATTCGCTGTTGGAACAAAATCCGAAAAGAACGCATATAGACCATCGTATAATGTGGCATCTTGCAGAGCCGCAAGATTCAAGGCGTAGTCATCGGAGCTGGCGGATTTTTCATAACTTCTTTCAAGTAAATGTTCATGATCCTGTTTTATCAATTCACGATATAAATCGCCGGATAGGAATGTTTTGATAGTATCATCTTCAATGAGTAGTAGAATCAAAGCTACATAGAGAATATTGTTGATTCCCAAACTTGTGTTGCCCGTTTCTCGGCTGTTAATTAGAGGTCGTAGGGCATAAAGAAGTTTAGTTGCATCGATATTCATTGTTTTCAGAGAAATACTGAACTCATCTGCACTAAAGGACACCATGTCATTCAATAACCGTTGCAGCCTATTCTCTAAATCATTTACTTGACCAATTTGTAAAGTATCTGCACCTTTTTCATCAAGAGCCTTTGATATCTCTAAAAGTACACTCTTGCTGACAGAATATTTTTGCTTAATAATTTGTGTTAGAGGAGAAGTTCGGGAACTTTTCATTTCTGCCTCAACATCACGGATGGCTTTTATCACACGAATATTAAGCATTTTTCGATCTTCATATGTAAAAGCCCTGCTTTCATCGTTTCCCTTATAGATGATGTAGCTATAGTCTGGTTTTGTAGCATCTTTTTTAAAAAACTTGTAGCTGATTTTTAATGTTTCTTTGCCTTCTACCATTACCGACGCATCAGCCAACTGGGCAAGCAAATTCTTATTATCCTCGAAATTTGCGAGATAGATCTCAATCAATATATAATGCCCATTATCCATAGGGTTTTCTATACCATCCCAAAAATCGGATTCTTCAAGCATTCTGTCTTTTTCAGAAAGCGTTGGATCAAGAATCAGTTGAAGTGCGTAAAGAAGATTACTTTTGCCGACTGCGTTTTCGCCAATTAATACCTGCTTTTCGCCAAGAGAAAAATCTGCTGAATGGAAGTTTCTAAAGTTTTCGATATGAACTCGACAAATATACGGTTGAGTTTTCATCCGGTTTACCTTCTTTCGCACGATCTTCCAGTTTCTTGTTCCAGCGGAAGTATCAATGATATACTCTTTGCTACATGTAGTGCAGTGAAGATATACACTATGCTCTCTAAATCCTGGAATGTTGTCATGCTCCTCGATAATTGTTCCTTTTCCACATGGACATTCGTATTCATAATATTCTGTGTCGCCAGCGCCTGCACCGTATCCTGAATGCTGTTCACACTTAGCAATAATTCTTTTAGTCCGCATATACATCTGCCCCTTTTTGCAAAAAAGCCGCGTGGGAGTACACCCACACGGCGGCCTTGGTGATACAAAGGCTCACCGTAAAATAATTATAAGGGATAATGCCGAAAAATTCAAGTTTCCGTCGTATCTGCGGCGAAAATACCGAGTTGCACCCGTTAGGGATTGGTTAGGGATTTAGCGGTTTTTGCCACTCTACCATACAAGGCTACAACGACAATTTTACCTCTCTGACCACAGTTGAAATGTGGTCAAGTGAAACTCAAAAACAAACTTTTAACGCAGAAAAACCGCCTAAAAAGGCGGTTTTTCAAAGAAAGGTGGTCGGAGTGCAGGGACTCGAACCCTGGGCCTCCTGCTCCCAAAGCAGGCGCGCTACCAACTGCGCAACACCCCGTTATGAAGTTAGGCGATCCGGCTGGGCGTATTCTCCCAAACCACCCGCGCTACCAACTGCGCTAATCCCGGATATTCGATTTTTCTGCATGATACTATGCGGAGAAGGAAAAAGCAAGTTTTTCGTGTCTGTGGGCAGTGCTGTGGTCAAGGCCGGTTTTGCGGGGGGATCTTCAGGCGGGGGATTTCCGCCACAGGCTACTGTCCCAAGGACTTCCGGGCTTTCACTTTTGGGGGAATGGATAGACCGTCTATCCTCCCAAAGCAGGCGCGCTACCAACTGCGCTACACCCGGATATGAAGTTGTGGGGTGGCCCGGGCGTATTCTCCCAAAAGAGGTTCTCAGCATTTTTTATAGTTGTTTATAGTAATTTATCATCATTTCTGCTCCAACCCAGTTACTTTCTAGCGATCTTGTTTCCACTGTTTCCGTGTATTCCAGCTCTGTCTGTGGTCTTGCATGTGGTCAGCGGAAAAGTTTCGGCCAGAATCCCTGCCCCACAGTGACACCCTAGGTGGTACAATTTACCTCAAAGTTTGAAAAATGGTACCTCTATCTCGAAAAACATACAAGACTTTTTTGAGAGAAAACCGATCAATTTTTGTGTCGCTATATCAAAGAAAACATCTGTCAAGAACTCCCCCCAAAAATCCGCCGTAGTCTCTGAGGCTACGGCGGATTTTCTTGAATGCTCAATTGCTACAGGTGCCCGGATTTTATAATGGCCCTAAAAGAGGTTGTCATTCACCCCATCTCTTTTTTGCCGATGATATTTCAGGTATTGGAGATGCGCTTGACACAACCGGAATATTCCTATAAAGTTAATCTTGACAAAGCTGGCTACCAAAAAATAACAGGACCATACTCTTTTTGATTGCTTGCTGTAGAAACAACCCAGAGAACAGTCCTACAAAAAGTTTTTTCACGAATAAGCCTGATGCTTTAGATACTTTAGCCGTTCTCTCTGCCTGAATGGGAGGCCTCAAAATGAATCTTTTTGATTTACTCAATCCGAGAATGTTCCGGCCGCTGACAGGGCGAAATCAGCGCATTTATGCTGACTTGCTGATGCTGATCTGGGACAGATGCAGCACATCCCAGGACTACAGCATCGGGAAAGGTGCTCTTACAGAACTGGCAGAGACCTATATGGAAGGACTGGGCACGATCCTGCCGCTTGATGAAGAGGATTCCCCGGGCGAATCAGCCACGGATGCCAGGAGCCAAGGATTGCTGTTTGTGCGCCGTTTACGGGACGCAGGGTGGGTGGAAGATCTGGAGGGCGGATATGAGGAGGAAAACCGCACGGCCCTGTCTGCCCTGGCTGTCCGTCTGCTGCAACTTTTTGATGAACTGCTCCATCCCAAGACTGTCACATACAGCGGAAAGCTTTTAAAGGCTTATCGATTGCTCCAGGACATGGAGCACGAAAAAAGCCCTTATGAAAATGTGCTCAAAGAGGTCTCCGCTGACATGGCGGACCTGAACACCTCTCTGCGGCAGCTCAATGCATCTATCGGGAGCTACATCGACCAGCTGACTCGGAATCGGACCCCTCAGGAAGTCTTGGACCTATTTCAGCAATATGAGGACGAAGTCGTGGTGGCGGCCTACCACCGTTTTAAAACCAGTGACAATCTGTTCCAATATAGGACAGAGATCCTAGAGGGCTTGGATGCCTGCAACGGGCAGTATGCTGAGGCATTGGCTGCGGATTACTGCAGAGTGGAGCGGGTCAGCGAGTCGGAAGCCGCCATTGCAGTACGAAGGCTGGTTCAGAAAGTGCGGGATGATCTGGAGATTATGCGGGATCTGCTCTCGGAGATCGATCGCAACCATGTGACCTACCGGAAGCGGGCTGTGCAGCGGGCACAGTTCATGCTGCTCTCCGACGGCTCCGCTCAAGGAAAAATCAGCGATCTGCTGCGGTATTACGCCCAAACCATTCAGCGCCCGGAAGAGCTGTTCGAGCCAGACGAGAGCCCCTTGAGCCGCCATTGGAAATTCTATCCCACAGAGATCCTAGGCAGGAACTTTCTCAAGCCAGCCGTTAACAGCCGAAAACCCACTCCTATCGAGCAGGCACCTCCGGAACCGCCCATATCCGAGGAGGAACTCCAGCGCCAGCAGGAACTGCTGCTGGAATATGTCCGCCAGGCGGTCACTCTGGAAAATGTAAATCGTTTTGCCGGCCAGGTGCTGAACCACCGAGAGACGGTTTCCGCTCTGGAACTGGCTTCCACGCAAAGTCAGGAATTTATCAAAATCATCGGACTTCACACATACTCACAATCCCCCGACCGCAATTATGAGATCTCCGAACAGGAGGAATGGGTCTCCTGCGGTGGGTTCCGATTCCAGCAGTTCTGGATACGCAGGCGAAGCTGAAAGAGAGGTTTCTATGGACGTAAGAGAGGTCGCCAACTATTTGCTCAACCACTGCTTTCTTCCGTCGCAGGCGGAAGACCTGCTGGAAAAGCATTACTATGCGGTCAATCACTTGGAGGAGCTGCGCCGGATCTTCAAGCCCCTTGGCTATACGGTTGTCTACCATTCCGCGCCTCTGAAGGTGATCGCACTGGTCAGCGAGTATGAGGGCAACCAAGCGAAGCTGAATAAATATGAGAGCATCCTGCTGTTAATTTTCCGGCTACTGTATTTGCAAAAGCGGGAGAAGCTCTCTCTGGATGGAGCGCATGTCGTCGCCACAGTGGGAGAGATCCAGGAGGAGTATCAAAAGCTGGGTCTTCCCCGCAAGCTGGACCGGATCACGCTGGAAGCCATCCTGCGGACCCTCAAGACCTACAATCTGGCAAAGCCGCTGGACCGTCTCACCGAGGAAGAAGCCAAAATCGAGATCTATCCCACTGTTATTCTGGCGTTGCCAGACAATGTCCTGAAGTCATCCAGGGATGAGACGGCAGCGGCACTGGACAAATACCGCAAAGCCGGTGAGGAGGATGATGTATGATTGCACTGTGCCGCCTGCGGCTGATCAACTGGCATAATTTTGTCAACGACCTTCTGAATATCCAGCAGATCACCTATCTGATCGGCGTCAACGGTGTGGGCAAGACCACGATCCTGGACGCCCTGCGGTATTGCCTCACCACGAGCAAAAGCTTCAACGCCCTGGGCAACCGCAAGAGCAAGCGAACACTGCTGGGCTCGGTACACGGCAAACAGCGGGATCAGGACGGAGACCGTCCCCGGTACAGCCGCAAGGGGCATACTGTATCCTATGTCGGCGCCGAATTTCGGGATGATACCGCAGCCCCTGGGAAGGACACCTTTGTCATTACGGTCCGGGTGGAATCTGAGAAACCTGACGAGGACATGCGTCACGTACAGCAGCGCTGGTACATCTCTCCCCGGGGCGTCATGCTGGAGGACCTCCCCTTCCTGGGCCCCGACTATATTCCCACAAAGCGGGAACAGTTCTGCCCGAAAAATGGGAAAATGCGGGATACCGACAATCAAAAGCTGGCAAAAGACCTGATCTGCCGCGCGCTGGGGATTGGAGCAGCAGACTCCCCGTTGGGGAAGAAATTCTGTGCGGTATTTCCCATGGGTACCGGGATGGACGACATTGAGGACTTCCGGGAATTCATCTATCACTACATCCTCCCCCAGCCGGAAATTGACCCCCAAGCACTGCAGCAGGAGCAGATCGAATTGGATCATCTGAACGACGTGCTGCTCCAGGCAAAGGAGCGGGCGCAGCTGCTGACGGAGATCGGTACCCTGGGTGAAACTGCCCGTTCCAAGCAGCGGGACTGCAGAGTGAACCAGGGGTTTGTTCTATATGCCAGCCAACAGGCGGCAGAGGGGGCAGAGGAGCAGATCCTCTCTGCCATCTGCGACGGAAACCGGGAGATCGACCGTCTGCAAGAAGAGCTGCAGTATCAGAAGGAGCGGACGGAGCAGGCCCACCAGCGGTGGATGGATGCCCTGCGGGAAAACCAGAACAGCCCGGAACGCCAGCAGCTGCAGGTCTTCGAGGATCTGGTAAAAGACCGTGAAAAAGACTACACGGAGGCCCGAAAAGCCCTCTCCTCTCTACAAAACGCCAAACAGGAGCTGGAAGCCCTCAATCGAAAGCTGTCCGACTGCAGACGAGCACTTCCGGCCGAACAGATGCCGGATGCCATTGAGCAGCTGCCGGAGCAGCGGCAGACGGAGCAGCTCACCGCCATGGAACAATTGCTTCGGGAGCGGGAAGATTCCCTGGATCAGGAGGAATTTCAGGTCCGAAGCGATCTCCAACAGCTGAAGGAGCGGCAAAAAGCCCTTCAGGCGAAAATTGAAACGCTGGAAAAGGGCCAGTTGGTCTATCCGGATCAGGACCGGGCAAAACGGGTCTGCCAGGCCATCAACCGGGAGTTGGCCCAGCAGGGTATGGAGGCCGATGCCCGCATTCTCTGCGAGATCCTGACGGTACAAGAGCCCGACTGGCAGGCGTGTATCGAAGCCTGTCTGGGAAACCGCCGCTTCGACATTTTCGTCTCCCCCCGGCATTACCGTACCGCCAAACGGGTATTTGAGCATCTGAAAGCCGAGGTCGGACAGGTCAGCCTTCTGGACAGTCCTGCTCTGGAGCGGGATGGCGAAAAAGACGCCGCCTCCCCGCAACTCAGTACTCTCGCCGCCAAAGTCACCAGTGAAAACTGGCTGGCCAAATACTATGTGCAGAACCTGCTGGGGCAAATCGTCTGCTGCGATACGTCGGAGGCGCTGGAAGCGTATCCCCAGAGCGCCACAAAAGATCTTCTGCGGCACTATCCTTATCGGTTGGCACGTCTGCGAACGCCCGTGCTGTATATCGGTATGGAAGCCCGCAAGCAGCAGCTGAAAGCTGCCTGGGAGGAGTTTTCAGCTTTGCGCGGACAGCTGACCGAGTGCACCGCCCAGGCACAGTCCCTGCGGGATATTCTGGAGCAATGCCGCCGCGTTCTGCACAGCAGCGTTCTGGAGGATCTGCGCAAAAACTGGGGCAGCGTCCAGCGGCACCAAGCCAGTTGGCAGGCGCTGGAGCAGGCACGGCAGGAATACGAGATGTGGAAGGAAAATCCCATTCTCCAGGCAAAGATCACCGCCGAACATCTCTGCCAGGAAGAATGGACGCGGCAGGATCAAAAGCGGGTGGAAATCGAAGCCACCCTCCGCTCCCAAACGAATAAAGTCCAGGAAAAACAAGGGATGCAGGAGCAGGCCAGCCGGGAGGCGGAAGACGCCAGAGCAGGCTGGCTGGCGTTTTGCCAGCAGGAACCCTTGCTGCAGACAGAGGTAGAGAAAAAATATCAGGACGCAGCCCGCAGCCGTCCCCCGGACAAGATCGTCCAATACCAAACGAATTATCAAAATCAGGTGGATAAAGCATTGGACGAATGGCTGCGGGATCAGCTGATCCCCAGGCAGCGGGAGTATAACACCATCTACACCTGTGATTATCCTCTGGGGCTGGATGGCATCGAGACCTTCCGGGAACAGCAGGAACGGCTGGTTCATGTAGATCTGGAACGGTACTCTACCAGTCTGCACCAGGCACAAGAACGGTGCCGCCAGCGCTTCCGTGAAGACATTCTTTATCGGATGAAGGACGATATCTATAACGCCAAGCGGCAATTCCGGGAACTCAACCACACAATGGAAAACCTGCAGTACGGTGAGGAGGTCTATCAGTTCGTTGTCCAGGCCAGCGCCGATCCCGAACGCCGGGCATTTTATGATGTAATCATGCAGGACAGCAACCGGCGGATCCAGGGGGACGGCAGTATCGAAGATTTTCTGGCCCGCAATGACCCGGCCTACGAAACGCAGGTGGACGAATTGATGGAGCGGATCCTAGCAGAGCTGAAAGCCAATGCCCAGCGCCGCCAAGAGGGAAAGCATCTGGCCACAGAGCTGTCTCGCTATGTGGACTACCGGTACTACCTGGAATATGATATTGAGTGCCGCAACCAGATCACCGGCGGCGTGACCCGCCTCTCTGCGGTCAGTCAGGACAGCAGCGGCGGAGAGAATCAGGCGCCGTTCTATATTGCAATCTGTGCATCCCTGCTGCAGATCTACGACAAATGCGAGAACAGCATTCGCCTGGCACTGCTGGACGAGGCGTTCAGCCGCATGACCAGCGACCGCATCCGCCCCATGATGCAGATGCTGCGCAAAATGCAGCTACAGACGGTACTGATCACCACAGTGGAAAAGGCCTCGGCCATCCAGCCCTACTGTGACACCACCTGTTCCATTATCAAAAGCGGTACGCGCAATGCTGTCCGCCCATTTTATCAGGATGTGAGGGAATGATGGACTACACCCACGAAATTCTCACGGCGATGGTGGATCGCTATGAACGCAGGAAAGGAACTTCTGCCCAGAACGGTAAGCCCCAGCGGGCGGTAACCTTTGATCTCGCAAAGTATTATCCCATATACCGGGACCACCTGAGCGAGGAGGAGCAGGCCATTGACGATGCGGTGACGCGCCTTTCCAGTTGGCAGATGGTTGCCGCCCCCCGCAGTGCCCAGGGATACTACACCAAGATTACTCTGCGGCTGGACCACATTCAGGAAATCTATGAATTTTTAGGGCGGAAACCAGCCCAGGAAACCCGGCAGGAGCAACTGCAGCTTCTATTGGATGCCCAGAGACAAAACCCGGATACTCTCTCCAGCCGCTTCGCCGGAGAGCTGATGGCCGCACTGCAGGCAGGACGTTCACCGGGATACGGCCTTCAGGGGAATGTTGAGAAACTACGGGATGTTCTGCTGGCTCTGGAAAAAATCGGGCAGTTAAACAAAGAGACCTATGTGCGCAACTTTTCCGAGGCCGTATTCCATGACTCCAAGCACTTTCACTCTATTTCCGGGATTATCCGCAGTATTCTCTCCGATTTGACAGACCAGCCGGTAGAAAAGAAGCAGATCCTGGAATATTACAATCTTTTGGAAAATCCAACCTACCTCTATTTGAAAGGAGGCTGGATATTGGAGTTTCCGGACTCATGTATCCGTGTTACTGATCTTCCAGGTGGTATCGGTTTGACCTCTGACGGTTTGAGTGCCATACGGTCTGTCCTTTTGGAGCCCCGGACAGTCATTACCGTAGAAAACCTCACTACCTATCACGACATTCCCTCAGACGATCGAGCCGTTTTATATCTGGGTGGTTTCCCAAATTCCGCACGGGCAAGTTTTCTTCGTATGGTTTACGCTTCCAAACCGGATGCTGTTTATCTGCATTATGGAGATCTGGATCCATACGGTCTTTTGATACTGGAAAACCTGAAACAAAAAACCGGAATTCCATTTGCCGCTTCAGGAATGGATCTTGCTACCCTGCAAGCTTGTTTCCAGGCAGGACATTACCGTCCGCTGACCGCAGAAGATCGGAAAGTCATGCAGTCACCTATGCTCTGTGCCTACCGGGAAATATTTGCCTTCATGCAGGCACATAACTGTAAAGCGGAGCAGGAATCTCTCTCTGCAATGAAATTATAACTGCCGCCCTGGTATCCATAGGTCGGAGGCAACTTGCAAGGCAGACCGTTCTCTCTTGTTGTACGGTTTATTCTGATACTATTATTTTTTTCTAATCGCTTTTAATGAGTTCTAGTCCCAAAGAGGTTTCCGGAATTTTTTATAGGCGTTTATATTGCTTTATAGTCATTTCCGCTTCAAATCAGTTACTTTCCATCGCTCTTGTTTCCGCTGTTTCCGTGTATTCCAGCTCTGTCTGTGGTCTTACATGTGGTCAGCGGAAAAGTTTCGGCCAGAATCCATGACCCACGGTGATACTCTAGGCGGTACAGTTTACCTCAAAGTTTGAAAAAATGGTACCTCTGTCTTGAAAAACATACAAGAGATCTGGACGCACATAAAGTTCCACCCGAAGAGACAAATTACAGCGTCATTGCCAAGGGGCCAAGGTGACCCGGCATACGGTATCCAAACCCTATGAGATGATTCAAAAGATGCCGGGAATCCAGGAAACCGCTTTCCCTTACTTTGCTGAATTGCCAGGCAGAACCGCGTATGATATGATGGCAACAGAAAGCGAGGAGGTGCTGTCATGCCCGTATGGATGTCACTCAAATGCCCTTTGCAAAGCTCTATCCTCTGCTGGTGGCAAAAGCGGAGCGGAAAGGCCGCACGCGAGAAGAGGTGGACCAGGTCACAACCTGGCTCACCGGCTACACCGCCGGAGACATCGCCCGTCTGGAACAGTCCACGGTCAGTTACGGTGACTTCTTTCTGAACGCTCCGGTTCTAAAACCCAATCGCACAATTCAACATCCGGTCAATGGTGGAGGTGCTCCTCTCCGTTTTTCCGGTGACCGTCTTGATGCCGTGAGATTCCAGATACTTTTTATCTTCCGGACGCCGTTTCCCTGGATGTAGAGGTCAAAAATCTTTCGGATGATCTCGGCCTCCTCCAGTACGATCTGCAGCACTCCATTCGGCCCCTTAGTATAGCTCAGAAACTGTATGTAATTCAAAATGGTTTTCCCGCTCCGCATGCGATTCTGAATGCCAAACTTAATGTTCTCGCTGCGAGTTTGGCTCTCCACTTGTGCAGAGGCAGCATACAGATCGATCACGCTGTCTGGCGGCTTCATGGTAAAGATACCTCCTAACTCAATGTAAATTCCTACGTTCATTTATTTCAGCTTTCTGATTGTGCTAATAGCTTCCCGGGCATCTCTTCCAAAGCGGCTGAGCGATTTGACAAGGATCAAATGGATCTTCCCTCTCCGGCAGCCTCTCAGGATCTTCCGATAGCCTGAGCGGTTTTTCGTGTGCAATCTCGACGCTTGGTCCGCGCAAACAGCCACGAATCGCCACAAGGGATTACTCTGAATGAAAGCTGTATAATACGCGATCTGGTTTTCCAGGCTTGAATTTTGTTCCTCCTGATTCGTGCTGGTACGGCAATAGGTTGCCCCCCGCAACTGCTGATTCCAAATAGGGTGGTCCTCCTGCGTCTGCGGGATCTCAATCACATGTTGAAACATAAGAACCCCTCCATGATACATACTGTCGATCAGTTTATCATGGAGGGGTAGAAAATGAAAAAGCTACATTTCAGTTCAAGGAACTAAAATATAGCTTTTAACATGTATTGTGCGACTATTATAGATGTCGCTTGAGAGCCTTTATTCATTAGATCTAAAAAAATAGATCTAAAAAGTATAATGGTAGCATTAGTTATTATTTATTTCATAGAGTTCTATCTCTTGTTCCTTTACATATACCCCAATATACTGAAGCCAGTTGGATGAGCTACCTCCGATGACCAACAAAATTGGTTCTGGACATCCTAGGTCTTCGTCTTTAGATAAATTGACCATTGTTTTCAAATCTAGTGCAGATGGCTTAGGAGAAGCATTGGGATGATAATGCCACTCCCCTAAATAATATTGCTGCTTTTGCCACGCTCTTTTTAGCTTCGTAATAATGCCCCGCGTACTCCGTACGAATGAACACAAAGTTTGCTTGGATTCTGCTGGAGCTCCTGTTATAGTGGTTATTTCTGCCCATTTCAAATCATCAGAGTATCTGCCGATGAGGATTCCGCCTGTCTCATAAGGATATGAATTCATACATAAACTATGAATATACTCTAGCTCCTGATCCGGCAACTTAACACCATAGCTTCCATTAAAGCTCTCGTAATATTTAAAGGTCTCAATTTTCTCGATATTCATATTGTTTCTCAATCAATCGCAGGCCATTAAAAAGTCCATCTTCAGTCTGTGTTTCATAGATTAATGAGATCCCTTTTTCTGTTGAATTTTGTACAAAAGCTTCTAATGCCTTGACTGTGGTACAAGCGGCAAACCACATATCATCTGCCCTGGCAGGAAATAATGGATGCCAGCAGCCAATGCCATCCCGAGGAAGCGCATCTAGATTAAAATCATTGGAATCTTTTTGAAAATATGGTTCGACTAAATTAAGAAAATTTTCAAAGTGAGGCAGTTTTGTCCTTTGAATATTAATATACAGTCGTTTTGCACCAAGTCCAACAGAACTTGAGCAGAATACAATTTTTCGCTTCCACTCTGTTGCAGATAATAACGCCAATACTTGATCCTCGCCAGTGGAATCAATGATAATATCAAAACTGCTCAAGTCTGGTACTAATGCCCCAGTTTCATCTATATCTAAATACCTTTCTGCATAAGTAGTGTGAATGTTAGGGTCAATATTCGTTAACCTTTTAGCTACAAGTTTACTTTTGGACTGATAAAGATCTGTCATACATAAAGTATGACGGCAAAGATTTCCCATTTCTAAAGCATTTCCATCGATACAGGTGAGTTGTGTTGCCCCAGCACGAGTCAACAGTTCTGCAATAGAAGCGCCCAAGCTACCGAGCCCAATCATAACTATACGCTGATTCGCAAGCCTATTTGCAAGCTTTCCACGCCCCTTAATCGTGCGTGCGCTCCAGTTTTCGCTGCGAATCCATGATAGTTCCATACTATCCAGGAATATCTTTGCTTTGTCATTCATCCACCAGCCCGCTTCACTCGGGCGGTAGCCTTTTCTTGCTCCGTAAGTCTGAGGAATGCTAAGTCGCTTGCCAGAATGAAAAACTCTATTTGTATATTTTCCGCAGGATAGAGCAGGAAGCTCTATAGCCTGCCAAGTCATCTCGTGGGAATCTTCACCGATATGTGCTGGGATTGGAAAACCAACCAAAAGCAGATGCCGCCTCCCATCTCTGGCTTTGGGGGCAAATGATTTCAAAATGGCCAGCAAATCAATGCCCTGATTAGTGCATATCTGCTTCAACTGACATAGGTTAGTGGGAACTTGCCAGTTATTAATAACTGGTACTTCTTTTAATCTGATCCAAAGTGCATTTTCATAGTTTTTTTCCCTTATTGCCGTTCCCCAAACCGGTTGATAGATTACCTTCTGAGAATCAATGGAGCGAAAGCTCCGAATCATTGCTATGGATTGCTCTGATGAAAGTTGCCTACGAACGATTCTTGCAATTCCACAACGCTCATCCGTACTTTCCCAGATCATCATGGAAACACAATCCTCTTGAAAAGCAAAGACTGTCTGTATATGAGAGACTGGAAAATCTGGTAACTCAAAGGCATCCCCATTTTTTATTAATCTCTCTTCTGCAGCCGCACGGAGCCACAAAACAGCTCTTTGCATATTCCAAAAGAGCCGTTCATCAACTGTGAACGGCTCTTTTTCAGGAACGCGGATGCCAAGAGTCTGATCAATAAGATCAACACAGAGTTTTCCTTTACGCCACAAATGGTTTTCTTCCTCAAAAGCATTGATCGATTGATGTGGAAATGTATTTGTTATACTATTTTTGCAGCTCGGATATATAGCAATAGTTCCAAAGGGATAAACAGTTTCCGCAGTAACAAACCATTCTGTTACTCTGGGAATATCTTTGCCATCATGGTCCAAACAAACCCTAATGTGAAGATAAAAACGTTTTGTAACTACATCCCAAGTCCAATCTTTCAGCAAAATTATTTCTGGTATTTCTTCAATCCGGCGCCGCCCGCGTCGCAAATTCTCAGTTGGATTCTGACTCATCCAAACCTCCCAACAGGAACGCCCTTACTTTCCTGTACTCTCGGAGTAAATCCTCCGTTTTTTCTATAATAGGATGGAAATTCATCGCAATCTTTGAAGAAAGATTTCCAAAGGTTAACACTCTCTTCTATATCAGCGCTATCATAAGCTGCTCTAGCAAGTCTTGCACCGCCGCAAACCGCCTTATAGAAAGTGTCATAATCCTCATCTGAGAGCATCTCAAATACGTCATGCTCAGGAACCCCCCGGTCTGGGAGGAATGGCTTTTTAGGATAACATTCCGCAATGCACTCCAAGGTTCCGACGATGCCCTCTGCAACACTTGTGATTCCATCTGGACAACACTCTCCCACAAAATGTTCCAACGGATAGCTTTTCGGATGCTTGAGGCTAGGTAGTTCCAATCGTCGCCACCATTTGATCGCTTTAACTACATTTACATAATTACCTTTGCAAATTTGATTTTTTCTCTTGGTCCAACGGATCTGCTCTAAAGGATGCGTTCGATACCATTGATTTTCGACATTATCTGGAATCAGTAAAGGCTCCGCCCTCCATTGTTGGCCAGTAGAATCACTTTCGAAAAATCTTTCCAGTGAATCTAAGCGGTAATTTTCCAAAAGTGACTGCTGATAGCCCGAGAGATCATCGACTGTGAATGCGGATGAAAGGCCAGCACATTCAATGGCCCTTTTCACCTCTTCGCTGGGAGCTGCGGTAATTACTAGATCCATATCTACTTCGGGCAAAGAAATACCGATCGAACGCTTTTGCTGTTCGTAGTTCTGATAGTACTTCTTTACAAAGGGTGTAATTATGGCAAATGCTTCTTGGGCAGAAACGGTATCATGATCAATATTAGTAACTACAATTACATCTACATCCACCTTTTTTCCTGGTGCTGGTTTAATACAAGTTGACCTAGCATAGCTACCCTGTAAAAAACTTTCAACGAGTAAATCTTTTGTAAGGTCATCAGATTTGAGTTGTTCTCGAAGCTCGGTGTGTGCGGAGATCAACGCTTTTTTCAAACTGTCAGGTAGCCGAATATTAGTCAAGAAATCCTGAAAATAAGTTTGTATTGCGCTCATTCAAGTCCTCCTTTCCCGTCAAACTGAATGGACGGTATGTAAGAGCAGTTGCCTCGTTGTTCAAAATCATATTCGTACAGAATACACTTTCCAAATGGACGGGATACTTGCCCAAGATGAAACATAAACGCATTAGGCGCGGCAGCAAAAATATGGAGATATGCTCGCCTTTCAACGGTGCTTCGTCCTGCCAATGCGGCATAAACTTCCATTGCCAGTTTTGAGGAGTGGGTGCCATTTTGAATAGAAAAGCCAGTGCTACCTGTGTCCTCTGGTGAGAAATTAATAATCCGTCCAACGTGAACCCCCTGTTCTTTCAGGTATCGCTCCACATCAGAGCAAATATTGTGCCTCACGTTGAGGATAAGCGCGGTGTCAAATGTATCTTCATCTCTTGCTATATGTTCTACCTTCCAATTCTGATATTGGGTTCGATCGCATTTGTCAAATTCCCATATTTCTGGTCCCAAAATTGTTTTTTGAACAGGACAAATATCCACACCGGATTTAGTATCAAAAACACGACCTGCAGCAAAAGCGATGGAACCATGGGCTTCCAGCATAATTTGGTAAGCTTGCTGCACCTCTGTATTTTCTCTCAAAAAATCTTGAACAGGCTTACCGATATCAACCGTCCAGTCAAAATCCGGTTTCAAAAATCTACCTTCAAATTTGTCTTGTAAATCTAACAGAATTGACGTCTCTTGGGTAAGTCTTTCAGAACCTCTTGAAAAACACAAAATTCCAATTGCTTTTCGTACCTTGGTGTACTTCTTGATAATTAATTCGATTCGCTTGTTCAACTCCAGGCTGAAAATTGTTCGATCGGTATAGCCATCTTTTGTTGATTGAAGAAGTTCCTCCTCAACCATTGCGTCCACAAGTAAAGATACTTGGGGATGCTCCAAGGAATGTCCACTATCATATGCATATTTCCAAAGAGCCTCTCGAACAAGGCTCTTCAAACTATCTGGATCGAATGGCAACACTTTAAAATCCACATTAATATCTTTTAGTAATTGAGTTTCAAATTTTTCTAACTGTTTTTTACCTGTTGCATCCAACTTACCCGTTTGAAACTTGGTAATAGCGTTCATAAAATCCACAGCTGATACCGCACAATTTCCGATTAAAACCAAGCAATACCGCTGGCAGGGATAATCAGTGATGATATCTTTTAACCACTTAGAAATATCGCCCTTTGAAAAAGAGTTGACCGTCGATTTAACTTGGATCGCATCTGTAATTGTATCTGCGCTCTTTAAAGCAATATCTACCTTGTCACCTTCTGTTGGAAATTCAATGTAAATCCTATCCCAATCATTTCGCCTTAATGCTTCTAGAACAGCAACAATCCCTTGATATAGATAACCTCTGCCGCCTTCTTTTCCGCCCATAATACGCCTTTCTATTTATTGAAAGAGTACAACCAACTGATTACAATATATTGTACGAAGAGGTGGTAATAAAGTCAACATATCAAGGAATTATTTACCAATTATTAATAGTTTAAATAGAATGTGCTATACAACACATCATTCAATTATCAACTGCATGACTTTTACTTAATGTAAAAAATTACATTAGCCCGGGCGGTTTTGGGTGTGCTGTCCCGATGCCTGGCCGGCGTAAACAGCTGCAAACCGCCACTTGGGATTACTCTGAATGAAAGCTGTATAATACGCAATCTGTTTTTCCAGGCTTGAATTTTGTTTCTCCTGATTCGTGCTGGTACGGCAATAGGCTGCAACCCGCAGCTGCTGGTCTCAAATAGGATGGTCCTTCTGCGTATACGGGATCTTGATCACATGTTGAAACATAAGAAGCCCTCCATGATACATACTGTCGACCAGTTTGTCATGAAGGGCGGGAAAATGAAAAAGCTGCATTTCGGTTCAAAGAACCAAAATGCAGCTTTTAACATAGTCTGAATGTCATTAAAGGATCTGTGGAAATCCAGTAATATCAATGGTTTGTAAGCAGTCGGCAAAAGGCTTCATCTTAAATTGTACGCTCCCACACTTTCACTTGCGTGATTACATCACGCAGACGATCACCACCAACCATATACTCCAGAATTTCGTCGGCGGTATCACACCATTTCTCAGTACGAGTGTTTACTTCCACAGAGCCAGCCTGACAAATCACCATTTTAGGCGCTGCATCTGCCGCAGGAGAAATACAGCCAAAGCAACAGTACAGCACGCCATTCCACTCGAACTGGACTTCGCCGCCGCGCCGCATACACTGTTTGAAATCACTGATTGTTTTAAACCTATTATCTTCAAGGCTGTTTGTGCCGACCCATGTTGCCATGTTCGTGTTCCTCCCGTATAAAAAGCTCTTGGTAGTCTGTTCTTTGCCGAAGTGAAAGCCTGACTGATCCCATATGATGCTATGTTGGTGTGGAACTTCATGATACTTGGGGAAACCATGGTTTGTATGGTGAATTTCCAAATATGCTTTTCCGTCAGGACCAATCAGCGTTTCAATAAGCTCTCCTTTTGCCGTATAGGTATATTTTGTTTCGCCCGGCTCACCCCAGAATCGCTCATCCTCTGGTTTTGACGGTTTGATTTCTCCGCCGTAGGCGCTTCCTCCGCCTTTTCCAATTAGGTACGGCTCTATTGTATCACGATTATTACTGGATGTGCCGCCAATTTTAAAGGCATCCAAATCTTCACGATGGAAACTTCGTTCATAGTTCATATACCGCCAAGAACTGCGTTCGTAATCCACATGGATAATGTTGCCCTGCATTTCGGGAAACGGTGTATTATAACAGATAATTTTTTCCGGATCAATGCGCCGCAGCATCTCGTTGTATCCTGCCATGAACCATTCTTTCTGGTCGCAGCGGTTGTCATGCTCTGAGGCCATATAAGTGGAGACAGCAACAACGCTTCCTTTTTCAATCCCTTCAAAGCAGAAATCAAACGTGGATTCATCTCCCCAGTTGACAGTTGGAATGACCCGGAGCCCTTTGGATGCCCAGTAAGCGCCGCACCAGCGATTACGAAATACATTGTAAAGTTGCATAACAGGCGCCATCTCCAGGTACATACTGAAATCCGGCGACAGCACCGCGCGGTAGCGGGAGAGTTTTTCAATGTCATTGTCCGGGTTCTTCCAGACCCTCTCAAAGCGATAGTCATATAGGAAGAAGTGTACCATGCGGTCTAGGTGATTCTGGTCCTCCAAATGGGTTTTGTCAAAACCGATCAACAAAAGATCATCGAAGTCTCCGGGACTTTCTTGGAACTTAGGAATGATGGGGATTTTTAACTTTCCTTTGCCGGGAAACTGGTTGCGAAGCAGTTTCTGACTGGTTCGGTAGTTGTAATTTTCTTCGGTCATAGATAGCCCTCCTGTATGTAGTAAGGAACAAGTCCTTCTGCATACAGGTTCCCAAACAAAAAAAGTTGCACATTCCTGTGCAACAACATGAGAAAATTTACAAATTGGCAGTAAAAAATCGGAGTACCCCAAAGGATACTCCGATGGTCCGAGTGGCGGGATTTGAACCCACGGCCTCTTGGTCCCGAACCAAGCGCGCTACCAACTGCGCTACACCCGGATAGCTGCCTCTCTTCCAGGGCACCAAGGCCCCGCAAAGCAACGTAGTTTATTATACGGAATTTTTTGGCCGTTGTCAAGTGTGGAAGTTGTTTCGATCCCTATCTCTCAGGACTGCGGCCCCAAGGCCGGGGGCACGGTATGCGTGCCCCCGGTTTGATTGCCTCGTTGGTTCAATGCTTTTTTCAGTCTCTCTTCCTGCCCTTCCGGCCCAGAATCACGATGGCTGCTGCGCCAGCCAGAGAGGCCGCCAGCAGTGCCAGATACAGCGCCAGCTGGGCAGTGTCTCCCGTGGGAACAGAGTCATCCGGTTCATCAGGGTGCCCCGGTTCGTCCGGCGTATCCGGCATATCAGGATCCGGGCTTTCGTCCGGGTCAGGGGTCGGATGCGGATCTGGATCCGGCATGGGATCGGGACCCGGGTCTGGATCCGGCTTGGGGTCTGGATCTGGATCCGGGTCCGGCGGCGGAGTCGTGTCGTCATAATTGATGATTAGCACTTCCGCCGTGTCTCCGAACGGGACCATCCCGGGGTTGTGCCCCTCGACGCGGGTCCCATAGCCGTCCACACGCGCCTCTGCCACTGTGTAGCCGACGCCGGAGGGCAGGCCCTTGGCTGTCTTGCTCTCCCCGTCTTTCAGGGTAAATGCTGCCACGCCGTCCTGGAACGTCATATCCCCGCAGATGCCGTTGATGGACTTGTCGTCAAGCGTGACGGTGAAGGAGAAGTCCCTCTGCCGGTCACCGCTGTACACTTGCTTTTTGACGGTCAGGTTCCCCTTTCCGTTGATGACGTTCCATCCGTCCACCCGGGTGCCGTAGCCATCCACCGGCTCCTCCTGCACAGTGTAGGTGTACGCCCGGCCACTGTCGTCGTAGGCGGGCCAGCTGCCGAAATCATAGGTCCAGCTGCCGTCGGCGTTCGGGGTGACTTCCCGCTCGGCAACTTTGGTGCCGTTCTGCAGGAGGCTCAGCGTGATGGAGTTCGGACGGTCGTCCGCTCCATCACCCACCCAGGTCTTCCGCCCCTGGATGGCAATTTCCGTCTCCTTGCCGCCCAGTGTGTTGGTCAGAGCCAGCGTACCGCTCCCTGTCACAGTGTACGACTCCAGGTGTTCTTCCTCCACCCAGTAGGTATAGGGATTACCGCTGCCGTCCGTATCCGGCAGATGCTCAAAGGTGTATGTCCAGACATCGGCGTTTCCGTCCTGGGCATTTTTCGCGGACAGCGTCACTTCGCCTGCTACTTCGCCCTGGGCTGCCGGATCCGTTCTGCGGTAGAGGGTCAGCTTCAGCGTCTCCGGGCGAAGGCCCTGCGCGTCACTGTCATCCCGCCAGGTTTTGGAGACCGGGATGTCCGTATAGCCCCTGTTGGTGATGGCAGTGGTGAACGCCACCGTAGTTTCCGTCGGTTCTCCATGATCGTAGATCACTTCCATGTCCTCGTCCGGGGTTCCCTGTTCAATGGCGTAATAATAGTATTTCTGGTTCTGGCTGTTTACTTTGTCCAGCTCTCCGAAAATATGGCGCCAGTTATTGGCCGCAGACAGCTCTGCGGTCATGCCGGCGACCTGCTCCACTCCATCCACGCCGGTCTTCCCCATCAGGTTCTTGTCCGTGGTCCGCCAGAGTTCCATTGTGATCGGATGTTTCTTGGTATCCGCGGTGTGCCATTTCTTTTCCACTGTCAGGGATGTCACAGCTTTATTGGTGAATTGGAATTCAGGGTAGGTCCCATCCACATCGGTCTTGTTTTCCTTTTTCGTATCTCCCACCTGGACGTAGCTGCCGCTGACCGCTTCGGTCACGCGGTATTCTGTCTCGGAGTCGGAGTCCGGCAGATAGCTGCCCGGCATTCGGGCTGGGAGGTTCTCCCAGACGGCTTTCCACTCTGCGTACTCGTAATAGGGTTTGTCCAGATCAGGATCCGTAGTTCCATCCAGCGTGACGGATACAGCCGTCAGGGTCTTCCACGTATACGCCGGGCCCTCTGCCGGATTCTCCAGCGGAACCGCATATTGCAGGTGCAGGGTGACCTGGGCGCCCTCCTCGCCGGCAGGCATCCACGTCTTGCCGGCAAAGACCTTGGTGGTCTGCATGTCGTTGGCCGCTGTGGTGAGGAAGCCGTCGTCAGACTGCCCGCCATAGGTGTAGGCCGCCGTGTACGCCTCGTTGTAGGAATCTCTGAGCAGGACATAGCTGCTCAAATCGACTGCTCCGTTCGTCATTTGATATCCTGGCTCAAGCTCCACGGCGCGATAGGTGTACTCCCCTTCCGCATTCTGTTTCGGCAGGCCGGAAATCGTCATCCCTACCGGCGATTCAACCGTGCCCTCTGTATCCGTTCCGGTGAGGGTCACTACCAGATCCTGCTTTTGACCGTTTTCGCCGGTCACCTGGACGGCTTCCCATGCTGCCGCTTCCCAGCCAACAGATAGATCCGTGGTCCGCTGAATCAGGAAACTGGTCTCCCAGGTCTTGCCGGCTTCGTCTGTATCCGGACGGGTGCCATAGACGTTGTTCCGGTCGTTCGTCCAAATCTTCTGCACCTGCAGCGAGGTCGTCGCCAGCTTGTTGGTGATGGTGGTCGAATTTCCGGATTCCGTGTAGGTGTCTTCAATTCCCGTGAAAAGGCCGCCGCTGTCTGCAACAGTGTATGCGAACTCTTCACCGCAGGTATCGACAGTAATCGTCGCGGCTCCGCCTTGATAAGCGATTTCCGTCTCCACCACGCGATAGGACAGCTCCGAAATCCCGCTGTCTTTTTTTACTACACGCGGCAGGTTCTCACAAGCTCCACTCCAGGAATCATAGATATGCCGGTTTTCCAATGTGATCGAAAAACCATTGAGTATTCCGGCATCCTTCAGTTTCTCGTACGCGTCTTCTCCCAGGTTCTCCTGCGTGAAATAGTCCGCTGCCCTCTGCCAACCTCCGCTCTTTCCCTCCTTGACATACAGCTCAAAGGTGACGGACATCTCGCCAAGGTCCATGTAATCGGCAGTGATGGGCTCGCCATCGCTGCCCACCCACCGCTTGGTGAAGGGGGCTCTGGTCTCCAGAGAGTTTTTCAGCTCCTTCATGTGGATGGTGTCGCCGTCTGCGGAGTCCTCACCCGCTGTCCCATTGCCGGTGAAGTAATATTGGTACCGCTCATACAACGCTTCCTTCAGATCGGAGTTCAGCTCTTCCTTCACGGTGTACACCCACCGGGCGCCGTTGGGGGCCCACTTTTCCAGCTCCGTCTGGGGCTGCGCGGCGGGAGGCGTCTCTTCGGAGGGATCCTGGGAATCGGGGTCTCCGATCTGGTCCGGATCTTCCGCAGGTTCTGTCGGTGTGACCGGGACGCTGCCGGCGCCGCCATGTTCCCCATCCGCCGGATCGCTGTGCAGGCTGGCGGCACTGAGGGTCTCCTCCTGCGGGGCGGACTGGCCGTCCCCGTCTCCCGCCTGGGAGTCCGGGTTCTGGTCTTCTTCCCCATCTGCCGGAGGTTCCGGACTCTGTGTATCCCCTTCGTCCGTGGGAGGATCGGCGGGCTGGTTTCCCTCCTCCGGGGGCATTTCTGTGGGCGGCGTTGTCTCCTCTCCCTGGCCGGGGCCCGGTTCGGCGGGCTCTTCCGCGGAGATGCCGGGCTCTTCTGCATCCGGATCGTCCGCACCCCAGATCTGATAAGTCCACTTTCCGGTTTCTGCATCCTGGGTCCACTTGACGGTGTAGTCCTCGCCCTCTGTCAGCTTCTCCTCGATGTGCGGGTCGCCCTGCCCCTCCTGGGCAGCGGCGCGGCGGGTCACAGTGAGCCGGATAACGGGGACCAATGTACCATCTTTCCCCTCTTCATAGGGGGCATCCGGACGCAGACCGAAGGCGTCGTAAAAGTCCTCCCAGGCTTTTTGGCCCGTGAGGGTGACGAACTCTGTCTGCACAGCCTTCCGGCTGTTCAGGAACGTGGCGTCGGCCTCTTCCCGCTCTTCATGGGGCAGCAGACCGCCGACAGTATATCCGTCCCCTGTGACGTCTTGGGCCTCCAGGTCGCCCGGGCCGCACCAGGTATCGTAGCCGCCCAGGAAGCTCTTGTCCTCCTCCACATGATAGAGGTACAGCGAGCCGTTGGGCGCATACTGCTCCAGGCCTGTAAAGGAAAGAACCGTTTCAACAGTTGTGCTGTCTCCTCGCTGCTGGTAAGCCGCCTCGACCTCCTCCGAGGACCAAGTGGCCGTCCGCACCAGCTCCTGCGCGGAGGGCTGGCCGTTGTTCTGGATGTAGACCCGGTACAGATGGAAGCGCACGGCGGGGTAGGCGATGGGCAAGTCATCTCCGCCCAAAGGCAGTTCCAGGATTTTTTTCACCGACAGACTGCCAGTCGGGCTGTGGAACACGTTCTCCACCTGGAAGGTGTTGGAGATCTCCTGTATATCAAACAGATCCAGCGATTCCTGGGGTCCCTCGCCGGTACCGTCCAGGGGCAGCCCGTTGGCGCCGGTGATGCCTTCCTCCCGGAGAACATATTCGTACAGCTTGCCTTCCTCCGTGTATTTGGGCAGCCTTGGCTGGTCTTCAGATTCCGGCCGGACGGTTCCGGCTCCGTCATCGATGATATTTTTCCCCTCATAAAGGAGCCGGAACGTATAGTTCTTCAGGCCGGACCAGTCCTGAACAGTCAGGGTCGCGATGGGGGCTCCGCCAAAGTCAAACGCCTCCCCGCTGCCCTGCACCCGCCGGTACAGTGCGAAGGTGACGTTGGGCAGGTCCACCGCCGGATAGCCAGCGGGCAGGTTGGTCCACAGCTTCCGTCCCTCAATGGCGACCGGCTTATTCAGGCGGTTGACGAAGGTACCATTTGCGTTCAGGGCATATTTGGCGTAAGAACTGCTGGCATCCTGAGACACTGGTGGGTTGACGCCGTCCAGGTTCGTGGTCTGCGCTTCGTAAGCCGCCTCCATCCCCGGGTCAGCTTCGTCACGCGTGCCCAGACAAGTTTCACCCGTCCAGTACTCCGCAATGGCGTAGTCAAAGTCGGAGGCGTTTACACTGGTGCGCTCCACCGCGGAGTAAGTGATCTTGTAACCCCAGTCGTCATACTTGGGCAAGTTCTCCAGCTCGGCCCGCCAGAAATACTGCCGGTCCGCAGATCCGTTATCCCCGGAGGCGGTGCCGGGCTCCTCACCCGCGGGATCGCCTGCTCCCTCGGACGGCACCTCTGTCTCCGGCGGGAGCAGGCCCTCGTTTGTCCAGCGGTAGCTGGGATAGATCAGTTCGGTTTCGATCCCGTCCTCAGCAGCAGAGGTATGCACAGTCCGGTAAATGTCCAGATAGATGTCCGGACGACTGCCGGAGCCATACATATAGATGTCGTACCACTGCTTGTACCAGACAGCATCCGTTACGCCGGTGCGTTTGTTGGTGAGGGTGATCTTCTGCTCGTCATTCTTGTTTTCACCGTCATTTACCGTATAGGATTTTTCCTTTACAGAGCTTGTGTATGTAGTCCACAGGGCATAGACCTCCGGAGAAATGGTCCGCAGCTGATCCAGCGTGATCTCATTGCCGCCGTCCAGCCAGACCTCCTCTACGGTATAGCGCACCACTGTGCCGTTGGTGTCGTACTTGGGAAGGTTCCAGAAGTCAAGGGAGTTGGACTTCGTATCTGCCGTGAGAATCGGCTGAATAGAGGAAACCCGTCTTTCTCTTCTGTCTTGAATCTGTACATCCCCGCCGCCCAGGTTCACATAGCCAAATCCATCTTTCTGATAGATTTTAAATTGTCCTTCCGTATCATCGCTGGCGGCGATCTTCAGCTTCACGGCCAGAGTGAGGCCGGGGGTGTTCTCCAGGGCTGCCTGGAGTTCCCCCACGCCGTCTCCGCCGCCGTCCCGCCAGTCCTTGGTGACGGTCAGGTCCACATTGCCCAGCCGGCGGTTGGTGACGGTGCAGACCGTCTCACCCGCGATCTTCTCGCGGTCGTATGTAGCTTCATAGGCATGGTTTCTGCCGGGGACAGTGTCGCGGGTGATTCCGGGAGCGTTGATCTCTCCCTCGGTCGGGGCGCCTTCGGTTCCAAGAACCGCAATCGCTCCGATTTTGGTCTCCCGGATGTAGACCTGGTCCGGCGTAAGTTCTCCAATGCCGGCCCATGCGTACCAGATGGGATCTCCGTCCTCCTGGGATTCGCCCAGCGTGACGGAGACAATTACCTCGTCTCCATTTCTGCTATACACCGTCACTTCCACTGGCTCCCGGTGGGCGGCGTCGCTGTCGTCCACCCAGTTCTTCTGGACCAGGATCCGATGGCTTCCTCCCGGGCCGTTGGTGACGATGGTCGTATAGTCTCCGGTGCTGCTGTCGATGGAGGTTTCATAGGTGGGGTTCCCGTTCTCCTCCAGGATCAGGTATTCATACCGGCGCCCCTCTTCGTCATACTCCGGGAGGTTCTGGAGCAGGGCTTTCCAGGCCTCAGAAAACTGAATGGAAATTTCACCGTCGATCGCATCTATGAATGCGTTTTCCTTCGTGAAATCAACATTGACGGTCCCACCTGCATCCATTGTAAAGGTAAGAACCTTGCATGTTTCTGTCAGAGACTGTTCGCCGATGGTACGGTACAGGGCGAAGGTCACCGGCCCCTCCTGGGCGCCGCTTTTCCACTTCTTTTCCACCGTATAATCTATCTGGTTGCTGACGGCATTGGTGATCTCGGTGGTGTTGCCGTTCTCCACATCGGTCACACGGTACTTTGCATCTCCCCGGCTGCCGCCGCCGGACAGGGTAAACGAGTTGTTGTCCAGAAGATTTGTTTTATTCTCGCCCTGGTAAACCACCGACTCCACCCAGCGGTACTCCAGCTCCCGGCCCTGGTTGTCGTATTTGGGCGCGCTGGCGCTGACGGACAGGCCGCCCAGGTTCTCCGCCGTAAATTTTCCCGTTTCCTCCGTCCCCAGCGTCTCGGTGATCTCCGTGTCTTCCCAGGGGTCCTCACTGCCCACCGGCCGGGCCTGGAGCGTCAGCTCCACCCGGACATCCTCCAGCGCCGACTGGAAAGCCGCCGCTTTCCAGATCTTGGTCGCATTAACCGTCACCGTGCCGGAGAGCTTGTTGGAAAGGGTTCCCCCGTTGTAGAGGTATGTATTGTTCGTCTCCCGTGCAAAGTCTGCATCCTCGCTGGTCAGTTTTTTCAGCGTACCGGAATCCTCGTCCAGCGCCCAGATGATGTCCGTCACGCCGCCGTCTTCCCCCACCGCGCCGAATACCTGGGTGTAGTCCCCCGCATGCTCACCAGTGAGATACTCTCGGACCACATAGATATACTCGTAGCCCTCCGAGTCGTACTTGGGCAGCTCTGCAAACTGAATGTCCTGTTTCTCCTGCCCGTTGAGCGGGACCGTCAGAATGCTGCCCCCATCATCCCGGACGGGCGCGGCCGTTGTGTAGCTCTGCCCGGCTCGGTAACGCCACAGCTGGAGTTCACCTGCCGGGCGGTGATCCGGATCCGCCGCGTCCTCCCAGACTTTGGATGCCTGATAATCCTTCACGCCCGTGAGCGTCAGGTACAGGCTGCCGCCGTCATAGAGCTTCCCCACCTCTGTGCCCACGTTGGGCGTGCTGGAGTTGTCGTAGGAGATCTGGAAGTAGTCGCCCTCGGGCAGGGCACCCGCCGCGATGCCGTCGGCGGCGTCCAGCCGGCCGTCGCCTTTTCCGTCTCCCTCCCTGGTCTCCTCTACCGAGTAGTTGATCCGGCTGCCGTCCAGGTTGTACTTCCACAGACCGCTGACGGTGACGGTGCCGCTGGTGGGGTTGTCCGGGTCTCCATCAGGGTCCTCTTCTATCTTCATCTGATCCTTCATCTCTGCCAGCAGCCGGCGGAGGGAGCTTGCCGTATAGTTGGTGTCCACCACGAAGTCAAAGCTGTTGTAAATGGCTTCTGCGATGCCTTCCGCGCCGCCCAGATTACCCCAGCGGAGCTGAACGCGGAAGTTGAATTCGTCCTCCAGCACATAGTACCAGCCGTAGTTGTCCCCGGCGGAGGGATATTCCGACACATTGCCGTTGTTGACCTCTACCGGGCTGTAGCCGTCAACCCCTTCGGACGGTCCCATGATCCACTCTACACGGGATTCTGTTGAGGTCTCCCCGCCGTAGCCATCGGATGTTGTGGTTTCGATCGCTTCCGGCAACACGCCGGTCGGGACGGAGACCGTATAGGTGTTGTTCCCGTTGTCGGCCACCGTCATTTTCGGCATAGCGGACAGGCCCACCCCGGAGAGCGTCGAGTCCTCCCCGCCTTTCAGCTCAATCCATTCCCCGTTGTCGATCCGGAACCACAGCGACGGCTGATACGTATTCGCCCCGGGACGCACTCCGTCCTCATTGTTGTTATCCACCCAGTAGAGCGTGTTCTCTTCAAATGCCCCGGCGGCATACCAGCTTGTCACCGTCACCACCGTATCTGCGTAAATCACAGGCACCAGGGTCAGACACAGTACCAGTGCCAGCAGCCCGCTGACCAGCCGCCGGCCTCCCTTCTTCGGAAACTTTCCCTTTGGGAGCCGCCCCCGCTCCCGGACTCTCTTGCCTCGATACAGCATAACCCCTCACCTCATTGAAAAATTGTTCACACACATATCCAGTGCGTCCCTATCGTCCACGCCCCTGCTGCGTCGGCTGGGCAGGACTCAGCTGCCCTGCTCCCAGCCCACAGTCAGCTGCTCCTCTTCCAGCATCCGCTCGTGGGCCTGCTCGGCCAGTATCTGTACACTGTCCCGAATGCGTTCCTGCGTGACCTGATACAGCCTGCGCAGACAGCGGGGGTTGCTCTTGTCCCCATCCACCCGGGCATCCCTGCACAGAGTCCGGATCTCTCCGCTCACCTGGGTCCTCCGCATGGGGCGGCCGCTTCGGGTGACGAATACCGGCCCCGCAGTGATCCCCACCCGCCGGAGATAGACTGCCAACTCCTTCTGCAGACAGGCAGGAATCAGGACGTACTGCGCTCTGCCGTCACAGGCGGTCAGAACACGTCCCTCCTCCACCGCCCGGACCATCACCCGGTTCAGCTCACTTACGCGGATCCCTGTCAGGGCAAAGACCTTCACCATCAGATACGTACGCTCCCGGCCCAGATTCCGGGCTGTGGCCAGCAGGCGCAGATACTCAGTCCGGCTCAACTCCGGCTGGATCTCCTCTTCGGTGTCCAGCTGGCCGATCAGCTGCAGATCCCGCCGCCCCAGATAGGCCAGCAGCCCATTGGCGGCGGACACATGGGTGTTGGCTGTACCGGGCGAGTAGCCTTCCCGCAGCAAGGCGGCGCGCCAGAGCTCCAGTGTGTCTGCAGCCACCCGCTTGTCCTCCGGAAGAAAGTGGTAAAACGCCTCCAGCTTGGGGCGGTAGACCTGGATCGTCTCCCGCCGGCGGCCCCGGGCCGCCAAGCTGTCCAGATACCGGCAGACTTCTTCCCAGGTAACTGTCAGCTCCGCCGGCGCCGCGGTCCTGTCCTGTAGTGCCGTTTCCATCGCCTCACGCATTGGGCATTCTCTCCTCTCCAAAGCCGCTTTCACTGTCTGAATGCTTTCCAAATATCTCCTCCGTATCCATCTCTTTCCGATTTACAACAGAACAATGATTCTGTTGTAAACCTGTCATCAGCTGGAAATACGGTGCCAGAGCACGAAGAGTCGGTTTTGGCCGAAACGGCACCTTTCCCTTTTGGGCCGCAAAATTGGAATCCTCAAAAAATCCAAACCGCAAAAAAAGGACGTTGCTTTTGTAGTTTTTTTGTTTTATACTAACTATATTCCAATGTATGTAGTGGAGAGAGCTTTGTCGATTTACAACAGAATCATTGTTTTGTTGTTAAACGATCAGCCGCATTTTTTCCAGAATCTGTTCATGGGCCCTGGCGCTCACTGCCACATAAATCCGGGTTGTCTCAATGGAGGAATGGCCCAGAAGGTCCGCCAGATGCGCCAGATCCTTCTCCTGTTCATAAAAGCACTTGGCGAACAGGTGCCGCAGATTGTGCGGGAATACCTTTTCCGGCATCACGCCGGCCTCCCGGCAGAGGGTTTTCATTTCATGCCAGATGTTGCTGCGGTCCAGGGGCCGCCCGGTGCGGGTGCGGAACAGGGGCCCCTCCTGGATATCCTGCGCCCTGGCATACCGCCGCAGGCGTTCCGCCAGTTCCTGCGGCAGCAGGACGGTCCGGCACTTTCCCTTCAGCCGGATCTCCGTCCGGCCAGCACGCAGGGCCTCCGCCGTGATGAAGCGCAGTTCGCTCACCCGGATACCGGTGGCGCAGATCGTCAGCATCACGTGGTACAGCCGCTGGTTCTTGCGCCCCTTGGCAATAGAGAGCAGCCGGCGGTACTCCGACTCCGTCAGGTCCCGCTGCTCCTCCCGAAACGCCCGCCGCTGAACCTTCAGCAACTTCACCTCGCAGTGCTCCGCTCCACAGAACCGCAGATACGCGTTCACAGCAGAGAGCTTGTTGTTGACCGTCAGAGCCCTGTACTGCTGCTGCAGGCGCTCCCGGTATGCCAGAACACCCGCCTTGGTCACCGGGGCGCCGCACAGAGCCAGTCGCAGCTGTTCCGCCTCCTGCACGTATTTTTCCACTGTGGCACGGGCTTTCTCGTTTTCCACCAGAAATTCCCGGAACGCGGAGATAGACTGTCCTGTGAGCGTGATTTCTTCCATCTTGACTCCTCCCAAATCCGCCCGCACAGACGCGGGTATTTTTTGTAAGCATACCCAAAATGGCGTCGGATATGTTCCGCCTATGGAGATGCTTTCCAAAAAAGTTCCGAATTGCGCAAAAAGGCAGCCCGCGGAGAATCCCTCCGCGGGCTGCCTTACAGTATGCTGTTGTTTTTTATCGGCCTCCCCAGACCCGGTAGAGCTCGCTTCCCCGTTCCCGCAGGCGCTCGTTCAGCCAGGAGCGCAGGGATGCCATGCCCTCCTCTGTCCAGGGGAAGGTCTCCGTCTCAATGTGCTGGGCCTTTTCAAAGCAGATGTTCTCATAGACCCAGGCCTGGACGGTGCCATCGTTCACCTTTCCCGTCCGCTGGAAGCGGTAGCGGAAGGTGCCGAGGGAGCCGGGAAAAATCTCCGACTTCTTCAGAAAGTTCAGGGTCAAAAATGCGAATGGATCTTCCATCGGGCAGTTTCTCTCCTCCATCAGGCCGCCTCCGTCTCCCGGCGGCAGACCTTGATCCCCGCGATGGTCAGCGCGAACACGAACCAGAAAATGCACATCACCCGGGGATAGTTCCACAGGTAATCCGCCAGACCGCACACCATGGCGCCGCACAGAGCCGCCGCTCCGGCACAGGTGATGGTGCGGGCGGCAGAGGGGGCGCAGTGCCGGACCGTGCGGGCCGCCTTTTTGATGTTCCACAGCATGGAGCCCACAAAGCCCAGAAACCCCAGCAGTCCCGCCTCGATCCATACCTGCAGGTAGAAGTTGTGGGCGTGAACGAAGGGCGCTTCTGCGTGGTAGAGGTTGAAGTCGCTGATGTAGTCCTGCACGGCGGCGGTGCCCAGACCCGCGCCGGAGACGGGAGACGTCCGGATGACCTCCAGTGCCGCCTGATACAAGGGGATGCGGCTGGCAGTGGAGGTATCCGCCGGATTGAAGATCGTCAGGACCCGGTGCCAGATGGTGTCCGGCAGGAAAGGGACCATCACCACGCACAGCACCGCGAAGGCGGGGATCAGCTTGGGCTTCCACAAAAACACCAGCACCACCATGGCACAGGCCATGCCAACCCAGCTGGCCCGGGAGTAGGTCATGCCCAGAGCCAGCACACCCACGGCAAACACGCCGCAGGCCGTCACGCGGGAGATGCCCCGCTTGGAGCAGAGGATCAGCGCCAGTACCAGGGGCAGCAGGAGGATCAGCACCTCTGCAAAGGTGTTGGGGTTGTCGAAATAGGACTCCACCCGGCCGGGCATACCGGCGTTGACCTCCAGGTCCACATAGGACTCGTTGACCTCCACGCCCTGGATCCGTTGGTACACACCGTACAGCGAGGACACCAGCACACAGACCCCACCGCCGGCGGCCAGCCGCTTCAAATCCTCTGTGCCCCGGACAGCGCTGACCGTCACCAGCACGCACAGCGCTGCGGAGATATGGTAGAGCAGGAAGCGGAAGGAGGCGGAGGGCTCATAGGAGAACAGCACCGCCAGGAACATGGCTCCGAACAGCACCACCGGATAGAACCCGATGTGCTTCACGTCCAGCCGGAAGTCCCGCCGGGACATGGCCCCGGCATAGAACAGCACCAGCAGGGCGGCAAAGCCCAGCATACTATATGCGTTGTTCCAATGCGAGAAGGGAATCACCCACAATAGCATGATGAGCCAGGATTGGGCGACGGCGGTCTCATGTCCCATCTCAAAGGCCAGACGGGAGAAAACGCTGTCATCAAACGTAGCCCGCAGGGCAAGGTACAGCTTGTGGAGCAGCCAGGCAGGCAGGTTGATGAGGCCCGTCAGCAGCCGGCAGAGGATGCTCTCCTCCCAGGCCCGGGCCGCAACGCCCTCCCGGCACAAGACCCGGAGAACACGGCTCTCGTCGATCTGGCGGTTGCACCAGGCGCCCATGCGCACCAGGCAGCGGTGGACGGCGCTGTCATAGTAGACGGTGCACAGCACCGCCCATAGGTGATACAGATAGCTTTCGCGGAGAATGCTCATGCAGGGAAACCTCGTTTCTTCAGATGCGGTTTTTGATCCGGTACAGCTGGGAGAGCAGCCAGAAGCGGCCCCCCCGCACCAGCTTTGCTGCCAACTGCTTGTTGCGGCTCATGCCGGCGGGCGACAGCGTCCGGATGGCGTGGGCCATATCCGGCCGCGCACACAGGGCCTGGATGGTCTCCTGCCGCTGCCGGAGGGTCTTGGGATTGCCCGGGGCGTACTCGTTGCCGATGGCGATCAACAGCCCGGCCCAGTTGGAGTTCTCCCGCCACTGGGGGCGGCCGGGCGTCAGGCCGTACCGGGCGGCCAAGTCCTCCTTCCGCTCCATGAAGCGGCCGAAGACCTGCTGGAAGTCCTTCATATACTTGTGGGTGGCGGAGGCCGGATTCTGGAGATAGCGGTACAGGGGCGTCTCCGTCACCGCCAGGCGCCGGGCGTTGCAGAAATACTCCATCAGGAACAGCTCGTCTTCCAGATAGGCGCCCTCATAGCGGAGATGGAGTCTGTCAAAAATCTCTGCGGAGAACAGATAGCGCCAGATGAATCCATTGAACACCGGCTGGGCCAGCCGGTCCCCCAGCAGGGGATTGACGATTTTCTCCCGGATAGCGTCGGCGTCGTAGATCCCGGCGGGCAGCACCGGCTCCGGCGTCTCGCTGCCATCAGGCCACAGGTTCAGGTGCGCACAGGCGGCGGTATCCGCCCCGGCCCGCTCCCGCAGGTTCCACAGCGTCTCCAGGCACTGGGGCTCGTACTGATCGTCGGAGTCCAGAAAGGCGATATAGGTCCCCCGGACATGGTCAAGGCCCACATTCCGGGTCTCGCTGACGCCGCTGTTGCGCTCCTTGTGGAACACCCGGATGCGGTCATCCTCCCGGGCCAGCTCATCGCAGAGAGCCGGGGAGCCGTCGGTGCAGCCGTCATCCACCAGCAGCAGCTCCCAGTCGGAAAAGGTCTGCCGCCGCACGCTCTCCACGCAGTCTCTGAGAAATTTCTCCGCCTGATAGACAGGCACAATGACGGAAATGCTGGGCATAGACAGCCTCCTTGCGCCCTCCGGCGCCTCTCTTCAGTCTGCGGCGCGGAAACTCCGGCGCCCTCCCCCCAGAATCTGGGGCTCTTACACGGAGCTATTGTACCCGATTTCCCTGGGAAGGTCAACGTCTTTTCCCGGAAAAGCCGGGCATACTAGGAGCGAGGTGATCCAATATGAACGATATCGAGCTGCTCCAATACGTCCATGAGACGGCGGAGATGGGCATTGAGGGGCTAAACAGCCTGGACGGGCAGGTCCGGGATGACAGCCTGCGGCGGGTTCTGAGCCAGCAGGGCGCCGAGTACCGCCAGATCGCGGATCAGGCGGAGCGCCTGCTCCGGTCTCTGGGAGAGGAGCCCAGGGACCCAGGCCTTCTGGCCAAGGTGTCCGCAGAGGTCATGTCCACTTTCAAAACGCTGGCAGACCCCTCTGCATCCAACATCGCGGAGATGGTCATTCAGGGAAACACCATGGGGGCCACCAAAAGTACCCGGCATCTGGGGGACTACGCCGGTGGAAACCGTGAGATCCGAAATCTCGCGGAGCGGCTGCTGCACACCGAGGAAGCCAACGCCGCCCAGATGAAGCAGTTCCTGTAACACACCCGGCGCAAAGCAGAGGAGGAGCCTCCTAC
Organism: Oscillibacter acetigenes; assembly: GCF_025567605.1. Classification (NCBI taxonomy): domain Bacteria; kingdom Bacillati; phylum Bacillota; class Clostridia; order Eubacteriales; family Oscillospiraceae; genus Oscillibacter; species Oscillibacter acetigenes. The sequence goes on along the minus strand of NZ_JAOQKG010000004.1, from coordinate 279,422 downwards.
GGGAGGCTCCTCCTCTGTTCAAAGGACCGGCAGCAGATCTTCCCCATTCAGAAAACGCTCCTCCGCCTCCTGGATAGGGATCTGCCGCTGATTCAGTCTGCGCACCAGCTGCTCTACCTCTGCCTGTTCCCTTCCCGGCAGCAGGACCACCAGATGTCGCTCCGGTTCCCAGGATTCGCCGCTGAATCCGAATCGCCGGGGGTGCCGGGTCTCCAGAACCTGATAGCGCACCTGCGGCCGCACCGCCTTGCGCCGGCGCCAGATCGACAAGGCCAGCACCCGGACCAGATCCTTCGGCGTGGGCTTTTCCCGCAGCACGCGTTGAAAGAGCTTCTGCAGCTCCGCCCGGTCTCCGCAGTCCCAGATGTCCTCCGCCGCCCGGGAGAGGGCCTTTGCCAGGGTGTCCTTTTCCTTTTCACTGTATCTCTGCGCCTCCGGATACAGCGTCTCCATGGAGAAGGTGCCCGGCATACGGGGGATGGCAGCCTTGACCAGGCAGCACAGGTCGTAATAGCAGTCCCGGCTCAGTTTCCCACTGATTTTTTCCACTGTCCGCAGGATATCTTCATCCATCCGAAACCGTCTCCTCTCCTCTTCAATTCATACATAGCATATCAAAAATCGCAGGTTTTTGAAATAGATTCGACACATTCGGACTCTTTTAGACAAATTACGGCACCCCGGACTTGACAATCCGGAGGAAATGTGCTCTTCTACCCGTATCAGAGACAGGGAGGCGCAGGCATGGATATTCGCAGAATCGAGTCGGGCAAGCGGGACTTTCTCCCCCTCCTGCTGCTGGGAGACGAACAGGAGGACATGATCGACCGCTATCTGGACCGCGGAACGCTGTTGGCGCTGTACGATGGCGGACTTCGCGCCGTATGCGTGGTGACCAAGGAGGCGCCGGGCGTGTTCGAGATCAAAAATCTGGCCGTGGAGCCGGCCTTTCAGCGCCAGGGCTACGGCCGGGCCATGGTTCGGCATGTGGCCGGCGCCTGCCGGACCGCCGGAGGGACATGCCTCCTGGTGGGCACCGGGGACAGTGCCCTCACCCTCCCCTTCTACCGGGCCTGCGGGTTCCGGGAAAGCCACCGGGTCCCCAATTTCTTCCTTCAATTTTACGACCACCCCATATACGAAGGGGGGCGGCTTTTGTCGGACATGGTATATTTGTCCATGGAGCTTTGAGCGGAAAAGGCGGCGCTGCTGAAAATCAGCGGCGCCGCCTGTATCATACCGTTTGATTCAGTTTTGGAAAAGGCTTCACGCCTCTGCGGCGGCCTTCAGAGCCTCCGTGCGGTCAGTTTTCTCCCAGGTCACGCCCAGGTCCTCCCGGCCCATGTGGCCGTAGGCCGCCAGCTTGCGGTAGATGGGCTTGCGCAGGTCCAGGTCCCGGATGATGGCCGTGGGCCGCAGGTCAAACACCTTGCGGACGGCAGTCTCCAGCCTGTCGTCTCCCACCGTACCGGTGCCGAAAGTGTCCACCAGCACACTCACCGGCTGGGCCACGCCGATGGCGTAGGCCAACTGCACCTGGCAGCGGCGGGCAAGGCCCGCGGCCACGATGTTCTTGGCCACGTACCGGGCGGCGTAGGCCGCGGAGCGGTCCACCTTGGTGGGATCCTTGCCGGAAAAGCAGCCGCCGCCGTGGGGGGCGCTGCCGCCGTAGGTATCCACGATGATCTTCCGGCCGGTGAGGCCGGAATCCGCCGCCGGGCCGCCCTTGACGAAACGGCCGGTGGGGTTCACGTAATACTTTGTGTTCTCGTCCAGCATGTCCGCGGGGATCACGGCCTTGGCCACCTGCTCGATCATGTCCTTCCGGATCTGCTCCAGGGAGACATCGGGGTCGTGCTGGGTGGAGATGACCACTGTATCCACCCGGACAGGGCGGTTGTGCTCGTCATACTCCACGGTGACCTGACTCTTGCCGTCGGGCCGCATATAGGGCACCTGGCCGCTCTTGCGGACCTCCGCCATGCGCTTGCACAGCTTCTGTGCCAGGGACAGGGGCAGGGGCATCAGTTCCGGCGTCTCGTCGCAGGCGTAGCCGAACATCATGCCCTGGTCACCGGCGCCGTTGCTCAGCTCGCTGTCGGTGCCCTCCTTGTTCTCCAAGGATTTGTCCACGCCCATGGCGATGTCGGCGGACTGCTCGTCGATAGAGGTAACCACGGCACAGGTGTCGCAGTCAAAGCCGTACTTGCCCCGGTCATAGCCAATGTCCCGGACCACCTCCCGGGCGATGTGGGCGATGTCCACATAGCAGCTGGTGGTGATCTCGCCCATCACGTGGATCAATCCGGTGCAGGCCGTGGTCTCGCAGGCCACGCGGCCGTTGGGGTCCTGCTCCAGAATGGCGTCCAGGACGGCGTCGGAGATCTGGTCGCAGACCTTGTCGGGGTGGCCCTCCGTTACGGACTCGGAGGTGAAGAGATAGTGTCTTGCCATAGTACAGGTTCCTTTCTGAGCACTGACCTCATCAAGGGGCGAAAAAAATGTGCGTTTCGACGGCGAAACGCACAAACGGATTTGGTTGCTTGCTCCTCATCTGTCGATCACCGCCGGATTTGGCACCTTGTCATAAGCAGGTTGCCGTGGGTTCATCGGGCCGTTCCCTCCGCCACTCTTGATAAGGGTAATAAAATTGTCCCTATTATCTTATCAGGTTTTTCCCGTTTGTCAATACGGTTTTTCCGGTTTTGCGGAGAAATCCGTCGCCCCGTCGGAAAACTGCGCAGATGTTCCGCCTGTTCAAAAATTATACATGACTTTTTTCCTCTGATCGGGTATAATGGATATCGCTTGTATATTTGAAATGTTCTGGAGGGCTTCACCGTGAGAAAACTCTGCGACAGCGTGGACCGCTTTTGCCTGCAGCATCCCCGCTTCGGCATTCCGAACCTGATGAAGTTTCTGGTGGGGATCATGGCCGTGGTATTTGTGCTGGACCTGTTCTCCAATGGCTATGCCAGCTATATGCTGTACTTCAACGCAGAGCTCGTTCTGCAGGGAGAGCTGTGGCGGCTGGTCACCTGGATGTTCCTGCCCACCAACGGCTCTCTGTTCTGGATCTTCATCAGCCTGTCCTTCTACTACTTCATCGGCACCTCCATTGAGGAGTACTGGGGCACCGCCAAGTTCACCCTGTTCTATCTGGCCTGCGCCGTGCTGATGGTGGTATTCGGCATGATCAGCATACTGTGGTCCCCGCTTCCCGTTGTCAGCAGCGGCAATCTCAACCAGATCCTGTTCCTGGCCTTTGCTACCCTGTACCCTGACGCGCTGATCCGCGTCTATCTGATCCTGCCAGTCAAGGCCAAGTGGCTGGCGGCGTTGTATGTGCTGCTGACCCTGTATGACCTGCTCCGTTCCGGTATGTGGGCGGCGCTGTTCACACTGCCCCAGCTGCTGGCCGTCTGGCTGGTGTATCTGGTGTTCTTCTGGGACAGGATCGGGGACCTTCTGCGGGAGTTCGGCTTTGCCGTCCGCCATCAGAACTCCCACCAGACCATCCAGTTCAAGTCCGCAGTGAAGCAGCAGCGGAAGAAGGCCCAGCAGCAGGGCTACCGCCACAAGTGCGAGGTCTGCGGCCGCACAGATACGGACTTTCCGGACCTGCAGTTCCGCTATTGCTCCAAGTGCGCGGGCTACCACTGCTTCTGTGAGGACCACATCTTCAACCACACACATTTTACGCAGTGAGCGTTTCCGCGGTCTCCGCCCATCGGGGCGGGGACCGCTTTTTTGACACGGCCCCTGAGATTTCTCTTCCTTCCGGCCCACAAATGCGGTATACTGAAAAAAACGACACCAGAGGAAAAGGGAGACGATACCCATGGAACGACAACTGGGAAAGCCCCTGCATATTCAGGCGGCGGAGGCCTTTGAATCGCCCGCGTTTCTTCAGAAGCTGGGAATGGCCCGCGCCGACGCGGAGCGTATCTTCGGCGGCGCCGACTGGCACCAGCTGCTCCGGGATCTAGTGCCCATCCGGGGCCGGATCTCCTGCGCCGACGCCCTGGCGGCCTTCCGCCCCCTGCTGGACCAGGTGGCGCCGGATCCCGCTGAGGGATGGCTGTCCTACGCCTACCAGGTGGCCCGGGCGCTGCTGTATCCGGCGTCGGACCCCGGACATACCTCCGCCCAGTGGGATGGAGCGCTGTGCTTTCTGCAGCTGCTCCAGGTCCTGTTTGACGCGGAGCGGACCTGCCTGCCCTTTGACTTCTGGCTGGACTTTGAATTCTGCACGGAGGAGGAACTCTCCCACAGCGGTGTGGCGGAGGAGTACCGCCGCTTCTGCTACCGGTTCCGGGAGGAATACATCTATGAGATGCTCCGCCTGAGCCGGGAGGTCACATCCTTCCGCACCCTGGAGCACATCGCCGGCGTCCACTATGTGTCCATGCGGGTGGCCCGGGCCTTCTGCGCCTCCGGCGGACTCATCGACCTGGGGCTGATCTCCGGAGCCGCCCTGGGCCACGACCTGGGCAAATTCGGCTGCAAGCCCGGGGAACGGGTGCCCTACCTGCACTATTACTACACCGACCAGTGGTTCACCCGCCGGGGACTAACGGCCCTGGGCCACATCGCGGCCAACCACTCCGTCTGGGATTTGGAGATCGAGAACCTGTCCTCGGAGTCCCTGACGCTGGTGTACGCGGACTTCCGGGTGAAGCAGACCTATGGGGAAGACCGCCGGGAGATCCCCTGCCTCTACTCCCTGCAGGAGGCCTTTGACGTCATCCTCAGCAAGCTGGACAATGTGGACGATGCCAAGCGCCTGCGCTACCGCTATGTCTACGCCAAGCTGCGGGACTTTGAGGACTATCTCATCTCCTTTGGGGTGGACACCACCCTCCGCACCGCCGGCGGCCCCGCCCGCCCGGCCAAAAATGCTGCCCTGCTGAACACGGACGAGGTGGTGACCGCTCTGCGGCGTACCGCCGTGGACCACAATATCCGCCTGATGCACCGGCTGGGCCATGAGCAGCTCTTCGGCAACACTCTGGAGGCCGCCCGGGGCGAAAAGAACCCCGCCCGGCTCCAGGCATACGTCTCCATTTTTGAGGAGTATTTCACCTACTGGAACGCCTCTCAGAAGCAGCAGACCCTGGACTTTCTGTATGAGCTGCTGCTGATCCCGGACGGAGACATCCGCCGCCGGGCCGCCGCCCTCATCGGACGCATCCTGGCCGCCTTCCGCCTGGGCTATCAGAAGGAGCCCCCGGCCGACGCCCCGCCGGACCCGGAGGAAGACCTGCCCTTCCAGCTGTGGGCGGAGTACCTGGAAAAGCTCATCGACCCGGACCGGCGGCTGACGCCCCGGCAGATCAGCATGATCCGCTATCAGGCCAAGACTGCGGCGGACGCGCTGCTGATGAACTGCTCCGACGCCGACGCCCCCCGCTTTGCCGGGGAGCTGTTCCGCCACTACCGCCGCCCGGAACTGGTGGACGCCGATGCGGCCTTTGCCCTGCTGGACACGGTGCTGAGCCTGCCGCTGGACCGGGTATCCGCCGAGGATCTGCACGTGCTGACCGGCTTTTCCGTCTGGTGGCTGGAACGGGGCGGCCTGCCCCAGAAGGCCGCCGCCCTGCGGCTGTTCCACCACCTGCTGACGGCCCTGGACCCCAATGGCCGGGACGCCGCGGCCATCACTGCCGCCGTGGAGGCAGCGGATTGCCAGGGAAGCACGCCGCTGCTGTTTCTCCAGGCCCGCCTGGGAGAGCGGCTGGGCCTGGATGTCTCCATCCAGCGGTCCCTGTTGGACCGGCAGGACGTTGTGAGCAATGTGTTTCTGGACAACCTGAAGACTGCGACCCACTGGGTTCTGAAGGCCGTGGGCGTGGAGTACCTGCTGGGTCAGGTGGAACAGGGAGACCGCGCCAACGTGCTCCACATCGCCACCCACTTCTCCAACCTGATGAAGGTCAGTGAGAATATCGTGGTCCGCCGGCTGGCGGGCGCTTCCCTGCTGGCCATTGCTCCGGCCCTGACGCCGGACCGCCGGAACGAGGTGGCCGTGGAGCTTTCCAAGGTGCTGGAGACCGGGCAGACGGAGATCTCCCAGTACATCCCCCAGTACCTGGGCCAGTTTGCCCTGTGGCTGACGCCCAGGGAACTGGACGAGATCGTGGATCAGATGCAGATCCTCCTCTCCTCCGCCAACACCGTGGTGGTGGCCGCCGCCCTGGCCACTGTGGGCGCCATGCTGGAGCATTATGCCATATACGCCCAGCGGTTCCACGAGTCCCGGGAGGTACTGGAACGCCGCTGGCGGCGGCTGGCAGGCCTGCTGTTGAAGGGCCTGGCCTCTTATCGTCAGAGCGTGCGGCAGGAGGCGCTGCAGATCCTGGGCGAGCGGCTCTTCGCCTCACAGACCCTCTCCTACGAGGGGAAGGCTGCCCTCTTCACCCTGATGGCCAAGAAGATCCTCTTCCTGCTGGGAGAGCAGCCGGAACAGGAGCTGAGCTTCTTCTACACCGCCGCCGCCCTCTCCCACATCTACCGCTTCATCGTCTCCTATCAGATTGAAAGCGGAGACTTCCCATTCTACATGCCGGGAAGGGCCGCCTTCTTTCCCGGCACCTTCGACCCCTTCTCCCTGAGCCATAAGGGCATCGTCCAGGAGATCCGGGACCTGGGGATGGAGGTGTATCTGGCCATCGACGAGTTCTCCTGGTCCAAGAAGGCGCAGCCCTCCCTGGTGCGGAGGCAGATCGTCAGCATGTCCGTGGCGGACGAGTTCGACGTGTACCTCTTCCCCCACGACATCCCAGTGAACCTGGCCACGCCGGAGGACCTGGACCGGCTGCGGGAGGTCTTTTCCGGCCGGGAGCTGTACCTGGCGGTGGGCTCGGACGTGGTAGCCAACGCCTCCTCCTACAAGGCGGCACCGGTGCCGGGGTCCGTCCACTCCATGAACCACATCGTCTTCCGCCGCTCCAGCGACGCGGAGGGACGGGAGATCGACGCAGATCTGGGCTGCATCTCCGGCCGCATCATCCAGCTGCAGCTGCCCACCCATCTGGAAGACATCAGCTCCACCCGCATCCGGGAGAACATCGACCTGGGACGGGACATCTCCACCCTCATTGACCCGGTGGTACAGGACTTCATCTACCGCAACAGCCTCTATCTCCGGGAGCCCCAGTACAAGCGGATCCTCCGGGCGGGGGATCTGGAGTTCTCCCACATCTCCCAGCCGGACCGGCACCTGTGGGAGGAGTTGACGGAGGTACCGCTTCAGGGGCGGGAGCAGCCGCCGGAGATCGACCCCAGGGACGGCCTCTGCATCCTGCGGGACGCGGGATCCCGCCCCCGGGTGCTGGGTTTTCTGACCCTGCGGACCGTGAACTCCGGCGGGCTGTATGAGGCCCTGGGGGACACGGAGCTGGCGGACTATGTCCGCAAGCACACGGCGGGGCGGGTTCAGCTGCTCACCGGACTTTACACCGCCCGCGGCTCCAGCGGCAGCTATGATGTGGGCCAGCTGCTGATGACAGAGGCCCTCTCCCGCTCCCTGGGAGCGGACTGCAGCTATGCCGTGTGGCACGCCACTGCGTCGGAGGAGACGCTGGACCTGCTGGAGAGGCAAGGCTTTGTCCCGGCGGAGCTGCCCAGCGCAAAGCCCCTGCTGCTGGTGGATATGCGCTCTCCCTCCGTACTGCTGCAGAACATCCCCACCACGCTGAAGGAGCCTTTCTCCTCCGACCGTACCGTGCTGGCGGCGGTCCGCGCCGCCCACTGCCGGATGCAGCGGGCTCTCACCGGCCTGTATCCGGGTTCTCTGATCCTGTCCCTGAACGCGGAGGTCATTTACCACCGTCTGGTGCGGAAGATCGTGGACCTGAACGGCGTCCCGGCGGAGCCCACAGTGCCCCGGGTACTGGGTCCCAAGATGTGCGTACCCTTCGGCAAGATCCTGCGGGGCAATGCCATCCCCAACACCGTCACCAAGACCATCCACACCGACAAGGTCTTTGCCAGGGACCTCACCTCCTTCGACATCGAGAATTTCCCCGGCTACGCGCCGCTGGAGAGCCAGATCCGCACCATCCACTCCTTCCGCCGGCCGGTGATCCTGGTGGACGACCTGCTCCACTCCGGCAACCGGATCCGGGCGCTGGATCCCCTCTTCCGGCAGGAGGGTGTGGTCATCGACCGGGTGCTGGTGGGCCTGCTGTCCGGCCGCGGACGGGATCTGATGGCCGCCAAGGGCCGCAGTGTGGACAGCGTCTATTTCATTCCGAATATGCGTTCTTGGTTTGTGGAGTCCACCATGTACCCCTTCATCGGCGGCGACACTGTGGGGCATGAGGAGCCCTCCGTCCCCGGCCTGACCCCAGCGGTGAACCTGATCCTGCCCTACGCCTTCCCCCGCTTCTACCGGGAGTGCGGACGGGAGGCGGTGTTCCGTTTCTCCTGTGCCTGCCTGGAGAACGCCCGGGACATCCTGCTGGCCCTGGAGACCACCTTCCGGGAGCGGTACGCCCGCAACCTCACCCTCTCCCGCCTCAGTGAGGCGGTGATCCTGCCCCTCTCCCCGGACAAGGGCAGCTGTATGCACTATGACCCCAGTCTTCCTGCCTCCGTATTTCTGCAGAACGACCTGGAGATGCTGTTGCGGATGCGGAACGTCCTCCAATCCTGACCGCGGGCCTGGCGCGCCATCCAGGCGAAAGGAGCCCTTATGTATTACTACCGCCACGGGGAGGTCATCTTCGCCTCTCTGCTGCCGGACCTCCCCCTGGAGCCGGCGAAGCGTCCCTCCGCAGGGACGCCCAGCCTCTTCCTCATCGACCGGGACCCGATTCGCAGCCGGTCCTCCTTCTGCGTCTCAGACCCCCGGCAGCTCACTGCGGAGACGGAGGATGTGACCTGGCTAGACCCCTCCCGGATGGGCGTTCCGGTCCCCTCCCTGCCCAAACGCCTCCAGCACACCATCGACGCCCGGCTGCTGCGGGCGGTTAACATCCGCCACCCCCGCTGGGCTGACTTTACCAAGGCGTCCGCCATGCATCTGCCAAGCCGCCTGCGGGTGAATCTGCTGGCGGTAGGAGATGTGGGCAGCACCCTTTTGACGGCGCTGAAGCTCCTGGGAGGCGACTGTATTGAGAGCATCGGTATCTGCGACCTGAATCAGAAGACTGTGGCCCGCTGGGTCACGGAGATGGAGCAGGTATCCTGGCCCTGGGACTACGACGCTCTTCCGGCAGTGGAGCCGGTAGCGGCCGGGGACTTGTTCCGCTGTGATGTGTTCCTCTTCGCCGCCACTCGCGGCGTTCCTCCGGTGGGAGGCGGTGTCCGGGACGTGCGGATGGCCCAGTTCGGCGCCAACCGGCCGCTGGTGGAGGACTACGCCCGGCAGGCCCGGCAGGCGGGATTCCGGGGACTCTTTATTGTACTGTCCGACCCGGTGGATCCCCTGTGCAAGGCGGCGTATCTGGCCTCCAACCAGGGTCCCGACGGCCAGTGGGACGGGCAGGGGCTTCGGGCGGAACAGATCCAGGGCTTCGGACTGGGGGTCATGAACGCCCGTGCGGCCTATTTTGCCAAGCAGGATCCCCGGTTCCGCAGCTTCCTGCTGGATGGCCGCAGCTATGGCCCTCATGGTCAGGGGCTGGTGATCGCCAACTCCCTCTCCCATTATGATGACGGCCTCTCCCGGGAGCTGACGGAGCTGGTGGCCACCGCCAATCTGCGGATCCGGGAGCTGGGCTTCAAGCCCTATGTGGCCCCTGCCATTTCCTCCGGCGCCATGCAGCTGCTGCTGACGCTCCGCCGGAGCTGGCATTGCAGCTCGGTGGCTCTGGGGGGGATCTGGTTCGGCGTCCGCAACCGTTTAACCGCCGCCGGTCTGGAAATCGAGACTGCCTCTTTGCCCACACCGCTGTTCGAGCGGCTGCGGGAAACCCAGACGCTTCTGCGGGAGATCATTTAGCGGGCGGCTGCCGCTGCGTTTCATCATACCGGCCGCTGCACGCCGCTTTGCCCCGCGCACCGGGCGGGTGCTCGGCCGGAATGCAGCCGGATGCAGGAAGGAGATGATCGGCATATCTGAAGAACTGACGGTGATCCGCCCCGGCGGGGCGCTCTCCCCCCGGTGCGCCGGAGTGCTGGAGGCGGCCCTGGTGGGGCGGCAGGCAGAGGTGCTATCCCGCCTGGAGGGTCCGCTGACGGGACGGCGGCTCCTGTTTGTCGTCTCCCTGGATGAGGGCGGCGTGAACCGCGGGTTCTATGACCTGCTGGCCCATCTCCGCACCCATCCAAACTGCCTGGACCGCTGCGTGGGGAGCGTGCTGGTGGACGCCCCCGGCGATCTGTACACCAAGGCAGCGGGCCGGGACCTGGTGCTGGCCGCCAACCTTGCGGGCTGCGCCTTTGTGGGTCGCCCTCTGGTGGAAGGCACTGGCGATCTGCGGAACTTCACGGTCCAGGCCCGAAACGCTGGCTGTTCTTTGGAAGCGGCCTACCATCTGGCGACGGCGGATCTGGTGGAGCGGGTGCTGGCCTTCTCCCGCCCCCGGCTGGAGCGGCCGAAGCTGCTGGCCCTCCACGCCTCCAGCCGGGCCACCTCCAACACCCTGGCCCTGTGGGGGCTGGTGCGGACCCGGCTGGAGGAACGCTGTGACATCACGGAGATCTGCCTGCGGAACGGCACGCTGGAGGACTGTGCCGGCTGCCCCTACACCACCTGCCTCCACTTCGGAGAACAGGGCGGGTGCTTCTACGGCGGCGTCATGGTCCAGGAGGTCTACCCCGCCATCCGGGAGGCGGACGCGCTGGTGCTGCTGTGCCCCAATTACAACGACGCTCTGTCCGCCAACCTGACGGCAGCCATCAACCGGCTGACGGCCCTGTACCGCACCACCTCCTTTGCGGACAAGGCGGTGTTCGCCATCGTGGTGTCCGGCTACTCCGGCGGTGACATCGTGGCCTGTCAGGCGGCGGGAGCCATGAACATGAACAAGGGCTTCTGGCTGCCGGCGAACTTCTGCCTGCTGGAGACCGCCAACGACAAGGGCGAGGCCCTGGCCCTGCCGGGGATTCAGGACCGGGCGGATCGGTTCGCGGAGAATATGTTATGTCAGCTTGCATACTAGAAGAAGGCACGCCTTTCGGCGTGCCTTCTTCTCAGCCGTAGCCGCTGTATGTACAACATTCGATGTCGAACTCCGCCGCAATTCTTCCTTCCGCGTCATAGGCAATCATGACCGGATAGCAAACCGCTTCCGGCGACTGTTCCAATGGCAGGGGCTCCATAATCCAGAAAAATGTCCGGTCCCGTCCGGTGACAAAGTCCTCCTGCTCCACGGTCAAGCGGCGAAGCTCACTGCGTACCGCTTTTCCCTGGTCGTACTCCTCCTGCTGAATGCTGATCACCACTGTCTCGATTGCGGGGTCATTGATCTGTCCAAAATAGCAGCCCAGTACCTTGTCATCATGGCTGATCTGATGATAGCCCGCATATATGGGTTCCTCGCCGGTGCAGTCCACCGTAGCTCCGAACATCGTCTCCCAGCCCAGCGGACTGAGATGGGTATCTCCCAGCATCACAGCGCGCTCGTTTTCCATCAGGTAGAAAAGATGTGTTTTATAGAGCGACGGCTCCCACTTCCGCTCAACGACCCAGGCCCTGCCGATCCCCTCATGTTCCGCCTCCCGCCGGACAGCCTGAATCGGGAGCAGGGCGATACCAAAAATATGATCCACAAGCAGCAAACTCACCAGTGCCAGCAGCACCCGCCACAGGGCCTGCCGTTTCCGGGAGGGCAGCTTTTTCCGTCTCATAATCCCTCCTGTTCCGGCAGGGGCAGTTCCAGACGGATCTGCTCGTCAAATGCCTCAAAGCGCAGTACGACGTATGTATCCTCCGGGGAGAGGCGCACATAGCAGGAGCCATATTCTACCCTCCAGTTTCCCCGTCCGCTTCCCTTCGGAGGGTCTCTCCTTCCTCCCGGCGTTTCCAGCCAGGTTTGCTCCATCAGCCGTCTGGACACAATGCCGCCGGGAATTCGATCATACGCACACAGCTGAACTTCCGCCTCCCACACACCTGGGGTATCATCCGCCTGCCCTATGCTGATCCGGTAAACCCGCAGGATGTCGTTTCCAACTGGAATGCGGATATCCAACCGCTCCGTTGCTGCCACAGCGGTATATGCAGACGGTTCATTCGGATAAATACGGGCGGAGATGCTATCAATAACCATCCCCAATATTCCCAGGGCCAGCAGAGCCTGAGCGCACAGCACCACTGTCAGCACCACCGCCGCCCGGCTCACCAGCACCCAGCCCCAGCCGGTGTATTGCCTGTTCAGCTCCCGTCCCACCTCATCTGGCTCTCCCATGGCGGCGATGGCCCGCTCTTCTGCCAGCTCCTCGTCATACCCCAGCTCCCGCAGGGCCTCCATGTGGTCCTCGATGTGGCCGTCCAGCTCCGACCGAATGGCCTCCCGCTCCTTCTCCGTCACACGGCGCAGGGACGAAAGCACCCGGTCCGTATAATCCCGCCTGTCCATATCATGCCGGGTCCAGCCCCGGACAGGCCTGGAGCACCGCATTCACCGCGCCGGAGTAGGTCTGCCAGGCGGCAGCCTCCTCCCGCAGCACCGCCGCCCCCCGGCGGGTAAGGCGGTAGTATTTCCGCATCCGGCCGGTGGGGGCCTCCTGCTGATACGCCTCCACCGCCCCGTCCCGCTCCAGGCCGTGGAGCACCGGGTACAGCGTCCCCTCCTTCATCTCAAAGGTGTGGTCGGATCTGCGGGCCAGCTCCACGATCATCTGGTAACCGTACATATCCTCCCCCGCCAGCAGGGACAGCACCAGCAGCTGGGCGTGGTCCATGGTCTGCTTTTTTGCCATCGGGCACCTCCTGTCCAGGCAACATACCTAGAATTACTATGCCTTTAGTATACATAGTAATTCTAGGTATGTCAATTACAAAAAACGCGCGCCTGCCCGGCGCGCGCTTTTTTCCTCAATTCTTCCCGATCCCCAGCAGATCCCGGCCATGGCTGTTCAAATGCGGCGCCAGCTGCTCGTAGGACAGCCGGAACTCCTGCGGCCCCATGGCGTAACAGGCAATCTCATAGGGGGAGAAGGCCACTGTCATCCCCTCCTCATTGAAGGAGACCGCGTAGCTGCTCCAGTTTGCGGCAATGTCCTGATAGTCCTCCCAGTAGCCGGCCTCCACGGCGGCTTCCGGCGTCATGTCGATCTGGCGGATGATCTCGTCCCGGACCGCGTCCAGAAATATCTGCCCGTCCGCTGCCAGAATCTCAGGCGCGAAGAACTGGCCCGTCATCAGGTCGAAGTTCCAGGCCAGCAGTACCGTGTTGGGGTGGGCCCCGCCGGTATAGCTGTAATACTCCGCCTGGATGCACACCATCTGCTCCGTCTGATAGACAGAACAGTCCAGCTCCAGCGTGTAGGGTGTCCAATTCCCACCGGACTCCGTCCGAAAGGCCAGCTCCTCCTCTGCCCAAGCCGTCACCTCGTCAAAGCCATCCGCCCCGGCCCAGTCGCGGAACCGGCTGTTGAAGGCCTCCGCCCTCTCCAGGGCCGCCGTCTCCGCCGGGGAGGCCGCCTCCGTCAGCACAGTGCCGTCCGGCAGGGTCACGGTCATCTCCGGAAGCTCATAGGAGCGCACAGCCAAAGTCGTGCCGTCCGCCGCCGCGGCGCTGTCCTCCAGCGTCTTCAGAACCACCGTGTAGGTCAAGGGCTCGGATGCAGCCTGAGTGAAGGTGGCCGCGCCCGTCATCGTGCCGCTGTCCGGCTGCTTCTGTTCCGGGACGGCAATCTCCTGCGATGCAGCCGTGGGCTCCTCCGTCTCCGGAACGGGGGCTGCGCAGGCTGTCAGCATACACAGCAGCAAAAGCAGGGCGATCATCCGTTTCATAGGGGTTGCTCCTTTCCTCAGCAGGGCGCAGGCCCTCCTAAGATCACGGGACCTTCCCTCCACTCCGTGCCGCCGGCGGCGGAGAGGCGGGGATACGCCAGGGTATACAGGTCCGTGGCGCGGACCTCCAGTTCAAACAGGCGCCGGGCCTCCGGGCCCAACCGCCGGACCTGCGCCGGCCTGGTCAACACCGGCACGGCTGCCGCCTCCCGCATCCGGGAGAGCAGTCGGCAACCGGTCCCATTGGCCGCCAGCACCCGCAGATAGGGCACCCGCTCCGGCATATCGCCGGGCGTCAGTCCCAGGTAGGCCCACAGCACCATCCGCCGCAGGCGGGCCATGGCGTAACGCTTCGTCTTGGCTGCGGCCAGCAGTTCGGGCAGCGAGGCGGCAGCGCGGGAGGCGTCGTACAGTCGATTCCAAATGCCCTCCCGCCCCTGGTCCAGGGCGGCAAAGTCCGCCGCCGTCATGGACCGCAGCCGGGCCAGAATGGCCCGGTGACTGTTCTCCCAGAACACCGGGGCCCGGCCGGCGGCCTCTTCCAGCTCATAAGCGCGGGCCATGGCCGGAGGCAGCAGGGACAGGGCCTCCTCCCGTTTCCCCTGCCGCAGCAGCGCCCGGAGGCCGGAGGCCGAGGGGTGGGTGTCCGGCGCCAGGGCGCCGTCGTGGGCGCTGCCCTCCCTCCGGATGGTCACCGGCCGGAGGGGGGCGTTCTGCCCCAGCAGGGCCTTGCAGTACTCGATGCCCAAAATGTTGTTGGGAGACTCCAGCAGGGCGGCGTCCTCCTCCGGCAGCAGGCCGGTCAGCGCCCGCTGCCGGGCAGCGGCAAAGCTCACCGCTCCAGGCAGCACCTCTCGGAGCCGGTCTCGGAAGGACGGCGCCAGCAGCGCGGCGGCCACCCGCTCCAGGGCGGAGACATCGCCGCACTCACTGCCGAACAGCAGGTGCTCCACAACCCCGGTGGCCGCCAGCGCCTGGACGCCTCCGGCGGCAAATCCTTCCGCCGAGGACACCGCCCAGGGCAGGGGCAGCTCCAGCACCAGGTCCGCGCCGCTCTCCACGGCAGCCCTGGCCCGGGCGTGTTTGCGCAGCAGGGCGAAGTCCCCCCGCTGCACGAAGTTCCCGCTCATCACGCAGACCATGGCCGTGTCCGGTCCCAGCGCCGCCCGGCCTGCCTCCAGAAGCCGCAGGTGCCCGCTGTGGAGCGGATTGTATTCTACGATTATACCTGCGGCCCCCATGGATTTCTCCCCTTCCAAATGACAAAAAAGTTACAGTCCGGTGTCAGTCTCGTCAATTTTTTATCAATACCGCCCGCATGGGGCTTTTTTTCGATCATACCATACTTTCCGGAAAACGTCCAGCCGGACCGATTCCGGGCTGCTCTGCGGCGAGCAGACGCCGCTGCGCCGGAACTTCCCCGGCAAAAAAGCGCCGGTTCGTTCAAAATTCCGGTTGTAACCGGGGAAATCTCTGGTATAATGAGAAGTGCGCCGGGACCCGCCCCGCCGGGGTACGGGTTCCCTTTCAGCCAGGCATCTGCCTGCAATTCATACGATGTGGGGATGTCCACGGGCATTTCCAAAAAAGAGGAGACGGTAAACATGAACATTCTGGTTATCAACGCTGGCAGCTCTTCCTTGAAGTATCAGCTGCTGAATCCCGAGACCGGCGCCCTGCTGGCCAAGGGCCTGTGCGAACGGATCGGCATCGACGGCAAGTTCACCTACAAGCCCCAGGTGGAGGGCAAGCAGGTGCTGGACGCCGTCGATGTGGCCATGCCCACCCACTCCGAGGCCATCCAGGCCGTGCTGAACGCTCTGGTGGACAAGGACAACGGCGTCATCGGCTCCATGCAGGAGATCGATGCGGTGGGCCACCGGGTGGTCCATGGCGGCGAGGCCTTTGCCGGCTCTGTGCTCATCACCGATGAGGTCATGAAGGCCCTGGAGGAGTGCATCCCCCTGGCCCCCCTCCACAACCCCGCCAACATCACCGGCATCAACGCCTGCACCGCCGTCATGGGCAAGGACGTGCCCCAGGTGGCCGTGTTCGACACCGCCTTCCACCAGACGATGCCCGCCAAGGCCTATATGTACGCCCTGCCCTATGAATACTATGAGAAGGACAAGGTTCGCCGCTACGGCTTCCACGGCACCTCCCACAAGTATGTCTCCGGCCGGGCTGCCGCCATGCTGGGCAAGAAGCCCGAGGAGCTGAAGCTGATCTCCTGCCACCTGGGCAACGGCTCCTCCATCGCCGCTGTGGACGGCGGCAAGAGCGTGGACACCTCCATGGGCTTCACTCCCCTGGCCGGCCTGCCCATGGGCACCCGCTCCGGCGACCTGGACGCCGGCATCCTGCAGTACCTGATGAACAAGTACGGCATGAACATCGACGAGATGCTGAACATCCTCAACAAGAAGTCCGGCGTAGAGGGTCTGTCCGGCGTCAGCTCCGACTTCCGTGACCTGGAGAAGGCAGCTGAAGAGGGCAACGCACGGGCCCAGCTGGCGGAGGAGAAGTTCGCCTACGAGGTGAAGAAGTACGTGGGCGCTTACGCCGCCGCCATGGGCGGGGTGGACGCCATTATCTTCACCGCCGGCGTGGGCGAGAACGACAAGGGCATCCGCGCCATGGTGTGCGACGGCCTGGAGTATATGGGCGTGAAGCTGGATCCCGCCGCCAACGACGTCCGCGGCAAGGAGACCGTCATCTCCGCCGCCGACTCCAAGGTGAAGGTCCTGCTGATCCCCACCAATGAAGAGCTGATGATCGCCACCGACACGGCCGCCATCGTCAAGGGCAACTAAATTCCGCATCTCCGCATATTCAGAGAGGGCAGGCCGCAGGCCTGCCCTCTGTTCTTTTGCAAACATCCCGTTTCGGAAGCAGGGATCCTGGGAAAGCGCGAGGGGAGCAGCGTCCGCCCCGAATGGGCGCAAATGCCCCGCAAAGCCTTGCCCCCGGCACAGCGGTATGCTATACTCAAAACACACCCAGCGGAAATCTTCGAAACGAGGTGATCATGTATGCGGGATCTGCGGGAGTCCTGCCGGATCGCGGTGGTCCAGGCCGCCCCAGTGATGTTTGACAAAGCCGCCTGCACCGTGAAGGCGGTGGAGCTGATCCGGGCCGCGGCTGCGGAGCGGGCGGAGCTGATCGTGTTCCCGGAGCTGTTCATCCCCGGCTATCCCTACGGCATGACTTTCGGCTTCACCGTGGGCAGCCGGACCGCCCCGGGCCGGAAGGACTGGGGGCTGTACTACGACAACTCCATCCTGGTGCCTGGGCCGGAGACAGAGATCCTGGGCCGGGCCGCCCGGGAGGCTCGGGCCTACGTGAGTATCGGCGTGTCCGAGCGGGACGCCGTCAACGCCACGCTGTACAATACCAACCTGATCTTTTCCCCGGCGGGCGAACTGCTCACCGTCCACCGGAAGCTGAAGCCCACCGGCGCGGAGCGGGTGGTGTGGGGTGACGCGGACCGGCATTACTTCCCGGTGGCGCAGACGCCCTGGGGTCCCATGGCCAGCCTGATCTGCTGGGAGAGCTATATGCCCCTGGCCCGGGTCGCCCTGTACGAGAAGGGGATCACCCTGTACCTCTCTCCCAACACCAACGACAACGAGGAGTGGCAGGCCACCATCCGTCACATTGCCATCGAGGGGCACTGCTTTTTCGTCAACTGCGACATGGTCTTCACTCGGGACATGTACCCCGCCGGGCTCCACTGCCCGGAGGAGATCGGCCGCCTGCCGGATATCGTCTGCCGGGGCGGCAGCTGCGTGGTGGATCCCTACGGCCACTATGTGACCCAGCCCGTCTGGGACCGGGAGGCCATCATCTGTGCGGATCTGGACCTGACCCAGGTGCCCCGGAGCCGGATGGAATTCGACGGCTGCGGCCACTACGCCCGGCCGGACGTGCTGAAGCTGACCGTGGACGACCGGTGACAGAAATGCCGAAGGAGGAAGCCCCGCTGTGAAACACATCAAGCCCGGCCGGGGGCCGTCAGCCATGGGAGCCCTCGGCTCCGTCATCGCTGTGGTCTTCGGCATCTTCTGGACCGTATCCGCCGCCTCCATGGGGGCGCCCATCTCCTTCTCCATCTTCGGCGTGCTGTTCGTTATCGTGGGCATCGTCCAGGCCGTCTACAATTTCAAGAACGCCGCGGGCAAAAAACGGTACTCCGCCTTCGACATCGTGGACGGCGAGGAGGAGCCGGACCCGCTGAATCAGCGCTTCGGCGGCCAGCCCCCGGAGGCCGTGGACACGTCCGGACCGGAGGGGCCCCTGCGCTACTGCCCCTACTGCGGCGCCAAGCTGGGGGATTCCTATACATTCTGCGGCCACTGCGGCAAGCGGCTGCCTGACGTCCAAGAGGAGGATCATCCATGAAAATCGCCCTGCAATTCGCCATGCCGTCGGAGCTCCATGCCCTGCCGGGCGCCCGGGAGCTGGCGCCGCTGGAGACCGTCTCCGGCGTTCCCATATTTGAGATTGCCCCGGACATTCTGGCCTGTGCCGGCGGCGTCAGCAAGGTGAACGCTGCCATGGCCGCGGAGCTGCTGTGCCTGCGGTACGGCGTGGATCTGATTCTCAACGCCGGCGTGGCCGGGTGCTTCACGGATCTGCCCACCGGCACGCTGGTGGTAGCGTCGGAATTCGTCCAGCACGATGTGGACACCACCGCTGTGGGGGACCCCATCGGCCTGGTCTCCACGGTGAATCAGGTGGCCTTCCCCACCTGGCAGCCGGAGCGCTGTGCGGAGCTGCTTGCTTCCCTGGGCTATCCCGCCGTCACCGGCCGGGTATCCACCGGGGATTGGTTTGCTGTGAAGGGGCAGCGGGCGGAGTGGATCCGGGGTACCTTCTCCCCCTTGCTGACGGAGATGGAGGGCGGTGCCATCGCCCAGGTATGCCTGCGGAACGGTGTCCGGTTCGTATCGGTGAAGTCCGTCTCAGACCACCTGTTCTCCGACAGCCAGGCGGAGGAGTACTTCGACTTCGGCCAGGCCCTGGAGGCCCTGGGCCGGGCGGTGCTGCCCCTGGCCAAGGCACTTCAAAAAGCTGGCAGATAGAAAATGGAGCGCCCGGCGGGGATGATCCCCGCCGGGCGCTCGTATCCCGTCAGCTATGTTCCGCTGGGCCGTCCGGCTCTACGGTAAATACTTCTTCAATGGGCACCCCGAACACCTTGGCGATGTTCCAGGCCAGCACCAGAGAGGGGTTGTACCGCCCCTTTTCCAGGTTTCCGATGGTCTCCCGCCGGACCCCCACCAGCTTTGCCAGCTCCTCCTGCTTCAGGCCCAGACGGGCCCGGTGCTCCTTCATCCGGTTGCGGATCACGGCTCCAGCCCCCAGCTCTCCCGGAAGCCGTACCAGGCGGCGGTCAGGGCGTAGACCACCACAGAGGCAGCCCAGCCAACCGTGCAGCCGGTAAGGAGTGCCCGCTGGGGGGTAAAACCGCCCAGCGTCAGGGTCCCCAGCACAGCGGCCGCCATCATCAGCATCCCGACCACAAACGCCCGGGAGGCGGACCGGGCCAGCTGCGCTTCCAGCATCTCGTCAGACTTCAAAAAGAAGTACTGGAAGTCCACCGCAAAGGCGAAGAAGCCCAGGAATCCCCGCGCTTCCGTAAACACGCCTGCGAACCCCAGCAGGGAGAGAAAACCCAGCATTCCATACAATATCTGCTTTTTCATAAGTGGCCTCCCTAATCAGCGTTCCAAAAAGCGGTATATTTCGCTCTTTATGAGGTGAATATATCATATACCACTTACGCTGTCAAGTATGAGGCTAGCATGAGCAGTCTCCGCGCGTCAAGCGTCAAATCCCCCTGAGCTTGCTTTCCCGCAAGGGCACGCAAAACTCACAGATATGCGCTGAGACCTTCGGATGCGCATATCGTTCTAGGATGGGTCTCGTGCCGTCCACAGGCAGCCGTGCTGCGCGTTGGGGAAGGTCTCCCCAGAAATCTGACACGCCCTCTTCTGTATGGGGGACTTCAAATACTGCCCAGCGGCCGCCGGCAACGGTGCGGACCGGCAGGCCGCAGGGGTCTTCTCGGCCGGTGAGGATCATGCCCACGTCATACCTCTGCCGGTCCTCCGGGATCTGCGCCGGATCGTCCAGAGCGATGCCCAGGATCGTTGTATCCTCCTGAAGCAGCGCATGTTCTCTCAGGTATCGTTTGAACTGCTCCATCAGCTGCCGGTTGCCTTCGCCATACCCGCCGGTCCGGCGCATATAGGCGATCTGCATGTCTCCCAGTTTCTCAATGGTCAAGCGACCACCTCCTATATGTTGATTCGTGTCCGGCCGGACAGCGAAATACTACATAGAATTCAAATATTTTGCAAGAACTTTTTTAAAATGATTGACTTTTCAGATTTTGGCTGATATACTAATTGAGCCGCTTTGAATGGGTTAAAAAGTGTCCCACCGGGACCGCCCCCGACAGCGAGCCCGTAATGAAGGAGTTGAAACAACGACATGAACGCAATTATCGTGACCGGCGGCAAGCAGTACAAGGTAGCCGAGGGCGACGTGGTCTACATCGAGAAGCTGAACCAGGAAGCCGGCGACACCGTGAAGTTTGACCAGGTCCTGGCCATCCTGGACGGCGACAAAGCCACCTTCGGCACTCCCGTGGTGGAGGGCGCTTCTGTGGAGGGCAAGATCGTCAAGAACGGCAAGGGCAAGAAGATCCGCATCTTCAAGTACAACGCCAAGAAGGGTTACCGCAAGCGTCAGGGCCATCGTCAGCCTTACACCAAGGTCGAGATCGGCAAGATCTCCGTCTGAGTATGACCACTGTCGTATTCCGTATGGAGGGCGACCGGATCACCGGCTTTGAGGCCCGTGGCCACAGCGGCTACGCCGAGGCGGGCGCCGACATCGTCTGCGCCGCCGTCACCAGCGCCATCCGTCTGGTGGAAGCCACCGTCAATGACGTGCTGGGCCTAGCCGCATCGGTTAAGGTTCGGGAGCAGGACGCGTCCATTTCGCTCCATCTGCCCGGAGGGCTGTCCCCCACGGCGGAGAGCACCTGTCAGTCTCTGCTGGCAGGCTTGATGGTTTACTTCTCCGCGCTCCACGACGAGTATCCCGACAACATCGAAGTTCTGGAGGATGATTGATCCTCCCCATCTAAAAATCTTCAGAAAGGATGGTCCGTATCATGATTCGTATTGGTCTTCAGTTCTTCGCCCACAAGAAGGGCGGCGGCTCCACCAAGAACGGCCGTGATTCCAAGGCCAAGCGCCTTGGCGCCAAGCGTGCCGACGGTCAGTTCGTCCAGGCCGGCAACATCCTGGTGCGTCAGCGCGGCACCCACATCCACCCCGGTGTGAACGTGGGCAAGGGCACTGACGACACCCTGTTCGCCACTGTCAGCGGTACAGTCCGCTTCGAGCGGCTGGGCAAGGATCGTAAGCAGGTCTCTGTCTACGAGGCTGAATAAGGAAGCCAAACCGCCCCGGTCAAATGACCGGGGCGGTTTTTTGCCGTTATGCGTTTTCTTGAAATGGTCCGTTTCAGAAACAGAGCGACCTTCTGGCCGGCATCAGTCAAAGCCAGTTGAGGGGATTCAGGATCTCCAGGAAAAACATCCAGAATGTGTCTTTAAAACAGGATTTTCGGCTCCTTTTCCCAGGAAACAGTGCCCGTATAAAGGCAATCAGCAGACATAGCAGGAGATACAGGACAGACACCAGTATGACCAGCAGGATCACGTCCTCCATCGTACAGCCCCCTTCTCGCAGAACATTTTATAGCGAAACCAGTATAACACAGCCTGCCCCACGGCGCCACAGACTCTTCCGCCTTTTGATTCTTGTACACAGGAAGCTTCAGCAGAACGCCTCCGCTCTTGACGTGTGGCAGGTTTTCGGATAAAATAGGCAGGATTAGGAATTCTTTGAATAGATCACAATATGAGGTGCAACCATGGCAACTTCTTTCATCGATAAGGCCCGAATCTCTGTCCGGGCAGGGAACGGCGGCAACGGTTCCGTGTCCTTTCACCGAGAAAAATATGTGGCTGCCGGCGGGCCGGACGGCGGCGACGGCGGCCGGGGCGGCTCCATCATTTTGCAGGTGGATGATAATATGTCCACCCTGATGGACTTCCGCTACAAGCGCAAGTACGAGGCCGGCAACGGCGCCGACGGCCAGGGGGCCCGGAAGACCGGCAAGGACGGCACAGATCTGGTCATCAAGGTTCCACGGGGCACGCTGGTGCGGGACGCAGAGACCGGCGAGATCATGCAGGACATGTCTGGCAGCGAGCCCTATGTTCTCTGCAAAGGCGGTCGGGGCGGCTGGGGCAACAGCCACTTCGCCACTCCCACCCGGCAGGTGCCCCGCTTTGCCAAGGCGGGACTCCCCGGCGAGGCCCATGATGTCATCCTGGAACTGAAACTGCTGGCGGACGTGGGGCTGGTGGGCTTCCCCAACGTGGGCAAGTCCACGCTGCTCTCCGTGGTATCCAAGGCCCAGCCCAAGATCGCCAACTACCACTTCACCACCCTGTTCCCCAATCTGGGCGTGGTGTGGGTAGAGGACGGCGTCAGCTTCGTCATGGCGGACATTCCCGGCATCATTGAGGGCGCCAGCGAGGGCGCCGGCCTGGGCCACGACTTCCTGCGGCACGTGGACCGCTGCCGCCTGTTGGTCCATGTGGTTGACGTGTCCGGCAGCGAGGGCCGGGACCCGGTGGAGGACTTTGACGCCATCAACGCGGAGCTGAAGCAGTACAGCCCGGACCTGGCGGAGCGGCCCCAGATCGTGGCCGCCAACAAGGTGGACATCCTCCCCCCGGACTCCGACAACCTGGAGCGGCTCCGGTCTCATGTGGAGGCTCTGGGCTACACGCTCCTGGAGATTTCCGCAGCCGCTCACCAGGGCACCCGGGAACTGGTGAAGAAGACGGCGGAGATGCTCTCCGTCCTGCCCCCTGTCACTGTGTATGAGCCGGAGTATGTGCCGAAGGCCCCGGTGATCGATGCCTCCGCCCCGCTGGACATCCACCGGGAGGACGACGGCACCTGGATCGTGGAGGGTCCCTGGCTGCGGCAGGTGATGGGCAACGTGAACTTCGCCGACTATGAGAGCCGGATGTGGTTCGACAAGGTGCTGCGGGATAATGGCTTCTTCCAGAAGCTGGAAGAGATGGGCATTCAGGACGGTGACATTGTTTCCCTATACGATTTTGAATTTGAATACCAGCGGTAAAATCCAGGGGCGGGCCAAATGGCCCGCCCCTGTTTTTCCAAAATTCAAAACGAAAATTAGAGAAATTTTTTACGCTTTTTTGTAATGAACTCACAAAGTTTTTTTCAAAGCTTGACAGGCGGGCCCAGCGTGTTGTACACTCAGCCCAAGTTCAAAAGCACAAACCAATGACGCGGACGAGTACACGGACGTCGCTTCTCCAAGAGAGCTGCCGGTGGTGGGATGGCAGCAGAAGGGGCCCCGCCGAATGGACCGCAGAGGGCGGGCTGAACGGGATCTCTCCCCAGTAAGCGCCGACGGGCTTTTCCCCCGTTACCAGGGAAAGACGTGTGTTGGCACGTCGCCGA
The DNA here is from genome assembly GCF_025567605.1 of Oscillibacter acetigenes. Classification (NCBI taxonomy): domain Bacteria; kingdom Bacillati; phylum Bacillota; class Clostridia; order Eubacteriales; family Oscillospiraceae; genus Oscillibacter; species Oscillibacter acetigenes. Next base: position 255,926 of record NZ_JAOQKG010000004.1, on the reverse strand, counting down.
GTGGGCGAGCAATCGCCAAGTTGGGTGGCACCGCAGAAGTCGCAGACTTTTGTCCCAAGGGAACCATAGGAATGGGTCCTTGTGGGATGAAGGTCTTTTTCTTTTTCTCCAAAGGGCCGCAGATCAGAAAGGAGCACAACCATGACATTCGAGAAAATCCCCTACAAAATCTACCTGACCGAAGACGAGATGCCCATGAATTGGTACAATGTCCGGGCAGATATGAAGACCAAGCCCGCCCCTCTGCTGAACCCCGCCACCGGCACGCCCATGGGCTTCGATGACCTGCGTCCGGTGTTCTGCGACGAACTGATCCGGCAGGAACTGGACAATGACACCCGGGAGATCCCCATCCCCCAGGAGATCCGGGACTTCTATAAAATGTACCGGCCCTCTCCCCTGGTGCGGGCCTACTGCCTGGAGGAAAAGCTCCAGACCCCCGCCAAGATCTACTACAAGTTCGAGGGCAACAACACCTCCGGCTCCCACAAGCTGAACAGCGCCATCGCCCAGGCTTACTACGCCAAGAACCAGGGCCTCAAAGGCGTCACCACTGAGACCGGCGCCGGCCAGTGGGGTACTGCCCTCTCCATGGCCTGTTCCTACCTGGGGCTGGACTGCCAGGTCTACATGGTGAAGGTCAGCTACGAGCAGAAGCCTTTCCGGCGGGAGGTCATGCGGACCTACGGCGCCGCCGTCACCCCCTCCCCCTCCGATACCACCAGCGTAGGCCGGGCCATTTTGAAGGAGCACCCGGGTACCACCGGCTCCCTGGGCTGTGCCATTTCCGAGGCAGTGGAAGCCGCCGCCAGCCAGCCCGGCTACCGCTATGTGCTGGGCAGCGTCCTTAACCAGGTGCTGCTGCACCAGTCCATCATCGGTCTGGAGGCCAAGGCGGCTCTAGACAAGTACAACATCGTGCCCGATATCATCATCGGCTGCGCCGGCGGCGGCAGCAACCTGGGCGGTCTGATCTCCCCCTTCATGGGTGAAAAGCTGCGGGGCGAGCGGGATTACCAGTTCATCGCCGTGGAGCCCGCCTCCTGCCCCAGCTTCACCCGCGGCAAATTCGCATACGACTTCTGTGACACCGGCAAGGTCTGCCCCCTGGCCAAAATGTACACTCTGGGCAGCAACTTCATTCCCTCCGCCAACCACGCCGGAGGTCTGCGGTACCACGGCATGAGCCCCGTGCTCTCCGAGCTGTACCATGAGGGGCTGATGGAGGCCCGTGCGGTAGAGCAGACAAAGGTCTTTGAGGCGGCGGAGCAGTTCGCCCGGGTGGAGGGCATCCTTCCGGCGCCGGAGTCCAGTCACGCCATCCGGGTAGCCATCGACGAGGCTATGAAGTGCAAGGAGACCGGCGAAGAGAAGACCATTGTCTTTGGCCTCACCGGCACCGGCTACTTCGATATGGTGGCCTATGAGAAGTTCCACAACGGCCAGATGACCGACTATATCCCCACTGACGCAGAACTGGAGGCCAGCTTCGCCCAGCTGCCCAAGGTGCCGGGACAAGATTGACCCTAGTCACGAAGACAGCGGAGGACATGTTGTCCTCCGCTATTTTCTCTGTTCCGGTGGTTTTTCTGCATAAATGTCGCCGGTCTGCGCAAACTGGATCCGAATCCATTTGCCCAGACTGGAGGAATGTCTTGTGTCCAATCCCAACCGCCGCGGCGCCATGGCGCTGGTGTCCGCCTCCCTGTGCCTGACGCTCGCCGCGCTGTTTTATTTCACTGCCCCGGCACCGGCCCTCACCGCCTCCGCCCCCATCGCGGTCCCTGCGGCTGCGGACTGGGGGCTATCCTTCCCCACAGAGGGGGAATCCCCAGTGGGCAATGCCTCTGCGGAGGACCTGGCCCAATACGGCGCCTACTACCTGGGGGATACCAGCCAAAAGGTCCTCTACCTCACCTTTGACTGCGGATATGAGAACGGCTGCACAGAGGCCATACTGGACGCCCTGAAAAAGCACAATGCCCCCGCCGCCTTCTTTGTGGTGGGGCATATGATCGAATCTGCTCCCGACATCGTCCGCCGCATGGCGGCAGAGGGCCACATTGTGGGCAACCACACGTACCACCACCCGGATATGTCCAGCATCTCGGACATGGCCGCATTCCAGAAGGAGCTGACGGACCTGGAGACCCTGTACCAGGAGACCACAGGACAGCCTCTCTCCAAGTTCTACCGCCCGCCTCAGGGAAAATACAGTGTGGAGAATCTGAAGCAGGCCCAACAGCTGGGATACACCACCGTGTTCTGGAGTCTGGCCTATGTGGACTGGAACACGGACGATCAACCTTCTGCGGAGGAGGCCTATGCCAAACTGCTGCCCCGCATCCACGACGGAGCCATCGTGCTGCTCCACTCTACCTCCGCCACCAACGCCGCGATCCTGGATGACCTGCTGACCAAGTGGGAGGAGATGGGCTACACCTTCGCCTCCCTGGACCAGCTGCCCGGGCTGGCCTGACCACGCACCGGACCGGACGCAGCGCCCGGCTTCATTCTCCCCTTGCTTCCTGCCGCCTGACATGATAGGATGGTGGAGACGAAAGGGGGCGGCGTCCCATGCGTTCTCTCTCCAAATCCAAGTGGATGGAAGCTGTTCAGTCCTACGTGCTCTATTTCTTTTTCTACTCCATGCTGGGGTGGCTGTATGAGGTGTTTCTGGAAGTGGTGGTCTACCGCTGGGGATTCACCAACCGGGGTGTGCTGCTGGGGCCCTACTGCCCGGTGTACGGCGTTGGCGCCCTGGTGTTCCTGCTGGCCTTCTCCCGCCTGATGGCTAAGCGGGAGCCAGCGTGGTTCCGCTGGGTGAAGCCAGTGCTGGTGTTCCTGGGCTGCATGATCGCCGCCACCGCCATCGAGCTGGCCACCAGCTATCTGCTGGAGGCCCTGACCGGCGCCTGGCCCTGGCAGACCTACCGAGACTACGCTATCAACTTTGAGGGCCGTATCGCTCTCTCCCCCTCCATCCGCTTCGGACTAGGCGGACTGCTGTTCCTGTACGTGCTCCAGCCCCTGTTCCACCGGCTGGTCCACAGCCTGTCGCCCCGGGTGCGCCGCGGGGCTTGCATCGCCGTTCTGGTGCTGCTGGCTGTGGACTGCGCCGTGCTGCTGTTCCGGTGATGCCGCCTGCCGCATTAATCAAAAGAGGACTGACTTGGTCAGTCCTCTTTCTGTTCTTCCATCATCTTTTCCAGATACTGCTGGATGCAGCGGAACGTCTCCTCGCTGAGGTCGTGTTCCACCTTGCAGGCATCCTCCGAGGCCACCTCCGGCGTTACTCCCAGAAGGACAAAGAGCTTGGAGAGGGTCTTGTGCCGACCGTAGACACGGCTGGCCACTTCCAACCCGCTTTCATTCAGAGTGATGAATCCGTCCGCATCCATCGAGATATAACCGTTTTCCCGCAGCTTCTTCATGGCGATGCTGACGCTGGGCTTGGAGTATCCCAGCTCGTTGACGATGTCAATGGACCGCACCTGCCCCCGCCGCTGCTGCAAAACCAGGATGGACTCCAGATAGTCCTCTGCGGACTCGTGGATTACCATGGCGCTCAACCTTTCTCTTTGGAGAATAAATCACTTGCCGGAAAACGTGAGCCGCCTATCGGCCGTGATCTATTTCGAGCGGGAAAGGTCATGCGGATAGTGGAAAAAAGAGAGACATGCTTTAACATGTCTCTCTTTTTTGGTGGAGATAAGCGGGATCGAACCGCTGACCTCTTGACTGCCAGTCAAGCGCTCTCCCAGCTGAGCTATACCCCCGAACCGCTTGTCCTATGCGGCTTTCGCGCTCGGAACATTGATAAGTATAACAAGATCATCGCCAAATGTCAACACTTATTTTTCGATTTTTCAAATTTTTTCAATAGGGGGTTTTCACTCCTCTTCAGGCCGCAGGACACCGTGGAGGACGAAGCGTGCATTCTCAAATTCATAGCTGCAGGTGGAGAGCGTCACCACCCGGTCCTCTGCCCTGGGTGACACCTTGCTGGAAAAGGCGGACTTCTCCCCCACCTCCTCCAGCCAGGCCAGGTACGCCTGCTCATCGGAGAAATCCAGCATCCAGGCACTCTCCGCCGTGTCCGCCACGTAGCCGGAAAACAGCTCCACCACATACCGCCCCTCCGGTGTCACCAGCAGAAAAACCGGGTGGGCGTCATAGTAGACCTGCTCCTGATAATTCCCCAGGGCGGCAAACATAGTGCCGTTTTTCATCCGATGGCCGTAGATCACCGTGTTGCGGCCAGAAAAATCCGGCCGGCATGATGTGTCCACAAAAAGGCACCCGGCGCTGTTGGCCGTGCCGTCCAAGAGATGGTCCAGGTAATAGTCATTGTCCGTCCCCTGGACCACCGGGTAGGAGATGCCGGTGTCCGGGCCGTAGAGCCAGGCAGTCACATCCGGATTCACCGCCGCCAGGGCCGTGAAGTCCACCTCCGGCCAGGCCAGCTCTGCCGGCGTCTCCTCCGTCTCCTCCGACGCAGGGGGCAGGGACGCAAACTGCTCCAGTTTGAAATAGGCGTCTGCTCCCACCCGGTACTCGTGCAGGATCCGCAGGACCTGATATCCGCTGAAGCAGGCAATGCCCAGAAACAGGCAGAGAAAGAGCCCGCAGCTCCGGCCCTTCATACCCCCTCCTCCTTTGCGCAGTCCTTCCAGCGCAGGCTGCGAAGCTCGTCCTTCTGCTCCGGCGTGATCCGATAGCTCTCCACAGCCTTCTGAATGGTCTTGTTGTGGGTCCAGCGGTCCAGGCGACGCTGCCGCAGATAGGGCAGCGCCGCGTCGTACTGCTTGGCCAGGGCGGTGGCAAAATACCAAGCCGCCATCATCTTCACGTAATACTCCTCCCGCCGGACACCGGCAGCCAGATCCAAGTCCTCCATCTGAAACCCCTCATCCAGATAAAAGCTCATCAGCATCCCCAGGCCGAAGCGGACAGTATAGGTGTGCGCATCCTCCACCCAGCGGCGGATCTGTTTCCGCAGCTCCGGCGGATGCTTCCGGAATGCCTTCGGGCTCAACAGGTCGCAGGTGGCCCAGTTGTCCACATAGGGCAGGAATGTCTCCAGCGCCGCCACGGCACCGTCATAGTCCGGGATCGCCGAGATCAGCAAGCCGTGGAGGTTATTCTCCTCATAATAGCGGTGGGGCAGCTCCTGGAGGAAGCCCCCTGCCACCGGCGTTCCGGCGATTTCCCGGGCCAGCTTCCGCAAAGCCGGCATCCGGACGCCGATCACCGTCTGCGGGTCTATGGTGGGTATCAGCTTGCTCTGAAAAGCCTGATAGGCCGGGTCCCGCAGGGCAAAGAGCGCAGTTTGGATGTCCGTCATATCCCCGCCTCCCATCAGCGCAGCTCGTCCTTCAAATTGCCGTCCAGATCCAGCCACTGGACGGCGTCCTCCGTCATCCGCATACAGCCGTGCCAGCTGTTCTCCTTGGGGATAGAAACAGAGCCGGGGTTCCAATACCACACCCCGTCCTCCAGACGCCTCATGGGCACGTGGAAGTGGCCGTAGACCACATACCCCGCCCCGTCCAGCAGGGTCTGGGAGGGCCGCTGATCCACATTGAAATGGTGGCCGTGGGTCAGGAACAGCCGCCTGCCGCACAGCTCCTCCACCTGGAAGTCCGCCTCGATGGGAAAGTGCAGCACCATCTGGTCCACCTCCGCATCACAGTTGCCGTGGACACAGAGGATCCGGTCCTTCACGCTGTTCAGCATGGCAAAGACCGCCTTGGGATCGTATCCCTCCGGCAGGTCGTTCCGGGGGCCATGGTACAGCAGGTCCCCCAGCAGCACCAGGCGGTCCGCCCCCCGCTTCTCCATCAGGTCCAGCAGCTTCCGGCAGTACAGGGCACTGCCGTGAATGTCCGACGCGATCCATACGTTCATCGTTCTTCTCTCCTGTCGTTTCGTGTCTCTTCCGGGTATGCGGGCCCAATCTCCAACTCCTCATAACCGGTCTCGCTGTCCGGCCGGCGGGTGAACACGCAGCTCCGGATTTCTGCCAGTACGATCTCGGCCGTGGTGTTCACCGTGCACCCCGGCAGCAGGTGGCCGCCGAAGGCGGAGAGGTCCTCCCGGCTGAAGCTGGCGTGAAGGTGGCAGCCGTACTCCGATACGGTGCCCATCAGGGAGACGATCTCCACATCCTCCTCTCCGCTGCGCACCCGGACACCGGTCGCGTCCCGCAGCCGCCAGCGGGAGACGCAGCCCACACCGGAAACCACTGCCCCGGCGGCGATATGATGCGCCTTCACATAGGCCTCGATCTCCTCGTACAAATCCTGCCCCCGGCGGAGGCGGAAACAATGATACATGATGTTCCCTCCCTGATTGCCCCCGTCTCCGGCGGCTTTGCGGCTATTGTACCACGGAACGGCGCCGCGTACAACGGATTTCCGGCGACAATGTGCAGGGGCGCGGCTTCCGCCGCGCCCCTGCGCCTCATTTGGACCGCTTCAGCACTTCCAGCACGAACCGCCACACCCGCTGGACGGAGGCGATCTCCATCCGCTCCCGCGGGGTGTGGATGTCCAGCAGATTCGGGCCAATGGACACACAGTCCAGCCCCGGCAGCTTGCCGCTCAGAATACCGCACTCCACGCCCGCGTGGATGGCCTCGATCTTTGGCTTCCGGCCGTACTGCTCCTGAAAGACCTCCGTCATCAGGTCCCGCAGGGAGGAGTCCTGCCGGTACTCCCAAGCGGGATAATCCCCGGAGATGGAGACAGTGCCCCCCAGCTGCGCCATCAGGGTCCGGAGGCGACGGTGGAGCATCTCCTTCTGGCTGCCCAGGGAGCTGCGGACGCAGAAGGTGGCCGTCAGGGCCGTCTGCTCCGCAGCCAGGATGCCCAGGTTCAGCGAGGTCTGCACCAGACCGTGGATCTCCATGCTCATGGCCTGGACGCCGTTGGGCAGGCAGGTGAGCATGCAGACTGCCCGCTCTGTGGACGCCCAGTCCATAGGCGTCTCCCGCACGGTGCAGGGCGCCGCCTCCACGCGGAGGCCCGGGTCCGCTGCGGCATATTCCCGGGAGAGATCCGCGGCCAATGCCTCCGCCGCCTGCCGGGCGACGGCATCGTCAGATACCACCACCTGGGCGGACGCCTCCACGGCGATGGCGTTGTCCTTTCCGCCGCCCGCCGCCGTCACCAGGCGCAGCTCCGTCCGTTCCGCCATGGCCTGGAGCAATCGGCCCAGCAGCACACAGGCATTGGCCCGGCCCTTGTGGATCTCTGTGCCGGAGTGCCCCCCGGCAAGCCCCCGGACCGTCACCTCCAGCGCCGCGCCGCCATAGGGCGCCCGGGTCACGGGCAGAGTGCACTGGGCCATGCTTCCGCCTGCGCAGCTGACGGTGAAGATCCCCTCCTCTTCGGAGTCCACGTTGATGAGCTTCCGCCCCCGGAGAGGCGCGGCGTCCAGGGCCTCCGCTCCCAGCATTCCGATCTCCTCGTCCGTGGTGAGGACCACCTCCAGCCGGGGGTGGGGGATCGCCTGATCGTCCAGGATCGCCAGGGCCATGGCCACCGCAATGCCGTCATCGCCGCCCAGGGTGGTGCCCTTCGCCCGGACGCAGCCGTCCTCCACCAGCAGGTCCAGGCCCTCTCCGGCCATGTCCTTGGTGCAGCCGGGCTCTTTTTCACACACCATATCCAGGTGGCCTTGAAGAATGACGGGTGCCGCCGCCTCATACCCGGGCGTGGCCTCCTGGATGATAATGACGTTCCCCGCCTGGTCCTGATGGCACTCCAGCCCCCGCTCCCTGGCAAAGGCTGCGCACCAGTCGCTGACCGCCTGGCAGTTCCGGGAGCCGTGGGGGATGGCACACAGCTCCTCAAAGAAGCGGAACACCCCCTGGGGCTCCAACTGTTCCAACACGCGCATAAACACTCCTTTCCCGGCGGGCCATTCTCCCGGCGCCGCCGTCTGTTTCCGCCTTGTAGTATATCCCATTCCCAGGGGCGGCGCAAGCCGATTGGGAAAAACAGAAGAGGCGCCGGCCATTTTGCCGGTGCCTCTTCCCCGTGCGCTGTCTCTCACGAAAGCTCAGAGAACCGCAGGACCACCTTGAACAAGTCTCCGTCCACAGTCAGCTCCAGGGTGCCCTTCTGGAGCTCTGTCAGGCTCCGGGCGATGGAAAGGCCCAGGCCGTTTCCCTCGCCGCCTCGGGCGGCGTCTCCCCGGACGAACCGTTCCAGCAGTTCCTCCGCCGGGATATCTAACGGCGCCCGGGAGGTGTTTTTGAAGGAGATCACCGCCTGGCCGTCTCGCTCCTCCAGCGTCAGGTACACCCGGGTGCCCCGCTGGGCGTACTTACAGATGTTGTTCATCAGGTTGTCGAACACCCGCCACAGCCGTCGGCCGTCCGCCAGGATGGTCACCGCTGTCTCCGGTTGCCGGGTTACCAGGTCCAGGCCCGCGTCCTTCAGCTTCTGTTCGTACTCCCCTGCCGCCTGGGTCAGCAGCACGCCAGGCTGGCAGGGGGCCAGATTCACCTCCAGATTCCCTGTGGAGGCCTTGGACGCCTCCACCAGATCCTCGATCAGCCGCTTCAGCCGCTCGGACTGGCGGGTGAGGACAGCCGCGTACTCCGGGATCTTCTCACTGTTCGGGGGCTCCTTTCCGATGAGGTCCGCGTAATTGATGATGGAGGTCAGGGGCGTCTTGATGTCGTGGGACACGTTGGTGATGAGCTCCGTTTTCATCCGCTCGCTGCGCATCCGCTGGTCCACCGCCGCCGCCATGCCCTGGGCGATGTGGTTCAGGTCCTCGCCGTGGGATTTGAAGTCCAGCACCATCCGGCTGGTGTCCACCTGATAGCTCAGGTCCCCGGCGGCCAGAGCCCGGCCGCCCAGCAGCAGCTTCCGGCACATGAGGGCCAAAGCCAGCACCGCCAGGAGCAGCAGGAGCTTCTCAAAGATCCACAGGAGCGCCAGCAGGCCCCAGCTCCAGGCGAACATGCTGAACAGGATCCCAAGGCCCTCCAGGACACAGAGGCCCAGGAACACCAGCACGGTCTTGCCCACCAGGGGGACGTTGTGAAGCAGTCCCGCCAGCCCATGCGCTGCGCCCCGGAGGCCGCTGCCCAGGGCCCGAAGGACCGCCCCGCCGCCACGGCGGAGCAAGCGGAGGGCCACATAGACCACTGTATTCCTCCACCAGCCACCCAGTTTGAGCCGCAGGGCCAGGGACATGCACCAGCCGGTAAAGACGCCCGCCAGGGCGGCAGGACCCAGTACCACAGCCAGCACCACGCCAATGCCTCCAAAGTTGGCCTCCACCACCAGTTGGATGCCCAAGAACAGCCCCAGTGCCACCGCCGCCGTCAGAAGGTCCAGTGGGATCCGTGTCCCCCAGCCGGGACGGACGCCGTCCACGTAAGGATGGTGCCCGGCGGCACACAGCAGGAAGATGAAGCAGACTGTCACCAGCAGCGCCGCAGCAGCGATGATGGCGTAGATCCAGTAGCGGAGGGCGTAGGCCAGTTCCGCCAGCCGGTTGGCCAGGGCGTAGTCGTCGTCATAAACAAACACAGAGGACAGCGGCACTGTAATCCGCACGGTATAAGCGTTCTCAACAACGCCGGCGCTGGGCCGTTCCGGATTTGCCCAGTCATAGGAAAATCTGAACTGCCACGGACTATCATATTCTGCAAGCCCCGTGTACCAGAGCTCCCTGCCGGTCTTATCCTGTACCATGACGTAAGAGATGTTCCGCTCCGCACAGTAGCTGTCTGCTGCTTCCGTATTCATCTGGTATACCTGCTCTTCACTGTTCCAGATCAGGAAATTGAGAAGCGTCTGCCCGTCTCCCCAGGCGATATTGGAAAACAGCTCCTGCTTGAAAGCCGTCTCGCTGGTGACATAGACGTCGGTGCTGTACAAAAACACCGCGCCCAGCACACCGCCGGCGGTAACGGCGGTCATCACCAGCATCAGCAGAAAGGCTATGACCTTGGCCGCCGTACTCTCCGTGAGCCTCTTTTTCCGTTTCGGTGCCGGAGGCTGCATGGGCTGCTCCTCCATCACCGCCTGGGCGATCTCCTTTTCGATGTTCTGTTCGATGGCCTTCATGCCCGCATCCCCTTTTCCAGTTTGTACCCCTGGCCCCAGACCACCTTTAAGTATCTGGGCTCCGCCGGGTCGATCTCGATCTTCTCCCGCAGGTGGCGGATGTGAACCGCCACTGTGTTCTCACTGCCGAAGGGAGCGTCCTTCCATACCTTCCGGTAGATCTCCCTGGGGGAGAACACCTGCCCCGGGTGCTCCAGCAGCAGCTTCAGAATATCGTACTCCGTGGGCGTCAGAGCTACCGGATCCCCATCCACGGCGACGGTCTTCTCCCGGTCGTCCATCTGGATAGTGCCCAGGGTCAGCACCTCCGGCCGGAGTGCACCGCTCCCCAGCTGGAAGTACCGCCGCAGCTGGCTGCGGACCCGGGCAGCCACCTCCACCGGGTTGAAGGGCTTGGTGATGTAGTCGTCTGCCCCCACGTTGAGGCCCAGGATCTTATCCGTGTCCTCGCTCTTGGCAGTCAGCAGGATCACCGGCACGTTACTCACCTGCCGGAGCTTTGCCAAAGCGGTAATCCCGTCCATCTCCGGCATCATAATGTCCAGCAGCACCAGATGGATGTCCTTCCGCTCCAGGGCATCCAGAGCCTCCTGACCCGTGTGGGCCTCCAGCAAATGGTAGTCCGGATTGGCCAGGTAGATTTTCAGCGCGTTGACG
>NZ_JAOQKG010000004.1:241226-244920 GCF_025567605.1 Oscillibacter acetigenes | reverse complement strand
GACCTCGTCGAAGCCGGATTCCTCCATCTTCCCACTGTACCAGTTCTGCCACCCCCTGCTCCCGGCCGGAGGGGCCGGGGATGCGGACGGTCTCCTGGCAGAAGGGATCAGCAGTTCCTCCCGGCTGTCCTGTTCACTCCATTTTCCGCAGCGCACCGCGCTGCTTAAGATACTCCTATGGTAGGGGATTTCGCCGGAAAAATCAACCCCGGAAAAAAGCCGCCCGGCGGGAGTTTCCCGCCGGGCGGCTTTGAAGGACGCAGGCGCATACATTTAGGCGTCCTTCTTCATCATGATGTCCAGGATGGTCTTGTCGGTCTCCACCATGCCGGGGGTGCTGACCAGGCCCATGTTGCGGATGGCCTGCTCCGGCGTCTTGCCGCAGATGCCGTCCGTGGACTGGAGCACCACATCGCTCATGGCCAGTTGGGCACACATGATGGCGGCGTTGGTGGCAGTAGCCAGCTTCAGGGCGCAGCCGATCTTGCCGCCGTCGCAGATCATACCGGTGAGGTTGCCGCTCATGTTGATGATGGCCTTGCCGATCTGCTCATCGCTGCCGCCCATCAGCCACACCATGGACGCGGCGGAGGCGGTGGCGGCAGAGACGCCGCAGCCGCAGGTGGCAGACAGCTTGCCGGTGAAGATCTTGATATACACGTTCAGGGTGTGGGAAAAGGCCAGCGCCTTTTCCAGCTGCTCCTTGGAGGAGCCCAGGTGCTTGGCCAGCTCCACCACAGGGATGATGGCAGTGATGCCGTGGTTGCCGCTGCCGGCGCTGCTCATAACGGCGTAGGGGCAGCCGCTCATGCGGCCCTCGGCGCTGCTGGCCACCCGCAGCATGGTGTTGGCCGCGAAGCTGTCGCCCAGCAGGTCTGCCTTCTTCAGGGCCGTGGCGATGCCAACGCCCAGGGTGTGCTCCAGGCCGAAGTCGGCCAGCTTCTCATTCATATCCATGCCATCCAGCATGAAGGCCAGCTCCTCCTCGCTGCACTGGTCCACCAGGGCGCGGATCTCCGCCACAGTCATGGGAGCCAGCCGCTCATGGAGCTCATCCTGTCCACCGGCCGCATACTCCTTCTTCACCAGCACGTCGTTGTTCCGCACGGTGAGGACGATGTTGGAGTGGGTACCCCGGATCTCGCTGATGCCGATGCCGGCGGTGGTGATTACCTCTGCCCGGGCATACAACTGTGTCTCCTCCTGCTTGATCATCACCACCACATGGCGACCCTCCACCAGCCGGATGGCCTCGTCGCTGACGGCGGGGGTGATGTCCTCCAGCAGCTGGAGGCTCTTCTCCGGGTTGTGCAAGCAGGCGCCCAGAGCGGCGGCGTACTTCAGCCCCACCCGGGAGAAGCCGGGGATGCCCACGCTCATGCCGTTCTTATAGATGCCGGGGTTGACTTCCACCTTGATGGAGACGATGTCTCCGCCGATGGCATGGCTGGCGTCAGCGGTGGCCAGGGCCACGCACACCGGCTCCGTGCATCCCAGAGCGGGGACGACCTCCTGCCGCAGCAGGGTCAGCAGTTCTTCTTTCGTAATCATGAGGGAAGCTCCTTTCTGTATCCAGGCGAATCTCCAATGGCCCGCAACATATTCAACCTGATAAGATAAGCAAATCTCGTGCCAACTGCTTCCCCCGTGAATTTCCTGAAAAAACAGCCTCTCCCCCCTTGTAAAGGAGAGCGAATTATGGGAAAATGGTCAAAGTAAATGGTTAATTGGGAGGTGAGCTGCGTGGAAAAAAAGGCAATCTCCATCATTGCGCTGGACCCCAGAGCTGCCCGCTCCTATGGACGGGATGTGGAGGGCCTGTTCGGAGAGGTGGCGGATGTCTCGGTGTTTTCCGTCATGGACGGGAGCGCCATGGGCATGCTGCCCCATGCGGATCTGTTTGCCGCCTCCACGGACGCCTTTGGGTCGCCGGAAGAGCTGGCCCGCCACGTGCCTATCGACAGTCAGACCATGGCGGTGCAGGCCTCCTTCCGCTGGCAGGAGCTGCGGCGGCTGAAGGAACTGCCCGCCGGCAGCCGGGTGCTGTTTGTCAACATGACGGAGACCATGGCCCGGGAGGCCATCGCCCAGCTGGAGCAGTTCGGCATCACCCACGTCCATTGGATTCCCTTCTATCCCGGGGCAGAGCTGCCGGGGGATGTGCACATCGCAGTGACACCGGACGAGATGCGCTATGTGCCGGAGGAGATCGAGACCAAAATCGACGTGGGACAGCGGGCCTGCACCTCCGGCATGATGATCGAGATCGCCCTGCGGCTGGGGCTGGAGCATCTGCTGGAGACGGAGAAGTTCCAGACCTATTTCCAATCGATTGCAACCAGCAATTACAGCTTTGACCAGATGTTCGCCCGCTCCATCCGGCTCGAGAGCCAATTCCATATTTTAATGGAGACGCTGGAGGACGGCGTGGTGGGCGTCAACGAACGGGGCGAGGTCTTCGCCTGCAACCGCCATGCGGAGGAAATCACCCGTACCAGCGCCGACTTGGTGATGGGCAAGCCGGCCTCTCAGGTCTTCCCCTATCTCCCCTTCTCGAAATGTTTACAGGAACGGGAGCGGCTGCCTGCCAAAATCATCCGCCTCAACGGCATCAACGTCAGCGCGGAGGTGGTGCCGGTGATGCGGCAGCGGGCCTGCATCGGCGCGTTTGCCATCCTGCAGCGGTTCAACGACGTGGAGGCCCGGCAGAGCCAGCTGCGCAACCAGCTGCTTCACAAGGGCTACCGCGCCAAGTACGGCTTTGAGGATGTGATCGGGGAGTCGGATGCCATCCAGAAGGCCAAGGAGGTGCTGCGGCGGATGGCTGTCAGCGAGAGCCCCATCCTGCTGATCGGCGAGACCGGCACCGGCAAGGAGCTGTTCGCCCACGCGGTCCACCGGGCCTCCCGGCGGCGGAACGGGCCCTTCGTGGCCATCAACGTGGCGGCCTTCCCGGAAAACCTGCTGGAGAGCGAGCTCTTCGGCTATGAGGAGGGGGCCTTCACCGGCGCCAAAAAGGGCGGCCGCCTGGGCCTGCTTGAGATCTCCCACCAGGGCACGCTGTTTCTGGACGAGGTGGAGGGCATGAGTCCGGCTCTTCAGGTCAAGCTGCTCCGGGTCCTGCAGGAACGGGAGATCATGCGGGTGGGCGGCACCTCCATCATTCCCATCGACGTGCGGATCGTGGCCGCCACCAACGAGTCTCTGGAGCGGAAGGTGGCGGAGGGCACCTTCCGCCGGGATCTGTATTACCGTCTCAGCACCCTGCCCATCGTCATCCCGCCCCTGTCGGAGCGGGGGGACGATCTGTTCCTGATCCTGGAGCAGTTCCAAAAGGAGCTGGGCGGCAGCTTCCGCCTGACGCCTCAGGTGCGGGGCTTTCTGAAATCCTACTCCTGGCCGGGCAACATCCGGGAGCTGCGGAACGTAGTGGAGTACTTTCTCTACACCGGCCACGATCCCATCACCATGGAGGACCTGCCCCCCACCGTGTTCCACAGAGCCCCGCAGGCGCCGATCCGGCAGTTGCCGGAGACGCCGCAGCAGCCTTCTTCTGATGTGTTCCGCTTTGTGCTGGAACAGCTGTATCAGGCCTCAGAGGCCCGGCAGCCCATCGGCCGGGAGCGGCTGCTGCAGCTGGCGCGGGATGCTTTTGTCCCCACTTCCCAACAGGAAATCCGAAGCATTCTGGCCC
>NZ_JAOQKG010000004.1:237698-241046 GCF_025567605.1 Oscillibacter acetigenes | reverse complement strand
CCCCGCCCGGAGATTTTTGGTTAGAATTTCCGATTGTCTCCTCTGTTTTAAATTCTTTTTCCGTTTCCTCGGTAATTCCCGCTTTTTTGGCATATATTTTGCTATATAACAAAGCATCAGCGCACAAGAACGCCGCAGAAAGGATGGATACTAATGACCTACCAGTTTGACGCGGTGGTGGACCGCTCCGGGAACCACTCCGCCAAGTATGACGAGCGGAAGAAGAAATTCGGCACAGAGGACGTGATCCCCCTGTGGATCGCGGACATGGACTTCAAGACCGCCCAGCCCATCATCGACGCCCTGAAGGCCCGGGCCGAGGAGGGCATCTGGGGCTATACCGCCCGGCCGGACAGCTATTTTGAGGCCATTCGGGGCTGGCAGAAGCGCCGCAACGGCTGGGATATCGACCAGTCCCTCATGAGCTTCAGCCTGGGCGTGGTGCAGACCCTGTCCGCCTGCGTGAAGCTGTTCACCCCGGAGGGTGGCAGCGTCCTGATTCAGACGCCGGTGTACTCCGAGTTCTATGATATGACCGAGGCATGGAACCGCAAGGTTCTGGAGAATCAGTTCGTGGAGAAGGACGGCAAGTGGACCGTTGACTGGGCAGACTTTGAGGAGAAACTGAAGCAGGCGGACCTGTTCCTGCTGTGCTCCCCCCACAACCCCCTGGGCCATGTCTGGACGGAAGAGGAGCTGCGCCGGATGATGGAACTGTGCCTGAAGCATCACGTGCTGGTGGTCTCCGACGAGATCCACTCCGACCTGATCTTCCACGGCAAAAAGCACATCCCCACTGCCACCCTGTCCCCCGAGATCGCCGCCAACGTCATCACCGGCATCTCTGGCACCAAGACCTTCAACCTGGCCGGCCTGCAGGCCAGCACAGTGGTGTTCCCCAACGCGCACAAAAAGGAGGTCTTTGACAAGTTCTGGATGAACATGGATATCCACCGGAACAACGCCTTCTCCCTCACCGCCATGGAGGCGGCCTTCAACCAGGGCGATGAGTGGCTGGACCAGCTGCTTCCCTATCTCTCCGCCAACTTTGACTATGTGGTGGACTACTGTGAAAAGCGCATCCCTAAGATCAAGACCTATGCCCCCGACGCCACCTATCTGATGTGGCTGGACTGCCGGGAGCTGGGCATGGGCAATGAGGCGCTCCACGACTTCATGATCCGGAAGGCCAAGCTGGGCCTCAACGACGGCTGCTCCTTCGGCCGGAGCCTCAATGGCTTCATGCGCCTGAACGCCGCCTGCCCCCGCGCCACTTTGGAACAGGCCATGCGCCAGCTGGAGGCCGCTGTCAACAGCCTGTAATCCCCAGCAAGAGCGCGCAGAGAAATAAGGGAAAAGGAGAAAGAACATGGCAACCATTCAAAAGAAGAGCTTCTGGCAGCAGTACGGAGGCCTGATTCTGATTCTGGGCGGCATCGCCATCGGCGCCCTGATCGGCGCTTTCGCGCCCTCTGTGGGTACCACCATCAAGCCCATCGGCGATATCTTCCTGAATCTGCTGTTCACCATTGTGGTTCCTCTGGTGTTTGTGTCCATCGCCTCCGCAGTGGGCAGCATGGCCAACATGAAGCGCCTGGGCCGGATCCTGGGTTCCACCGTCGGCACCTTCATCTTCACCGGCCTGATCGCAGCGGCCTGCGTGCTGACCTGGGTCAACCTGTTCAGCCCCTCCGCAGGCGCCTCCATCCAGCTGACCACCGGCGAGGTAGGCGAGGCCCAGAGCGCAGGCGAGCTGCTGGTCAGTTCCCTGACTGTGTCCGATTTCTCCGACCTGTGGGATAAGTCCAACATGCTGCCCCTAATCATTTTCGCCATCATCTTCGGCTTCTGCGTGTCCGCCTGCGGCGGCGACGAGAGCCCTATGGGCAAGCTGCTGAACAACCTGAATGACATCATCATGAAGTTCGTGGGCGTCATCATGTTCATCGCTCCCATCGGCTTGGGCGCCTACTTCGCCAACCTGGTTGCCACCTATGGTCCAGAGATCGTGGGTGACTACGGCCGGTCCATGCTGGTCTACTATCCCCTGTGCCTGCTCTATGCGGTGATCTTCTTCCCGCTATATGCCTTCCTGGCCGGCGGCAAGCTGGGCGTCCGGATGATGATCCAGAACATCTTCCCGCCTGCCATCACAGCCTTTGCCACCCAGTCCTCCGCCGCCACCATTCCGGTCAACAAGGAGGCCTGTGACAACATCGGCGTGCCCAAGGACGTCAGCGACCTGGTGCTGCCCATGGGCTGCACCATGCACATGGACGGCTCCGTCCTCAGTTCCATCGTGAAGATCGCCTTCCTGTACGGCGTCTTCGGCAAGGACTTCGTCGGCGCGGAGACCTATGCCATGGCCATCGTTGTGGCCATTCTCTCCGCCTTTGTGCTCTCCGGCGCTCCCGGCGGCGGCCTGGTGGGCGAGATGCTGATTGTCAGCATGTTCAACTTCCCCGCCGAGGCATTCCCCATCATCGCCACCCTGGGCTTCATCTTCGACCCTGCCGCCACCTGCCTGAACTCCTCCGGCGACACCATCGCCTCCATGATCGTCACCCGTCTGGTGGAGGGCAAGGACTGGCTCGTGAAGGCTGTGGCCGCCAAGAAGGAGACCGCCTGATTCCATCGCTTTCCAGATTGATTTTATCAGCTATCCAATTTTAGAAAAGGAGTTTTTCACATGAACGTCATTGAAACCAAGAATGCCCCCGGCGCCATCGGCCCCTATTCCCAGGGCTACGCCTTTGGAGATCTGGTCATCACCTCCGGTCAGATCCCGGTGGACCCCGCCACGGGCACTACCCCCGAAGGTATCTCCGCCCAGGCGGAGCAGAGCTGCAAAAACGTGGGCGCCATCTTGGAGGCTGCCGGTTCCGGCTTTGACAAAGTTGTCAAGACCACCTGCTTCCTGGCGGATATGGGCGACTTCGCCGCCTTCAACGAGGTGTACGCCAGGTATTTCACCTCCAAGCCCGCCCGCAGCTGCGTGGCCGTGCGGGAGCTGCCCAAGGGCGTGCTCTGCGAGATCGAAGCCATCGCGCTGAAGTAACGGAGGTATCAGATGAAAGTCACTGTCATTGGAAGCCACCTGTGCCCCGACACCCTGTACGCCCTGAACCGCCTGTCCGAGGTCAAGGCGGAGATCGAGTTCAAGAATCTCTCCGCCAGCCTGCCGGACCTGAAGGCCTATCTGGCCCTGCGGGACAGCGATCCCCACTATGAGGCCGTCAAGAAAAACGGCGGCATCGGCATCCCCGCCTTTGTCCTGGAGGACGGCACCGTCACGCTGGATCTCGGGGACGTGCTGAAATAAAGCGATCACAAAGCCCGGCGGGGGGG
>NZ_JAOQKG010000004.1:148355-237690 GCF_025567605.1 Oscillibacter acetigenes | reverse complement strand
CCCCCCCGCCGGGTTTCTGCTGTTCTTCAAACCTCCGTGACGGCTCCTGTACCGCCCTCCTCCATCTGCCGCAGGGCCGCCAGGGTGCCCAGAGTGGTGCCCAGCTGGGTCAGCAGGATCGCCGTGCGGGACAGCTCCTCCGTGGTCATGCATTTTGCCATGGCCACCGCTGTGGCGTAGACTCCTGTGCTCCAATCATAGGCATCCATCCCTCGGCCCCCTCCCTGGTGAACAGTGTATGAGGCGGCGAGGGATTTCTTGACGGGGGCGGCGTGTCATTTCTCCAGCAAAGAGGTCAGATACGCCGTCTCTGTCCGCAGGTCCGCAGAGCCGGTGTACCAAAGGGTAAGAACCTGTTTTCCCTGCCGGAGCACGGCGAATTGTTCAGGACTTCCGATTCCGTCCGCCTCCTCTGCCCACCAGAAGCCGTCCAGAGCCGGGGCCTCTATTGGGTCCAGCGGCAGTTCCGGCCGGCTGTCCAGAAAGCCGGCCCGGTTCTCCGTCAGCTCTGCCGTCAAGGTCTGGGCCAATCCGGCTGTCAGCATACGGTAATACGCGGTCTGGAGAAAAGCCTGCTCCCCGTCGGGCAGCACCGCAGACTGGCGGGCAGCGTACATCTCCGGCGCGATGGGAAGGGATTTTTCCTGCACCTCTGTCCGCAAAGGCTCCAGGCCGTCCAGGGCTGTCAGGTCCGCCAGAACCATCTGCACCGGCGGACGTTCCCCCGCTTCATAAACCGTCCGCGCCGCATGGTCCCAACCAGAGGGATTGCCGTCCAGATTCTGAATGCTGACCACCAGATTCAGCACAGATATGACCAGTGCAGCGCCCCACGCCAGCTGTCCCAGCCGCAGCTGACGGCGGTATAGCTTGGGCCTCTCCAGCGGGACGCCCGCCGTCAGAGTCTTCCACAGCCGCCAGGTGTTCCGGGCATCCAGCCAGAGCTGCATCCCCAAGATGGTCAGCAGCGCCGCAGCCACCAGCGGCGCGGCTACAAAGCCCAGCCAGCTGGCGTTTCTCAGGATGTTCTCCAGAGAAGCAACCGAAAGCGCCACCGCCAGGATGAAATACGCCGTCATTGCCAGCCAGATCAGCCCGCCCCCCACTGTGCGGAAGATCATCCGCCGCTTTAAGTATCGGTATCCCTCTCCCTGGACCACCGGGTCCGTGTCCAGCTCCGGGGCATTCGGGTCATCGCACCGCCAGACCCAGAAGGGCCCCAGCTGCCCCACCAGCCGCCAGCCCATGCTCCGGTATGCCTCCACCCGCTCCGGGTCCAAAGCCTCTTTCCACCTTTGGAGGGGCTGGAGCCGGAAGCGGCACTCCCACGGTTCGTCCAGCAACAGGTCCACCCGGCTGCCCGTGAAGCAGACGGGGTTCTCCCCCTTGCGGGCCAGGTCCTCCAGCCAGGTCTCCACCGCCGCCACGTCGTAGATGCTGATGGGGCAGCTCTTCCGATAGGAGCTCTGCCCATGTCTGTTTTCAGCGCCCATTCTCCTCTCCCCCTCTCCGCTGATCTACTGAAATTTCATCAGGACGGCAGCGAAGTAGTCAGTCTGTATCCGCAGGTCCTTGTGCCCGGTATAGGAAAACATCAGCACGCAGTTTCCCCGCCGGGCCACCACGCACTGGCACGGATCCTCTCGCCGGGAGAGCTGCTCATCTCCGGCCCACCAGAAGCTGTCCAGTCCGGGGACCTTTAGCCGTTCCGGCTCCCCGCCGCCGAACCACTCCTGCCAGGTCTTGAGCTCTTCCTCCACCCGAAGGGCCAGCCCTTCCGTCCCCATGCGGTAATACGAGGTGTTGCCGGAGATCAGATTCAACGGGCCGCCGGGGCCTTCCGTGGACTGCCGGGTCCAGTACATCCGGGGTGCCAACAGCAGGGACTTGCGCTCAGCGGAAAAACCGGTCAGCTCCTCCGAGCCCTCCAGCTCCCGCAGATCCACATACACCACCTCCGCCAGCGGCTCGCCGTCCCCGTCCATGGCCGACCGGGTGAAATGGGGATCTCCGCCATCCGGGAGCAGCCAGGATATCAGGACGCCCGCCCAAATCAGGACCATTACCGCCTGCGTGACCCGTTTCTGGAGCCGCCAGGATCTGGGGCGTTCCAGAGGGACGCCGGTGCCCAGCGACCGCAGCAGCCGGCGCATCCGGAAGGCGTCCAGCAGCTCGAACCCCACCGCGGCCGCCGCCATCAGCAGCCAGAACAGTCCCTCGCCCGGCAGGGCATGCTCCAGCTGATCCACCAGAGGCATGTCCCCGGCGCCCCAGAACCAGGGAAGGACACAGATCCCCAGGCACACCAGCAGGATCGCGGGCAGCCGCAGCAGATGGCGCCGCATTTTTCGCTCAAGATACCCGTACCCCATGCTCTGGACCACCGGGTCCGTGTCCAGCTCCGGGGCGGCCGGGTCGCCGCAGCGCCAGATGTGGAAGGTCCCCGCCAAGGTGCAGACATATTCCCACCCCAGCTCTCTGTAGGCATCCGTCATCTCCGGCGGCGGAGACTTCTCTTTGCGCAACAGGGGCTGGAGCCGGTAGCGGCTGAGAGCGACGGAGCAATCCTGATAAAAGATTCCGTAAAGCCCCCGGAACCGCAGCAGGTGATAGCCCTCCCGGTCCCGTTCCTCCAGCCAGGACTCCACAGCAGCCACGTCATAGAGCTCCACAGGCCGGAACTCCCTGTATTCCTGCCGACCGCTCATAGATCGCTCCCCCCTCTCTTTCTGCTGAACCTCCGCCAGGACGGCAGCGTACCGCTCCGCCAGATCTATCGTTGGCTCCGTGGTGCCTGTGGAGATGCTCCACACCTGATCCCCCAGCCGGACCACTAGGAACCAATACCCGTAGTCGTCGCGAGTGGACACCCAGGTCTCGTCCAGTCCGGGGATCTGCCAGGCCATGACGGGCCAGCCTTTCTCCTGGTAGTCCGCCAAGATGCCGTCTACCAGATCGTCCGCCAGCCAGGGGAAACGGAGGCGGTAGTAGCGGTTCTCCGTCTCCCAGTCGCCCATGCCCTCAAAGGTCCACCACTGGTCTGTGGTAAGCCAGTTGTCCCAGTGGATGGCCTGGACCTCCTGCAATCCCTTTTCCGTGATATATGGGACCGGCTCGTCAAAGGTCTCCGCCGGTTCAAAGGGCCGCGATCTGGGGTCCGCCATATCGGCGCAGAGTGATGCGATGTAAATTCCCCACAGCAGCATGATCGCCAGGGACAATCCGCAGGCCAGCCGGTAAGGCCGCCTGTGGCACACGGGTACTCCCGCCCGCAAAGGCCGCAGATACCGTCGTAGAGACCACCACTGCCGGAACGCCGCCAATGCGAGTGCCAGCAGAAAGCCCCAATAGGCGGCCTCCCGCCACAGTGGCTTCCACTCCTGCACACTCCATACGAGAAGGGTTCTCTCTGTCAGAAGCGTCTGTACCGCCAGCACCGCCAGAAGCGCCGTGACCGCGGCCCAGAACTGCGTCACCTTTTGCTGGCGGCGGAACAGCCGGTCATATGCCTGGGCCTCTGTCTCCGGGTCCGTGTGGAGTTCCGGCGCATCGGGATCGTCGCACCGCCACAGGTGCATGGACTTGCCGGAGGTGTCCACATACTCCCAGCCCATAGACTGGTAGGCCGCCAGGCGCTCTGGGTCCGGGCAGCTCTCCTTTACTGGGGCAGGCTCCAGTCGGTAGCGAACAGCCTTTGGCTCCCCCTTCTCAAAGACCGCCAGGAAGAAAATACCGGGAACCGAGACGGCAAACCACCCCCGGGCGGCCTGGTCCTCCATCCGGGCCTGCTGGGCGGCTACGTCGTAAATGTTCATGGGCATCAGCTTCAGCATGGCGTTTCCCCTCTTTTTCTATTGAAACTCCGCCAGGACGGCGACGAAGTCGTCCAGGTGGTCCATCAGGTCCCGGTCTGTCCGCACCCGCTCCATCAGCACCGCCCGCCCCATCCGGCCGATGAAGCATCGGTTTTTACCCGTGTCGATCACCACCGCTTGGTCAAAGCGGCTGTCCGCCACCTCCCGGACCTCTACCACGGACCAAGTGTCCAAGAAATTCGCTAAGCGTTCCCGATACAGGGCCTCCGCCAGGAAGGTGAACCGCACCCGGTCGAAACCGGCCCACAGGGACGCTTTAAAATCCCAGCGGAACTGGCTGACCTCCCGGTGATCCGTCAGCAGACTCCGTCTCTCCCGGTAAACAGATGAATCCAAGGGCAGGGCGGCGGCCTCCGGGGCCACTGCCTCCATGGAGACATAGGGCAAGGGCTCCGGCGCGTCGGACAAGGGCATCTCCTGCTGGCTGCCGAATACAGATACGGCAAGTGCAGCCACCAGTCCGCAAATCCCCCAGGAGACGAGATTCTGCCGCCTCCGCCGCCGTAACGACGCATCCAGGTCCTCAGTATCCGGCGCCATCCCCGCCTCCAGCTGGCGGCGCATCCGCTGAACGCCCCGCAGCGCCCGCAGATTGCCGCAGAGCCACTCCAGGGCACAGACCACCGCAAGCAGCCACACAGCCCACATCCCTTTCAGGAACACATCCACCGGCTGGCCGCTCTCCCAGAGGCTGCGAAACTGCAAGATCGTCCAGACAACAATCAGCACCATGGAGATCAGCCTATGTCGCCGGAACAGCCGCAGCTGCCTCTCCCAGGTCAGACACAGGGCAGAGGGATCTGTAAACAGCTCCGGCGCCTGTGGGTCCGCGCAGGCATAGACCCGATAGTCCCCCAGGACGCCGGCAGGCTCCCACCCCATTTCCCGGTAAGTCTCCTCCCGCTCACATTGGGCGTCATAGGTCTCTGTCCGCAGGGGCTCCAACCGATACCGGAGCTTCCTGGGCTCCGCCGACTCAAACTTTCCGCTGCCATAGCGAGAAAACGACACCGGCCGCCAGCCCTGGACAGCTTTTTCCTCCAGCCACCGCTCCAGAAGGGCGGTATCCCAATAGGCCTCCGGCATGAGAAAACGCTTTTTCACGGTGCCTCCTCTCTCATCCCCGGCAGCAGCCGCTCCGACGCCAGCTCCTCCCGCTCGCCATCGGCCACGCAGAGGCGCAGGCGGGAGAGCTCCTGCCGGAACAGGGCCCGGCCCCGGTCCGTGATGGCGTAGGTCCGCTTCCGCCCCTCCACCGCCGCCTCCCGGATCAAGCCCTCCTCCTGAAATTTTGCCAGAATCGTGTACAGCGTCCCTGGCCCCAGGGGTACCCGACCGGCGGTGGCGTCATCCACATACCGGACAATCTCCGTGCCGCACCGCTCCTGCCGCAGCAGGCTCAACAGCACATAGAACATGCTCTCCGTCAGGACTTTCAGCGGCTCCCTGGCCATGGTATCCCCCCTAATATCGAAACACGATACTTTCTGGGTTCACTATAATATCGTTGCACGATATTGTCAAGCTGTCTGTTCGCTTCCAGCTCTGGAATGTTTTGAGGGTTGCAGCCCGCCCCCTCCCTCCTGTATGCTCTTGTACAGCAGCGACAAACCAGAAAGGACGAATTTTCCCCATGAAACGAAAACTTCTCTGCGGCCTGCTGGCCGCCCTTACCCTGACCTGCGCCACCGTCAAGGCGGCCCCCAGCCGGGTGGTGCCCGTCCAGGTGGACGGCACCGTTCTGAGTCAGGGCGTCAACTACCTGCAGAGCGGCGTGACCTATGTTCCCCTCCGGGGACTGCTGGATGCCTTCGGCGGCTGGAGCGTCTGGTGGGACAGCAGCCGAAAGGTGGCTGCCGCCGCCTCCGGCAGCCAGTCCGTCACCGCAAACCCGTCCCGAAATACCGTGACGGTCAACGGCCGTACATACAGCGGCAAGGTCTTTGTGGAGCGTGGCCGGACCTACATCCCCCTGCGGACTCTGGCCACCGCCCTGGGCGGCAGCGTGGCCTGGGATCCCCAGCTGGGCGGCGCGGCGGTGACCTCTCCCGGCGCGGATCACAACGCCATGGACCTTTACTGGCTCAGCCGCATCATCAGCGCCGAGAGTCGGGGCGAGAACATGACCGGCCAGATCGCCGTGGGCAATGTGGTGCTGAACCGGGTTGCGGCGAAGGAGTTCCCCAACACCATTCCCGCCGTGATCTTTGACCGCAAGCACGATGTCCAGTTCACGCCCGTCTCCAACGGCACAGTGTACCTGCCCCCCACGGCCAAATCCGTGGAGGCGGCCAAGCGGGTCCTGAACGGCGAGAACACCGCCGGCAAGGCTCTTTACTTCTACGCGCCCGCCCTGTCCCAGGGCACCTGGATCAACGCCAACCGGGCGTATCTCAAGACCATCGGCTGCCACCGGTTCTACCTGTAATTGACATTTCTCAGCCAGGGGGCTAAAATAGGGCCATCAAGAAGCAAAGGAGCAAGCCACATGCTGTTTTCCGATCATCCCCGGACCCACTACCGCAACGCCCCGGCCCATGAGGTCATCTGCCAGCTGCGGTTCCCGTCTATTCTCACCATCAACAGCGTGGAGCCCGCCGATTTTCAGGAGGCCATCCGCGCGGAGTTCCCCCAGTATGCCCGGCGCCAGGACGCCGCGCCGCCCCGCATCACCGGGCTGGGCAGCCCCAATCCCAAGGTGGAGCAGCAGCCTCCGGTGACCAATCACAACTTCGTCTCCGAGGACAACCAGTGGAAGCTGAATCTCACCAAGGACTTCATCGCTCTGTCCACCCTCCACTATCCCGGGTGGGAGGAGTTTGCCCGCCAGCTGGACAAGCCGCTGGCCGCCTTTATCCGGCTGTACAAGCCCGCCTATTTCCAGCGGGTGGGCCTGCGGTATGTGAACATCTTCTCCCGTGCCCGGCTGGGGCTGGAGGGTGCCCGCTGGGCGGAGCTGTTCTCTCCTGCCTACACCGCTCCCATGCAGGGGGCGGAGCTCCCGGAGGACCGCTTTCTCAACTGCGCCTGTGATCTGACGCTGAAGCTGGATTCCAGCTGTCAGGCCAAGGTCCACGCGGGCCCCGGTGTGGTGAAGCGGAACGCCCCCGGCGTTCCCCAGGACCCGGAGGTGAAGTTCATTTTTGACATGGATCTGTCCATGACCGGAAACACCCCCTGCACCCTGGCCGCCGGTGCGCTGGAGACGCTCCACGGCCACTCCACCCGCCTGTTTGAAGGTGCTGTCACCGACAGGCTCCGGGACGCCATGGAGGCCGGATAATCTGCGAAAAAGCCCGGGAGACGTGTACGGACGTCTCCCGGGCTTTTTGTACATGTTGTCACTTCTGGAACATGGGAGTGGAGAGATACCGCTCGCCGCTGTCCGGCAGCAGGGCCACGATGGTCTTGCCGGCGTTCTCCGGCTGTCGGGCCAGCTGGGCCGCTGCCCACACGGCGGCGCCGGAGGTGATGCCCACCAGAATGCCCTCAGTCCGGGCCAGCTCCCGGCCCGTAGCGTAGGCATCCGCATCTGTGACCGTGAGGACTTCATCCAGGACGCTGCGGTCCAGATTCTCCGGCACAAAGTTGGCGCCGATGCCCTGAAGGCCGTGGGGGCCCGCATGGCCCTCCGTCAGCAGGGGCGAGGAAGCGGGCTCAAAGGCCACCACGCGCACAGCGGGGTTCTGTGCCTTCAGATACCGGCCCACGCCGCTGACAGTGCCGCCGGTGCCGACCCCGGCCACAAAGATGTCCACCTTCCCCTCCGTGTCCGCCCAGATCTCAGGGCCAGTGGTCTTCTCGTGTGCCGCTGGATTGGCGGGGTTTTCAAACTGTCCTGCGATGATGCTGCCGGGAATGGACTGATGCAGTTCTTCCGCCTTGGCCACAGCACCCGCCATGCCCGCCGCTCCCGGCGTCAGGATAATCTCCGCGCCGTAGGCGGCGATCAGAGCCCGGCGCTCCACGCTCATGGTGTCCGGCATGGTGAGAATCACACGGTAGCCCTTTGCCGCAGCTGCGGCAGCCAGACCGATACCGGTGTTGCCGGAGGTAGGTTCGATGATGGTGCCGCCGGGAGCCAGACGGCCCTCCATCTCCGCCCGGGCGATCATGTTGGCAGCCACCCGGTCCTTGGCGCTGCCCGCGGGATTCATGCACTCCAGCTTGGCCAACAGCACGGCCTTCAGGTCGTGGTTCCGCTCGTAATTGCACAGCTCCAGCAAGGGCGTGCGGCCGATCAGCTCAGTGACGCTGTGATAAATAGGCATTGGAAATCCCTCCGTTCTGAATGAATAGCCTCATGATACACCTGCCGCACCGGGTTTGCAACGGACCATTTGCCGAAAATCCGCCTTTAATTCATAGCATTTTTATAGGATATGGAAGAAAAAAAGCGGACCGCCGACAGGCGGGCCGCTTTGAGATGGTATACTCAGGCCACCACGGGGATTTCCACAATCCCGGCGGCACCGGCGGCGATGCTGTACTCGGGGAACACCAGCGTCACAGAGCCGTCCTCATTCAGATAGAAGGAGGTGGCGTCATCCACAGTGGTGAAGCCGCCCTGCTCCGGGGTGAAGAAGAGGCCGCTCTCATCCGCCGCGATCTTCGCATTTACGGCGTCATTGCAGATGCCGACCCAGTCCTCGCCCAGCACGTCGGCCAGGGTGATGTCCTTGTCGTTGGCCAGGTCCAGGTTGTAGCAGTACCGCTGCTGCATGGCAGCGACCCAGCCCTCAGCGAAATCCACCACAAAGGAGACCGTAGTGTCGGTCTGGCTCTTGATCTCGTAGTCGATAAGCACGTTCATCTCCCGGTCGGCCCACTCTTCCTCGGTGCCGCCGGTAGCCAGGAATGCATCCTTGTAATCATCCCAGTCCGCCTGAGCCTGGGCCAGATGGGCGTCCACCCGCTCCTGGATCTCCGCGTTGACCTTCTCGGCCAGGTCGCCCTCAGACTCCACGCCGGGGACGGACACCTTGTAGTCGATGCCGTTCTCCACGGTCTCATAGTCCCGGATCGTCAGGACCTGGAACAGCCCGCCCAGCACCGGTACATCCGCAGCCGCAGCCGCGAAGGTCGGGGAGACATTCAGGCCCGCCATCAGCACAGCCAGACAGGCGGCCACGCTGCCCGCAGTCCGCCGGACCACCTTATAACCGCGGCTACGGCTGCTGGTCCTGCCCTGCCAGATGCCTGCGCGGACCCGGGCGTCCAGCTCCTCCGGAATGGGGGTGGACTCATATTCTTCTCGTGCACGCTTGAATTCGTTCATAATTGATCTCCTTCCATTGATATCCGTAATTTCTTCAAGCCGGTGTACAGTCTGGTTTTCACGGTGTTCAGATTCCAGCCGGTGACGGTGCTGATCTCCTTGAGAGACAGGTCCTCATAGAACCGCAGCTTGATGATGGTCCCCACCTCTGGCGGCAGAGCGTCCACCCGTTGGGCCAGCGTGCCGTCCGAAGGCAGAGGGTCCTCATAGCTGCCGGCGTCCAGTGCCTCCGGCGGGATCAGCGTCACCCGCTTTCGGCTGCGAAGCACGTCCATGCACACGTG
This sequence comes from Oscillibacter acetigenes, assembly GCF_025567605.1. Classification (NCBI taxonomy): domain Bacteria; kingdom Bacillati; phylum Bacillota; class Clostridia; order Eubacteriales; family Oscillospiraceae; genus Oscillibacter; species Oscillibacter acetigenes. The sequence goes on along the minus strand of NZ_JAOQKG010000004.1, from coordinate 228,253 downwards.
AACCAGAATGTGATAAAACCACGCACGGAGGGCCTCCGGCTCCTTCAGCTCCCCCTGTTTCTCCAGTGCCCTGCAGACGGCGGTCTGCACCGCGTCCAGAGCCTCTTCCCTGTTTTTCAGGTAGCTGTACGCCAGTCGGTAAAACCGCGCCTGATCCGTTACGAGATAGTCGGTCAGTTGCTTTTCCAGGATATGTGACACGTTTCTCATGGTCCTTTCCGTTCGTTCTGCTGTATAGACGCGCCGGGAGCGGAAAAAGTTTGGAGGGAGAACAATTTTCTGAAAAATTTTCTGCGCAAAAAAGAGACCGGTCTCCCGGTCTCTCTTTTCATCGGCTGGAATCAATCGTAACGCAGGGCGTCGATGGGGTTCAGCTTGGCCGCCTTGTTGGCGGGGAGATAGCCGAACAGGATGCCCACCGCCACGGAGACGCCGAAGGCCACACCGATGCCGCCAGCCGTGGGCATAGCCACGAAGCCGTCGTTGCCGGTGCCCAGCACCAGAGCGATGACATTGGTCAGCACGTTGGCCATGAGGATGCCCAGTATGATGCCGATGGCACCGCCGATGGCGGAGGTAGTGCCGGCCTCAATGATGAACTGGCTGCGGATGTCCCGGCATTTGGCACCCAGGGATTTTCGGATGCCGATCTCCCGGGTCCGCTCCGTGACGGACACCAGCATGATATTCATGATACCGATGCCGCCCACCAGCAGGCTGATGGCCGCGATGAGGATCAGGATCATCATCAGGGTGTTCAGCATGGAGTCCATGGCGTCCATCATCTCTGCGGAGGTCATGACCATGTAGTAGTCCGAGGACTGGTAGGTCTTGAACAGCCGGTTTTCAATGATGCCCTTGGCAGCAGACGCCGTATCCCGGTCCGTACTGGTCATCAGATACATGTCCCCATATCCGCCCCCCAGCCGCTGGGCATTGGCATAGGGGATGTAGATCACATCATCGACGCTGCCCTCGGTGCTGTCGCCGCTCTCCGCCAGTACGCCCACTACCATGTAGGGCACGCCGCTGACGGAAATCGTCTGACCCAGCGGATCCGTCCGGAAAGCGTTTTCCGCCAGATAGGAACCGATGACACACACATTCTGATGGCGCTCCACGTCAATGTAGCGGAGGAAGCGGCCATTCTCCAGGCTGGAGCCCTGCATGGTCTTCTGGGTGTCGGCGCGGTAAAATGCCTCGCTGACGCCGTAAATGCTGGTGCGGTCGAAGTCCTCCGTTCCCTGCCGCACCTTGGCTGTGGCGGACACATAGGGCGTGACGCCGGAGAGGTACTGGGGGTACTTCTCCACAAGCGCGTACATATCTTCCGTGCTCACGTCCCGGGTGCCGCCCTCGCCGCGGCCGTAGACCATCACCTGGATCAGGTTGGAGCCCAGCTGCTCGAACTGGGCGTTCATGTAATTCTGCATGCCGTTGCCCAGGCTGGTGATGATGATGACCGCCGCCACGCCGATGATGATGCCCAGCATGGTCAGCAGCGCCCGCATCTTGCTGAGCAGCAGGGATTTGATGGCCAGCTTGAAGGATTGGGTGAAATTCATGCCGGCTCCCCCTCTCCCGCGTCCTCCTGGGGCTGGACCACGGCCTGGGGATCACTGGCGTCCCCGTCGTAGATGATCCGGCCGTCCTGCAGACGGACGATGCGCTTGGCCTTAACAGCGATGGAGTTGTCGTGAGTGATGAGGACCACGGTGTCCCCCTCCTGGTTTAGCTTCTGCAGGAACCGCAGCACCTCCCGACCCGTGCGGGAGTCCAGGGCGCCCGTAGGCTCGTCGGCCAGGATCACCGACGGATTCCCCGCCAGGGCCCGGGCGATGGAGACCCGCTGCTGCTGGCCGCCAGAGAGCTGGCTGGGCAGGTTCTTCCGCTTGTCAGCCAGACCTACCCGCTCCAGAGACTGGATGGCCCGTTCGCGGCGCTCCTCTGCGGAGACGCCGGCGTACAGCAGCGGCAGCTCCACATTTTCCTGCACCGTCAGCTTGGGGATCAGGTTATACTGCTGGAAGATAAAGCCCAGCATTTTGTTGCGGATCTCCGCCTGCTGGTCGTCCTCCATGGTGGACACATCAATGCCCCCCAAGTGGTAGGTTCCCGACGTGGGAACGTCCAGGCAGCCGATAATGTTCATGGCCGTGGACTTGCCGGAACCGGAGGAGCCTACGATGGCCACGAACTCCCCCTGATCCACCGTCAGGTTGATGCCGTCCAGGGCGTGGACGGTCTCCTCTCCCATGTGGTAGATCTTGTAGATGTCTTTCAGTTCAATGAGATGGCTCACGGGATCAGCCTCCCATCATCATGTCCATCAAACTGGAAGCCTGGTTGCTGATGAGGACCACATCGCCCTCCTCCAGGCCGTCGGTAACCTCGATATACTCGTCATCGTTCCGACCCAGGGTGACCTCCTTGGTCTCCAGCTTGGTGACGTCCACCACGCTCAAACCGTCCTCACTGAGGGCGCCGGGGCCGGGAACAGTCACCGTGTTGCCCCGTTCCACCGCATCCACGGGGATGCACAGGGCGTTGGGGACCACTTCGCCGATGATCTGAGCGGAGACATTCATGCCCGGCCGCAGATCGCCGTAGTCCTCAATGATGATGGTGACGGGATAGCTGGTGGCACCGTTGGCGGTAGTGCCGTTGATGCTGACCTTATCCACCACGCCGGAGAACGTCTGGCCCTCCAGAGCGTCGGCGGTGATCCGCACCTCCTGCCCCACTTCTACCTTGCCGATGTCCAGTTCATCCACTGCCATCTCCAGCTCCAGATAGCTCAGGTCGTAAATCACCGCCAGCGTGCCGGAGGAAGCGCCGTCCACCTTGTCGCCGGCCTTGAAGTTCTTCTCAATCACGGTGCCGGCAATGGGAGATTTGATGTTGTAGTCATCCACTGCGCCGGAGGCAGTGCTGGCAGAGAGCTGGGCGGACTGGAGGTTCAGCCGTGCGCTCTCGATCTGGTCCCGGATGGTCTCGGACTCCACAGTGCACAGCACCTCGCCCTTGGTCACCGTGCTGCCGGCCAGCTTGGAGAAATCGTTCACCGTGCCGGAACCGGAGGCATACACCACAGAAGAGGCGGGCATGGACACCGGAGCCTGGCCGTAGCTGGAATAGCTGCCGATGATGGCGGAGGCAGTGACGGCGTCGGACACCGTACCGGGATTGTTCAGCCGCACCCGGACGGAGACGGCCTCCTTGCCGTTGCTGGTGATGGTGGTGGAGTTGGAGACATAGGTCACCGTGCCCATCTGAGAGCCGGCGTAGCCGTCCACAAACACGGTGGCGGCCTGCCCCACATAGAAGTCACTGGGGGAGGCAAAGGGGAACAGGAAGTCGATGGACAGCTCCGTGCTGGCCACGATCTTCGCCAGCTGCGTCCCAGCGGTGACGCTCTCGCCGTTGTGGACGTAGATCTCGCTCACCGTGCCGGAGATGGGCGCCGTGGGGTGCAGGGCCTCCTGGGCCTGCTGATAGGACATCTGGGCCTGCTGCACGGAGATCTGGGCCCGGTCCATGGAATCCTGGGCGTCGCTGCTGTCCATGGTGTAGAGCAGGGTGTCCTTGGTCACAAGGTCGCCCTCTTCAAAGGGAGCGCTGACGATATCGCCGGAGAGCAGGGTGGTGACGTTGTAAGAGTCCGCCGGCTGCAGCGTGGCGGTGCCGGAGACGCTGACCGTCAGATCCTGCCGGGTGACGGTGGACACCAGATAGCTGCTGCTGAGTTGGGTGTTGACGTTTTTGGTCAGTCTGGACACGCAGCCCGCCACAATGGCGATCACCACTACCAAAATAATCAGAATTTTCAGCCAGCGCTTCTTTTTCTTGCCGCCAAAGCCCTTCAGGGAGAATTTCTTTTTCTCCGTCTTTTCCGGCGCGGGCACGCTGGGCGCCTCGGCGGAGGTCTCGTTCATCCATTCAGTTTCCATGTTATGTAATCTCCTTGTTCTCGATTTCCGCGGTGGGGCGCTTCCCCATACCGCGCTTGAAGATGTTCAGAATGTTTTCCAGGCGATCCCGGGTCCCGGGATCGCCACCGGCCTGCAGGCCGGTGTAAATCATGGGAGCCGCCACAACCAGCAGTGTGCCCAGGATGTCGCCCAGGTCCCGGTCCTGCCGCAGGTCCAGCAGGTCCGGATTCACCGCGCCGCCCAGGCGCTGGAGAAGCGTTTCCGCATCCAGCATTTCCAGCAGCCCATTCTTCTGCATCCCGCTGTTGCAGCGGATGATTCCGGTCATGGCGCCGATCTCTCCCAGGTGCTGATTGTCGATTTTTGCCTGCACGTAATCATACAGATCCAACAGCGCCTGAAAAATGTCGCCGCCGTTTCGGAGCAGAAACTCCTCCAGCAGCATGAACAACTGATCCACATATCCCTTCAGCAGATAGCGGAACAGGTCCTCCTTATCCTGAAAGTACATGTAAAAGCTGCCCCGGGGGATGCCTGCCTCCTTGATGATCTGGTTGATGGACGCCTCGTTGAAAGGCCGGTGGGAAAACTCCCGGGTGGCCGCCTCCAACAACTTCTCCTGCTTTTCCGCCGGCAGATTCAAAAAAGTGCTACTCGGCACGCTGTTTCATCCTCTCTTATACGAAATAGAAGGTCCGTTTTCTTCAGCGCCGCCCCTGATTTTATACCTTCCTCCCGGGGGAAGGTCAAGGGGTTTCCGGCGAATGGAAAAAAGAAACATGACAACCTGTCGCTTATCATAGCTGACAAGTTGTCATATTGCAAGAGGGAATTGCGAAAATTCACAAATATTTCACAGTGTTTCCGTCACTTCATACAGAGGTCGGACCCGCTGATAGGGCTGAGGCCGGTACTCCACCGAAGCGATCCGCCGTCCGGAGACACCGTACTTGGGGGAGTAGCCGAATAGATCCACATACCGATCCAAATCGTCCCGCTCCGCCGCCATGGCCTCCAGCAGCACCGCTGCGGCCCGGGCGTCATCCACCGCCCGGTGGCTGTTCACCGCCTGATCCTCCAATCCGTAGGCTGTGATGGCATCGTTGAGCTTGTGAGGGTAATCCCGCCGGTCCCGGTACACCGTGAGGACATCCAGAAACCGGGGTGCCCGCAGGACATCCGCCCGCCCGAAGGGCCGCAGGAAATGATAGAGGAAGTTCAGATCGAACTGGGCGTTGTAGGCCGCCAGCAGCGTCCGCTCTCCCCCGCCCAACAGGTTGCAGAACGCCTCACAGGCGTCGGCCTTCTCCACGCCCTCCTGTTCCAGCTGCTCTTCCGTGATGCCGGTGAGCTGGGTGATAAAGGGCGGCAGCGTCCGCCCCGGGGAGAGGCGGAGCAGCAGGTCCATGCAGTCCGTCTCTCCCTCCGCGGAAAAGGCGGCGGCCCCCAGCTCGATGATCTCGTCCCGCCCGAATTCGATGCCGGTGGTCTCCGTGTCGAATACCACGATCCGGTCAAATTGCTTCCAAAGGCCTGTCTCCATGGCAGTCCCTCCTGTCGAATGTTGTCTTTTCAGAATAGGGCGGCCAGCCGGAATTGTCAAGGGGGTGCCGCCGTTGACTTTCTCCCCCGGGCCGGATAAAATGAAGGCAGAATCTCGGAGAGGAGGGTACTCTGTGAAGCGCGGACTTGACACCGCCTCCTAAAATCAACCAATTATTTTAGGAGGCTTATATGAACGACAATTTCTGCCCGTCCCACACTGTGGTGGAACTGGATACCTGGGAACGAGGCCCTGTATTCCGTCATTTTATCGACGACCTGCGCTGTGTCATGAGCCTGACGGTGGATCTGGAGATCTCCCGATTCCTGAAGCAGCTTTCGGCCAGTGGCTTCCGCTTCTACCCCGCCATGATCTGGGCGGTGTCCAACGTGCTCAACGCCCACGCGGAGTTCCGGTACGGCTGGGACGATCAGGGGCGACTGGTCCTCTGGGACCGGATCGAGCCCTACTACGCCCACTTCCACCCGGACAGGGAGACCTTTGCGAAGCTGGTGACGCCCTTCTCTTCGGACCTGGAGACCTTCCACCGCCGCTTTCTGGAGGATCGGACACGGTACGCCGCCCTGGACCACTTCGACCTGACGGACGTGCCGCCCAACACCTTTGATGTGTCGTGCCTGCCCTGGGTCCGGTACCGCAGCTTCGACATGCACATCTTCGACAGCGGCACCTATCTGGCCCCGGTGGTCACCTGGGGAAAATATGAACGGGAGGGAGACCGGACGATCCTGCCCGTCTCCCTGAATATCCACCACGCCGTGGCGGACGGATTCCATCTGTCCCGGTTTTTCCTGGAGCTACAGGAGCTGCTGGACGCACCTGAAATAAGCTAAAACAGACACCGGGCGGCCCGCTTTCGGGCCGCCCGGTGTAATAATTTTTCAATTACTTCCAGATACTCTTCCGGATGACTCGGTACAGGAGAATCATAGCTGCCAAAATTCCGAGCCAAATTGCTCCGTTAACGGCGAGTGCAAACTCCAGCGGCCAACCAGTCCGGGAATTGGCAGTAATGGTATAAATGACATCTTTTACCGCCAGATAGAGCCAAAGTAGTCCACCGCAGGCCCAGAGAAGATCAAAGACGTGCTTTTTCAAACTCTTCATCCGCTCCCAGGCCGTTTAATCGTTGAACTTGTCGATTTGGACGCTGTCGCAGTACTGGGCTTTCAGCTCCTGAAGACGGCCGAAGATCTCCGTCTGGCAGTGGGCCTGCTGGAGCTCCGGCGTGGTCCAGCTCTCCACCAGCAGCAGGTCGTCCGGTGCCTCCGCCGCCAGGAAGTAGTCGTACTTCAGGTTCCCCTCCTCTTTCAGGGAGTTGGCCCGGATGCCCAAATCACAGAGGGCCTGATAAAAGGCCTCCCTTTGGCCGGACTTGCAGTGATAGGTGACGTTCCAAGTTAACATAAGATATCCCCTTCCATTTTATGGTCAAATTTCTTCACTTGCGCACTCTGTTTCCGTCAAAAGCTCCGGCGCCAGCCGGGCCATGTCCGCCGGGATGGGCGCCGTCAGGGACAGATGCTCTCCCGTCACCGGATGGTCCAGATCCAGAGCGTAGGCGTGGAGGGCCGGCCGAGGGATCAGGTCCGGGTCCTCTTCCCCGTACAGCCAGTCCCCTGCCAGGGGGCAGCCGATGGAGGCCATGTGCACCCGGAGCTGATGGGTCCGCCCTGTCTCCGGCCGCAGCCGCAGGAGGGACAGGCCGTTCGACCTCCCCAGCACCTCATAATGGGTGACGGCCCGGGCACCGTCAGGCCGGACGCACCGGCCCACCACAGAATTCGGGTCCCGGCCGATGGGGGCGTCGATGGTGCCGGATTTCGGATCCGGACAGCCGATGCACACCGCCCGGTACTCCCGGCAAAACCTCTCCGTGTGGAGCGCGTACCGGAGCCGGTCGTGGATGTAGCCGCTCTTGGCTACCACCATCAGTCCGGTGGTGCCCTTGTCCAGCCGGTTCACCGGGTGGAACACGAAGTCCGCGCCCCGCTGCCAGGCCAGGGCTCCGGCCACGGTGGGCGTGTCCGGCAGGAAATTGGAGGCGTGGGCCGTCATACCGGCAGGCTTGTTCACCACCAGCAGATGGCCATCCTCCCAGACGATGGGCAGGGGCCAGGGCCCCGGCGTGGGGCGCACCCGGGGCGGACGGTGGTCGCTAGTCTCCACCTCCAGCACGTCACCGGTGTGAAGGATATCCACTGTACGGGCATGGATGCCGTTAACCCGGATGCCGTTCTCCGTCCGGGTCAGCCGGGATATGGCGTGGGAGGAGACATGGAGCGCAGCCTTCAGGATATGCCGGACCGTGGCGCCGTCCTGTTCCGGCGGCAGGGTATATGAAATCGTCTCCATCAGACACCTCTCCTTCGGCGCAGCAGAAAAATCCCAAGCGGCAGACAGGCGGCGTCCAAGGCGGAGAACACACCCCACAGACCGCTCCAGTACCAGGCCGCCGTGTCGAACATGGCCACCAGCAGCCGATGCCAGAAAAGCAGCTCCGCCGCGATGGCGAGGAGGTCGAACAGCACGTATCCACCGCCCAGCAGGTAGGCCCCCCGCCCCCGGTGCAGGCAGAACAGAAGGAACGACAGGGCTCAAAAGGCCGGAACTCCTGCATGGCAAAACCTCATTTCTCTGTTATTGTACTCTGACGCCACTCTGTTTGCAAGGGTTTTGGCTCTGGTAAAACGCCATCCTTCATGGTACAATAGGAGCAGTTTTTTTCAGGAGGAACTCCCATGCTCTTATCCGCAGAACATCTCTCCATCAACTTCGGCAGCCGCCAGCTGCTGGATGATGTGAATTTCTATCTCAACGAGGGGGACAAGGTGGGCGTTATCGGCATCAACGGCACCGGCAAGTCCACCTTTTTGAAGGTTCTCTCCGGCGTCACGGAGCCGGACGGCGGCACCATCTCCCGGAACCCCAACGTCCAGGTCAGTCTGCTGCCTCAGAACCCGGCAATGGAGGAATCCGCCACGGTGCTGGAGCAGGTCTTCCTCCACTTCCCCGCCGAGTTCCGGGAGCTGAATGAGTATGAGGCCAAGGCCATGCTGAACCGGCTGGGGATCACAGACTTTGCCCAGAAGGTGGGGACGCTCTCCGGCGGCCAGCGGAAGCGGGTGGCCCTGGCGGCGGCCCTGATCCACCCGGCGGACGTGCTGATTCTGGACGAGCCCACCAACCACTTGGACAGCGAGATGGTAGCCTGGCTGGAGGACTGGCTCCGCCGGTTCAAGGGCGGCCTGGTCATGGTGACCCATGACCGGTACTTCCTGGAGCGGGTGGTGAACCACATCACGGAGCTCTCCCAGGGGAAGCTGTACCACTATGAGGCCAACTACTCCAAGTACCTGGAGCTGCGGGAGCAGCGGGCAGAGATGGTGGAGGCCAGTGAGCGCAAGCGCCAGTCTATCCTCCGGGTGGAGCGGGAGTGGATCATGCGGGGCTGCAAGGCCCGGACCACCAAGTCCAAAGAGCGGATCCAGCGGTACGAGGCCCTGCTGAACCAGGAGGCACCGGAAACGGACGAGGCCGTGCAGATGGCGGCGGCCTCCAGCCGCCTGGGGAAGAAGATCATCGAGCTGCGGGATGTGTCCAAGGCCTTTGACGGCCGTCCCATCGTCAGCCGCTTCTCCTACAACCTGCTGCGCGGTGACCGCATCGGCATCGTGGGCCGCAACGGCGCCGGGAAGTCCACCCTGCTCCACCTGATGGCAGGCGAACTGGCACCGGACAGCGGCACGGTGGAGGTGGGCGCCACCGTGAAGATCGGCCACTTCTCCCAGGAGGGACGAGAGCTGGACCTGAACCAGCGGGTCTACGACTTTATCCACGACATCGCCGATGAGGTCAGGACCGATGAGGGCACCTTCTCCGCCAACCAGATGATGGAGCGGTTCCTCTTCCCCGGTGATCTTCAGTCTGTGCCCATCGGGCGGCTCTCCGGCGGGGAGCGGCGGCGGCTGTATCTGCTGTCCGTGCTGATGGAAGCCCCCAACGTGCTGCTGTTGGACGAGCCCACCAACGACCTGGACGTGACCACCCTCTCCATTTTGGAGGATTATCTCCTGGGCTTCCCCGGCCCCATTCTGGCGGTATCCCATGACCGGTTCTTCCTGGACAAGCTGGCGGAGTCCATTTTCGAGGTCCGGGGAGACGGGGAGATCCACCGGTTCACCGGCAACTGGACGGACTGGCAGGCCAAGCGCCGGGCGGAAGAGGCCCCCTCTCCCAAGGCGGAAAAGCCCAAGCCCGCGGCAGAGCGTCCCCGGGAACGGAAACTGAAATTCACCTTCAAGGAGCAGCGGGAATTTGAGACCATCGACGCGGACCTGGCGGAGCTGGAGGCTCAGATCACCGCCTGCCAGACGGAGCAGGAGAGCTGCGGCAGCGACTATGTGAAGCTCCAGGAGCTCCAGGCCCGTCAGGCGGAGCTGGAGGCCGCTCTGGAGGAAAAGACGGAGCGGTGGGTATATCTGAATGAGCTGAAAGAACAGATCGACGCGCAGAATGGGTGAGGGGCCTTTCATCAGGAATCGGCGTTCTGCACCGTACGTACAAGTATTCTGTCAAGGGGCGGTATCTCGGCGGAATAGCACTTTACGCCTTGTGTTATGAATATCAAAATCGCGGAGGCCCTTCCAGGCGTTGGACCTGGAAAAAGAGGGGCATTGCCTGTGGGCAAGACGATGTCCATACTCTCTGCGAAGCATTGGAGATACCACGCGGCACACTCTGCAATCACATTCTTCGCAACAAACGAGCGAATGCCCAGTTTGAGAAACGCAGGGAGGAATACCGCCTTCTGATCTGTGAGGTCTTTGCTGAATATCGGCAGGTACTTGGCGCTGAAAAGATTTGGATGATTCTCGCACGGCGCGGGCATCAGGTCGGCGCCAAATTTGGCGCTGACCTGATGCGGGAGATGGGGTTATCCAGAGTTTGAAACTGCGAGAACCGGAGGAGAAGAAAATACCCTCCGTCAGCAATTTTCAGCAGACAAGCAATCAAATCCGGGCCAGTGATGTGGCCTGTTTTAAGTATAGAGAATCGATATCTTTATATCTGCGTGATCTTGGAGCTATTTTCCCGTAAAGTGATCGCGCACAAAGTTTCCCGAAAAACAGCACGCAGCTCATTACGGCTACATTACAAAATGGCGTATGAGTTGCGTAAGCCAGAGACAGGATTCATTTTTCACAGTGACTGCGGATTTTGTTTGACTTTGCAAAAGGCCGATGGATTTCCGTAAGGAGCTGATGGCCGTGAGACACAGAGGTTCAGACTTAGAAAATCAGACTGCTTGCAGCCAGAATTTGAACTGTTCCCATTTTTATGTCACATTTTACTTTCGAATACCTTTCCTCAAAAAAGCTTGTGCTGCAAGGATTTCGCACATAAAACAGCCCTACCTAATCTGATAAGTCCTACAAACTTGTTCAGATTGGGTAGGGTCGTTTCTCTTATTCTATCAATCGAACTTAGGTGCGGAAACCTCGTTTCCAGCAAAGGTATTGGGGCCGGGATTGGAGAGGGAGAAATACATTTTCGCCGCCTTGGTCGTACCAAAATCCCGGTTGGAGCCACTGTCCTGCACCTCGTTGAAGGCATCCCGGAACATCTGGTTGTGAGCCTCCTCCCGGTTGAGCAGGAAGTCGATGGTTTCACGGACCTTCTTGTCGTCGATCTGGCGGTACAGGTATTCATAGACCACCTTGGCCCGCTGCTCAGAAGCGATGTTGCTGAGCAGGTCCGCACACAGATCGCCGGTCACGGTCACATAATCGCCGGTCCAGGAATAGCCGGAGGCATTGATTAAGCCGGGGTTCAGGCCCAAGATCACATGGCTCTGGATCTCGCCCGCCTTGACCTGATCTGCATCTACATCGTGGCCGTTGAGCAGATTAATGGTCTGGGCCACCATTTCCATGTGTCCCAGTTCCTCTGCTGCGATATCCAGAAACAGGTCCTTGATCTTCTGGTCCTTGATGCGGAAGCTCTGGGACAGATACTGCATAGCCGCTTTCAGCTCACCGTTGCCGCCTCCCAGCTGCTCCTGCAGCAATGCTGCATACTGGGGATTCGGCCGCTCCACGGCCACCGGATGGAATAACTGCTTTTCATGCTTAAACATATCTACCGCTCCTTTTTCGTGGTAATTCTTAGTTTGCTTGATATGCTCCGAAATATACCGGCAGAAAGCGGCTCAGGAGATGCTAGGCCGAATCAAGGAATAGGGCCATCAGTCGCGGAACTGCAGCTAGAGCAAACAATTTTACCGCGTACATTTACAAAGCAATCGATAAAACCGAGCGGTGAATCATTTTATCGCTGTTCAAAATGGGAAGCAATGATTAATAATCGGCAGCAGAAATCGGTGATAAACACAAAGATGAAAAAATGGGAATCTCTACCTCAGGGACCATGCTAAAACCGGAGCTTCCGCCATTGTTGAGATATCGGTCAAAAACCTTTCCTGAGCGACGGAAAAGGTAAGATCTGTCGGATCATTCGCTGTGCCTATGCTTGTCCACAGTTCAGCAAACTGCTTCAGGAATACGAAGCAGGCGGCAAAGATGCTGTGGATGATAAAATCATCCACACGCTTCGCAAAAGATTCCCCACAGCTAAAATCATGCCCGACCTCCTTGTAGAAGCCCAACACAGTACGGTCCGGATCTTTGAAGTTATGAAGGCAATCACGGAAAAGAAGGATAAGCCGTGAATGCAATCGCAGAATTTCTAAGAGAGGAAAGAGTAACCTTTTCCGTAATACCACAGCCAGATGCCTTTGCGTGAAGGTGTTGACATGGGCAAACGGGAATGTGAAATGCTGCGCAGTGCGCTGGCCTCTACCCGTTATGAATACCCCCGCCCAAACTGAACAGATATCTGTCACCGTTCAGTTTGGGTGGGGGTATTCAAGGAGCGCCGGGTATGGGCGGCCGCCTTTGTCCGCTTATCTCTCCGCTTGGACAGCCATGCCTCTGTCTCATCAAACATGCGTCTCAACCGGTTCATCAGTTCCTCTCCCAGCCGCTCCGAGAACGCCCCACAGAGTTTCTTCCTGCTCAGATGTGCCTGTTCCAGAAGCCAGTCCAGTTTCTGGTTCAACTCGTCTCTTTCCGCTTTCAGACACTCATATTCCGCCCGTGAAATGGTTACCATCTCCAGGGGTGCTTGTCCCGTGATTTCTTCCGTTTTTCATGGGTGAATTATGCTATATTGGGGCCAAAGCGTTCAAAACCTCCAGTGCTTTCAGCCGTTTCCTACCCCAATTATATGTAGGCCACTCCCCGGGCGGCGAACCTTTGACCGCTCCATTTTCAACCCCTCCATCAGCCAGCGGTATCGCTGCGGCGTCAACCGCCGTACCTCCTTTTCGTTTTGCGGCCGTTGGTATGCGCCTGTTCCAGCCGCTTATAGCTTATACAGCAGGATGCATCCATCCCGGTCCCTGCAGAACTCCCTGATGCAGTCCAGCCGTCTGCCGCAGAGCAGAAACAGCGTATTGGTGAACGGGTCCGGTTTAAACCGTTGCTGCACCATGGCCGCCACCCCATCGATTCCTTTCCGCAGATCCGTATAGCTGCAGGCGAGATATATACCTTGTCTGCTCTGGTGAAGTTACGCAGCATGATTTCAGTACCTGGCAAATCGTCCACACTGCAGCCGTGTCCGCACCTGAATAGATGCCTGCTTTCCCTTTTCCGTTCCGGATGCTTGCAACCACTCCACCCCCTCTCTCCCGCTCAGGCAGCAATGGGAGTTCTACTTCGCCTTATCCGTCCCTACCTTTGACAGTTACATCACCTATACCGTGATGTACGATGCGGAGGGAAATGATCTGTCCACCATGGCAGGCATCTGGACGTCGGCATCATTGATACGAGGGCTCTGCGGCCCGAACTGACACGCGGCGATACCCAGTCCATGCCCAAAAAGGGGAACGGGCCAACCTTGCGGATGGCCCGTTCCCCTTTTTCAGGAAATTTGGAGGAAAAGAAGTATATCTATATGAATTTTATTGCGGATGTACTGTGAATACATCTCCGTCAAATGTAATATGTACAACATCCGCATTTTTCAGAGCGACCGCTTTCTCAGAGGAACCGAGGGCTTCTGCAAGCAGTTGGACGGCCAATTCCGAAGACACTACCAGAACATTGCCGCCGCCGTGGCTGTAAGTTTCCTCACAGATTGTCTGGAGGGCGCCCGTGAGACGCTGGCGGGCGCTTTCATAGTTTTCTGTCATACCGGTCTTGTCTGCGGCTGCATATGCGGCGAGACGGGCATGGGCAGTGGGCTCTTCCCCTGCCAAAGCATCCGCAACCGCACGCAATTCTCCGTCAAAATAGCCGCAGCCCACCCCACGCAGATCCATGTTCTGATTGACCATGAGATCGGGATTTACCGCGCTGTTTTCCACGATGATCCGTGCGGTATGGATATCCTTGAATTGATCGCTGGCATACACGGCCGCAAACTCCAGATTCCCCAGTGCCTTTCCAAGTTCCGCAGCCTGTGCCTGACCGTTCTCTGTCAGTGCAGTATCCAGCTGCCCATTCAAACGCATAGCGGCATCTGCCGCGGTTTCGGCATGAACGGTTAGATAAATCTCCACCGGATCAGGAGATTCCATTTTTTCCTGGGCTTTCTGTGCATAGCTCAGATCATTAAAATCCAAAACGGTGTATGTATGGTCTTTGTACTCAATCAGGACAATACTGGAGTTGTCCAGCGGCTCCAGTTCCTGCTCCTGCATAATCTCTGCTGCGATCATGCTGTTGATTCCACCGTGGGCCACCATCAAGATATTTCCGCCGCCGTTTTGGGCCCTTTCCTCACAGATCCTCTGGAAACTTTCAAAGGCCCGGTCTTTCATCTGCTCATAACTCTCGGCCAGTCCCTCCGGATCCTTTTCATGGAACTGGTTTGTGAATTCCTCAGTTGTCACACCGCTGAACTGCATACCCTCGTCCGTCATCAGTTCGGCATAACTCATCGGCTCATAGGAGCCGCCATCGACCTCTTTCAGGTCTTCGACAGGTATGATCTCCAGATCTCTGGATGTCTGACTCTGGGAGAGGATGATGCGCGCAGTTTCCTGGGTGCGGCCCAGCGTACTGGCATAGGCGGCTTCAAACTTGACGCCGGAGAGCCCCAGGCCCACGGCATATGCTACCTTGCGACCTTCCTCTGTAAGCGGCGTGTTGCCGCGGCCGCTGACAAAGCGGCCGGTCTGATTCGTCAAAGTCTGCCCGTGACGGGTGAGATAGACGTATACCGGCGCCTCTTCCACAGCCCCATCCTGAACGGGCTCCTGCACAGGAGCTGTGTCGGGGGGCTGCTGGGAACAGGCGGACAGCAGCACACAGGCCAGACAGAATATACTAAATGTCTTAAACAGACGTTTCATGGCAACAAGCCTCCTTACTTGCCCTGATAGCCCAGATCGTTTACCTTTTTAGGGATGGAAAAGGATTCAGAGATGTCGTGCAACGGAGCCCACACTTGGTTGAAGAAGGGGCTGCGGGCGGCGACGGCTCCATAATTCCAAGCATTGCGCTCGCACTCCGGGCACCAGTGCCCTCCCTTTAATATCAGGTTCGGACTGGCCTCAAATTCGTGTCCGAACGCGCAACGCCAGCGCACGGGCCTGTAGAAATCACCGGCGGTATAATCGAGGCAGGCACCGCCACGGAACTCCGCGGCTTCCTTCATGTCGTTCAGCCCCAGCTGCTCCAGTGGCTTGCTCTCATCATAGCCGTGGTTCAGATAGACCGGTGTGCGGCTGGGCTCGGGGAATTCCACCTCATCCCAGCTTTTTGGCTGTGCCAAGGCTGCCGCCCGGCTTCCAAAAAAGGCGCGCACCCAGTCATCGTGTCCCTCTTCCAGCATCCACAGCGTTCCCATCTCCTGATGGGCAATCTGCTCGTGCATGGCCTTCATCCGCTCCTTTGTAGGCAGGGCCGCAGCATCCCCGTTTGCAATCATCGTCTCCATGGCCTGCCACGCGCCAGCGATATACTGCTGATAGGTCATCACACGGAACCTCAGGATATCATTGAGTGCGTCTGAGTCCGTATACCACTGGCCATGGAAATTGAATCGGGCAAACCATCGGGGCTCAAATACATCCTTGAATCCAAAGCCAAAGGGTTTCAGCATATCATCAAAGTATTGTATATAGTTCAGCCGAAAGCTCTCGCCGCCGCCAATGTTGTAAATGCCCCGCCAGAACTTCTCCGGGACCCAATCCTCACATACGTTTGCCAGGAGGAGCCCAGACTCGATGGAAGTCACCCATTCCAAAAGATTCTGCGGCGGCTGATGGAAAATGATCGGTTCCCGGGCTGCCGACTCCTTGGAGGGCATAATTCCTGTTTGACGCAGACTCACCCAATGCTTGAGCCCGGACTCAATGACCGCTCTCTCGGCGGCGATTTTAGAGACTGCGTAATAGTCAAATGCAGATCCCTTGATGGGATCTCCGCAACGCCCCCAGTGGATAGGGGGCAGACGGCAGCCGGTCTCTGCCACTGTTCCGATATAGACCAGTTTGATCGCATCCGGATCTGGTTGTGCCTTGATCGCCCGGATGATATTCATAGTCGATCCAAGGTTGACCTCAAGACTGCGCTGCGGCAGTTTATCGGCTTCGGGAGAAACGAACGCCCCCACATGCAACACATAATCCGCGCCTGTCACACAGCGCAGGATATCGTCGTAGCAGCAGAGGTCCCCCCAGACAATCTCCAACGCAGCGTCATGTTCATAGCGGGACATAAATGCTTTGTTCTTAGCGGAAGGCCGGACCAAAACGCGAAGGTTGAAGCGGTCGGACCGGGATAGGATCTGCTTGAGGCCCTCCTCTCCCATGGTGCCAGTGGCACCAGTAAGAAATATGATTTTTTTACTTAACATGCTTGTTCAGCCTCCTTACCTTACTTACTGCCCTTTTTGACAATATCCTCCTTTCAATTTTTGAAAGGAGGATATTGTCATGTTTACTCTGCGCGATAACACACATGGTACCGGGCAATTTTGCCATCTTTTTCTTCCAGCAGCTCGCCGCGGCAGGGTATCTCAATACCGGGGTAGCAGATGATGTAATCCAGAACATTGCCGTTGAGCGAGACCGGCTTGGCACTCATGGGCATTGAGTGGAAATACATATTGAAAATCATGTCCACGCCCTCTTTTCCTCTGACAAACATAGGGTCCATGCCTGCACAGGTAGGAGCGGTGTCATAGAAGATGCAATCGTCAGCGAACAGTTCAGCAAACAGTTTGGAGTCGTTTTTATTGAAGACTTCCGCATAATTGGTCAGTGGATTCATAGTTGGATTCCTCCTTCAATTTTTATCACAATCCCTCGGTGCGCAGGAAGCCGTCCGTTCCGCCGTCGGCAAAAATGATAGCACCGCATATCGCCACAGACTCTGGACTCAGCAGAAACAGAGCAACCTTGGCAATATCATCAGCAGGCAGGAACTTGCCGGTGTTATACAGCATGGGGATAGGGTAGTTAATCATGTTGGCAGAGAAATCCGGGTCAGCCACACCCTGATCCATCAGCTCAGTCTGCGTAGCGCCGGGAGCGATGGTGTTCATGCGGACGCCGCGAGCTGCCCAAGAACCGGACCAGCGGCGTACCCAGCGGGCGATAGCATTCTTGGATGCCTGATACGCCTGATATTTGGCAGGTCCCTCCAGTGTTTTACCATAGGCAACCGCTGCGTCCTCATCGTTTTGGTTCAACATGATGTCCACCAGTTCGGTGTTCAGCTGGGGCAGCGTGGCGGAGTTTGAGGACACCACCAAGATGACGTCCTTCTTTTTCTCCACCAGCGGATAGGCGCCTTCTGTCATTTCTCTGGCAGCAAAATAGTTAATGCTGACGATGACATCCGCAGGCTGGGTGGGGCCAACGCCGGAGCAGGACACGAAGCCATCCAGTCCATCTGGCGCCGCAGCATACAGCGCCTCCAGTACCCGTCCCCGCTCTGCTTTCATCGCCAGATCTGCGGAGATGTTGACGTCCGCAGCGTCTTCAGCAGCGGCCCTTCTGGAAATGTTGATGACATAGTGTCCCTGAGCCTTCAGCTGTCTGCCGATTGCCGCGCCGATGCCGGATGATGCTCCGGTGATTGCGTAAATTCCCATATTGATGAGACCTCCTTCATTTTTATCACTTCGCACCTTCAGAATGCGAAGGGGAAAACAAATCAAATAGAGAGGGCGGCCCGATAGGCTTCATGGATAGCGTTTAGAGCCAGCCGCGGCGCCGCCAGTGCGTCGCCCACCACATAGCAGGGAATCCCTGCTTCAGCGCAGGTATCCTGTAGATCCTGAGAGGGAACCGGCTTGGACCCAATCGCCATGACCACAAGATCTGCCGCAAGCATCCGTTCCTTCCCATCCTGCTCCACGATAACTTCGTCCGCCCGGATTTCTTTGCAGGTGGTATTTACCAGGACCTGGATATCTTCCTGCGCCATTGCCATATGTGTGCCGATTTTCCGCAATTGTCCCAGCTCACCCAAAACTGAGTCTTTCATCTCTACGACCGTCACGCTGGAACCCTTCCCAGCCAGAAATTCAGCCACTTCCATGCCAACCAGTCCGCCGCCGATCACCACGGCCTTGCCCGCGGACACATCTTTCTGGGCCAGAAGTTTATGAGACTCCACGACACAACCGCTGTCAGCACCCGGGATATTGGGGATAATCGGCTTGGAGCCGATGGCAATGATGACGGCGTCCGGTTTTTCTGCCGCAATGAGTGCGGGTGTCACCGGCGTGTTGGTTCGGATCTCCACGCCCAAGTCACGGATGTTTTCTGCCGCCATGTACGCCGCCCGTTGGAAATCGCCTTTCCGGGGCGCGGCACCGGCCAGCACAAATTGTCCGCCCAGAGTGTCTCCGGCTTCGCAGAGGATTGGATGATGTCCGCGCTTGTATAGGGCATCTGCAGCCTCAATCCCCGCGATGCCGCCTCCGGCGATTAGGACTTTCTTGGCCTGAGGGGCCGGACGCAGAGCCATGGTCTCTTCCTCCAGAACAGCGGGATTGCGCAGGCAGGTAATGTGTTCCAGCGAGGGATCTTCCAGGCAGCGGCAGAAATAGTCATAGCAGCCCTGGTCGCAGCCGATGCAGTATTTGATAGAGTTCAGCTTTCCGGCCTTAGCCTTGTTGCAGAATTCGGGATCCGCCAACTGGGCGCGGGCCATGACCACAAGGTCCGCCTTGTCCTGCATCAGGATATCCTCGGCCATCTCCGGCGTGTTAATCCTCCCGCAGGGCATCGTCAGCAGACCGGTCTCCCGGCGGATACGTGCGGCAGGCTCCACGTTGAAGCCGTGGGGAATGTCCACAGGTGCAACTTCATATACGGTAGCTGCAGTCAGAATGTTGCCCCGGGAGATATTCAGCACATCCACACCAGCGTCTCCGGCGCACTTGCAGAAATCAATGACCTCTTCAATGGTCAGGCCGCCTTCCAGCATATCATCCTGGCAGTCTATCCGCATGAACAGGGGCATCCCCTCCGGCATATTGGCCCGAATCGCCTGAATACAGGCCAAAGGAAACTTTTTGCGGTTTTCAAAGCTGCCACCCCATCCGTCTGTGCGCCGGTTGATCCCGCCAGAAAGGAAAGAATGCGGCAGATAGTTGTGTGCACAATGGAACTCAATGACGTCGATCCCGGCTTCTACGACGCGGCGGGCCGCTTGGCCGAACGCTTCAATAACGGATTGAATGCGCTCCTCTGTAATGCCGGGAACTGTATATTCCGGAGAGAGCGGCATATCTGAGGGAAGCAAAATCTGCGCCTGTGGGTCGCTTGCTACGGCGAGGCCGCCTTGCCACAGCTGAACAGCGACACGACCGCCAGCAGCGTGAACTGCGCTGCACAGCTTTTTCATTCCGGGAATATATCGATCATCGGCGATGGAGAGGAAGCCAGTAGGGGCGCTTGCGGCATCCACAGAGCAAACCTCAATGGTATTCAGCCCACAGCCGCCCTTGGCTCGGGCCACATGGTAGGCAATCAGTTTGTCTGTCACCATGCGCCCGTCTTCGCTGGCCGCACTCTCATGGGTGCCCATGGCGGACATCACCACCCGGTTGCGCAGCTCCAACTCCCGGATCTTGATGGGAGAAAATAGTTTCTCGAATGACATTTTTCTGCCTCCTCAACAGCTGTTCCTGACAATTGCGCATACTAGATCCGCTCTGTCTACCGTCTCTGCTCTGTGGGAGACAAAGGGATATATTCTGTGCAATTATCATAAGTGAACTCAAATTTTATCTTGTCTGTATATTTATTATAACAGCAAAAGAGGCTGCAAAGATTTGAAAGAAATCACAAGTTACTTGCAGCGATCCTTTTAAAAAAACAGATTCCTCACAGGAGAATCGGAACGGTTCTTGTAGATTTGCTCTGTTCTTCCTGGCGTATTTCCAAAATATACTTCAAGGTCTGTGTGCAAAAAAATCCGAAATGCTCCCGCTTTTTTACAAAAAGAATATATGTATTGAGCTCGGAGTAGGTAAGCTGTATAATCTTCTCAAAAAGGAAGAACGGAGGATGCCGATGGAACAGATCGTGAGAATGCTGGAGAAGCCGCAGCGGTATTTTACAGCCCACGCCTCTTGGTACGGTGTGGTTCAGACCTATACCGTCTCAGAAATAACACCGTTCTTTTGGGAAGACGAGTGTGTGATGTTCTACGTTCGCTCTGGTTCAGGCTTTCTACGAGTGAACCAGACCTTATACCCATTAAGCCAAGGCTGTTTTTGCAGTATGCACCAATTTCATGTGTTCCGGTTTGAAGCGTCTTCAGAGGAGCCTCTGTGCATGGAAGTGCTCATCTATCCCTACCCGGAGATGGCCTACTTTGTCACAAGCTTTGCCGAAGATGATTTGGCTTTTGGGGAATCTACAGTGGTTCTGCCTGCCTGTCAGGTGGATCGTGAGCTAGTCGAGCAACTTTTAAGCCTCTATCGAGAGGAAGCCCAGTGCGCAGACGAGGACAGTCGGCTGATCCGGCTATGCATCTCAGATCAGCTGCGGCTTCTGTATGGAACTGCTGTCTCCGTGGCTCCGCTTTTCCCAATGCCCCTGTGTGGTCAGATTTTCCTTTATATAGGGCAGCACAGCCTGAAGGCACTGACGCCTGCCTCTGTGGCAGAGTCTTTTCACATTTCCACACTCCAGCTGAACCGAGAATTGCGCCGGGTTTGTCTGGAGGGGTTTAACGCTGTGCTGCGTCATGCACAGGTATGCAATGCATGCGCTTGCCTGCTGCGCAGCAATGTTACTGGAACCATGATGGCAAAATTTGCAGGGTTCAAGAGTGAAAGTGCACTATATCGGGACTTTTTGAGGTTGCGGGGAGCAACTCCGCAGCAGTACCGTGAAAAAATGCTGCTGAATAGAACCCAGGCCCAGGGGCTGATCAATGACCAGCTCTCAGAGATCCAAGTCTATGTGATGGAGAATTTTCGATCTTCGGTCACATGTGATGCCTGTGCGCAGAAATTATTCCTGACCAAGAGTATCATCAACCGCCTATTGAGCGAAAAATATGGCCCGGATATTACATTCCATAAATATGTCAACCGTATTCGTCTGCAGTTTGCAACGGGGCTACTAGCTTCCAGCGACTTGCCGATATGTGATGTTGCTATGGAATCCGGATTCAACTCTGTGCATACATTCATTCGCTTATTTAAGTTGGAGTGTGGTGAGACTCCTGCGCAATATCGGGAGAGAAAGAAGAGGGATTACGCATGATTCTGGAAGGCGGGAATATATACAATCACAGTGGCTTGAGCCGGAATTGGCTGCATCAGGACATGCTTCCCGGCAATGTTCAAATGCGCCGCCAGGTTGTATACAATGCCACTGGCTATCATTATCAGGAAGGCTGTCAGTTTATTTTGGTAGACCATGGAGGCGGGTGCCTCATAGTCAATGGGGATGCCTATTCCCTGGAGGCCGGGAGTTGCTGCCTTTTGTTTGTTCACCACTTTTACAGTATTAAACCCTCGCAGTCCGTTCCGCTCACACTTCTTTCTTGCCTATTTTCCTACAGCACATATACCTTTTTAACTACCATTTCACAATTTGATTTTCTTTCTATTGATGTTCCGTCGCCACCGAACTTTGCGAATTTTTCTCCGCAGGAGATGGTACATATCCAGCGGATCGTTGCCGCA
This sequence comes from Oscillibacter acetigenes, assembly GCF_025567605.1. Taxonomy (NCBI): domain Bacteria; kingdom Bacillati; phylum Bacillota; class Clostridia; order Eubacteriales; family Oscillospiraceae; genus Oscillibacter; species Oscillibacter acetigenes. The sequence continues at coordinate 206,521 of NZ_JAOQKG010000004.1, read as the reverse complement.
CTTTCCAAGCCGGGAATTGGTGCCAACGGAAAAAGCATTCCCTTCCTGCTGGAATGGTTGACCAGGCTTCATCGGCAGATTGGTCTTAATAAATATCATTCAACTTAAATACCACAAAGGCTGGGAATTACTAAAACCAAAAGCTTATGATGCCATACCCCACGGCCCGGTCAGAATCCGGGCTAGCCGGGAGGCGTTCGAGCGCTCCAATGAAGAGGAATGAATGTGGAACGGAGGAGGACCTGCTGCCCTATTATGCTCTGTTCGGCCTGCCCCGCAAGCTCCGGACGCTGGAAAAGACGCTTGAGAGTATCCCCAAAGCTGGTCGCAGGATACCAGGATGGGCTACTTTTGTGATGCCTGGCTCCTGCTCACCCAAGTCGCCGGGGCACAGGAAACGGTCTGACTTGTCCTATCCGAGCAGTTCCCGCTCTACCGGTCGGATGGGGCGTACGACCCCACAGAGCTGGCGGACTGGTTCCACCAGCAGGCACCGGACATCGCATACCGCTTTGACCAGCGCAACGGCTATCCTGCTCATCAAAAGAAGATAGAGACAGCTTGGGCCGGGACACAGGAGATGGCGAACCAGAGCAATTAGATGAACCTGGCCGGTTGTCAAATTCAGAACACCTACCTAAGAGACAAGCAAGATGGCCTCCTTAAACCGGAGGCCATCTTGCTTGTCTCTTTTCAAAAAAACCTGCACTCAGTCAAACCATTTTTGTTCCAGAAGAAAAGTGAATTGGTGTTTAAGAAAGATTCGGGAATTGTAAAGATACCTCCGCGGCAATCAGGTAAACTGAACACACTATCTGAATGGAGGGATTTTAATATGAATATCCGAATTTTGAGTACAGAACAGATCACCGCTTATGACACTTATCTGCGCATAGAAGAGCGGGCCGCTGGCACCCGGGAGAAGTATCTGCGGGATGTGCAGGCTTTTGTCTGCTGGCTGAATGGAGCCGCCGTGACCAAAGAGGCTGTGACTAGCTGGAAGGAGCGGCTGCTGGCCGAGCACCGGGCGCCTTCCACAGTAAACGCGGCCTTGTCCGCCCTCAACGGCCTGTTCCGTTTTCTTGGCTGGGAGGACTGCCGGACGCGGTTTGTCAGGGTGCAGCGGCGGCTGTTTCGGGACCCGGCCCGTGAACTGACCCGCCCGGACTATGACCGGCTGATCGCCGCAGCGCGGGAATTGGGCAGGGACCGGCTGGCGCTGGTGATGGAAGCCATTTGCTCCACCGGCGTCCGGGTAAGCGAGATCCGCTATCTCACCGTGGAAGCCGTTCAGCGGGGCCGGGCGGAAATTTCTCTGAAAGGGAAAGTCCGTACCATTCTTATTCCCACCAAGCTGGCCCGGAAACTCTTGAAGTACGCCAAGAAAAATAAAACCGTTTCCGGCGAGATCTTTCTCACAGGAAACGGCAAAAGCCTTTCAAGGCGGCAGATATGGGCAGAAATGAAGCGGCTGTGCGTCCATGCGGGCGTGGAACCCTCCAAGGTGTTCCCTCACAACCTGCGCCATTGTTTTGCCACGGCCTACTACCGGGCCTACCGGGATATCGCAAAACTGGCGGACGTACTGGGGCATAGTTCCATCGAAACAACCCGCATCTATCTCCTAACCTCCGGGGCAGAGCACCAGCGGCAGCTCGACCGTCTGGGGCTGGTGTCATAGGCGGAGTTAACATTCCGCCCCAAACAAAACGGTTTTTCTACCTGCGGGACTATATACATAAAGAAATTATACCATTTCTATTCTCGAAAAGCAAGGAACTTCCTAACTTCCGGGCATGGAAAAGCAAGCCGCAAAAGGAGATTTTTTGCGGCTTGGTTTTGTGCGCCTCCTGCTCTCCTTTTATTGGGAGCAGGGGGCTTTATTTTTTGTGCTTGGTCCTTCTGCTGGGCACTTGTGCGCTAAAACTGTGGTCAGAATGTTAATTCAGTTTTCGCCGGGTATATCCCGGCGTTTGTGCTATCTGTGCGGAATGTTAATTCTGACGCTGCGAGGTGATAGATGTGCCATTGGAAAAGAGCCAGGAAAGGCCGAGCCTTTCCGAGAATACGGAACGCCTCAGCAGGCCGGGACTGCGCCTGACAGACGAGCTGGAACTGCGTTTTCTGGAAAACCTGCGGGAGCATGGGCGGACAAAGGGGACAATCAGCACCTACCGCCGCAACCTCTCCAAGCTGCGGAAATACCTGCCGGAGGACAGCAATCTGGACCCCGCCTTTCTCTCCAGCTGGCAGTCGGAACTGTTGGAGCAGGGCTATTCCCCCGGCACCGTAAATAGCTGCACGGCCACAGTCAACGGTCTTTTGGAGTTTGCCGGACGGCGGGATCTCCAGGCGGGTCAGATCCCTATAAACGGGGAAGTGTCTTCGCCGGAGCTGACCCGGAATGAATATCTCCGGTTGCTCCAGGCGGCGAAACTCCTGAAGAAACGCCAGACTTATCTGCTGGTGCTGCTGTTTGGCACAATGGACCTGCCGCTTCGCTCCCTGTCCCGTGTGACTGTGGAGGCCGTACAGGAAGGATGGGTGTTTGCTCCACGGCGGTTGCGTGTCCCGCCCTGCCTGCGCGCGGAGCTGCTGGCCTATGCCGGGGAGCGGGGGATCGGGAGCGGCCCGGTGTTCTGCACCCGGTACGGTAAGCTGATGGACCGTGGAAATATTAACGTCCGCATCCAATCGCTGGCCCGCGACGCGCGGGTATCGGCGGAAAAATGTAACCCCCGGTGCCTGCGAAAATTATGTACTGCCACGCAAGAGAGCATCCGGGCCAATCTGGAGCTGCTGGCCGAGCAGACGTATGACCGCCTGCTGGAAAAGGAGTCTTTGACTGCAGGTTGGAGCGACTGCTACAAGGGAGGTGAGGAGTTATGAACGGTGGAATTCCTTTGGCGGGGGCGTTTCAATGCCTGGCCAGGCAGCCGCCGGAGGCCAGATAGAGGCATTATGGAGGGAATTGAAGCTCCATAGGAAAAACACCGATTTTTGCAGACCGCGGCTGTGTGCCAAATCCAGGTCTGTGCAAGGAGGAAGATACCATGAAAAGGCGACTGTTGGCAATGGTCCTTTCGCTGGCTATGCTGATGGGGCTGCTCCCCACGGCTGCGCTGGCGGCGGGCAGCGGGGGGCCTTCTGGCGGTGCCCCGTATCAGGATCTGGGCCAGAGAGAGGAAGGGGCGGTGTCTGCGGCCAAGTTTACCATCTACAAGGATGGCGTGAAAGGCGACTCCCCTAAAGAAAATGTGCAGGCTGGTCAGTTGAGCGAAACCGCGCCCGATCTGACCGGGGAAAACCTTTACTTCGATCACGCCGAGGTGAACGGGAAGCGCGTGTATGAAGCGGGCACTCTGACGGGGCAGGATATCACCTACTACGGCTCCATCAGCGGGGCACTGTCCATTCTGGGCGAGAGCGAAACCATTGACCTTTACTATGTCTCCAAGTATCCGGTAACGTATCATGTGACCGGCGCGGAGAAGACCGCCGGGGACGATCTGGTGAAGAAGGGTGACTCCCTGACCTTTCGGGCAATGCCGTCGGCCAAGGGACAACGACTGGTCGTAAAGGCAGGAGATACTGACATTTCCAACACCGGTACAGTCTTTGGCCAGGACACCGGTGAAATGCTCTTTACGGTGGATAACGTACAGAACGAACTGACTATTACGATCACCGAGACAGCTGCAACATCATATACCTTTTCATATAATACAACTGACGGCGCATTCCGCAATGGCCGCATTACCAGCGGTAACAATAATCAGAGCATAACGCCGGGCGGAACGATCACTTTTAGAATTGAGTCAACAGCGGGCAGCCTGTTAAATCGGTACACATTGAATATGCTGGTCATCAACGGCCACGAGGTTCAGACTCCTGGCACAGAGACCGGCGAGGGTGCTTATGTAGAGTCTACCCTTCCAAGCGGCGAAACAGTACGGATAACTCTGGTGCAGGAGGACACTACAGCAGCTCCAATTCATTATCAGAATGATTATGAGGTTACGATATCCGATGTGTACACTGACCTCTATATCAGCGAAGGTAATTTTAAGCGCACAGACAGAAACGAGGTCATCATCAAGGAACTGTCCGGCATAGGAAATATTGTGGGCTGGGACGATGGCGCTGAGGAATATGTTCCGGGAAGCGTAAACCATGTGTATCTCCAGACGGGCAGAACCGGCAACGAGTTCTACTTCAATCTCAAGCCAGGCTATGAAAAACCGCAGCTTACCGTCAAGGTCAACGGTCAGGTAAGCGAAGCGGAGATGAATTTTGAAAAGAATATCGGAAATCTGCACGACGGGAGAGAACCGAGCTATACGCAGGAGCAATATCAGTACCGCTTTGATCTTCCCAATGGCTTGGGAGACAACATAGAGCTTTTCCTGACCGCGACTCCCATCACCTATTCGGTGGAATACCGGAATGATAGGAATAACAACGACCTGATTGGCGAACCAGAGACGGGCTTCACAGTGGTGGAGGGCAACAAGGATACCATCACCATCACCAGCCGGACACCTTATGAGACGGTAAAGGGGTATTCGCCGGATGGCTACGTTGTAAGAGGAACCAGTGCCCCAGTGTATCACGCCGGCGATATTGTAGATGTAAAAGATGTAGCCGCCGATGCCGCTGGGACCACCATCATCTTTGTACCACACTGGGTTCCTGTGAATGAAGTGAACGAGCGGAATATCACCATCAACCTGTACATCGAAGACCCGACCGACATCAACGGCAGTGACATTCCGGCGGCGAACTACCTGCGCACGGTGGCGGAGGGCGACGCCCTGTTCAGACCGAACGAGGAACGTGGCCGGGAGCATATCCGAGAGTATATTAGCAGCTCTGATGAGCCGTGGAAAGACACTTATAACGATGAGGACTTTGTGCTGCGAGAGGGTGGAGAGATCCAAGTCGTTAAGGAATCGGTTAGCTCCTTAGATTTCCACTTTGATGTGAAAAAGGGCAACCTGACGGTGAAATTCCAGTGGGGTGCGGGTGAGCAGCCCGACACCGCGGTGCCTGCTCTGCCAGAGAATATCACAGAGCAAATTGCCATCAAGCAGGCATTTTCTGTGGATGTGAGTGAGTCCATACCGGAGGGCTATACTGCTTCTACGACAACCGTTGCGGGGACGATGATCGAAGCGGGTGTGGAGAAAACCGTTTACCTGTACAAGGATGCGGACAATGACAATAAGCCGGACAACCACACCATCACCCTGACGTTTAATGCCGGTGAAAACGGAATCATTGATCCTAATAATCTGACATCCGGCGGAGCACTGTCAGAGGATCAAAAGACCCTGACCTACAAGCTGGTAAAACCAGTGGAAGGCGAACTGGAGGGCGACAAGTATCCGCAGATCCCGCAGGTCAACGCAACGGCGGACAGTATGGTCTGGACGGGCTGGTTCAACAATAAAAATGAATCCAGCCGCTACGCCGACTATGCGAACCAACCCGTCGGTGCGGACGCGGCAGATCTCACCTTTGATGCGCATTACGACGCTGCCGAAGGCCATAAAGAAGTTGCCATCCGCTATTACACCGAGCAGGAGAGCGGAGAGTTTGGCCTCGCCCGTACCCTTACCAGTTACCGGAAACCCGGCGAAACTGTTACATACGGCCGCCCTGCCCGTAACGGCTATGTGACTTCCAATGAGGGGACATCCGGCAGCCTGACCGTGACCGAGGATGGACCAAATACCGCCGATGTCTATTATTATCTTGACACGGACAACAACGACAAGCCGGATACCTACACGGTGACGCTGACCTTCCGGGGCACCGGCTATGGCAGTTGGGATATTGAGGACACCATGTGGGAGCAGATGGAGGCAGGAAAGGATTACATCTATGACACGGACTCCCGTGCTCTGAAAGTATTCCTTGTAAAAGCAAACGAAGCAGGCTTTGAGGCGGAGACCTATCCCGAGGCCCCCAAAGTAATTCCCGAAGATACCTACCTGTTTGACTCCTGGCAGGATGACAGCAAGCACGCCTATGGCTCCGGCACGGAGGGCGACGGCATCACCGTTGGAAGTTCCGTGGGGGCGGAAGACGCCAACAAGAGCTACACGTCGGTCTACAACGAGGATAAGAACAACGACGAAAAGCCCGACGACGAGCAGTACATTACGATCACCTTCCGGGCTGGGGAGCACGGGACGTTTGCCGATAGCGAAAAGACAGTGACTTATGATAAGCTGCTGCCGGGCTACAGCTCTTATCCGGAGGCCCCTGCCGTGACAGCAAGCACGGGCTGGCAGTTTGCGGGCTGGAGTCCGGAATACGATAAGAGCGGAACAATAGAAGCGACTGTACAGGAAAGCCAAATGTACACGGCGACTTATCGCGGGCAAGGCACGCTGACCTATGGCGGCAACGCACAGAGCGGCGGAGAGGTTTTCGACCTGCCGGATGAGCAGACCGTTTGGGAAGGAACCACCGTGGAGCTAAGCGGCCAAACGCCAACCCACACCCCCGTCAACGAAACATCCGTTGTATTCATCGGCTGGTCCAGAACGAAAACCGGCCAAATCTATGGCGAGGAGGATCAGGAAGCGTTTGAGAAGATCGCGTTGTTGCCTGGCAGGGTTTACATCGACAGCACGGCTTTGACGATCTACGCCGTATGGGGCTATGATACTGATGGCAACCAGAAGCCGGATGTGACGGAACCCACGGAAAAGCCCAACCTGATCAATGTCGTACCGCCTGCGGCAATCACCGTGGAAAACGGCACCGCCATTGAGGAGATGGGGCTTCCAACGCAGGTGACGATTCAGACCACGAAGGGCGATATGCAGGCTAATGTTACGTGGGATACTCAAAACACAAGCTATGATCCCAGCAAGGCAGAGGCGCAGACCTTCACCCTGAACGGCACGCTCACGCTGCCGGAGGGCGTCACGAACACGAACAGCATTCCCTTGATGACCACCATCAGCATCACCGTGAATGCCAAGGATGTGGAACCCGGCCCCGATCCTTCTGAGTCCTACACCCTGACCTACGATGCCAACGGCGGTTTCGGCGGGCCGGGGCAGGAGAAAGTAAGCGCGGATGAAGCGGAAAACTATCAACTGAACACCACCGACAAACCGACTCACAAGACGGCTGAAGATGGCACCATGATCATCTTCATCGGCTGGAGCGCTGAGCAGGACACTAAAATCTACGGCGCTTCCGATAAGGACGGCCCGAATACCATTGACAAGCTCACCCTGACTGCCAACGATGAAGTTTATGCCGTCTGGGGCTATGACGCCAACGAGAACGGCACGCCCGACGTGGAGGAAGACGGCAAGTACACCCTGGCCTATGACGGCAATGCCATCAACGACGGTGATCAAGTCGCTGGCGTCCCCGACGGCGGAGAAATCAAGTATGTTTCCGGGCAGGTCGCAGTTCTGGACACCGAAGAACCCACCTACACCTTGGCGCCAGCCACGGATGACTCCGCTGTGATTCCCAGCCCCACAGACGAGCCGGAGACAGAGACGCTCCCCAGTGGAGAGTCCGCAGGTGAGGAAGAGCCCACAGAGAGCGAACCTGCCGCAACCGATCCTGTTGAGGAATCCATCCCTACCGAGGAGAGCGCCCCCCCCGTAGAAACCACTCCCGCGCATGTGCCCGAGTTAGCCTCCATCGGCATGACGCGCCTCTCCTACCGCAGTGCGGGCGATGGCAGTGGCGACAGCGTGGTGTTCATCGGTTGGTCCCTCAACCAGCACAGACAGATTTTCAAGGGAACCGATACCGAAGCTTTCAAGTATGTACAAATCGTTCCCGCCGTGACCTTCGACGATGAAGACATCACCGTGTACGCTGTCTGGGGCTATGATTCCGACAACGATGGCACAGCCGACGTGCTGGGCGAGAATTATGTGATTCGCTCCTATGCCGGTCCCAACGGCAGCATCGATCCGAGCGGAGACACCACCGTTGCAGAGGGCGGCGACCAAGGCTTTACCTTTATTCCCGACTCCGGCTATGCGGTGGATAAGATCGTCATTGACGGTGACACGTATCTGAACGACGGCAACCTCAATCTGGCCGGCTATGATGCGGACAGCAAGACCTACACCTTCACCAATGTGCAGGCCGACCGCAGCATCGTCGTGACCTTCTCCGCCGATGCGGACAGCGACGGCGTTCCCGACAAGTACGATCCCGCGCCAAGCGAGAGATACACTGTCACCGCCAGAGTAAACGACGGTAACGGCACCATTACTCCCGTCAGCAAGACCGTTGACGCGGGCGATGATGTTGTATTCACCATTACCGCCTATGGAGGTTACGCACTAGACTACATCACTGTGGACGGCAAGGTGGTCTACTCCAACAATGATGCAGAAAATCCATTCAAGGATACCTGGACGCTCAAGAACGTGCAGGCAAACAGCGAAGTTGTGGCCTACTTTGGCGAGGATCAGAACGGCGACGACGTTCCCGATGCGCCGACCTACCTGACCGTCACGGCGCGGGCCGGTGAAAACGGCTCCATCAGCCCCAGCGGCACCTTGCTGGTGAAGCGAGGCGAGAGTCAGAGCTTCAGCATCACTGCAAGCTCCGACTACCATATCTCCGATGTGGCAGTAAACGGCGTAAGCGTGGGCGCGGTCAGCAGCTATGAGATGATAAGCATCTCCGAGAACATGACCATCACGGCCAGCTTCGCCCGCGACAGCAGCGGCGGCGGAAGTCACACCACCCGCTACACCATCACGGCCAGCGCCGGTAAGGGCGGAGAGATCAGCCCTGACGGAAGCGTTCGCGTGGTCCGTGGCAGCAGCAAAACCTTTACCATTACCCCGGATGCGGGCTATGTGATCGAGGATGTGCTGGTGGACGGCGAGAGCGTCGGCGCTGTGGATAAGTACACCTTTGAGAATGTGCGTGAAAAGCACACCATCGAGGCGGTCTTTGCCGAGCAGAACGGCGGTGTGGCAGACCCGGACGACACCGGCGTATCTGGCTGGCTGAACACCAAGGACCACAGTGCCTATCTCGGCGGTTATGGCGGCGGGTGGTTTGGGCCTGACGATAACATGACCCGCGCCCAGGTGGCGCAGATGTTCTATAACCTCCTGCTCAATAAGAATGTGCCCATCACGGTCAGCTTCTCCGACGTGGCCCCGGACGCATGGTATGCCGAGGCGGTCAATACCTTGGGCAGTCTGGGCATCGTCGCCGGTATCGGCAACGGGCAATTTGCCCCCGACCGGGCGATCACCCGTGCGGAGTTCACCGTGATCGCTATGCGCTTTGCAGAACTGGACACCAGTGGGGAGAACATCTTTACGGATGTATCCGAGAACGACTGGTTCTATGACTATGTGGTAGGCGCGATCAAGTATGGCTGGATCACCGGCTACTCCGATGGCCGCTTCGGTCCTTACGACACCATCACCCGCGCCCAGGTGACCACCATCGTCAACCGGATGCTGGACCGCAGTGCGGATGAAGCCTATGTGGACCGCCACGCAGATGAACTGGAACAGTTCACCGATGTGCCGGACACTCACTGGGCTTACTACGAGGTCGCAGAGGCCACCAATGCCCACGACTACGACCGCACCAGCGGCAGCGAAGACTGGACACAGCTCTGGTAAGCATACTGAACAGTACGGAGGAAAGGGACTTCGTTCCCTTTCCTCCGTATGCATAAATAAAATAAGGAGTTCTTTAAGCCGTAATATACTTAATTGCCGCATTGCCGCCTTTGCAGAAATGGAAGAAGGCGGCAATGCATCCCACTTCAATACCGCTCTGTTAAAACACAGCATCCCTCTGCCGGATGGGCCTGCTGAATCATTGGAGAAGCACATGACAAATCCGGAAACCTTTTGCGGTGTGCCGTAATACCCCATTTTTCTTGTAACTACTCATTCGTTTTATCCATTGCCGAGAAGTGCACTGCCGGACAATTGGCATTGGAACATCTTTTTAGATTCCGTTTATAATTTGCTGTCTTAACTTTTGGCTTTAGGCCCATGAAACACACGGGTTCTATTTTGTATCCCCCTTTCTTTCACGCAGGAGAGGATGCCTGTTGACATCCCCTCTTTTTTACTTCCCTCTTCCTCCTGTCTCCTTGGCAGGACGCAGTTCTGCACTGGAGGAAGAAAACTCAAGTACGAGACCTACCTCAAGCTTATCATCGCCACCGGGATGCGGCAGGGCGACTACTGCGCGATCTGCAAGGGGGTGACATCAACTGGCAAGAGCACATCTCATCGGTTCAGACAGCTGTTTCATGCGCACACTGTAGTACAATCCTTCTCCAATTCATGGCGTCCCCATGACAACGCTGTCGCCGAGCCATTCTCCGCCACACTAAAACAGGAAGAGCTTTACCGGAAGGATTATACCTCCGAGGCAGACTTCAAACAATGTCTTGCCTCCTGCATCGAGTACATCGAGCTTTACAGCACACAGCGGCCGCATCGCACGTTGAAAAACCGCATACCCTGTCGGGTGGAAGAGGCATTCATGAACAGCAAGTGAAGGGGAGCGGTGTGCTGACATATCAGGGGTTCGAATCTGGCCGATTACATGTTTTGTATTTTGATTTTGTCCTGTTTGTATTTTGCAGATGACACAAGGCAAGAACTATAGGAAATTCTGACCTCCTTGCAGTGCAAAAAGTTCAGGCATAAATTGCCCCTACCCAATCCAAACAATGACATGCATTTGTTCAGATCGGATAGGGGCATTCATTATGGTGGAGGTGAGGGGAGTTGAACCCCTGTCCGAAAGCACTTTAACGGGACTTTCTCCGGGCGCAGACGGTTATTGCGGGAGTCTTTCTCCCTGTTCCCCTTCCGGATGGCAAGCCGTCACGCCGTCCGGTCAGGTGAGAGTCATCATGCGTGGGCGGGGCAACTCTTACCCGCCGCACGGACGCCACATCAACGACGCCTTCCCCGGCCTGTGGCCACTCCGGTTCAGACGGCCGCCTTTAATTAGGCAGCAATAGCAACTTGTCTGTTGTTATTTGATTTATAAATTGCCCGTTTTATGGCGGTCAGGCGCCGCCGCCCGCTGGTCCCGCCTCCATACCCCCGTCGAAACCGGTACACCCCCCTGTCGTCGGGACAGACTGTGCTCTACCCGCTCCCGGCTGCACCGAGAGCTCGCAATGCTCCGTTGTCCCTCCACTTCCCATCACAAACGCTTCACTGGTTTGTGATGGGAGCCTGCGATTCGCATCTCCATGCCGAGGGCCTTTCTGGGATATCTGGCAGGATACCAATGGAGATTGTAACACATCCCGCTGTCGGAATGTGTTACAATTCCATGACATTTCAGGTTTTGGTAAATTTTACCATCAGCTTCACCGGCGCGACTTTGGCCAGCAGCCGGTAGAATTTGTAGAACAGCCGCGGCGTGTACATAGTCCTGCCCGCCTTGGCGGCCCGCAGCGCGCCCGCCGCTACCCGCACCTGGTCGCAGTAAGGCAGGTACTCAAAGGCCGGGGAACGGCCAGTGATGCTGCCCACGTCCAGGAACTCCGTTTTCATGGGGCCGGGGCACACCGCCGTAACGGTAATGTCCCTTCGCTTCAGCTCTTCACTGAGGCCCACAGTGAAGGAGGACACATACGCCTTGCTAGCGCCGTACACCGTCATCCGGGGCGTGGGGCAGAAGGATGCGATGGAAGACGTGTTGAGGATGCGTCCCCCCGCCGGCATATAGGGAATGACCAGGTTCGTCATCGCCGTCATGGCCCTGACGTTCAGATCTACCATCCGGGTCTGGACAGCGGTCTCCGTCTCCCCCATCCGGCCCAGGTAACCGCAGCCGGCGTTGTTGATGAGGATCGCCACCTCCGGTTTCTCCGCCGCCAGTTTTTCCTGCAGGGTGGTAAAGGACATGGAATCGCACAGGTCCAAGGGAAGGCAGACCGTCTCCACCCCCACCATCTCCCGGGCGATCTCCTCCAGCCGGTCCTCCCGGCGGGCAATGAGCCAGCAGCACTCAATCTCCGGGAATATGTCCGTCAGCTGGCGGGCAAACTCCCGTCCCAGACCGGAGGACGCGCCGGTGATGATGGCCGTCTTCATTGGGCTCTCCCCCTCTCAGCGCTTTTCAGGCTCCGGATAGTCCACGCCCTGGGTGTCCACCCGAATGCTCTGAATGACCACCGGTGTCTTGGGCTTGTCGTTCCAGTCGGTGGGGACCTCCGAGATGCGGATGGCCTCCTCCACGTTTCCGGTCACCTGGCCGAAGGCGGCGTACTGCCCGTCCAGATGGGGCGCCGGGGCCACCATGATGAAGAACTGGCTGCCGGCGGAGTCCGGATGCATGGCCCGGGCCATGGACAGCACGCCGGTGGTGTGCTTCAGGTCGTTCTGGACAAAGCCGTTGCCGGAGAACTCGCCCCGGATGTCATAGCCGGGGCCGCCCATGCCGTTGCCGTCGGGGCAGCCGCCCTGGATCATGAAGCCGGGGATGACCCGGTGGAAGATCAGGCCGTCATAAAAGCCCTTGTTGGCCAGGGAGATGAAGTTGGCCACCGTGTTGGGAGCCTTGGCGGGGTATAGCTCGCCGGTCATCACAGCGCCGTTTTCCATGGTGATGGTGACAATAGGGTTCGTCATGTCAGACATATCATCGATTCCTTTCTTTTAGGGTGCGGTCAATCTCCCGCTTGGCGTCCCGCTGGGAGGCAGCCGCCCGCTTGTCATAGTTCTTCTTGCCCCGGCACAGGCCGATCTCCAGCTTCACCCGGGAATCCTTAAAATAGACGGACAGGGGCACCAGGGCATAGCCGTCCTGCTTCACCAGGGCATGGAGCTTGCGGATCTCTCGTTTGTGCATCAGCAGCCGCCGGGAGCGCACCGGGTCCCGGTTGAAGATGTTGCCCTTCTCATAGGGGGAGATGTGCATCCCATGGACGAACAGCTCCCCATCCTTTACCGTACAGTAGGCGTCCTTCAAATTCAGCGTTCCGGCCCGGATGGACTTGACCTCCGTGCCCGCAAGCTCGATGCCCGCCTCGTACCGGTCCTCCACGAAGTAGTCGTGGAAGGCCTTGCGGTTCTGGGCCGCGATCTTGATTCCCTTCTTCTCCGTGGGGCTCACCTCTTTCCTGGAAGGTTTTATTATAATACCATATTTTCCCCGCATCTTCAAGAGAAAGTCACAGTTGGCTTTTTCTGGAGGATATGCTATAATAAAGTGATTGAGTATGTCCTGAATATACAAAAAATAGACACAAGGTGGAATGCTATATGAATCAGACTGCGGATCTGACGGAGAAGACCCTCAGCCGGGAGGAAAAGTACCAGGGAAGCTTCCTGAGCCTGCACGTGGACCAGGTGCAGCTGCCGAACGGCAGGACCTCTTTCCGCGAGGTAGTAGAGCATGTGGACGGCGTGGCCATTCTGGCCCTGGACGACCGGAACAATGTGCTCACCGTCACCCAGTACCGCTATGTGATCGGAAAGACGCTGCTGGAGATCCCCGCCGGAAAGCTGGAGCCGGGCGAGGACCCGGTGGCCGGTGCCCTGCGGGAGCTGAAGGAGGAGACCGGTGCCGTGCCGGACACCTTCCTGCCCATGGGCGTGACCCTGCCCTCCCCCGGCTGTCTCAGTGAGCGGCTGTACCTCTTCCTGGCAAAGGGCCTGCACATGGAGTCCCAGCAGTTGGACGAGGATGAATTCTTGAATGTGGAGCGCATTCCCTTCAATGAGATGGTCCACCGCGTCATGGACGGGGAGATCGAGGACAGCAAGACCATCGCCGCCGTGCTGAAGGCAAAAGTGCTTCTGAATCTTTGAGAGGAGACTCTGCCATGAGCGATCCGAAAACCGTCCTGATCGTGGAGGACGAGAAGAATATCGTGGACATCCTGCGGTTCAATCTCCAGCGGGCGGGCTATCAGACGCTGGAGGCCTATGACGGAGAGGACGGCCTGGCTCAGGCGGTATCCGCCAATCCGGACCTGATCCTGCTGGATGTAATGCTGCCCAAGAAAAACGGCTTTGACGTGTGCCGCGCCCTGCGGGATCAGGGCAGCAGCGTTCCCGTCATCATCCTCACCGCCCGGGAGGAGGAGGCGGACAAGGTCCTGGGGCTGGAGATCGGTGCCGACGACTATATCACCAAGCCCTTCTCTATGCGGGAGCTGGTGGCCCGGGTAGGAGCCAACATCCGGCGGACCACCATGACGCCGCCGGCTGCCGCCTCTGCCGCGGCCTCCGCCATGCCCGTGTCCGGGGATTTGTCTATCAATACCGACAGCCACCAGGTCTTCCGGGCCGGTAAGGCCATCGACCTGACCCAGCGGGAGTATGAGCTGCTGACCTTTCTGGCCAGCCATCCCAACAAGGTCTACTCCCGCATCGACCTGATGGAGCAGGTGTGGAACTACGGCTATGTGGGCGACGACGTGCGGACCGTGGACGTGACGGTCCGGCGCCTGCGGGAGAAGATCGAGGCCGACCCCGCCAATCCTGTCTTCATCCTCACCCGCCGGGGCGCCGGCTACTACTTCTCCGTGAAATGACTCCGCCCCCCATTCTCTAAGGAAAGAAGGTGTTCGCCGTGTTCCGCAGCCTGCACATGAAGCTGATGCTGATTCTGCTGCTGCTCATCACCTCGCTGATGGCGGTGGTAGGTGCATTCCTGACCACCAGCGTCTCCAGCTTCTATATCGACACCTTTTACGAGCAGATCAGCGCCGTGTTCAGCGACGACAGCGACGGCTATGTCTCCACCCTCCGGGCCCGGGCGGCCGAACCGGACGGCGCCGCCGGCATCAAGGAGATGCTGGAGGGCCGGGCCGGCTCCCTGGGCATCGACTACCGCACCCGGAACTACTTCATCCTGGATGGGCAGAGCGGCACCTACCTGGACGGGTCTGCAGAGGCGTCAGAGCTCCCCCGGGAGCAGACCGCCAACCTGCTGACCGCCCGGAATGCCGTGGCTCAGGGCGACAGCACCCTGGTGGGAGACCGCAGCGACATCACCGCCGACTATATGGACGCAGCCATCCCCATCATGGGGGGCGGAAACGCCTACATCATTTACATCCTGGACAACAAGGACACAGTGACGGACCTGAACTCCCAGCTCTTCCTCATCATCATGCAGGCGCTGGTGATCGGCCTGCTGATCTCTGTCCTGTTGAGCTTCCTGCTGTCCAAGACCATGGTGGGCCCCATCGAAAAGCTCACCGCCGGGGCAGAGCGGGTGGCCGCGGGAGACTTTGACAGCCAGCTCCCCGTGGAGTCCACTGACGAGATCGGCATCCTCACGGGCACCTTCAACGAGATGGCCGATGTCCTTCAAGCCACGCTGGCCGCCGTGGAGAACGAGCGGAACAAGCTGGACACCCTGTTCCTCCACATGACCGACGGCGTGGTGGCCTTTGACCACGACAGCCTCCTTATCCACTGCAATCCCGCCGCCACCAATATGCTCCATCGCAGTGTGCCGGAGGGCACTACCTACGATACCCTCTTCGGTCAGGTCTATCCCTTCCAGGAGACCCTGGCCCTCCAAAGACCCAACTACGCCGAGGCGGAGATGGAGGTGGGGGACCGGACGCTGGAGCTGTTTCTGGCGCCGTTTTCCGACCAGGCCAGCGGCGGCGTGCTGGTGGTGCTTCATGACGTGACGGAGCAGCACCGCAACGAGGAGCGGCGCAAGGAGTTCGTGGCCAATGTCTCCCACGAGCTGCGCACCCCCCTCACCAACGTCCGCAGCTATGCCGAGACCCTGCGGGACGCGGAGGGAGACATCCCTGTGGAGACCTCCAACAGCTTTCTGGACATCATCATCACGGAGACGGACCGCATGACCCACATTGTTCAGGATCTGCTGACCCTCAGCCGCCTGGATGCGGGCAATGCGGAGCTGGTGCTCTCCCGCTTTCCTTTCGGGGACGCCATTGAGAGCGTCACCCGTGCCAATGCCCTGGCCGCCAAGCAGCACGGGCACACGCTGACCTATACTCCGCCGGAGAGCCTGCCCTTGATCGTGGGGGACCGGAGCCGGCTGGAGCAGGTGATGATGAACGTCATCGGCAATGCCGTCAAATATACGCCCGACGGCGGACACATCACCATCACCGCCGGCTCCACAGAGGCGGAGGTCTGGATGGAGGTCTGCGATGACGGCATCGGCATCCCAGAGAAGGATCGGGACCGGATCTTCGACCGCTTTTATCGGGTGGACAAGGCCCGTTCCCGGGAGTCCGGCGGCACGGGCCTGGGTCTCTCCATCGCCAGGGAGATCGTCCAGCGCCACCACGGCACCATCGCCCTGGCGCCCCACGAGGGCCCCGGCACCACCATCCGGCTGACGCTGCCCATCGGCGGGCCCTCCAACCCCATCTGAGAAAGTCACATCCGCAAAACCGCTGAAAGGAGGCTGCCCATGGATCAAACGGCCCGGCGCAGGCGCCGCAACCTCATCCAGAACATCGCCATCGCGCTTCTGTCCGTCTCGGCGGTGCTCCTGTTCGCCCAGCTGCAGCTGTACAATCTGGGCACGTCGGAGGACCCGCTCTATCTGGAGCGGCTGACCGGCGAGGGCTCACCCTCCCGGCTGCGGGAGTTTCCCGCTCCGGTACGGGTGGTCCTCACGGACTCCTACGGCCGGTATGGCAGCCTGGGCTTCACTACCAACAGTGACGGCTTCTCCGCCCTGGGCCTGCGGGAGGCTCTGGGCTCCGTCCAGCACCTTGCTCCTTCTGCAACGGATGCCTTTCGGGGTGCCCTCTCGGGCCCTTCCATCTATTTTGATTTTTTGAATCCCCTGCCCCTCCAGGTGCTTGCCGAGCTCACCGGTGCAGAGGGCACCGCGTTGGAGGGAAATGCCCGCTGTCTGCTGCTGGCCGCAGGGGCGGACGGCTCCGTCCATCTCTATGTATGGGACGGTGCTGATACCGTCCTCACCGGCACCGTCGCCTCCACCGCCCTCTCCATAGATTCTCTTACAGAGGCAGTGAGCCAGTCCGGCATGGGAAGCGTCTCCTTCGCCTTTGAGGTTGTGGAGATGGAGCCGCTATACGGCAAGCTGTTTCCCCTCTCCATCCTGCCGACGGAGTTACCGCAGCTGCCGGTCCTCTCTGCCGCTTCATCCATCTCCGGCACGGACTGGCTGCTGGCGGCTTTCGGCTTCAACATCAACACGCGGGAGCGCTATGCGGAGGCCGACGGCACGGAGGTCATCACCGAGGTCGAAGCCGATCGCTCCCTTCACATCCGTCCCTCCGGGGAGATCACCTACCGCAGCGGAACAGATGCTACGCTGGAGATCTCCGCACAGGAGGAGGTCCCCACTGCGGCGGAAGCCGTGCTGGGTGCCAGTATCCTGCTGGAACAGCTGACAGAGGACCGCTCCGGCGAGGCAAGGCTGTATCTGGAGTCCGTCAGTCAGGGCGGAGACACCACCCAGCTTCTGTTCGGATATCAGATCGATGGTGTCCCCATTCGCTTCTCCGACGGCGGACACGCCGCCGAGATCACGCTCTCCGGCACCAGCGTCACCCGCCTCACCCTGCGGTTCCGGCAGTACAGCACCGCCGGGGAGACGTCGCTCCTGCTGCCGCTGCGGCAGACGCTGGCCATTGCAGCGGAGCATCCCGGCACAGAGCTGTCTGTGGGCTATGCCGACGGCGGCGGAGACTCGGTATCCGCCAGCTGGCTGGCGGACTGAGTGCAGCGGATACAAGCCGCTCCGGCGGTGGAAAGGAGGTCCGACGGATGGAGAGCTTCCGTCTGAAAAACATCATCATTCTGATCCTGGCTCTGATGAATCTCTGCCTCCTGGGCCTGCTGGGAGTACGGCTGACCACCGGCTATTCCGCCCAGGCAGAGGCCCGTCAGCAGATGGTGCAGCTGTTCGCGGCGGAGGGTGTCTCTCTGGATGACGGCATTATCCCCGGCGCCACACCGCCCGCCGGCCTGACCTTGTCCAGGGACCCGGACGAGGATGAGAAGCTGGCCGGCTTTCTCCTGGGAGATGAGCTGGTCATGTCTGATGGTGGCGGCGGCGTCACCACCTATCAAAGCGAAAACGGCAGCGCCGTCTTCCGGTCCGACGGCACCTTTGACGTGGTGATCGAACAGAGCGGCGAGACAGCGGACGCCCTGTGCCGGGCCTTCTGCCGTGCGTTCCACTACGAAGCCCTCGCCTTCTCCCTGGATGGGGAGGACGGCAGCGCCTCCGCGGTCCAGACCTACGACGGGGCCCCGGTGGTCAACTGCACCGTCTCCTTCTCCATCTCCGGCGGGCGGGTGGCCTCCGTCAGCGGTACCCACCTGCCCCAGGCGGGACAGACCGCCAATGGGAACGGTGCCCTGTCCGCTCTGGATGCCCTCAATGCCTTCCTCGGCACCGTTCAGAGCGGCGCGGTGGTCACTGCCGTGACGGACCTGTACCTCTGTTATGAGCTGCAGAGCACCACAGCCACTCCTATGGCCCTGGTGCCCGCCTGGTGCGTTTCTACGGATACGGCTGATTATTATGTCAACTGCTACACCGGCGCGGTCTCCTCCGGCTGAGTAACTGGAGCCCTGCCGGGCAGATAATTTGTTTCCAAATTTCTCCGCCTGTGCGCCGCGATTCGGCCTGAAGCGGCTGTTTTCAGCCGTCGGCGGCTTTGGAATTTTGACGAATTTTGACGCGGAACCCGTCCGGCTCGCAGGAAGGGTTTGCATTTTGCGCGGGGATATGGTATAGTTTGGGTGTGTGAGCTTCCCCATCCGGAAAATTTCTCCGGTTTCGCAGGTCTTTAGCGGGTATGAAGCGGCACGGGCCGGGCACACTGTTTCATAGAAATTACAGGTGCCGCCACAAAAGAAAGCGCCTTTTGAAGAGAGGGTATCGACTTTGACAAAGTATATTGTACAGGGTGGTCATCCCCTGTTTGGTGAAGTAGAGATCAGCGGCGCCAAAAACGCCGCCGTTGCCATCATTCCCGCCGCTCTGCTGGTGGACGGGGTCTGCCGGATCGAAAATATCCCCCAGATCTCCGATGTGACGCTGTCCCTGAAGATTCTGGAGCATTTGGGTGCCGGCATCCGCGTCATCAACCGCCATACAGTGGAGATCGACGCCAGCCGCATCCGCTCCACCCGAACCTCCTATGAGTTGGCCCGGAAGATGCGGGCCTCCTATTATCTGATTGGTTCTCTCCTGGGCCGCTTCGGCCAGGCGGAGGTCGCCATGCCCGGCGGCTGCAACTTCGGGGTGCGCCCCATCGACCAGCACGTGAAGGGCTTTACCGCGCTTGGCGCCAAGGTCATGGTGGAGGGCGGCTTCATCAACGCTTCCACGGAGACCGGCCGCCTCAAGGGCGCCAACATCTATTTGGATGTGGTCTCCGTGGGCGCTACCATGAATATCATGATGGCCGCCGTCCGGGCGGAAGGCAACACCGTCATCGAGAACGCTGCCAAGGAGCCTCATATCGTGGACCTGGCCAACTTCCTCAACTCGATGGGCGCCAACATCCGGGGTGCCGGCACGGACACCATTAAAATTCAGGGCGTGGACCGCCTGCGGGGCGGCAGCTACGCCATCATTCCCGACCAGATTGAGGCAGGCACCTATATGGCCGCCGTGGCTGCCACCGGCGGCCAGATCCTGGTGAAGAATATCATCCCCAAGCACATGGATTGCATCACCGCCAAGCTGGTGGAGATGGGCGTGGAGGTAGAGGAGCGGGAGGACACCCTTCTGGTCCGCCGCAGCGGCCCCTTGCAGAAGGCCAATGTGAAAACCATGCCCTATCCGGGCTTCCCCACAGATATGCAGCCCCAGATCACCACCGTCCTCTGCCTGGCGGAGGGCACTTCCCTGGTGACGGAGAGCGTCTGGAACAACCGCTACCGCTATGTGGATGAGCTCAAGCGCATGGGCGCCAGCATCCAGGTAGACGACAAGACCGCTGTGGTGGAGGGTGTGGACCATCTCACCGGTGCGCCCATCCAGGCCTGCGATCTGCGGGCCGGCGCGGCATTGGTGATCGCTGCCCTGGCTGCCAAGGGCGAGAGCGAGATCAGCTGCGTACAGTATATCGAGCGGGGCTATGAGGATATCGTCACCAAGCTCCAGGGCCTTGGCGCTTCCATCCGTACCGTGGAGGTCCCCGGTGAGTCCGAGGAGCTGGAGGCTCACATTGGCTGAAACGGGGTACAGGCTTCTCTAGGTTTCCCCCGCTGCCGCGGGGTTATACAATCAAGACATTTCCATAGATCGAGCGATTTTACGTCCGCGATGGAGGATGGCGACTTTCGTCGACGGCCTCCCTTGTGGACGTCTTACTTTTCACCGGAAGAGGTATGTTTTTTGACCACCGTACATACGCTGGCAAGCGGTTCCTCCGGGAACGCGCTGCTGCTCTCCTGCGGGGAGAGCTATATTCTGCTGGATGCGGGCATTTCCTGCCGCCGCATCACTGCCGCTTTGCGGGAGCTGGGCCTGGAGCTCGGAAGCCTCACGGCCATTCTCATCACGCACACCCACGCGGACCACATCTCCGGCCTGCAGACGCTGCTCAAGCGCTGCGCCGCCCCGGTTTTTACCACCGAGCGGGCCGCCCGGGAGCTATCCTGGCGGCTGCCCGGCGCAGAGACACGGCTGGACGCGCTGGACTTCGGCATCCCCCAGTCTATCGGAGAGTTTGCCGTGACGGCATTTCCCACATCCCATGACGCTCCCGGTTCCTGTGGTTTCCGGCTGGACGCCGCCGGCGGCGCCGTCGGTGTCCTGACGGATACCGGCTACGTCACCGACGAGGCTGCCGACATTCTGGAGGGCGTGGATCTGGCGGTGCTGGAGGCCAACCACGACATCGAGACCCTCCGCAGCGGGCCCTACCCCTACTATTTGAAACAGCGGATTCTGGGCGCACAAGGCCATCTCAGCAATGAGGATGCCGCCCGTTTTGCCGCCGTTCTGGCGCAGAGCGGCACATCAGAGATCATCCTGGCCCATCTGAGCCGGGAGAATAATACGCCCGCCATGGCGCAAACTGCCGTAGAACGGGCTCTCTCCGCCGCAGGTGTCTCGCCTCTGCTGTCTGTGGCTCCCAGGGACTGCCTGGGCCCAGCCCACACCGTGAGCAGGAGGTCCGTATGCAGAAGGTGACGATCCTGTGTGTCGGAAAGCTGAAGGAGAAATTTTATATAGACGCCGCGGCGGAGTACGTCAAGCGGCTGTCCCGCTTCTGTAAGCTGGAGCTGGTAGAACTGCCGGAGGAGCGGCTGCCGGAGGACCCCTCCCCCGCCCAGATCGAGGCGGCCCTTTTGAAGGAGGCTGCTGCCATCCGGGCCAAGCTCCCATCCGGCGCCGCCCTGATCGCTCTGTGCGTGGAGGGAGAGCCGCGGTCCAGCGAGGCGCTGGCCCGGCAGATGGCTGCCTGGGCCAGCCAGGGCGTGGGACATCTGGTGTTTCTCATCGGCGGGTCCTTTGGCCTGCACCCCTCCATCAAAGCAGAGGCCAGGCTGCGGCTCTCCATGTCTCCCATGACCTTCCCCCACCATCTGGCCCGGGTGATGGTGCTGGAACAGATCTACCGGGCGTATCAGATCAACGCAGGCACCAAATATCACAAGTAAAGGACGTGGAACTATGACAGAACCGGCAAAGGACTTCTGGGCCCGGGCGGACCGGGACCTGCTGGACCGCTGGCCGAAAGACGAGGCAGGCGCACCGGAACCCGCCGCCAAGCTGGACATCCAGTGGGAGCTAGACAGCCAGGCGGACATCACTGTGTCGTTTTTGGAAAGCTGCGGCATCCCCGCCTTCCAGAATGGGTCCCTGGGCAAGGTGCTGGGAGGCTTCGCCTCCCAGGGAGTAGAGATTTGGGTCCCCGCCTCCCAACTGGAGGAGGCCCAGGCGCTGCTGAACACCCCCGCGGAAATCCCGGAGCAGGACTAATGTCCCGCCTCCGTTCTCAATTTACACAACAGGAGGTATCTCTCGCATGGATTTTATGAAGGAATATGAAAAGTGGCTGGCGAGTCCTGCCCTGTCCGACGCGGAGCGTGCGGAGCTGGAGAGCATCCGAAATGACCCCAAGGAGATTGAGAGCCGGTTCTACGGCCCGCTGGAGTTCGGCACCGCCGGCCTGCGGGGCATCATGGCCGTGGGCCTGCACAACATGAACATCCATGTGATCCGCTGGGCCACCCAGGGCTTTGCCCAGGTCATCTGCGCCGAGGGCGAGGAGGGCAAGCGCCGGGGCGTGGCCATCTGTATGGACTGCCGGAACCACTCCATGGAGTTCGCCCGGGCGGCGGCGGAGGTCTGCGCCGCCAACGGTATCCATGTGCGGATCTTCGAGTCCCTCCGCCCCACGCCGGAGCTGAGCTTCGCCGTGCGGGAGTACCGCTGCCAGGCGGGCATCAATGTCACCGCCAGCCACAATCCGAAGGAGTACAATGGCTACAAGGTCTACTGGGAGGACGGCGCCCAGCTGCCCCCTCACCACGCCGACGCCATCGCCGCTGCTCTGGAACAGATCGACGTCTTCAATGGCATCCGGCGCATGGACTTCGACGAGGCGGTGAAGGCCGGCCTCATTGAGACTATGGGGGAGGAGACGGACCGGAAGTTTATGGCCAACGTCACTGCCATGATTAACGACAAGGAAACCGTGGCCAAGGTGGCGGACACCTTCAAGCTGGTGTACACTCCCTTCCACGGCTGCGGCTACAAGCTGGTGCCGGAGGCATTGCGGACCCTGGGCATCAAGCACCTGATCTGTGAGCCCAAGCAGATGGTGATCGACGGCGACTTCCCCACCGTGGTCTCCCCCAACCCGGAGAACCCGGAGGGCTTCTATCTGGCCATCGACCTGGCCCGGGAGAATGACGTGGACTTCATCCTGGGCACTGACCCGGACAGCGACCGGGTGGGCATCATGATCCGGAACCACAGCGGCGAGTACCGCCCCGTCACCGGAAATCAGACCGGCGTGTTGCTGCTGGACTACCTCATCGGCGCCATGCGCCGCTCCGGCAAAATGCCGGAGAAGCCCGTGGCCCTCAAGACCATCGTCACCACGGAGATGGCCCGGAAGGTGGCTGAGTCCAACGGCGTCACCTGCTACGACACCTTCACTGGCTTCAAGTTCATGGCGGAGAAGAAGAACGCCCTGGAGGCCGCCGGCGAAGGAAAGGTCATCTTCTCCTATGAGGAGAGCTACGGCTACATGCTGGGCGACTACGTCCGGGACAAGGACGCCGTCACCGCCTCCATGCTGCTGACGGAGATGGCCGCCTGGTACGCCGCCCAGGGCATGACGCTGTTCGACGCCCTGGAGAAGCTATACGAGAAGTATGGTCACTACGCCGAAAAGACCTACAACCTGGTGATGCCCGGCCTGGACGGTCTGAAGGATATGGCGCAGCTGATGAAGAATCTCCGGGAGAATCCCCCGGCGGAGATCTCCGGCGTGAAAGTCGTCACCCGGAAGGACTACACCGACGGGTCCGTGGTGGACTGCGCCACCGGTGCGAAGAGCGCCATGGAGCTCTCCGGCTCCAACGTGCTGCGGTTCGAGCTGGCGGACGGCACCACCATTCTGGTGCGACCCTCCGGCACGGAGCCCAAGATCAAGGTGTATATTCTGACCCAGGGCGCGGATTCTGCCGCCTGTGACGCCAATCTGGAGAAGTACGGCCAGTGGGTCAAGACGCTGCAAAAATAAGACGTCCCTTCTTAGTATCCAAACAACGGCGCCCGTTCCTTTCGGAACGGGCGCCGCTTTTTGGGTTTTCAGAACCAGGCCGCCTGCTGCTCCCGGAACCGGGGCTCCGGGCCGTGGGCGTAGGGGTCGTAACGGCCCAGGTTGCAGCCGAACTCCTGGAGACGGGCGATCTGCCCCGTTGCCGTCCAGCGGACCAGGGTCATACCCTCGAACACCTCCCGGCGGCCGTCGTCCATCCGGTTGGCGAAGGTCCACTCCACCACCGTCTGGTCCCCCTTGTGGAAGAACTGGCGGATATCCCACCGCTCCACCGTGCCCCGGCGATTCCACTCGGTGAACCACCAGGCGATCTTGTCCGCGCCGTGGTACTCCGGGCCCCAGCTCTCGATGTACACCGCGTCCGGGGCGAAAAGGTCCCGGATGCCGGTGTCCCGCTTGGTGAGCCACATGTCGAACCATTGGCAGATGGCCGCTTCCCGCTGTTCCATCTGATTGCTCCTTTCCGCTGTATCTGCTCTTATCTATAAGCAAAATGAATTAGGATGCGAGGATGTTCTGAACCTCCGCCAGCAGGGTCTCCCCGTCGTGCAGGGGATAGCCGTCCACCGCAAAGCGCCCCTGACTGCCCACCAGGATGACGGATTCCCCATTGGCACCCAGGAGCATGACGGTATCCGCTTCCAGAGGATATACCCCAACGGGATTCTTCCAGCGGAACCTAGAGGCCCCCCGCATTGTAGCCTCCAGGTCCGCCAGCTGCTCCGGCCGGAGCGACGCCGTCAAATCCCGTCCGTCCTGCCGGACCTCCAGCAGCTGGAAGTCCTCTCCCCCTGCCGGGGCGGGTAGCAGGAAGAAATAGCCAGCCAGGGCTGCCACGGCCACAACACATACCAGCAGAACTTTCCATGTTCTTTTCATATGCGCCCCTTCTTTGTCACTGCTCCGGCAACAGGGCCCAAAGCTGTTCCAGGAGTTCTTCGCCATTGATGAGGGGATACCGTCTGTCACCATCATAAATTACGGCGGTGTCCTCGTCCAGATAGATATGCCATAGCCCCTCACTGTCTCTCCCGTTGATCTCCACACTGCTCTCCGAGAGCCATGGAGAGCAGCCAACACGGTACCCCCTCTTTCCGCGCCCAGCACCAGTCCCTTGATGGCGTCTAAAGTATCCTGATCGATCTGTTCCGTGATGTCCTCTAGTGTCTCCCCTGCTCTGATGAAGCTGATTTCAAAGTCCCCTCCCACCGCAGGGTAGTGCAGGACATACCGTGCGCAGATTCCCACAGTCATGGCCGCCACCGCTGCCACTACCACAACGCACGCCAGCAAAATTTTCCATTTTCTTTTCACAGGCGCATCCCTCCCCTGTCACGGCTCCGGCAGCAGGGCCCAGACCTGTTTCAGCAGCCCTTCGCCGTCAATAATGGGGTAGCCGCCCCTTTGTCCGTCGCAGAGTACGCAAGCTTCGCCGTCCAGCTCAAAGAACCAGGGTCCATGGCTGTCGACGCCTATGATCTGCACCGTGTCCTCCCGCAGCTGCCTTGGAAAGACGTTTCTGCGGTACCCCCTTCTCTCTGCTTGCCGAAGCAGGTCATTGAGGGCGTTACAGGTATTCTGGTCTATCTGACCGGTAATATTCTCCAGCGTCTCTCCCACATTGATATACTGGACTTCGTAGTCCTCCCCTACCGCGGGGCGGGGAAGGAGATACCACGCCGCAGCACATGCTGCCGTCACTGCCACGACGCACGCCAGCAGGATTTTCCACTTCTTTTTCAAGAGAACCGCCCCCTCTCTGGCTCCATCATAAAGGGACCGCCCTGGGCCTGTCAAGGCGGAACGCAGATTTTTCCAACGTTATTCTTGACATATGTTCAAAATCATATATAATGGGCATATGTTCAAAACAAGGGAGGAACACCCATGCCGCGCAGCGCCAAATGCCGCCGGGTCTGCCAGATGCCGGCCCACTGCCGCTTTGCTCCGGAACAGCCCGCCCACGGGGAGGCCGTGGAGCTGACAGTGGAGGAGTATGAGGCGGTGCGTCTGATGGATTACCTGGGCCTGAACCAGGAGGAGGCCTCCGCCCAGATGGGGGTGGCCCGGACTACCGTTCAGCGGATCTATGCCCAGGCCCGACAGAAGCTGGCGGTCTTTCTGGTGGAAGGCCGTCCGCTGCAGATCGGCGGCGGCAGCTACGCCCTCTGTCCCCAGGAAAGTTGCCGGGGCTTCAGCAGGCCCTGCGGCCGGTGTGCCTCCCAAGACGGAAAGGAAGCGTCCTCATGAAAATCGCAGTCACCTATGAAAACGGCCAGGTGTTCCAGCACTTTGGCCACACGGCACAGTTCAAGCTCTATGATGTGGAGAACGGCACCGTAGCCTCCTCCCAGGTGGTGGATACCAATGGCAGCGGACACGGGGCCCTGGCTGGCTTTTTGAAGGACCATCAGGTGGATGCCCTGATCTGCGGCGGCATCGGCGGTGGGGCCCAGATGGCGTTGGCGGAGGCAGGTATCCGGCTGTACGCCGGCTGCCAGGGCGACGCGGACACCCGGGTGGCAGAACTGCTGGCAGGCACGCTGGTCAGCGCCGATGCAGCCACCTGCGACCATCACCACGGTGAGGAGCACACCTGCGGCGACCACGGCTGCGGCCACCACGAGAGCGGCCATACCTGCGGCCACTGCTGAGACCGGACCGGGAGGGCGAAACGCCCTCCCGGTTTTTGTGCAGCACCTTTTGGAAATATGGGATTCCCTTTCTGCATAGGATGGGAACAGCGGACTTTGACACTTCGCCGGAAAGGATGATCCCCTTGGAGCAATACATGGAACAGCATTATCCCTTCACCCTGCCGCCCCTGCCCTACGGCTATGACGCGCTGGCGCCGGAGCTGATCGAAAAAGTGCTGTATTTCCATCACGACAAGCACTTCGCCGCCTATGTGGACGCTCTGAACCAGCTGCTGGAGCGGACGCCCGCCTATCAGTCCTGGCCGCTTTGGAAGCTGTGCCTAAACTGGGAGGAACTGCCGGATGGCCTGCGACAGGGCGTTCGGAACAACGCCGGAGGCGTCTTTAATCATGACCTGTATTTCCGCACCCTCCACCCCCTGCCGGTCTCCGCCCCGGACATGGCGCTGGAGGGCGCTGTGGTACGGGACTTCGGCGGCATGGCAGGTTTGAAGGAGGCCATGCGCAAGGCGGCCCTGGGGCAATTCGGCTCCGGCTGGGCCTGGCTATCCGCAGACGGCGAGGGGCACCTGGCTGTCCAAAAGACCGCAAACCAGGACACACCGCTGCCCCTGATCCCCTTGCTGTGTTGCGACGTATGGGAGCACGCCTACTATCTCCAATACCAGAATCGCCGGGCGGACTACTTCGAAGCCTGGTGGCGACTGGTGGACTGGCCTGAGGTCTCCCGGCTCTATACCGGCTGCCTGGCCTGCCGTCCGCCCCGGCCCTGATGGAAGATTCCAGAGGCGGCGGCAATCGCCGCCGCTTTTGGAAAACTCCAGAAAATAGGCGTTGACAACTGCTTCCTTTTCCGTTATGATAATATGTCGAATGAAGACGCAGAGGAAGGAGCGTACCCATGAATTTCTTGCTGACCGGCGGGGCTGTTTTCCGGGATGGAACTTTCCAGAATGTGGATGTTGCCATTTCCAAAGGCCGTATTGTTTCCGTTTCTCCCTCCCTTTCCCAGGAAGGTTTTTCCGTAATTGAATGTCAGGATCAAGTCATTGTTCCAGGTTTCGTTGATGTACATGTTCATCTTCGGGAGCCTGGATTTTCTTATAAGGAAACCATCGCCTCCGGCACGGCGGCGGCCGCCGCAGGAGGCTACACGGCGGTGTGCGCCATGCCCAACCTGAATCCGGTGCCGGACTCCCTGGAGCACCTGTGGCCGGAGCTGGACGCCATCGCCCGGGACGGCCGGGTGCGGGTGTATCCCTATGGGGCCATCACCCGGGGCGAAAAAGGCGCGGAGCTGGCGGACATGCCGTCTATGGAGCCCTTTGTCTGCAGCTTCTCCGACGACGGGAAAGGCGTCCAGTCCGCCGACCAGATGCGCGATGCCATGGAACTCGCAAAACAGCTGGACAAGCCCATCACTGCCCACTGTGAGGACGAGTCCCTGCTGACTCCCGGCTGGTGCATCCACGACGGGGAGTGGGCGAAGCGGAACGGCTTCCCCGGCAATGCCCCTGAGAGCGAGTGGAAACAGGTGGAGCGGGATCTGGAGCTGGTGCGGGAGACCGGCTGCCGATACCACGTGTGCCATGTCTCCACCAAGGAGAGCGTGGCCCTCATCCGCAAGGCCAAGGCGGAGGGGCTGCCGGTATCCTGCGAGACCGGGCCCCACTACCTGATCCTCTGCGACGAGGACCTGATGGATGACGGCCGGTTCAAGATGAATCCCCCCATCCGCTCCGCCGCGGACCGGGATGCTTTGATCGAAGGGCTGCTGGACGGCACCATCGACTGCATCGCCACGGACCACGCCCCCCACAGCGCGGAGGAGAAGTCTAGGGGACTCCGCAGCCTCAACGGCATCGTGGGGTTGGAGTGTGCCTTCCCGGTGCTGTATACGGAGCTGGTGGAGCCGGGCATCGTCCCCTTCGCCACGCTGCTGAACGCCCTGTGCGTCAATCCCCGGCGGCTGTTCCGCCTGCCCGGCGGAAAGATCGAGGCGGGAGAGATCGCGGATCTGACCGTGCTGGATCTGAACTGGCCCCATGCCATCGACAGCACCCTTTTCTTCTCCCAGGGCCGTTCCACGCCCTTTGACGGCTGGACCGTCACCGCCGGAGTGGACAAGACCATCTGCAACGGGAATCTGGTGTACACCGCCAGCTCTCGCAACATCAATAAGACCCCCATCCCCCCCTGTCAGGAGGACTACCTATGAAACAATCCCTCTTTACCATGGAACACGCCCGGCAGCTGACCGCCGACACCTATGAGCTGGTGCTGTCCGGCGACACCTCCGCCATCACGGCGCCGGGGCAGTTCGTGAACATCCAGCTGCCCGGCAAATTCCTCCGGCGGCCTATCTCCATCTGCAACTGGACGAAGGACGCCCTGCTGCTCCTGGTCCGGGTGGTGGGCGAAGGCACCCATGACTTAGTGCGGTGCGTCCCCGGCACAGAGCTGGATGTGCTGTCGGGTCTCGGCAACGGCTTTGATCTGGCAAAGGGCGGGGCCCACCCCATCCTGCTGGGCGGCGGCATCGGCATCGCGCCCCTGTACGGCCTGGCCCAGCGGATGCTGGAGGCGGGCATCGCCCCCACAGTGGGACTGGGATTCCGCTCCGGCGGAGACGCCTTTTACCTGGAGGAATTCGGCAAGCTGGGCTGCCGCCTGATGGTGGCCACGGAGGACGGCAGCTTGGGCACAAAGGGATTTGTTACGGATCTGGCCCGTCACGTGCCGGAGTGCGGCTACGCCTTCGTCTGCGGCCCCACCCCCATGCTGAAGGCCGTCCACGGCCTGCCCCAGCTCACCGGCGGGCAGTTCAGCTTCGAGGCCCGGATGGGCTGCGGCTTCGGCGCCTGCATGGGCTGCTCCGTGCCCACGGGAAACGGCTACAAGCGGGTGTGCAAGGACGGTCCCATTCTGTACAAGGAGGAAATCGTATGGTAAGCCTGTCTGTCCGCCTTGCAGGGGTGGAGCTGAAAAATCCCGTAATCCCCGCCTCCGGCACCTTCGGCTATGGCCGGGAGTACGCAGAGCTGTACGACCTGGACCTTCTGGGCAGCTTCTCCTGGAAGGGCACTACCGCACAGAGCCGTCCGGGCAACCCTCAGCCCCGGATCGCGGAGACCGCCTCCGGGATGCTGAACGCCGTGGGCCTCCAGAACCCCGGCATCGACGCGGTGATCGCGGAGGAGGTGCCCAACATTGCAAAAATCTTTCATGGGCCGGTGATTGCCAACGTGGGGGGCTTCTCTCTTCAGGAGTACGCTGAGAACTGCGCCAAGCTCAACGACGTGGAGCAGGTGTCCATTCTGGAAGTGAACATCTCCTGTCCCAATGTCCACGCTGGAGGGAAAAACTTCGGCTCCGACCCCAGGGCCGCCGCGGAAGTCACCCGGACAGTGAAGGCGGTGACGAAAAAGCCGGTCTTCATGAAGCTCTCCCCCAACGTCACGGACATCGCGGAGATCGCAAGGGCCTGCGCTGACGCGGGAGCCGACGGCATCTGCCTCATCAACACCCTGTTGGGGATGCGGATCGACCTGAAAACGAAAAAGCCCCTCATCGCCAACCGCACCGGCGGACTGTCCGGCCCCGCGGTGTTCCCGGTGGCGGTGCGGATGGTGTGGGACGTGTACGAGGCGGTGCAGCTGCCCATCATCGGCTGCGGCGGTGTCTCCTCTGCGGAGGACGTGTGTGAGATGATGCTGGCGGGGGCCAGCGCCGTGGAGATCGGCGCCGCCAACCTGCGGGACCCCTATGCCTGCAAGAAGATCATCGAAGCCCTGCCGGGCGTGTGCGAAAGGCTGGGCGTGGAGCGTATCGCGGACCTGACCGGCGCGGCGCACGGCTGAACGCTGTCACCGAGAAATTTACAGAAAGGACTGTTTGAATATGAGCGCAAAAGACGTCATCATCGCCCTGGACTTCCCCACCCGTGAGGAGACCCTCTCCTTCCTGGACCAGTTCCCCGCCGGGGAGAAGCCCTTTGTGAAGATCGGCATGGAGCTGTTCTATGCCGAGGGCCCCCAGGTGGTCCGGGACATCAAGGCCCGGGGCCACAAGATCTTCCTGGACCTGAAGCTCCACGACATCCCCAACACCGTGAAGCGGGCCATGGCGGTCCTCTCCCGACTGGATGTGGATATGGTGAACCTCCACGCCGCCGGGACCTCTGAGATGATGCGGGCCGCCCTGGAGGGCCTGACTCGTCCCGACGGCACCCGCCCCCTGCTGATTGCCGTCACCCAGCTGACCTCCACCGACGCCGCCGCCTTGAAAAACGAGCTGCTGATCGACACCCCCATGGCAGAGACGGTGCTCTCCTACGCCAAGAACGCCGCCGCCAGCGGCCTGGACGGCGTGGTCTGCTCTCCTCTGGAGGCGGCTCTGGTCAAGGAGCGTTGCGGCGCGGACTTCCTGACCGTCACCCCCGGCATCCGGTTCGCGGACAGTGCCGCCGGCGACCAGAAGCGGATCATGACCCCGGAGAAGGCGGGCAAGTCCGGCTGCGACTACATCGTGGTGGGCCGTCCCATCACCCAGGCGGAGGACCCGGTGGCCGCTTATCGGAGAGCGGTCAAGGACTTTTGGGGCTGAGCGGAACGGGGGCACGTCTGCATGAAATTTGATTTGATGGAACTTGCCCTTGTCATTGCTGTCTTTTTCATGGTACTGGCATTCGGAGTAATCTGGATCAAAGCCCTGCCATTCGGTTATACCGAGTCGGCGCTATTGTACCTTGCAGCCATTGTGGCCGCAAGTGCTTTCTGGGTCGGCCGAAAGCACTGACCATCTTCGCACATTTGGATAAGGAGGATTTTTCCATGAACTTAGAACGTGAAATCGCCCACGATCTGCTGAGCATCGGCGCGGTGTTCCTGCGGCCGGACGAGCCCTTCACCTGGGCCAGCGGCATCAAGAGCCCCATCTACTGCGACAACCGCCTGACCCTCACCGCTCCCGCCGTCCGCACGGCCGTGGAGAAGGGCTTGGTGGAGCTGATCCGCACCCATTACCCGGATGCGGAGGTGCTGATGGGCACGTCCACCGCCGGCATCGCTCACGCGGCCATCGTGGGCCACCTGATGGACCTGCCCATGGGCTACGTCCGCTCCGGCAACAAGGACCACGGCCGCCAGAACCGCATCGAGGGCAGGCTGGAGAAGGGCCAGAAGGTCGTTGTGGTGGAGGACCTGATCTCCACCGCCGGCAGCTGCATTGAAGTTGTAGAGGCGCTGCGGGAGGCGGGTGCCGAGGTTCTCGGCGTCGCATCCATCTTCACTTACGGGCTCCAAAAGGGCCTGGACCGGCTGGCCGCCGCGAACGTCGTCAACCACTCCCTCTCCAACTTCGATGCCGTCTGCGAGGTGGCCGCTGAGGAGGGGAAGATCAAGCCGGAGGACATTGAGCGGCTGAAGAGGTTCCGGGCCAACCCATCCGACGAATCCTGGATCACGTCGAAATAAATTCCGCTCATTCCGCTTCCGGCTTTGCCGGGAGCTATTCCCTGCCGCCCGAGGAGCGGCTCCCTCCCACCACACCCCTGAAAGGAGTTCATCATGCCCAGAAATCTCATCGACATCACCGACCTCTCCGTGGAGGAGATCAATCAGCTGATCGCCACTGCGGAGGACATTATCGCCAACCCGGTCAAGTACCAGGACGCCTGTGCCCACAAGCAGCTGGCAACGCTCTTCTTCGAGCCCTCCACCCGGACCCGGCTCTCCTTTGAGTCCGCCATGCTGGCCCTGGGCGGCAGCACCCTGGGCTTTTCTGAGGCCAGCTCCAGCTCCACCGCCAAGGGCGAGACCGTGGGCGACACCATCCACACCGTCAGCTGCTACGCCGACATCATCGCCATGCGCCATCCCAAGGAGGGTGCTCCCTACGCCGCCTCCCAGTTCAGTGAGGTACCTATCATCAATGCTGGCGACGGCGGCCACAACCATCCCACCCAGACGCTCACCGACCTGCTGACCATCCACCGGGAGAAGGGGCGGCTGAACAACTTCACCATCGGCTTCTGCGGCGACCTGAAATTCGGCCGCACCGTCCACTCCCTGGTGAACGCCCTGAGCCGGTACGATCACATCAACTTCGTGCTGATCTCCCCCACCGAGCTGAAGCTGCCCCGGTATGTGAAGGAGGAGGCTCTGAAGAAGAAGGGCATCCCCTACACCCAGACCACGGATCTGGAGTCCGTCATCCCCCAGCTGGACATTCTCTACATGACCCGTGTCCAGAAGGAGCGGTTCTTCAATGAGGAGGACTACCTGCGCTTGAAGGACAGCTACATCCTGACACCGGAGAAGCTGGAGAACGCCAAGGCGGACCTGTCCATCCTCCACCCCCTGCCCCGTGTCAACGAGATCACTGTGGCGGTGGACAAGGATCCCCGGGCCGCCTACTGGAGACAGGTGAAGAACGGCAAGTACATCCGCATGGCACTGATCCTGAAGCTGCTGGGCATTCAGGTGTGAGAAGGAGGCATTGACGCTATGAACATCGACAGCATCCAAAACGGCGTGGTCCTGGACCACATCCAGGCTGGCAAGAGCATGGACATCTACCGCTACCTCCATCTGGACCAGCTGGACTGCTCCGTGGCCATCATCAAGAATGTCCGCAGCGGCCGGATGGGTAAGAAGGACATCATCAAGATCGACTCCCCTATGGAGGTAGATCTGGATGTGCTGGGCTATATCGACCCCAACATCACCGTCAACATCATCCGCAACGGCGTGCGGGTGGAAAAGAAGCATCTGGAGCTTCCGAAAAAGCTGGTGAATGTCATCCACTGCAAAAACCCCCGCTGCATCACCGTAGCAGAGCCCCAGCTGGACGCCATATTCCTGCTGAGCGATCCCGCCACTCACACCTATCGCTGCGCCTACTGTGAGACCGCAAAGGACAAGAAGTTCTGATTCCCCGTGACGGCACTGCCCGTTCAGACTGCGTGGACATCCAGTTTTTTCCCCTCCGGCAGGGCCGTATATACGGATTCTGCATTGCAGGAAAGTTTTCCTGCAATGCAGAATTTTTTTTGCAATTTCTGTTGCGTTTTGGAGGAAAATGGCGTATACTGCGGCCCGGATTTCAGAAAACGGAGGCACTCCTATGAAGCATCATCCCTCTTGGACCGCTCTGCGCAGCTACGCGATCACAGCCGGTCTGGCCTGTCTGATGGGCGTCAGCTATGAGCTGTTTGTCTTTCCCAACGCCTTTGCCCCGGCGGGCATCAACGGCCTGGCCACCATGCTGCAATACCTGCTGCACGTCAATATCGGCTACCTCTCCCTGCTCATCAACCTGCCGCTGGTCCTGCTGGCCTGGAAAAAAGTCGACCGGGACTTCGCCCGCAAAACGCTGGTGTTCGTGCTGGTGTTCTCCGCCGTCACGCTGGTGCTGGGCCAGATGGACCTAAGCGCCATCGCCTATGACTCCGGCTCCTCCGCCATCCTGGGGCCTGTGGCGGCCGGTGTGGTCAGCGGCGCTGTGTACGGCTGGGTGATCCGGCAGAACGGCTCCACCGGCGGAACGGACATCGTAGCCGCCTGGGTGCGGAAAAAGCACCCGGAGGCCAGCCTGGTCTGGCTGATCTTCAGCCTCAATGCCGCGGTGGCGGTGTTGTCCTTCTTCGTCTACGGCTGCCAGTTCGAGCCGGTGATCCTGTGCCTGATCTACTGCTATCTCAGCTCCAGCATCAGCGACACCATTTTGAAGGGCGGCAAATCCGCCATGAAATTCGAGGTGGTCACCCGGCAGCCGGAGGAGCTCTCCCGGCAGCTCATGCAGCAGCTGCGCCACGGTGTCACTGTGCTCCAGGCGGAGGGAATGTACTCGGAGACTCCCCGTTCCCTGCTGATCTGCGTGGTGAACCGCCATCAGGTGGTTCGGTTCCAGGAGATTCTGGCCCGCTTCCCGGATACCTTCGCCTGCGTCTCCAGTGTCAATGAGACCTGGGGGAATTTCAAACACGTGGCATAGAAAAACCGGCGGAGGCCGTACAGCCTCCGCCGATTTTTCAGGTTTTTACTCCGCCGCCCGCTCCAGCCGGTCCAAGGGGAACGGCGGTGCGGCCAGAGGCTTCACCGCCAAGCTCATCAGCAGCATGGGGTTATCATCCGCCGCCACCCGGTTGGAATGGAGCACGCCGCAGATCTTGCAGCGGTGGATGATGGCCCACTCGCCGCCCTTGCGGACCCAGACGGCCACCGGCTCCATGGTGCCGCCGCAGTCGGCGGCCCGGTCCCCCGGCTCGTCATCCAGGTGGACGCTGGCAAGGCAGTTGGGGCAGTGGTTGCGGTGCTGGGTTCCGGCAGCCTGAGGTCCTACCGGCCAGCCGCAGACCCGGCAGGTGAATACATCCCGGCAGGGATCCTGCCGGTAGTCCAGGCGGCGCCGTTTCGGTTTTTGCGGGATTCGCTGGGACATTGGAAATTCCTCCTTGGTGTTGTCTTACTGCCCTCAGCATACCCTGCCGCAGGCCGGTCCCGCAACCGTCAACTCGGTTCAGAAATAAGAAAGCGCCATGCGGGAGTCCGCATGGCGCTTGTGTTCTTATTCATTTCTCAGGCGGGCGATGATCTTCCAAATGCTCTTCGGCGCCAGAAAGTAGGCTTCCGCCAGCTGGTCCACAGAGGTCCCCTCCCGATAGCGCCGATAGATCTCCTGATTTCGGGCCAGGGTCTCCGCCTTGCGGCCATTGGCCGCGCCCCAGGGTTTGCGGCTGGTCTCCCGCCGGGGGATGTACAGATACTCCCCGTCGATATACGCCTGGACCTGGGCCAGCAGGTCCGGCGGCAGCACGTCGGCTGCTTTCATATAGCGCATGATGCTCCTCCAAAGCTCTTGTGATTTGGAATGAGCAGAGGCTATATGCCAAATCTCTTTGTTTGACGCGATAGCCTCTGCTATGCGTCAAACGCCGAAACACAATGATTCAATTGCAACTGGATTCCCTCATTTCCCTGACCGCTGCAGCCGGTTTTTTCAGTGGCAGGAATTTTTTTCTGCCGCTGTCACTATACCATAGATCTCCGGGGCAGTCAACATAAATCCGTTATTACAGGAAGCAACAGGAAAATACCATTCTTGGACAGGTACCCTAAATCCTTTAATTATGTAACGGTTTATCCGTTCACGCACAGCGCAAACGGGTAAACCATTATAGTGGAAAACTCATCGTCGCAATAGCGACAATGAGTTTTCCGCACAATTACTCTCATTAACCTCTTTCTGGAATCCATCCATACTTACCCATTTCTACTATATTGCCGTTTATTTCGTAGTCCAACCTATATAACACTTCATCCGAACTCGACAAAGCAACCGCTTCAAATTTAACATCCATATCGCTCCTATCATCTGTTTTTATTTGTATTACAACGGGTTGATTGAGAGGAGCTTCTCTTTGAATAACAGTATCTCCACTTTTGATTCTAATCGATCTCACCTCTGGGTCGTGAGAAATTGATACAACCCAACCCGCATCCACATCTTCTCCCACCCAAAATTTATTAAGAAGTTCTACGCCGCTTTCTGTTTTTTCTTGTCCACTCGAGCCAACATACCCTCTCCATAAAAATTTTGTTTTTTTACAGTAAACAGTATAATATTGTTCTCCAGCATCCACGAGATAAAATACGCAATTTGAATTTATTCTCTCATTGAGCAGGATAACTGGAGCTTCTGCCGGATAAAAACGCACAGCTTTTACGGCGCTCTCTGGTGTAAGTCGATACCCAATGAAGACATTACTTATAATCGTAATAACTATAAGTATGGCGGCCATTTTTAATAAATTTGTTTTTGTGTTTTTTTTCAATCTTTCCTCCAAAATTATTTATCACAATGCCCCTGGTATATAATATACTAGGGGCATCGTGATGGAATTTACTTTTTACCAGCCTGTCTGGAAATTCTGTTTGTATGATGTTGATGCACTGTGACCTACAACAGATCCATTTTCAAAATTTGCATCAACTGTTGTAGTTGCACTAAGAGAAAACGCCGTTGCAAATCCGCTTGCTGCACTGATTTGAGGCCAATTTAGTGTCACAAAATTCACATTATTGTATGGTCCCAGAGTTCTTTCATAAATTTTGCTTCCGCTTGTTACCGCAGGTGGCCACGAAACCGATACTTGCAGCCCTGTTGTTTCAAATGTCTCAGTAATATAAATGGAGCTTGGAGTATAATCAGGGCTTGTATAAGCAGCTTTACTTACCCCCCCAACAACCCAAAGATATGCGTAATTATTATCAATACTTTTACAAAATGTTCCAGACTGGGATGCTGTTAATGAAACATCTGTTGGAGAGTGTTCACTCGTGTTGAACTTCTTTGACGCGGTAGCCGTAGGGCCCGATGCAAGAGGCATCGGAGCATCCGAAGCCATTTCAGATTCTATCTCCCTGATTGCGCCTTCCATGTCAGTCTCTGTTAAGCCCTCATCAGTAAACTCATACGTTGTGACAATAAATCCCTGATCGTCATACGTTTTCACAGTCGTGGAGATACCGTTGATTTCAATATTTTCTGTGCTAATCAATCGGTTGTCTTCTTTTTCAAACTCCGTAGCTGAACCTGTAATGCCACATGACAGTACCATCACAAGAGCCAAAACCAACGCAGCAATTTTTTTCATAGAAGCCGCCTCCTTTCAACATCCCTAATAATTTACAAATCCGGAAACACTCACTTTGTAACTGGAGTTGTTTCTTACCGCAAATGTATAGGTCCCTCTGAGATCGATCCTGATCGTCTGGTTAATGCTCCCGTTGCTTCCTCGTACAGGGTAAAATAGCCCGTCGGAGTCGATCAGTCCGAAGTCGACACTCGCTGACGCCGGAGAATAAGATGCCGTAATGGTAACGGTTTCCCCATATTCCATCGGAAAGCTGGTGCTTGCTTTTCTCATGCTCTTCGCAGAAATCTCAAAATCAAACTCGCCTGTGGCTCTTGGTTCTGCGATCTCTGTTGCCTGTTCTCCAATATCAGCTGCAACGGCCTGAGCGGGAATACAGCTAAAAATTGCAATACAGGCGAACAATAAGCACAGATATCTTTTCATCCCCATTGGTTTCACCTCCTTCCTGTTACTCCCAATTCAAGTTAAAATCCGGCTCTTCCAACAACGTACTTTCTTCTCCCTGAATTGAATGTAAATCCAAGCCATTTTCCTTCTGCCCTCTTCCATACCAGAAAAGGAAGCATACCAGCAGGGCCAAAACAACGGCGCCGATCACAAGCAGCCTCATCCACTGCTTTTCTTTTTTCTGTACCTTCTGCTCCGGCGCCCTCTCTGCAGCCGGGGCCGCCGGAGCAGGAAGTTCGTCCCCGCTTTCATCCAGCAAATACTCCAGCGGGACGTTATAGAGCCTGCTCAGAGATTGCAGATTTTCTATTGATGGCCTGGACGTCCCTGTTTCCCATTTTGTTACGGCCTGCCGGGACACATCCAGCTTTTCCGATACCTCCGCCTGGGACAGCCCTTCTCTTTTTCGCAAACAGGCCAATTTTTTCTCTAGGGTCATTGTTTACATCTCCAAATCTATCCCAGCAAGAAATGAAAGTAAACCGCCCGCGGCTTACTTTCCGGCAACCAACGGTTGCCAACTGGGTTTTTTATCCTTTTTTTGAGGTTTCCATGCCCCGGAATGTCCGCTCACGCTGCGCCGCTGCACATATCACGTTGGACTTTCAAGGGGGGCCGGGCAACACCAAACAGGGGGATGCCGCCTCCTTTTCAGCCCGGTAGTTGGTCTTGCGCACAGAACCGACATCCCACCCCGCTTGGAAATCGGCCCTATGGTATCATCTCCGGCAGGGGCTGTCAAGCCTGCGGTCCCGGGCAAAAAAGCAGCCGCAGAGCGTTGCTCTGCGGCTGTTTCATTTGGTTTTACAGGCCCCGCCACTCCTCCGGCCGGAGGCGGCTCAGGTCGTGCTCCGCCGCGTCGATGGTGCGGAGCATGGCCTCCTTGTCCCGGTTCAGCGTGCCCTTCAGCACCAGGTAGTTGCTGGCGTGATTCATCCGGAACACGCTGCCGGGGCTGTCCAGATGCTCCATCAGCAGCCGGGTTTCCTCCAGCACCTGGGGCTGGGTCAGCAGTTGGAAGCTGCCGTCCCGCACCCAGTCGTAAAGGGGCGTCTCCGGCTCCACCATCAGCGTCAGCATCCCGATATACTCCGGGTTCATGGCGTTGAAGGCCTCCGCCGTCTCGATGGCGTGGCGCTCCAGCAGCTCCGGGCCGCCCAGGCCCGTGATGGCGGTGACGGACAGCGCCATGCCGCACCGGCGGACCTTCCGGCCCATCTCCACGATCTCGGCGGACATGTGGCCCTTGCGCATCCGCTTCAAAACATCGTCGCACCCGGACTCCAGTCCCATGTAGACCATGGTCAGGCCCTTGTCCCGCAGCGTCCGCAGCTCCTCCTCCGTCCGGATACGGATGGAGGCAGGGGACGCGTAGCTGGTAACCCGCTCACACTCTGGGAACAGCTCCCGAATGGTGTCCAGAATGGTGTAAAGCTCATTCGCTTTCCGGACCAATGCATCGCCATCTGCCAGAAACACCCGGTCCACCCGGCGGTACACGCCCCGGGCGATGCGGAAGTCCTCCAGCACCTCCTC
Source organism: Oscillibacter acetigenes (assembly GCF_025567605.1). Classification (NCBI taxonomy): domain Bacteria; kingdom Bacillati; phylum Bacillota; class Clostridia; order Eubacteriales; family Oscillospiraceae; genus Oscillibacter; species Oscillibacter acetigenes. The sequence goes on along the minus strand of NZ_JAOQKG010000004.1, from coordinate 167,472 downwards.
CAGGGGACGAATGGCGAAGTGCTTCTCCTTATACATGCTGCAGAAGGCGCAGGTGTTGTGGCTGCACCCGTAGGTCACCTGGACGATGAGGCTGTACGCCTCAGAGGGCGGACGGTAAACGCTTCCCTTGTATCTCATACGCCCAGCTTCTCCAGGGCCGCCATCTTCAGGCAGACGCACAGCACGGCGATGGCCTGCTCCAGCTCCTCAACAGGGGGCAGGGAAGGCGCGATGCGGATATTGCTGTCCTGGGGATCCTTGCCATAGGGGAAGGTGGCACCTGCGCCGGTCATGGTGACGCCCGCCTCCTTGCACAGGGCCAGCGTCCGCTTGGCGGTGCCGGGCATGGCGTTCAGAGAGACGAAGTAGCCGCCCTTGGGCCGCCGCCAGGAGGCGATCTCCAGCGGCGCGATCTCCCGGTCCAGCGCGTCCACCACACAGCGGAACTTGGGGCCCATGATGGCGGCGTGCTTCTTCATCAGCTCCAGGGTGTGGGCCTTGTCCTTGAGATAGAGCACATGGCGCTGCTGGTTCACCTTGTCGAAGCTGATGACCTGGACAGTGAGGAGCTTTTCCATGTAAGCCATGTTGGCCTCGGAGCAGGCAAAGCAGGAGATGCCGGCGCCGGGCAGGGTCACCTTGGAGGTGGAGGCGAACTCGAACACCATGTCGGCGTTGCCGTATTTTTCACACTCCGCCAGGATGTCCGGGAACTCCACATAGTCCCCCTCGAACTCATGGATACAGTAGGCATTGTCCCACATCAGCAGGAAGTCCGGGGCGGCGGGCTTCATAGAGGCGATGCGCCGGATGGTCTCGGCGGAGTAGATGATGCCGTCGGGGTTGGAGTACTTGGGCACGTTCCACATGCCCTTGACCGCCGGGTCCTGGATAGCCTTCTCCACCGCGTCCATGTCCGGTCCCTCGTCCGTCATGGGGATGGTGACGAGCTCAAAGCCAAAGGACTCCGTCACCTTGAAATGCCGGTCATAGCCGGGGGCGGGGCACAGGAACTTCACCACGGGCTCCCTGCACCAGGGGCGCTCGCTGTGGAGCAGGCCATGGGTATAGGCCTTGGAGATGGTATCGTACATCAGCTGCAGGCTGGCGTTGCCGCCCACGAACACCTGCTCCGGCCGGCAGCCCAGGATCTCCGCGAACAGCCGCTTGGCGGCGGGCAGGCCACTGAGTTCGCCGTAGTTACGCACGTCGACGCCGTCGGACACGTAGTCTTCCGGCTTCTGCATCAGGCTGAAAATATCGCTGACCAGATCCAGCTGCGCCTTACCGGGCTTGCCCCGGGCCATGTTCAGATTCAGTCCCCGGGCCTTCAGCTCCTCGTACTCCCGGGTCACCTCGGCGTATTCCGCCTTCCGCTCCTCGGCGGTCATCTTGGGATAAGCAGTCATTACAGCGCTTCCTTTCTGTTGAAAAATCTTTACAAATCCAATTCAGTATATCGTTTTTTCAACAAACTTGCAACCCCATTTCTCCTGGGCGCAAACACGAAAAGGGCCCCGCCGAAATGGGCGGGGACCCTGTTCCGCTTTCCTCAGCAGCCGCCGCAGCCGATGCAGCTCTCTGCGCAGGTGATGGTGGGGTCGCAGGTAGAAATGGTCGTGCCGTAGCGGACCGGGATGGAGACACAGACCTTCTGGGTCATAGTCACGGTGCACATGGTTCCGTCTGCATTGGTGGCGCAGGTGATGGTGGGATTGCCCTGACAGGTGACGGTGGGGCTGCCCATGACTGCGGTGGGGGACAGGATCACGGAGGCAGTCACATCCACACACTGGGTACTGACCTTGTTGCAGCCGTTCAGGGGGCAGGATTCTTCGGACTGATATGGTAAAATGGGCTCATGCTCATAGGCTTCATTGATACGCAAAGGAATTCCCTCGTTTCATGGAAATTATATCCGGCGTTTCCGCCCTGGATACAACCCATCTTATGCGCGGCAACGCCTGACTGCGCCTGTCAGCTCTGCTGAAATTCTGCAAGGGCCCGCCGCAGGAAGTTCTTGGTCTCCGGTCCGCAGAAGGCGGCGTCCACCGCCGCCTCCTGGCAGGCCAGCAGTTCCTCACGACTCATATAGGCGAATTCTGCGGCCCGGCGCAGCTCCTCCGTCAGGGTCAGCCCGCCCAGGAAGGTAGGATCGTCCCGGCTCAGGGTCACCACCGCCCCTGCATCCAGCAGACGCCGCAGGGGATGATCCTCCCGCCGCCGGTACAGCAGTGTCAGGTTGGAGGTCAGGCAGATGTTCAGCGGCACCCGCTCCCGCACCAGCCGGGCCGTCAAATCCGCGTCCTCTGCCGCCCGGACGCCGTGGTCCAGCCGGTCCGCCTCCAGGAGATCCAGGGCGTCCCGCACGCCATCCGGCCCGCTGCTCTCCCCGGCGTGGGCGGTGCGGCCGAAGCCCGCCGCACCCGCCGCCAGGAACGCCGGACGGAACCGCTCCCCCGTTCGGCCCGCCAGGGCCTCGTTCCCGTCAATGGAGAGGCCCGCCAGCCGGTGGGTCCGGTGGGCTTTCATATCCTCCACCAGGGCCATGGCCTCCGCCCCCGTCTGGGTGCGGGAGAGAGACAGCGTGAATCGGCAGTCTGCGCCGCCCTGTGCCGCAGCCCGGTCAAACCCAGCGGTCACCGCGGCGATGATCTCCGGTACCGAGAACTGGGGCCAGTGGGTGGGGTTCAGGATCATCTCGCTGTACAGGATATGCTCCCGTCCACTCTCCAGCGCAGCGTGCTCCGCCGCCTCCGCCAGCTCCTCCGGCGTGCCCACAAAGGAGCAGATGTTGTCCAGAAAGGCGAGGAAGTCGCTCAGGTCCTCAGCAGAGCAGTCGTACAGCCGCTCCGCCGGGCGGGGCAGCTCCCGCCCCTGCCGGGCCGCGAACCGCGCCAGCATCTCCCCCGGCATGGTGGACTCCAGATGGACATGGAGCTCCACCTTGGGCATGCGCGTCAAAAAGGCAGTCAGATGTTCCATTGCGTTTGCTCCTCTGGTTGTTTTTTCTATAATGAATGTAGGGCACCGGAGGGAACCACCGGACCCGCTGTTTTCCATTATACCATACCGGCGCCGATGTGCCAATCCCCGGAAAATACCCTTCCCTTTTGTCAGAGCCGTGCTATAATTCTGTTAGGATCATGTAAATATTTCAGGAGGAGGGCTCTCCATGGGTGAAGAACAGGAACAGAAATTCCACCAGCTCACAGAAGAACCGGTGAGCCGGATGATCTCCCATCTGGCCGTTCCCTGCATCATCAGTATGCTGGTGACCGCTTTTTACAACATGGCGGACACCTTTTTTGTGGGGATGCTGCGCAGCAACGCTGCCACTGGCGCTGTGGGCGTGGTGTTTTCCATGATGGCGGTGATCCAGGCTGTGGGCTTTTTCTTCGGCCACGGCAGCGGCAACTTCATCTCCCGGGAGCTGGGGCGGCGCAATACGGATTCGGCCTCTAACATGGCGGCCACCGGCTTTTTCTCCGCCCTGTTCACCGGACTCCTCATCTGCGTTTTCGGCGAGATCTTCCTGACGCCCCTGGCCGCGTTCCTGGGCTCCTCCCCCACCATTCTGCCCTATGCCAAGGACTACCTGCGCGTGATCCTCATCGGCGCGCCGTGGATGACCGCCTCCCTGGTACTGAACAACCAGCTGCGCTTCCAGGGCAACGCCATCTACGGCACCATCGGCATCGCCAGCGGCGCCGTGCTGAACATCGGGCTGGATCCCCTGCTGATCTTCGTCTTTGACCTGGGAGTGGCGGGCGCCGCCTGGGCCACCATCATCAGCCAGTTCGCCGGGTTCTGTCTGCTGCTGGCGGGCTGCACCCGGGGCGCCACCCTTCACATCCACATCTCCCGCGTCCAGCTGAAATGGTCCTACTTCAAGCTCATCATCCAGGGCGGGCTGCCTTCCCTGGCCCGGCAGAGCTTGGCCAGCGTGGCCACCATCTGCCTCAACCACGCCGCCATGCCTTACGGAGACGCGGCCATCGCCGCCATGGGCGTGGTCCAGCGGATCACCACCTTCGGCGCCTCCGCCATGATCGGATTCGGCCAGGGCTTCCAGCCGGTGTGCGGCTTCAACTACGGTGCCCGGCTGTATCACCGGGTGAAGGAGGGCTTCTGGTTCTGCGTGAAGGTGGCCGCCGTCTTTCTGCTGGTGATCGGGGCACTGGGGTTCGCCTTTGCACCGCAGCTCATCGCCCTGTTCCGGGATGACCCGGGGGTCATCGCCATCGGCACGGTAGCCCTGCGGTTCCAGCGCGTGACTTTCTTCTTCCAGGCGTGGATCACCATGAGCAACATGATGCTCCAGACCATTGGGCGGACCGTTCCCGCCACCTTTGTCGCCATGGCCCGGCAGGGCATTTTCTTCATTCCCCTGGTGTGGCTTCTCTCCCTGTCCCCGTTGGGACTTCTGGGCGTCCAGATGGCCCAGTCCGTCTCCGATCTTCTCACTCTGGCGGCGGCTGTCCCCATTCAACTGTATGTACTGCGCCAGATGTCACAGATGCAGCCCGCCAAGATTTGAACCCGAAACAGGAAAAAGCACCCTGCGGCCGACGGCCGCGGGGTGCTTTCAGGTTGTCTTACGGTCCTCTCATGCGGGCAGCAGCGCCTCCACCGCGGCGGCCAGCGCCTCACCCTCCCGAATGGCATAACTCCAGTCCGGATCCTGATAGACGGCGAAGAGCCCGTCCTCCATGGAGAGTACCACGTGCAGGGCCTCCTCTCCGCCGACGACGTTCACCTCCACCATATCCCGGAAGGAATGCGCCGGGAGTCCGCCCCGGGAAATCAGACCGCGGGAGGCGCCCTCCAGCAGATCCAGCACCTCGTCCCCGTCCACCTGGGACGAGATCTCCTGTCCCCGGTAATAGAGCGAGGTGAGCCGGTACTCCACCTCCTCGTCCAACACGGGAGCCGACAGGGACAGCACCACCGCTCCGGCCGCCACTGCCAGCACCGCAACGATCAGCACCACAATGCTCTTTCGCATCCCATCACCTCCTGTTTTTTCCATTATATCCGGCTCCGCTCCCCGCTGTCAAGCAAGAAAGCGCCGCCAAAGGCAGCGCTTTTCTGTTCGGCTCCGCGGCGCGGACAAGCTGTTATTCCGCAGGTTCTGCCCGGCGCAGAGCCTCATCCGCCGCCGCCAGCTCCGGAAAGACGGGCGACCAGAGGCGGAAGCACCGCCCTTCGATCATGCGCCGGTAGGCAAAGGAATCCCGCACCCGCTCCGGCAGGAGGACGCCAGCCCGGCACTCGTCACCATCCTCGTGGGTGTCAGACCCTGCCAAGCGCAGATACTCCGGGTGGCGCTTCGCCAGCTCCAGGGCCCGGTCGTTATGGTTTTCATGGCGGGGATGGGCGTTGAGGATCTCCGTGCCGTGGACAGCATCTTCAAATACCGTGGTATTGCCGTCGCGGTAAGGGTGGGCGTGGACGATCAGTACTTGGTCGTGGAATTTCCGGTAGAACTCCCGGGCGCTCATGCAGCACAGATATGGGTTCGCCCGCAGCCACGTCTCGTCAATGCCATAGACCAGATAGTCGTTGTCGTTCTCCGGGAAGCGCAGCTCCGCCCCCAGGATCACATCCAGCCCCAGTTCGTCTCCCCGGGCCTTGGAGGCCCGGTAGCCGGCAAGATAGTGGTCGATCACATGGTCCCAGTTGTGGTCCGTGTCAATCCGGGACAAGTACTCCGGGTGGAGGTGATCTGTCACCACCAGGCCGGAAAATCCGTGCCCGGCATAGCGATCCACCACCTCCGCCGCCGGCAGATGGCCGCATTTGCTGGTCTCCGCCGTGTGGGTGTGGGGGTCGTAGAGATACTCTTTCATAGCTGATCGCCTCTTCTTATCCGTCAAGCAGTGCGCCGCGCCGCAGAACGGCAGACGTCTCTCATGTCAACGCCCTGCAGGAGCTGCGCTTCACCAGACTGGGCATCAGGATCTGATGGACGTAGCCCTGGGTGCCCCGCTCGATCTTATCCAACAGAATCTCCACCGCCTGAAGGGCCATCTCCCGCTTGGACTGCTCCACCGTAGTCAGGTCGATCCGCGGCATGGCGGCAGATGCGATGTTGTCAAATCCCATCAGACTCAGCTGCTCCGGCACCCTGATCCCAAGCTCGTCCGCCGCCCGCAGAATCCCCAGGGCGTTGGAGTCCGTGGAGGCCAGGATGGCCGTATAGTCCAGGGGCTTGGTAAACAGCTCCCGGGCCAGCTCATAGCCGCCGGCCACTGAGGAGCGGGGAAAGCTGCTGTCCACAATCCGCGGTGTCAGCCCCATGTCCCGGCAGGCCCGCAGGTAGCCCTCTGCCCGCAGCTGGTGGGTGACGGTGTGCCTGCGGCCGAAGTACAGGATCTCCCGGTGCCCCAGGCTCCGCAGGTATTCCATGGCCAGGTAGGTGGCCCCGGTATTGTCCGTGGTCACACAGCTGAGGGGTTCGTCCCGCAGATCCTCGCTGAGGAAGACCGTGGGCACCTGCTCCGTGTAGACCCGGAGCTCCTCACAGCTCCGGTGCTCCTGGGGGACGATCAGCATCCCGTCCACCTGGCGGCCCACCAGCAGCTTTACCACCGCCTTCTCCTGCCGCAGATCCGGCCCGGAGTTGCACAGCATGAGATTGTAGCCCCGCGCCCGGGCGCTCATCTCCGCGTGGTACGCCAGCTCTGCCATGAACTGATTGTCAATAGAAGGCACTACCAGACCGATCAGCTCCGTCCTCCGCATGACCATGGAGCGGGCCACATAGTTTTTGGTGTAGCCCATCTCGTCGCACAGGCGCAGGATCCGCTCCCGGGTCTCCCGCCCGATCTGTGGGCCGCCTGACAGAGAGCGAGAGACTGTGGAATAAGAGACGCCCGCCGCTCGGGCCACGTCCTTCAGCGTGACGTTCTTCATCTGACTCTGCCTTTCCCGCCGCCGGTGCGGCGCATTCTGCGCAAACGCTTTCCCCACCCGCCAAAGCCGGCCGGAGGCGTATGCCGTCCCATATAGAATAGCGAATTTGCCGGGGCTTGTCAATTACAGAACGATGCAGGGCCTTCCGCCGCAAGCCTTGCCGCCCGTAGGTGTTTCTGGAAAATCGAGGAAAACCTTGAAGTGCTGCTTTCCATGGTTTTCCTTTCTCTGGAGAGTCACTCCCCCCTGCGCCTGTGTACCTTCCTATCTCCGGAAGTTATTCTTGTGAAAATTCAAACTCATATTGACTCCGTATAGGAGGATGGGGTAAAATATAGAAAATGTCAGGGTTGATTTTTGGTCAAAACCACCATATTTTTGTGCAGACATTGGGAAATCCGCCGATACACGCTTCTTCAGGTTCGCCCCACGGCACCACCGGCGGGACGAATTTTCAAAAACCTTTGATAACCCCCCTTTTCATGTTTTGGAATTTGTGGTATTCTGAAAGCGAAGTAATCGTTTTGCTTTTTCTGTTGGCGCACACACATTGCATTCTCACTTCTCAGCGACCTGTCCCCCTGTCGAACCTATGCGGCGCAGGTTTCCGCGCGGCGTGCAATTTAAGTGAAGGAAAGGAAGAAACACCCCATGAACGAAAAAAAGTGCAAAGTTCTGGCGGCTGAGATCCGGCTGGAAACGCTGAAGGTCATCCACTCCCGGGGCTTCGGCCACGTGGGCGGCTCCATGGACCTGGCGGACCTGATGGCCGTCCTGTACGGAGAGGTTATGAAGTTTGACCCGAAGAACCCCCGGTGGGAGGATCGGGATTGGCTGGTCCTGTCCAAGGGCCACGCGGGCCCCGTGGCTTACGCCACTTTTGGCCTGATGGGCTACTATCCCATGGAGGAAGCTTATACCCTCAACCATCCTCACACCAAGTTCCCCAGCCACACCGACCGGAAGCTGACCCCCGGCGTGGATCTGACCACCGGCTCTCTGGGCCAGGGCGCCTCCACCGCCACCGGCGCCGCTCTGGGCAACAAGATCGATGGCCGTGACAGCCACGTGTTCTGCGTCATCGGCGACGGCGAGGCCGACGAGGGCCAAGTCTGGGAGGCATTCCACTTCGCATACGCCCACAAGCTGGACAACATCATCTACTTCATCGACAACAACGGCTATCAGCTGGACGGCCCCACCGCCGACATCCTGGACCACGGCAACATTGCCAAGAAGGCGGAATCCTTCGGCCTGTATACCCAGGAGATCGACGGCCATGATGTGAAGGCTATCTACGACGCCATCCAGAACGCTTACGCCAAGAAGGGCGTGCCCAGCTGCATCGTGCTGGACACCTGCAAGGGCAAGGGCGCCACTTTCGCTGAGCCCAAGCACGACCACTCCTCCCAGCCCAATGAGGAGCAGTGGGCCGAGGCGCTGGCCGCCGCGGAAAAGGCTCTGGAAGACGCCAAGAACGCTTGAGGAGGGTGAGAGCAATGAACGTGAAACTGATCGGTAAGCATGAAAAGGACTCCCGGGCCTGCCGGGACGGTCTCGCCCTGACCCTGGACGAGATGATGGCGCAGGACAAGTCCATCTGCTATGTGGACTGCGACCTGATGGGCTGCATCAACACCAAGCGGCTGCGGGAGCACTATCCCGACCGGGCCTTTGAGGCCGGCATCGCCGAGGGCAACGCCGCCGGTGTGTCTGCGGGTCTCGCCGCCACCGGCAAGAAGGTTTTCTTCCACTCCTTCGGTACCTTCTCCTCCCGCCGGTGCTATGACCAGATCTATATGTCAGCTGCCTATGCCGGGCTGACGGTCCATGTTCTGGGTTCCGACGCCGGCGTCACCGCCGCGTTCAACGGCGGCACCCACATGCCGCTGGAGGATGCAGCCATGTACCTCTCCATCCCCGAAACCACAGTGCTGGACCCCGCCGACTATGACCAGCTTGCCAGTATCACCCGCCAACTGGTGAACATCGACAAGGGCGTCACCTACACCCGGTTCGTCCGCAAGGGCATCATCCAGGTGTACGGCGAGGGAAGCGAGTTCGAGATCGGCAAGGGTGTGGTGCTGCATGAGTCCGACAAGGATCAGGCCACCATCATCACCTCCGGCATCATGGTGGACGAGTCCCTGAAGGCCTATGAGGCTCTGCAGGCAGAGGGCATCTCTGTCCGGGTCATCGACATGTTCACCTGGAAGCCCCTGGACGAGGAGCTGGTGGTCAAGGCCGCCAAGGAGACCGGTGCCATCGTCACCGCCGAGAACCACAACGTCACCTGCGGCCTGGGTTCTGTTGTGGCCAACTGCCTGTCCAGGAACGCCCCCACCGTACAGGAATTTGTGGGCGTGCAGGACCAGTTCGGTCAGGTGGGTCCCCAGGACTTCCTGATGGACGAGTACGGCCTCCGCGCCGCCAACATCGTGGCCGCCGTCAAGAAGGCCATCGCCCGCAAATAAGTTCAGATACCCGGCGGGGTCCCTCAGGGGCCCTGCCTGTATCGCCATATATCATTTTGAAAAGGAGACAAGAATCATGGATGCTTTTTCCGCTTCCCTGATGGCTGACAAGCGGGAGATTATTTTCGCTCCCACAGTGTACAAGTTCCAGACCTTCGCCCAGATGGCGGAGGAGTTCAAGCTGAACGAGCGGGACGTGGTGCTGACCAACGAGTTCATCTATACCCCCTTCATGAAGGATCTGGGCCTCAAGTGCCATTATGTATTCCAGGAGAAGTTCGGTGCCGGCGAGCCCAGCGAGGAAATGATCCAGGTCATGTACGACGCCATCCCCTACGACAGCTACGACCGCGTCATCGCCGTGGGCGGCGGCGCCATTATGGACCTGTGCAAGCTGCTGGGCTGCAAGCGCCCCGATACCGTCCACAACCTGTACTTCAAGCGATTCCCCGTGGTGCACGAGAAGGACGTCATCGCCATCCCCACCACCTGCGGCACCGGCTCTGAGTGCACCAACATCTCTGTGGCTATCGTCAAGGACGAGAAGGACGGTGTGCTCACCGGCGGTGAGACCAAGCTGGGCCTGGTGTCCGACGACATCATCCCCAACAAGGTGTGCCTGATCCCGGAGCTCCTCAAGACCCTGCCCTACAAGCCCTTCGCCTGCTCCGCCATCGACGCCCTGGTCCACGCCACCGAGTCCTTCCTGAGCCCCCACCGCAAGACCATGACCTCCGAGCTCTTCAGCGAGAAGGCTATGGATGTGATTCTGAAAGGCTTCAAGCTGATCGACGAAAAGGGCCAGGACGCCCGGTTCGAGTATATGGATCAGTTCGTGACCGCCAGCTTCTACGCCGGCATTGCCTTCCTGAAGGCCGGCTGCGGCCCGGTCCACGGCATGAGCTTCCCCCTGGGCGGCACCTATCACGTGCCCCACGGCGAGAGCAACTATATGCTCTTCGGCGCCATCATGGACTACTATGACGAGCACAAGCCCGACGGTGAGATCATGAAGTTCAAGGAGCTGGTGTCCAGCATCCTGGGCTGCGAGGTCAAGGACGCCATCCCCGAGATGAACGCCCTGCTGCAGCGCATCCTGCCCCTGCGGCCCCTGCGGGACTGCGGCTTCACTGAGGCGGACTTCAAGGCCTTCCCCCTGTCCGTCGAGGCCAACCAGCAGCGCCTCATGACCAACGCCTACTACCCCTTCGACCTGGAGTCCGAAGAGGCCATCTACCGCAAGTGCTATTAAAATTTTTCCAGACAACGAAGGGAGAGACGGCGGCTGCCGTCTCTCCTTTTTTCCTTTCGCCACGCGGTTTCTTTCCTCTATACACCGCACCTTTCTTTGCATTTTTGTACAGTACACACAAAAATATAATGAAATCAAAAACATTTTATGGGCGTTCTTTTTGAGATTGAGGATTGACTTTCCGAAAGAGAGCCGCTACAATTGGAAACAACATCAACGGGTTGTCTGTTTTGAAAGGAGTGGAACACCATGGCATTTTACACGACGTCTTCCCAGTCCATGATGATGAATGGTGCGTCCGCTCGCCAGGCGGCGTCTGCTTCCTGCGCCTATTCCACGGAGATGTCCCGTGCTTCCATGATGAATATTGCTCTGATTCTGGACGCCATTCTGCTGGCGTCCATTATTATTTGCGCCCTGATTCCCCTTGCCATTCTGGTATCCGTACTGGCAGTGGCCCTGTTTGTTCTGGTACTGGTATTGTTGGCAGCAGAGTATCATCATACGCCGAGATCGCGACGAGGTGCATAACTGTTTGATACAGTAAAGCGGCTCCGCATCTGGCGGGGCCGCTTTTTTGTATAATCTGAACCAAGAAAAGGAGATTGCAAGATGAAAAAGAAGTTCTTTGCCCTCATGATGGCCATGGTTATGGTCCTCAGCCTGGCCGCCTGCGGCGGCTCGGATGAAGCCGACTCCAACTCCGGCGATTCTGCCGGCGGGGAGAGCTCCGGCAGCAGCGCCTTCAAAGTCGGCGTCATTGGCCCCCTGACCGGCGGCGCCGCCATCTACGGCACCTGCGTGGCCAATTCCGCCCAGATCGCGGTGGACGAAATCAATGCCCTGGGCGGCGACATCCAGTTTGAGCTGATGACTGAGGACGACGTCAACGACGCTGAGACCTCCGTCAACGCCTACAACGCCCTGATGGACGACGGCATGCAGATCCTGGTGGGCACCGTCACCACCCAGCCGGCCCTTTCCGTGGTCCCGCTGTCCTATGAGGACCGGGTGTTCACCCTGACCCCCTCCGCCTCCGGCGACGATGTCATTTCCATCAACGACAATGATAACGTGTTCCAGATCTGCTTCACCGACTCCAACCAGGGCTCCCGTTCCGCCCAGTACATCGATGAGAACTTCGACAGTCCGAAGATCGCCATCATCTACAAAAACGATGACCAATACTCCATCGGTATCCGGGACAACTTCAAGGCAGAGGCCGATTCCCGCGGTATGGACATCGTCTATGAGGGCACCTTCACCGAGGCCAGCCAGACCGACTTCAACGTCCAGCTGGCTGGTGCCCAGTCCGCCGGCGCCGATCTGCTGTTCCTGCCCATCTACTATACCCCCGCCTCTGTCATTCTGACCCAGGCCAACGCCATGGGCTACGCCCCCACCTTCTTCGGCGTGGACGGCATGGACGGCATCCTGACCGCCGAGAACTTCGATGCCTCTCTGGCTGAAGGCGTCTACCTGCTGACTCCCTTCTCCGCCGACTCTGAGGACGAGATGACCCAGAACTTCGTGGCGGAGTATCAGGACCGGTTCGGCGAGATCCCCAATCAGTTCGGTGCCGATGCGTATGACGCCATCTACACCCTGTATCAAGCCATCCAGGCCGCCGGCGCCACCGCCGACATGTCCAATGAGGAGATCTGCGATGCTCTGATCGAGGTCATGCCCACCCTGGCCGTCACCGGCCTGACCAGCGCCGGCTCCGAGATGACCTGGGACGAAAACGGTGCTGTGTCCAAGGACCCCACCGCAGTCATTATCGAAAACGGTACCTATGTCACTCCCTGACAGCGGAACACACACTCCACTGTAATAGAGGACAGGGATCGGCTGCCGGAACTCCGGCAGCCCTCCCTGGACTTCTATGGTGGAAACCGACGCGGGGAGCTGTCACCGCCCCGGTTTCTGCCATAGAAGGGGAAAGAGAGGAAAATACTTATGGAATTTCTATCCTACCTGATCACGGGCATCAGTCTGGGAAGCATCTACGCCATCATCGCCCTGGGCTACACCATGGTATACGGCATTGCCAAGATGCTGAATTTCGCCCACGGCGACGTTATCATGGTTGGCGCCTATGTGTCCTTTTACGTGACCATGTTTGCAGGCAGCAACCTGCTGGGAGAGGATCCCTCCGCACTGACCACCGGCGCTGTGGCTCTGGTGTCCGTGCTGCTGGCTATGGTGGTCTGCACGGTTCTGGGCGTGGTCATCGAGGGGCTGGCTTACCGCCCCCTGCGCCAGGCCGGCAGCCTGGCGGTGCTGATCACCGCCATCGGCGTCAGCTACTTCCTGCAGAACGCAGCGCAGCTGCTGTTCGGCGCGAATCCCAAGAACTTCACCCCCGTGGTCAGCGGCCAGCTGACGCTGTTTGACGGACAGCTTCGGATCTCCTATGTGGCGCTGCTGACCATCACGGCCTGCGTGGTCATCATGCTGGGGCTGACCGCCTTCACTGGAAAGAGCAAGATGGGCAAGGCCATGCGGGCCTGCTCGGAGGACCGGGGCGCAGCCCAGCTGATGGGCATCAACGTCAACGCCACCATCTCTATGACCTTTGCCATCGGTTCCGCCCTGGCGGCCATCGCCGGGGTATTGCTGTGCTCTTACTCTCCGGTGCTCCAGCCCACCACCGGCTCCATGCCCGGCATCAAAGCCTTCACCGCTGCGGTGTTCGGCGGTATCGGCTCCATCCCCGGCGCCTTCCTGGGCGGACTGCTACTGGGCGTCATTGAGGCCATGGCGCAGGCCTATATCTCCACGCAGTTGTCCAACACGATCCTGTTCGCCGTGCTGATCGTGGTGCTGCTGGTCAAACCGTCCGGCCTGCTGGGCAAGTATGTGCCTGAGAAAGTGTGAGGTGGCGGTATGAAAGGCTATTTCAAAAACATGAAAACCATCACCAAGGTGGACTTCGCCACCTATCTGGGCGTGATCCTAGCCTTTATTGTGGTGTCGGTCTGCCAGGCCCAGGGACTGGTGAACCGTTCTCTGGGCGGTATGCTGGTTCCCATCTGCTGCTACGTGTGCATGTCCATCTCCCTGAACCTGACCGTCGGCATTCTGGGAGAGCTGTCTCTGGGCCATGCCGGCTTCATGAGCGTGGGCGCCTTCTCCGGCATCATTGCCGCCATGAGCCTGCAATCTGCTGTCCCAAATGATCTGGTGCGGATGATCGTCGCCCTGGTGGTGGGCGCCTTCTTTGCCGCCATCGTGGGCTTCATCGTCGGGATTCCGGTGCTGCGGCTCCGGGGGGACTACCTGGCCATTGTCACCCTGGCCTTCGGCGAGATCATCAAGGATCTGATCAACTGCCTTCTGGTGGGCTGGGATGAGAACGGCCTGCACATCGCCCTGAACGTGGACGGCACCAAGAGCATGTCCTCTCTCGGCCTCAGCGAAAACGGCATCGAAATCATCAAGGGCGCCCAGGGCGCCACGGGCAACGCCCGCATCGCCACCTTTGCTATGGGCTTTGCACTGGTGATGATTACCCTGGTGGTGGTGCTGAATCTGGTCCGCAGCCGGACCGGCCGGGCTATCATGGCCATCCGGGACAACCGGATCGCCGCCGAGAGCGTAGGCATCAACGTCACCAAGTACAAGCTGATTGCCTTCGTCACCTCTGCCTCCCTGGCAGGTGCCGCCGGTGCCCTGTTCGGCCTGAACTACTCCAATGTCACTGCCGTACAGTTCGACTTCAACACCTCCATTCTGGTGCTGGTGTATGTGGTGCTGGGCGGTCTGGGCAACATCTGGGGCTCCATCGTGGCAACAGTTGTCCTGTATGTGCTGCCGGAGGCCCTGCGGCAGTTCTCTGACTATCGGATGCTGGTGTACGCCATTGTGCTGATTCTGGTGATGCTGGCCACCAACAACCCGCAGGTGCGGACGCTGATTAGCCGGATCATTCCCAGAAGAAAGGGGGCAGCCCTCGATGAGTAAGAAATTTGAAAAGGGCAAGATGGTCCCTGTTCCCAGCCATGCCATCATTCCGGAGCGGGACATCGACAAATCCCCCATTCTGGAGTGCAGCCACCTGGGCATCGACTTCGGCGGCCTGCGGGCGGTGAATGACTTCAACCTCACCATCGGCCGGACGGAGATCGCCGGCCTCATCGGCCCCAACGGCGCCGGCAAAACCACCATCTTCAACCTGCTGACCAAGGTCTATCAGCCCACCCGGGGCACCATCCTGCTGGATGGACTGGATACCTCCGGCAAGACCACAGCTCAGATCAACCGCATGGGCATTGCCCGGACCTTCCAGAACATCCGCCTGTTCAACAACCTCTCCGTGGAGGACAATGTGAAGATCGGTCTCCACAATCAGGAGCGCTACTCCGCCATCACCGGCGTTCTGCGCCTGCCCTGGTACTGGAGCCGGGAAAAGGCCGCTCATGAGCGGGCACTGGAACTGCTGTCCCTCTTCGGGATGGCGGACTTGGCGGACCATCAGGCCGGTTCCCTTCCCTACGGCGCCCAGCGCCGGCTGGAGATTGTCCGGGCCCTGGCCACCAATCCCTCTCTTCTATTGCTGGATGAGCCCGCCGCGGGCATGAATCCCTCTGAGACGGCGGAGCTGATGGAGAATATCGTCAAGATCCGGGACACGTTCCAGATCGCCGTCATGCTGATCGAGCACGACATGAAGTTGGTCATGAGCATCTGCGAGGGCATCTGCGTCCTGAACTTCGGGCAGGTCATCGCCAAGGGCACCGCCGAAGAGATTCAATCCAACCCCGCCGTCATTGAGGCATATCTCGGTAAACAGAAGGAGGCGTGACCATGGAACCGATTCTGAAAGTCAGCGACATCAACGTCTACTACGGCGCCATACACGCCATCAAGGGCGTCTCTTTCGAGGTAAATCCCGGAGAGGTCGTCACCCTGATCGGCGCCAACGGCGCCGGCAAATCCACCACGCTGCAGACTGTCTCCGGCCTGCTCCACTCCCGCACCGGCTCCATCGAATTTCTGGGGGAGAACCTGATGGGCGTCCCAGCCCACAAGGTCGTGGCCAAGGGACTCGCCCAGGTGCCGGAGGGGCGGCGGGTCTTCCTGCAGATGACCGTAGAGGAGAATCTGGAAATGGGCGCCTATACCCGGTCCGGCGGCGACATCGACGCGGATCTGGAAAAGGTCTACGCCTATTTCCCCCGGCTGATGGAGCGGCGGCGGCAGATCGCTGGCACCCTCTCCGGCGGCGAACAGCAGATGCTGGCCATGGGCCGGGCGCTGATGAGCCGTCCCAAGCTGCTGATGCTGGATGAGCCCTCCATGGGCCTGGCACCCATTCTGGTTGAGCAGATCTTCAAGATCATCCAAACCCTCCATGAGGCGGGCACCACCATTCTGCTGGTGGAGCAGAATGCCCAGGCAGCCCTGAGTATCGCCGACCGTGGCTATGTGCTGGAGACCGGAAAAATCGTCACCTCCGGCACCGGAACGGAGCTGTTGGCCTCCCCGGAAATCAAAAAAGCCTATCTGGGCGGCTGAAGTCTCAGAAAAAGGAGAGCGTGTGCTCTCCTTTTTTCTTTGCAATCTGCCGGGCATGTGGTATACTGCTGTCATGACGGAAAGGAGGGATCCCATGCGCGCGGAAGAACGGCGGCAGGCCATTCGGGAGCTTCTGCAGCGGGCAAAGCAGCCTGTCAGCGCAACGGCCCTGGCGGCTCAATTCTCCGTCAGCCGACAGATCATCGTGGGGGATATTGCCCTGCTGCGGGCGGCTGGAGCAGACATCTCCGCTACGCCCCGGGGCTACGTGATCCTGCGAGAGACGGGAGGTCTGGTGCGGCAGGTGGCCGTCCAGCACGATGCCGCTGGTATGGGAGAGGAGCTAAACGCTATGGTGGACCAGGGCTGCACGGTACTGGATGTCATTGTGGACCACCCCATTTACGGGCAGCTGACCGGCCCTCTGCAGCTCTCCAACCGCTATGATGTGGGGCAGTTCCTCTCCCGCTGTGCGCAGTCCGACGCCCGCCCGCTGTCGGAACTGACGGAGGGGATCCATCTCCACACTCTCTCCTGTCCGGATGAGGCGGCATTCGGCCGGGTGTGCCGGGAGCTGCGGCGGCTGGGCGTCTTGCTGGAAGGTTGAACATGTAAAAAAGCAGTTGACAGGAACCGGGATTTTGTGTATGATACGGTTTACAGGTGTCAAGACACCTGTAAACCGTATTTTTTGATTCTACATAAAGCAGGTGTCTCCCATGGAACAGGTCAAAGGCTTTCTGAAGCGCAAAAACATTGTGATCTCCGCCAAGCGGTACGGCATTGACGCCCTGGGCGCCATGGCTCAGGGACTCTTCTGTTCCCTGCTGATCGGCACGATCCTCAACACCATCGGCACCCAGTTCCACATTGGCTTTCTCACCGCCCAGGTCATCACCATCAATGGCGTGGGGTATACCATCGGTGGACTGGCGTCGTTCATGAGCGGGTCCGCTATGGCGGTGGCCATCGGCTACGCTCTCCAGGCGCCGCCTATGGTGCTGTTCTCCCTGGTGACGGTGGGCTATGCCTGCAACGCCCTGGGCGGGGCGGGCGGACCGCTGGCCGTGCTGTTCGTGGCTATCATCGCCGCTGAGGTGGGCAAGGCCATCAGCAAGGAGACGAAGGTGGACATCCTGGTGACGCCCATCGTCACCATCCTTGTGGGCGTGGGAGCGGCCTGGATCATTGCGCCCCCCATCGGCGGAGCAGCCAGCGCCTTTGGCCAGCTGATTATGCGGACCACGGAGCTGCAGCCCTTCTTCATGGGCGTTCTGGTGTCCGTGCTGGTGGGCATCGCCCTGACGCTGCCCATCTCCTCCGCCGCCATCTGCTCCGTGCTGGGACTGACCGGACTGGCAGGCGGCGCCGCCGTAGCGGGCTGCTGCGCCAACATGGTGGGGTTCGCCGTCCTCTCCTTCCGGGAAAACCGCTGGGGCGGACTGGTGAGCCAGGGCATCGGCACCTCCATGCTGCAGATGCCCAACATCGTGAAGAACCCCCGCATCTGGCTCCCTGCCATCCTCACCTCCGCTGTCACCGGACCCCTGGCCACCTGCTTTTTCAAGCTGGAGATGAACGGAGACCCCATCAACTCCGGCATGGGCACCTGCGGCCTGTGCGGCCAGCTGGGGGTCTGGACCGGCTGGGTCAATCCCAGTGACGCGGCTCTGGCCAATGGGGCCGCCGCCATGGCCCCCACCGCCTTTGACTGGGTGGGACTGATCCTGATCTCCTTCGTCCTCCCCGCTGTCCTCACCTGGGCCTTCGGGCTGTTCTTCCGGAAGATCGGCTGGATCAAGCCGGGGGATCTGACCCTGCCGCAGTAGGTAAAATGCCCGGACCGCGATGCGGTCCGGGTAATTTTATTTGTTCAGGCCAAGGAACACGAGACAGCCAGTCAAGAACCACGGGCTGTATCGCATAAGTGTATAGTAGTTCATATTTTTGATCCAATCAACAAACCCAGGAATATTTGCTAAAAAAATGAATCTATGCCCAAAACAATAAATCACAAATATTAGATAATACCCAATGGCAACAGCGCCAAATATCAAAGCCATCATCCGAAGCCGCTTGGATGGCAGGCGGAGGTCGACAACCAATGCCGTACCGGACATCAAAAGGCCTCCAGCCGCCAGAGCAGCAGCTGACGGCACAGTCAAAGCGTACCATACCCACGGCATAAGGTCATATGTTTCCCAGCAAATCTGCTGCACAAAGGGCCTTAATACTGTTTCCAGCACGCAGAATATGAATAACACCGCTACACAGATGGCTGCCAAAGCTGCATACTTCCGTTGACCGCGTCGATAACTTTCCTCTCGCCCCGGGCCGTAGATCAGCTCCCGGACGTCGGCGTTCAGCGCCTCCGCCAAGGTGGTCAGGGTCTCGATATCCGGCTGGGTCTTTCCGGTCTCCCAGGAGGACACCGCCTGCCGGGTCACATGGAGCCGCTCCGCCAGGGCGTCCTGGGTCAGCTTCTCCCGCTGGCGCAGCTGCTTCAGATTTTTTCCCACCGCGTTCACAACCTCGCCTCCTGCTGCCAGCGTACCACAGTCCCGGCGCTTTGTCACGCAACAAAGTGTTGCGCGCCCTGCAAGGGCTTGCGGCGGACCGCGGGATATGGTATCGTTAGGATATCCGAGATCAAAAACAGGAGGAACTGTCATGGAATACCGGAAATTTGGGGACGCCTACATCGTCCGCCTGGACCGGGACGAGGAGATCCTGGCCCAGCTGAAGATCTTCGCAGAAAAGGAACAGGTCAAACTGGCCTCTGTCACCGGCCTGGGGGCTGTGAAGGACTTCACCGTAGGAGTGTTCGACTCCAGCGCCAAGGCTTACAAGTCCAACCGCTTCCAGGGGGTCTATGAGATCGTCTCTCTGGTGGGGACCATCAACACGATGAACGACGCGTTTTACTGCCATCTCCACATGTGCGCCGCCGACC
>NZ_JAOQKG010000004.1:104863-148148 GCF_025567605.1 Oscillibacter acetigenes | reverse complement strand
CTTTTGGGGGACGCTGTCCTCACCCGAAGGCCCCTGCCGCGTGGTCCCGCAGAGGCAGCTCCTGGAAAATGGATGCCTCCACCGCCTCGTACTCCCCCGGCGTCCGAAGGCGGCGCATTTTCTTGTCATGGCGTTCGCCGCCCTCGAACAGGTGGATCAGGAAGAACCAGACCTCCTTCATCCGCTGGGCCGCCGGGCCCACCTGGCCATAGAAGTCCTGGTAGGACTGATACAGCGTCCGGGTGAAGGTCTGGAGCTCCTGCCGGGTGGTGGGGACGCCGCCCCGGAGCTTCCGCAGCAGGGCCGGGTCCGCGATGGCCCCTCGGCCGATCATCACCGCGTCGATGGCAGGAAAGTCCACCGCAAAGACTGTGCAGTCCTCCACGGTCACCAGATCCCCGTTGTAGCACAGGGGATTCCGGCTGCGCTCCGCCGCCCAGGCGAACCAGTCCCGGTGCACGGTCCCCTTGTAGAACTGCTTCTGCACCCGGGGGTGGATGGTGAGGCAGGCGATGGGATAACGGTTGTAAATGTCCAGCAGCCGCTCGAACTCCTCCGGCTCCTTCACCCCCAGCCGGGTCTTGATGGACACCGGCAGCTTCACGGCGGCGAATACCTCGTCAAAGAACCGCTCCAGCTCCTCCGGCTTTGCCAGAAAGCCCGCACCCTTGCCCTTGGCGGTGACGGTGCCAGAGGGACAGCCCAGGTTCAGATTCACCTCCGTATAGCCCATGTCTGCCACGATCTCCGCCGCCCACAGAAAGTCCGGTGCCCGGCAGGTCATCACCTGGGGCACCACAGGAAGCCCTGCGTTGGCCGCCGGGTCCAGCTCCCGTTGATCCCGCTTGGTCAGGATATGCTGATCCGTAGGGGAGAAAAACGGGATGAAATACCGGTCCGCCCCGCCGAACATCCGGTGGTACACCTGCCGGAACACCACCTTGGTGATACCATCCAGCGGGGCGAAGTCGTACCGCTGGATCATCCCAGTGCCGTCTCCCACTCCGCCTGGCGGAAGCCGGTGCGGACGAAGTCCTCCCCCACCAGAATGGGCCGCTTTACCAGCATCCCGTCGGTGGCCAGCAGGGCCAGCTGCTCCTCCTCGCTCATCTCCGGCAGCTTGTCCTTCAGGCCCAGAGCCTTGTACTGGAGGCCGCTGGTGTTGAAGAACTTCTTCAGGGGCATTCCGCTCTTCTCCCACCAGCCCCGCAGCTCCTCCGCCGTAGGATTTTCCAGCTTAATATCCCGGGCCTCGTAAGAGACGCCCCGCTCGTCCAGAAAGGCTTTCGCCTTCTGGCAGGTGGTGCACTTGGGGTACCACAAAAACAACATGATGCTCTCTCCTTCTTTTGATCTGTCTGCTCAGTAGCTGCTGATCTCCAGGCTCTCGTCGTCCCGGCCCTTCTCGATGGCCCGGATCTCCACCCAGTATTTCACCTCCGGACTCACCTCCACCTGGATCCGGTCTCCCACCTGACGGCCCAGCAGAGCCTTTCCCACAGGGGACTCCTTGCTGATGAGGCCCTTTAAGGCATCCTGCCGCAAGGTGGTGACGATCTGCAGCGTCATCTCCTGCTTCGCCAGCTCGTTGTAGATCGTGACCTTGTCGAACAATCCCGCTCGGTCACCCTGGTCCTTCACCTCGATGACCTTGGCAGTGCGGATCATCCGCTCCAGGTAGCGGATGCGGCTGTCGTTGCGGTTCTTGGCCTGCTTGGCGCACTTGTACTCGTAGTTCTCGCTGAGGTCGCCGAAGGCCCGGGCCGTCTGCACCTCCTCGATCAGCTGAGGACGCAGGACCCGGGTCCGGTAGTTGATCTCCTCCTGCATCTTTTTGATGTCCACTTCCGTCAGTTCGTCGTACATGACACAGCTCCTTTTCAGGCTGGGGTCGCGGTCCGGGTCCGTTTGCTTTGCAGGTCTCTCACAGGTGTGGGGAACCCGGCGCAGGTGAAATGCGAAATCGCCGCTCTGCGGCTATTCTACCACGTCCGGCAGGAAAGCACAACCCCGGCGGCTCCCTGCCCCGGCACCCTTTCCTCCGCCGGGAATAGAATGAAGTGTATCACGAGTCGAGGAGGCAATTGAAATGGAAAGCACTTCCAGCGCAGTCACCATGTGCGCCACCGTCCTGCGGGTCTGCCCCTGCGAACTGTGCGTCTGCGACCACGAGAACTGCCAGCAGGTCCTGGTCCATACAGACAACGCCTGCTGCTTCCGGGTGGGCCAGCAGGTCTGCATCGAGTTCAGCGGCGCCATGACCCGGAGCTGTCCGCCCCAGATCACCGCCGACTGTGTCCGGCCGGTGAACTGCTGCTGTTGAACATTTGAAAAAGCCGCCCGGGGGCGAATCCCCGGGCGGCTTCGGCTTATGGGTTGCATTGGCCGCAGGGCGTATAGCCCTGGGCGATCAGATCCTCCCGGCTGCCGGTATACTCCTGCCGGTTGGCGGTGCTCATGCCGGACACGCTGGAACAGTCCGGGTCGTGAAATTTGTGGCTGTTGGTATTGAGGATGTACGTGGTCTCGCCGCTTTGCGGCTCCGCTCCCTCCTGCCAGCTCTCGCCGGTGGCGTAGTCGATGGTGATGCCGGGCTGGACGTTGTACACATAGACATTGAAGCAGACGCCTTCCCCCTCGTCCTCCACAGACCAAGCCTCCATCTGGACACCGCTGGCTACCAGGTTCTGACCCTCGAACACCGGGGTCACCCGGTAGAGGACGTGGTTGTCCGTCTCCTTTACATAGTCCGCCACCAGATTTTCAAAGGGCAGCATCCCGTCCACATTCATATAGCGGGTGCCGGTGATGAGATTTTCCTCGTTGGCGTTCTCTCCGGTGAGCTGAAAGCCGATCAGGTGACAGCGGTTGTACAGGTACTCCCCGTCGTACTCCCGGTTGATCCAGCCGGAGGGTGTGACGGAACTGATGCTCTCCCGGTCCTCTGTGGGCATCAGATCCTGTCCCACGTTGGCATAGGCTACGCCGCAACGGCCCAGAGTGTCCAACTCACTGTACGTCTCAAAGGACACAGAGGTCATGTCCTCCTCCGGAAAATCCGGCTGGTTGCCATCGACGGCCACGTAGGGCTCCCCGGACCAGGCGGGAATATCCTCCAGAGAAAAGGAGGTGACGGTGCCCTCCGCCGGGGGCATCATGCAGCCGGAGAGGAGCAGGCACAAGGACAGCAGCGCCGCCGTCAGGGAAATGCGGGTTCGATTCATGGGATATAGACTTCCTTTGTAATGATCTCGTGGGAGAAGCCGGGGAACTCCTCCCGCCGGGCCAGAGTCCAGCCCTCCAGGGACAGGTCCCAGTAAAGGTCCGCCGGATAGGCCCGGTCCCAGCGGTACAGCACCACCCGCTCCACACGCCCGGCAAAGGGCGCCACAGAGCGGTCCTCCACAAAGCAGGGCTCCCCTGGCCCCGCCTTTTCCAAAAACGACTCGTCCACACAAAGGCGGCTCTGCTCCTCCGCCGGGAACTGGCGAGCCGTGGCCCCACTCACCCAGAGGCAGGCCTCCCCGACCTCTGCCAGCAGGTCCGCCCGCACCGCCCGGTCCCGGCTCTGCCGGCGGCAGTTGAAGGCCATGCCGTTCCGGCCGTCCACACAGGCCATCAGGATCATGCTGCATCCTCCCTTCGCGCTCTTTCTCTACGATACCCAAATTCCGCTCGAAACGCAAGGAAAATTTTTCGGCTTCCGCCGGGGGAAGCCGCCGTACCGGGCGGAAGCCCCTCCCGCCTGGGAGGGGCTTCCCTTTGGAAGATATCCTTACGCCTTGTCCGGACGCTTGTACTCCACATGGAGCAGCTGATGGGTGCGGCCCTTCATCGCTCCCTCCAGGAGCTTTGTAACGATGGGGTTCCGCTCAGACCGCTTGATGAGGGCGGTGCGGTCCGCCTCATAGAGGCCCTCTGCCCGCTGCTGCTTCACCGGGATCAGCCCGTAGGGCTGGCCAGCGCCGCCTACGCAGCCGGTCTTGCAGGTCATGACTTCCACCAGGTCGAAGTACTCCTGACCGCTCTCGATATCGTCCAGCAGCTTCTGTGCGTTCACCAGGCCGTGGACCACCGCGATCCGCAGCGCCCGGTCCCCCACCGGCAGCGTCACCGCCCGGATGGTCTCGCTGCCCCGGATGCCGGAGAACTGGATGGCCTGCAGGGTGTTCTTGGACTTGTCCTCCACTACCCGCCGGGCCACGGCCTCCGCCACGCCGCCGGTGGTGCCGAAGATGGTAGCCGCCCCGGTGCCCATGCCGAAGGGCAGGTCCGGGGACTCCCCCTCCAGCTCTGCGAAACGGATGCCGGACTCCTTGATCATCATGATGATCTCCTGCGTAGTCAGCACCAGATCCACATCCGGTTTTCCGTCATGCTGGAACTCCGGCCGCTTGGCCTCCATTTTCTTGGCGGTACAGGGCATGATGGCGATGTGGTAGGTGGTGCGGCCGTCCTCTTCGTCCTTCCTGGCGTACTGATCCTTCAGCACCGCCGCGAACATCTCCATGGGAGACTTGCAGGTGGAGATGTTCTTCAGGAAGTGGGGCCGCTCCTCCTCCACATACTTCACCCATGCCGGGCAGCAGCTGGTGAACATGGGGAAGGGGCCGCCTTTTTTCAGCCGCTCCAGGAACTCGTCCGCCTCCTCCATGACGGTCAGGTCTGCGCCAAAGGTGGTGTCGTACACCTCGTCGGCGCCCATCATCTTCAGGGCGGACACCAGCTTGTTGATGGCATTGACGCCGGGCTCCAGGCCGAAGGCCTCGCCCACCGCCACCCGGACCGCCGGGGCGATCTGGAACACCACCCGCTTCTTCGGGTCGTGGAGGGCCCGCCACCCCCGGCCGATCTCGTTAAAGATGGTGATGGCGCCGGTGGGGCAGGCGGCTGCGCACTGGCCGCAGCTGATGCAGTTGGTCTCTCCGAGCTTGCGGTCAAAGGCCGGGCACACCACCAGGTCGCTGCCCCGGTGGGCGAAGTTCAGGATACCCATGCCCTGCATCTCCTCGCACACCCGGATGCAGTCGCCGCAGAGGATGCACTTGTTGGGATCCCGGACGATGGCCGGAGAGGAGGTGTCGATCTCATAGTGGGGCCGGGTGTCCTTGAAGCGGACGTGCCGCACGCCGAAGCGCAGGGCCAGCTCCTGCAGGCGGCAGCTGCCATTCTTTTCGCAGGTGGTGCAGTCCCGGCAGTGAGAGGACAGCATCAGCTCCAGGATCATCCGCCGGTGCTTTAAGAGCCGGGCGGTATTGGTGCGGATCACCATGCCATCCCGGGGCTCCATGGAGCAGGAGGCGTCGATCTTGCCCCGCTCGTCCTCCACCACGCACATCCGGCAGGCGCCGTAAACAGACAGTTCCGAATAATAGCAGAAGGTGGGCATATCGATGCCGGCCTTCCGGATCACAGCCAGGACGTTTTTCTCCCCGTCGAAGGGCACCCGCTGGCCGTCAATGTACATAATTCCCTTTGCCATGGTACTCCCCTCCTCACTTACTGGCCGCGATGGCGCCGAAGGGACAATTGGTCACACAGGCGCCGCAGTTGATGCACTTCTCCGGATCGATGACGTGGACCTGCTTGGCCGCGCCGGTGATGGCCTCCATGGGGCAGTTCTTCCGGCACTTGCCGCAGCCCTTGCATTTCTCCGGGTCGATGGTGGGGTGGGGTTTTTCCTTGTTGCAGATGGGACAGTGGTGGTCCACTACATGGGCCAGATATTCATCCCGGAAATACTTCAGCGTGCTCTGGACGGGCTTGCAGGCGCTCTGCCCCAGGCCGCACAGGGCTGTCTTACTGATGGTGTCCGCCAGCTCCTCCAGCAGGTCCAGATCCTCCAGTGTGCCCTTGTTGTCGATGATCCGGTCCAGGATCTCCAGCATCCGCTTGGTGCCCTCCCGGCAGGGGACGCACTTGCCGCAGGACTCCTTCTGTGTAAACTCCATGAAGAACCGGGCCGTCTCCACCATGCAGGTGTCCTCGTCCATGACCACCAAGCCGCCGGAGCCGATCATGGCGCCGATGCTCTTCAGACTGTCGAAGTCCAGGGGCAGGTCCAGGTGCTCGCGGCTGGCGGTGGTGGCGCCGCCGGAGGGGCCGCCGATCTGAACGGCCTTGAACTTCTTGCCGCCCCGGATGCCGCCGCCGATGTCAAACACCACCTCCCGGATAGTGGTTCCCATGGGTACCTCAATGAGGCCGGTATTCACCACGTTGCCTGTCAGCGCGAAGGCCTTGGTGCCGGGGCTGGTCTTGGTGCCGATGGAGCGGTACCAGTCCACGCCCTTGCGGATGATGAGGGGCACGTTGGCAAAAGTCTCCACATTGTTCAGCACCGTGGGCTCGGCCCAGAGACCGTGCTCGATGGTCCGGGGCGGCTTGACCCGAGGCATGCCCCGGTTGCCCTCGATGGAAGCTGTCAGGGCACTGCCCTCGCCGCAGACGAAGGCGCCGGCGCCCATGTTTACATGGATCCGGAAGGAGAAGTCTGTGCCCATGACGTGATCGCCCAGAAGACCGTACTCCTCCGCCTTGGCGATGGCCGCTTTCAGCCGGCTCACGGCCAGCGGATACTCCGCCCGGACATAAATATACCCCTCGTCGCTGCCCACGGCGCGGCCGGCGATCATCATGCCCTCCAGCACGCTGTGGGGGTTACCCTCCATAATGGAGCGGTCCATGAACGCACCGGGATCGCCCTCGTCGCCGTTGCAGACGATGTATTTTTTCTCTGACTTCTGTTTCCGGGCACCGTCCCACTTCTGGCCCGCGGGGAAGCCTCCACCTCCGCGGCCCCGGAGGCCGGAGTCGATGATGGACCGGCAGATCTCCTCATCCGTCATCTCAAAGAGGGCCTTTTCAAAACCGGCGTAACCGCCCTTGGCGATGTACTCCTCAATGTCCTCGGCATCGCTGCTGCCGCAGTTCTCCAGCACCACCCGATGCTGCTTCTTGTAGAAGGGGATGTCCTCCTGCCGGGGGTAGGCTACGCCGTCCAGGTGATACACCAGCCGGTCGATGATCTCGCCGCCCAGCACGGTCTTCTCCAGAATCTCATGGCAGTCCTCCGGCTTCACATGGATGTACATGACGCCCATAGGCTCGATGTGGACCAGAGGCCCCATCTCGCAGAAGCCGTGGCAGCCGCTCATCTTTACATGGAGGCTCTTCTCCGCGTCCGTGTCGTGTTTGAGGCCCACGTAGACCGGCAGACCCCGTTTTTCACACTCCGTCTTCAAATTGTCATAGATCTTCATGGCGCCGCCGGCGATGCAGCCGGTGCCGGCGCAGATCAGGATAGAGGGCACCTGCTCGCTCTGCTTCAGGGCGTTGCGGGCGTTAGCCTGGAACACGTGGAAGCTGTCCCGCGTCATCTTTACCTGTCTCATGCGGTGGCCGCCTCCTTTCTGCGGATATCCTCCACCAGCGCCAGCGCATCTTCCGGCGTCATCTTGGCGTGGACCTCTCCGTCAATGGTCATGACCGGTGCCAGTCCGCAAGCGCCCAAGCAGGCCACGGTCTCCAGGGTAAACAGGCCGTCCGCGGAGGTCTTCCGCTTTCCGGTCAGACCCAAAGCGTCCCGCAGGCTGTCATAAATGGGTCCGGATTTGCGCACGTGGCAGGCCGTGCCGGTGCATACCTTGATGATGTGCCGGCCCTTGGCCTCCAACGAGAAATTCTCATAGAAAGTGGCCACGCTGTACACCTTTGCCGTGCTGATGCCCAGCTTTTCCGCGATCAGGGTCAGCGCTCCCTCGCTCAGGTACTTATACTCCCCTTGGATCTCCTGCATGATCGCGATCAGGTTCGACTGATCGCAGCCGTAGGCGTCGATGATCGCCTCCGCCCGGTCCAGATTCTGCTCCATAAATTCTCCCCTCATTGATTCGGATGATAAAAAACACGCGGGATCCGCACTTGCCGGCGGATCCCGCGCTTGTGTGCTCTGTTTCCGATATGTGCTTATGCGTCTGTATCAGAATACGCCCTGCTCCATCATGGCCTCAGCCACCCGCTTGAAGCCGGCGATGTTGGCGCCTGCCACCAGGTTGTAGCCCAAGCCGTACTCCGCGGCCGCGTCCACGCTCATCTGGTAGATGGTGTTCATGATCCGGTGCAGCTGCGCGTCCACCTCTTCCGCCGTCCACACCAGCCGCTCACTGTTCTGCGCCATCTCCAGTGCGCTGGTGGCCACGCCGCCTGCGTTCACCGCCTTGCTGGGCGCCACGATCATCCCGGGCTGCTCCATCAAGAACCGCAGCGCGTCGTTGGTGGTGGGCATGTTCGCCACCTCAATGTAGTACTTCACGCCGTTGGCCGCGATCTGCTTCGCCTGCTCCATGTGCACGTCGTTCTGCATGGCCGAGGGCATCACCACATCCGCCTTCACGCCCCAGGGCTTCTCACCGGGGAAGAATTCCACGCCGAACTTCTCCGCATAGTCCTGTACCCGGTTGCGGCCGCTGGAGCGCATCTCCACCAGATACGCGATCTTCTCCTCCGTGGCTACGCCGTCCGGATCATAGATATATCCGTCCGGGCCGGACAATGTCACCACCTTGGCCCCCAGCTGCGTGGCCTTCTTACAGATGCCCCAGGTCACGTTGCCGAAGCCCGCGCAGGCGATGGTCTTGCCCGCGATCCGCTCTCCCTCGTGCTCCAGCACGTTCTGGAGATAGTATACCGCGCCGTAGCCCGTGGCCTCCGGCCGGATCAGGCTGCCGCCGTAAGAGAACCCCTTGCCCGTCAGCACACCGTTCTCCCAGGCCCCCTTCAGCCGCCGGTACTCGCCGAAGAGATACCCGATCTCCCGGCCGCCCACGCCCATGTCCCCGGCGGGCACGTCCACATCCGGCCCGATGTACCGGTACAGCGCCTGCATGTACGCCTGGCAGAACCGCATGATCTCCGCGTCCGACTTCCCCGCCGGGTCGAAGTCCGCGCCGCCCTTGCCGCCGCCGATGGGCAGGCCCGTCAGGGAGTTCTTGAAGATCTGCTCAAAGCCCAGGAATTTGATGATGCCGGGATACACGTTGGCCTGGAACCGCAGGCCGCCCTTGTAGGGCCCCAGCGCGCCGTTGAACTGGCACCGGTAGCCGATGTTCGTGTGCCACTGGCCCCGGTCATCCTCCCAGGACACCCGGAAGGTGAACATCCGCTCCGGCTCCACCATCCGGTTCAGCAGGTCCACCTTCTCATACTCCGGGTGCTTCTCAATCACCGGCTCCAGAGAGGAGAACACCTCCTCCACCGTCTGCACGAATTCCGGCTCGTTGCTGTGCTTCTTCTTCACGTTCTCGATCACGCTGGTGAGATATGCGTTCATGGCTTTTTCCTCCAATCAAAATTTTGAAAGCCGTGGGCACACAGGCCCGTTCATATCACCAGACAGGAACGGAAATACCTCTCCGCTCCCGCGTCTGTCCTCATACCACCTCTAACAGCCGTTCACGTTCCGCTGCGTTTTTTTCTCCCCCTCTCCGCCGGCCCTCTGCCGGCCTCCGCAGCAATCTCGCTTTCGCTGTATCCGGCGGACGGCATCTTTCGATGGCCGTTCCGCCCCATGCGATCTTTCCAGTTTGATTGTAGCAAAAAAACATATTCTTGGGAAGCCCTATTGTGTAAAAAGTACATTTTTCTTTATTCACTCATTAGTATTTTACAATATTTTCCATAAACGTTTCCTGTATAAACCAGAACTATCTGTAGCCAGCCGTGGCGGAAAATACCACATCTCTCTTCCCGGGTGCCCGAGGCAGCGGCAACGAAGCGGAAAACCAAAAAGCCTGTGGTACAATAACTTCCAGATCTTTACCTGTAAAAGGGCTGTAATTCAGTCCTCCGCGGTTGAAAGCCTTGTGCCGTCATATTCATCGCAGTATCAGCCGCCTGGGGCGATCCGCTTCAGGTTGCGGCTATGCACTGCCGCCCAGGTGAGCGGCGGTCAGAGAGCTCAGGGCGTCACAGCGAACTCACAGCATCGCTAATCAGTGTCAATATTGTGGGTAATAAAGCGGGCCCTGAAATTGCGCTGGTTGCACATCGCCCCCACCATGCTGCCGAGCGGCTGTCAGGGCCAGCGTAATCTTCAGGGAACCGCCGCAGCCGATGTGATCCATATTGGCCACCTTTGTAGGACGATCTTCTTCTGGAGGAACGTCCCCTCGGCATTCTATATGTCGGGAGCCCGTTCCATGACATTCCTTCCGGGAGCGTAGGCTAATCGACCTGATAAAAGGAAATGCCGCATACCAGCCTCAACAGGCCGATATGCAGCATAAAATCGGACGAAACACCTGGTTCGGTATCTCCGGATGCTGAAAACACAGCGGAGTAAGGCTGACCTTCCGCAGGAGCGGCTTTATGTGCGGCAGCGTGGGTACAGTTTCCTTGTTCTTTCATTGCGCACAGCGCGAAAAGCATTCATAGGCGCCCAAAACAGATGTCTTAAAATTCAGCAAACACGCTGAGAGAGCAAAGAAAACCTCGGAACCATTGCAGTTCCGAGGTTTTCTCATCTGGCAGCGGGTGAAGGATTCGAACCCTCACATACAGAGTCAGAGTCTGCTGTGCTACCCTTACACAAACCCGCTATGAAGTTGTGTTCACTCCGCAGCGAACAGATATTATTATACAGAAAAGCGTGATTTTGTCAACCCCCTTTTTTATTTTTTTCCACATGTTTTTTCAAGCGGGCGCGGAATCCCGATCCCGCGCCCGCCACTATGTAAGACCGTTCACTGGCCCCGCAGGCCGTCCAGAAAGCCCCGGAGGAATCCGCCGCCCCGTCGCCTGCTCCCATCTTTCTCCATACGGTCCGCTGCCTCCTGGGCGCCCGCATACCCTTGCTTCGCTGCGGCCTGATAGAGTTCTCTCGCCTGCCTCAGATCCCGGGGCACGCCTTTGCCGTGCTCATAGCACCAGGCCAGATTATACTGGGCACGGGGCTCGGACTCCTCCACTGCCTGGCGGTACCACTTCACCGCATCTGCCCAGCTCTGGGCCACGCCGACACCGGTCTCGTACAGATATCCCAGGTTGCAGGCGGCCACCCGGTCGCCGCCCTCTGCAGCCTGCCGGTACAAATCGGCTGCCTTGGCCGGGTCCTTCGCCACGCCGTGGCCGAACTCCCAGCAGACGCCCAGGTTGCACTGGGCACGGGGGTAGCCCTGCTCCGCCGCCGCCTGATACCAGCGGACAGCCTCTTGCCAGTTCTGTTCTACACCCTCTCCGGTCTCATACAGATATCCCAGGTTGCACTGGGCGGCCGCGTCCTCCCGCTCCGCCGCCTGTCGGTACAGCCGGGCTGCCTCCGCGGCATCCCGCTCCACGCCTTCGCCCCGCTCGTAGCACACGCCCAGGTTGCACATGGCCGCCGCGGAACCGGCATCCACCGCCCTGCGATACCAGTGGACCGCCTCTTCCCAGTTCTGTTCCACGCCGCGGCCGTATTTGCAGCAGATGCCCATGCAGAACATCCCCCGGGGGTCCTCCTGGTCCGCCGCCTGTCGGTACCAGTGGACAGCCCGCTTCCAGTTCTGCTCCACGCCCTTGCCGTACTCATAGCACCAGGCCAGGTTGCACTGGGCACGGGGCATCCCCTGCTCCGCAGCAGCGCGGTACCACCGCACCGCCTCCTCCCAGCTCTGCTCCACGCCCTCGCCGCTCTCATACAGGAATCCCAGATTGCACTGCCCGGCGGCATTGCCCGCCTCGGCTGCCTGGCGATACAGGCTCACAGCCCTGCTCAGGTCCCGCTCCACGCCCTCACCGCGTTCATAGCACACGCCCAGGTCGCACATGGCCGCCGCGGAGCCCGCGTCCGCCGCTTTTTGATACCAGGCCACTGCCTCCGTGCTGTTCTGCGTCACACCGCGGCCATAGTCAAAGCAGCGGGCCACGCAGAAAAGTCCTCTGGCATCCCCCTGCTCGGCCGCTTTCCGGTACAGACGGTAGCTCTCTCCCAAATCCTGGGGGACGCCCTTGCCGTATTCATAGCACCATGCCAGATTGCACTGGGCACGGGGCAGGCCCTGTTCCGCGGCGGCACGGTACCACCGCACCGCCTCCTCCCAGCTCTGCTCCACCCCCTGGCCGCTCTCGTACAGAAACCCCAGGCAGCACTGGGCGTCCTCGTCCTCCTGCTCGGCCGCCTTCCGGTACCAATCCGCGGCAGCCGACGGATCCAGCGGGACACCCCGGCCCCGCTCACAGCAGAAGCCCATACACAGCTGTCCCCGAGGATAGTCCTGCTCCGCAGCGCGGAGATACAGCCGGGCCGCCTCCGGGTAGTCCTGCTCCACGCCCTTGCTATGCTCATAGCACCAAGCCAGGTTGCACAAGGCCCGAGGATAGTCCTGCTCCGCAGCAGCGCGGTACCACCGCACCGCCTCCTCCCAGTTCTGCTCCACGCCCTGGCCGCTCTCATACAAGAACCCCAGGCAGCATTGGCCCGGCGCGTTGCCGTTCTCCGCCGCAGCGCGGTACCATTTCACCGCCTGCTCGATACTCTGGGGCAGGCCGGTGCCGAACTCCAGGCAACGCCCCAGTTCGGTCTGCGCCGCGGGATAACCCAGCCACGCGGCGGACTGATACCAGCGGGCGGCCTCCTTGTCGCTCTGCTCCACTCCCAGGCCGCGGGAATATGCCTCTCCCAGCAGGAACTGGGCCCTGGGAAAGCCGTTTTCCGCCCCCTTTCGGAAGCACTCCACCGCTTTGGAATCATCCCGCGCCACACCGATGCCATGGGCATAGCAGTACCCCAGGTTCGTCAGAGCGGGCATATAGTCCCGGGCGGCGGCCTGGGCGTACAGCACCACCGCCTGCCGGGGGTCTGCAGGCACGCCGATCCCCGCCTCCAGGCACCACCCCAGGTTCGTCACACCCAGCATATCATCCAGGGCCGCCGCCTGTTGGTAGCAGGCCAGCGCGTCCGTCGGCCGCTCCTCATCCACGGCCCGGTTGCCCAGCTGCACCCAGTCGGGCCCCGTCAGCTCCTCTTCGTCCACAGAGAGGAAAAAGGTGCCCCCGCACTGGGGGCAGACATCCGGTTCCTCCTCTGCCAGAAACCCGCAGTCCGGGTTCTCACAGCGATAGTAATTCATCTGCGCACCTCCTCTGTATCAAAGCGCCGCTTCATCCTCCGCAGAGGAGGCGCCCCGCAGGTTGTAGGCCTCCGGAAACGCGAACGCCCTGCCCCGGAATTTGAAGCCCGGAAATGTGTCCAGCTGGACGCCGTGGATGGCCCGGAACATGCTCTTCTCAATGTTTGGATTGGTCTTTTTCAGCTCCCGCAGCAGGAGCTTCATCTCCTGCCGCTTGCTCTCGCCCACACCGTCGGCCGCACCGTCCCGCTCCTCTGTGAAGCGGCAGGCGCACTGGAGAAACCGCAACCCATTGTAGTTCTTCCAGGCAATGATGGCGTCCTCATGGACACAATACAGCGGACGGATCAATTCCATGCCTGGGAAATTTCTGCTGCGGAGCTTGGGGGGCATGGTCTGGAGCTGGGCACCGTAAAACAGGCCCAGCAGCGTGGTCTCCAGCACGTCGGAGAGATGGTGCCCCAGGGCGATCTTGTTGCAGCCCAGCTCCTGAGCCTTGCTGTACAGAAAGCCCCGGCGCATCCGGGCGCATAAGTAGCAGGGGTTCTTCTCCACCTGATAGGCAACGTCGAAAATATCGCTCCGGAACACGGTGATGGGGATGCCCAGGCGGGCAGCGTTCTCCTCGATCAGCGCCCGGTTGGCCGGGGCGTAGCCCGGATCCATCACCAGAAAAACCAGCTCAAAGGGCTGTTCTGTGTGGCGCTGGAGCTCCTGCATCAGCTTGGCCAGCACCATGGAGTCCTTTCCCCCGGAGATACAGACGGCGATCCGGTCTCCGGGAGCGATCAGCTCATACCGCTTGACGGCGGCAATGAAGGGGTTCCAGAGCTCCTTGCGGTATTTTTTGATGAGGCTGCGCTCCGCAGCCTCCTGTGGTGTCAATTCGCGGGACATGGGGACCTCCTAAAGCAAAATGAGAGCGGCCGCGTCAGAACCAGATAGCCACCAGCCGCAGCAGAGAGGCGCACATTTTGCGCAGCCAAGACCGCTGATTCCACTCCGCCAGCGTATAGGGCGCGCTCTGGGCCACCATCCGGTCCATATCCTCCAGCAGGTCTTCCACCGCGGGCATGTGATAGAGGAGCACGGCACATTCGTAGTGCAGCTGGAACGTCCGGTAGTCCATGTTGGTGCTGCCCACCAGGGCCACCTCCCGGTCTACCATGACGCTCTTGGCGTGGACGAAGCCGGGGGTATAGCGGTAAATCTTGACGCCGTGGGCCAGCAGCTCACCCCAGTAGGTCTCCGCCACCATATAGACATATTTCTTGTCCGGGATGGCGGGTACCACCAGCCGCACGTCCACCCCTGCGTCGGCGGCGATGCACAGGGCCTTCTGCATGGACTCCTCCACCGCGTAATAGGGCGTGGTGATATACAGCATCTTCTGGGCGGAGGCGATCAGCTGGAGGTAGGTGTCCTCGATGGGATTGTCCGGATTGTTCAGCGGACCGTCCGTGAAGGGCTGGCACCAGCCGGTGCCCTCGATCTCCACCCGGGGACGGTAGTAGTCGTCCTCATTGGGCAGGGAGCGGCCGATCATCTTCCACATCTGAATGAACTGGGAGGCAAAGCCCCAGGCCCCGGCACCGTCGATCCGGACGCCGGTATCCTTCCAGTGGCCGAACCGGACAAAGAGGTTGGCGTATTCATCGGCAATATTGATGCCTCCGGTGTAGGCGTGCACCCCGTCAATGACGGCGATCTTCCGGTGGTCCCGGTAGTTGAAGTAAATCCGATTCACGTAGCGGTGGACTGGATTGAACACCTCCACCTCCACGCCGGCGTCCTGCAGGGCCTGTAGGGAGGCGTCGGAAAAGCGGGTGAGGTTGCCGAAGTCGTCGAAGATGATCCGCACCTCCACACCGGCGGCGGCCCGCTCCCGCAGCACATGGAAGATCCGGTCCCAGATCTGGCCCTCCGCCAGGATGTAATACTCCAGGAAGATGTAGATCTCCGCTCTCTGGAGGTGGAGCACCAGGTCATCGAAGAAATCGGCTCCCTCCGCGAAATACCGGGCCTGTGAGCCGCCGTACAGCAGGAAGTCCCGCGACTGCAAATAGGAGGCCAGCCGTCCCCAGGCCGGGGAGCGGCGGCTCAGGTGGGCCACATTGGCGGCGCTGGCCTGGCGGGCGCTCTCCCGCTCCACCGGAGGGGCGACCTTCCGCAGACTCAGGCTTTTGGCCTGATGGCTCCCGCCCCACAGAAGGAAAAGAATCATACCGGCCACCGGCAGGGCCAGCAGCAGGCACATCCACACCAGCTTATAGGAGGGGCTGCCGGGGCGCAGATACACCCAGATCGCCACCACGGCGCCAGCCAGCTCCAGAATGAAATAGACGTAGCTGATCTTTTCCGCCAGCAACTGGGTCAGCGCCAGCGTCAGCACGATCTGGGCAATCACCGTCAGTGCGCAGATGGACAGGCTGGTGGCGGCGGAGATCCGCCGTTCCGTCCGCTCTTCCGGCTGGGGCAGACTTCTTTTTCGCATGGTGCGGTCCACCTCCTTCTCTCTCAGCTTCGACCGCTTATCTTATTATTATACCGAAATACCCAGCACTCCGCAACCAATATTCTGTGAACAAACAGCCCCGCCGGAGGGCGGGGCTGTTGGGTCATCTGCTCCGGCAGAGCAGATCCTGCTTGATGTCGAACAGCTTCTGACTCAGATCCACATAGTAGGTGTGAGGGTTCTCGAACCGCTTCACCGTGTCCCACAGGGTATCCACCTGGGCACGGCAGTAGGCCTGGATCTCCGGCAGGGCGGGCAGCTGATAGACCAGCTCTCCTCCCTGAAAGACCGGGACCTGAAGGGGCTTTGCGGTAAAGTTCGTATAGGTCTTGCGCTTCCAGGTGGCCCTGGGATCGAAGAGCTCCAGTGGGGCGCTCTCGTCCACCGTCTCGTCCCAGACGGTGATGTAGTCCGCCTCCGCCTTGCCGGTGGCGTTGTCAAAGATCCGATAGGTCTTCTTGAAGTGGGGAATGGTGATCTTGTCCAGGTTTTCGCTGACCTTGATCTTGGGGATGATCTTCCCGTCTCCATCTTCCACAGCCGCCAGCTTGTACACACCGCCGAACACCGGCTCGCTGCGGGCAGTGATCATCCGCTCACCCACACCGAACACATCGATCTTGGCGCCCTGCAGCAGCAGGTCCTGAATAATATACTCGTCCAGGGAGTTGGAGGCGGAGATCTGGCACTCGGTCCAGCCGGCGGCGTCCAGCTTGCGGCGGGCCTCCTGGGTCAGATAGGCCATGTCGCCGGAGTCCAGACGGATGCCGCACTTGCGGATGCCCAGGGGCTTCAGCACCTCATCAAAGGCCCGGATGGCATCCGGCACACCGGACTTGAGCACATTGTAGGTATCCACCAACAGCGTGGCATTGTGGGGATAGATCTGGCAGTAGGTCTTGAATGCCTCATACTGGCTGTCGAACATCTGGACCCAGGAATGGGCCATGGTGCCGCCGGCAGGTACGCCGTACAGCTGGTCGGAGATCGTGCAGGCGGTGCCTGCGCAGCCGCCGATATAAGCCGCCCGGGCTCCGGAGATGGCGCCGTCCGTGCCCTGGGCCCGGCGGGAGCCGAACTCCAGCACCGTTCGCCCCTGGGCCGCCCGGACGATCCGGTTGGCCTTGGTGGCGATCAGGCTCTGGTGGTTGATGGTCAGCAGGGTGAAGGTCTCGATCAGCTGGGCCTGGATGGCCGGCGCCCGGACCGTCACCACCGGCTCCCGGGGGAAGATAGGCGTCCCCTCCGGCACCGCCCAGATGTCGCCTGTGAAACGGAAGTCCCGCAGGTAGCTCAAGAAATCCTCGGAGAACAGGTGCTTGTCCCGCAGGAAGGCGATGTCCTCCTCGTCGAAGTGCAGGTTCTGAATATACTGGACCAACTGTTCCAGACCCGCGCAGACCGCGAACCCGCCGTTGTCCGGCACGTTGCGGAAAAACACATCGAAATAGGTGATCCGATCCTGGAGCCCTGCCCGGAAATAGCCGTTGCCCATAGTCAGCTCATAAAAATCGCAGAGCATCGTCAGATTGAGTTTCTCTTCCGTTTTCATAACCGTTTCCCCTGTGCCGCCGGCACAGATCCTTCCATGAAGTTTCAGGCCCCCACACCGCTGGAGGCGGTCTGTCCGGGGTTGTTATTCCCTTGAATTATAAGCGGTTCCCCCAGGAAAAGCAATGCTTTTTCCGAATTTGTTGTCAATCTTTTATCAATCGTCTTGACAACAACTCCGCCCTCCCCTATGATGGGGAAAGATTGAACCGCACATTTTCCGGTACACAGCGGACTGGAGGGTTTTCTCGTGAAAAAGTTTGCTCTCCTCTTCTCCGCGGCGGCCGTTCTGTGCATCCTGGCCGGCCTCACTGCATACCACCGCTCATTTCCTCTGGATGCGGGCCTCAATGGGCTGGAACCGGCTGCGCTCCAATGGTTCAACCGGGGCAAGTCCGTTCCCTACGAGGCGGACCAGTTGGAGCTGTACCAGCCTGTGACCGTCGGAAGCCGCACCTATGTTCCTCTGGAGCTGGACGGACGGTTGGGATACCTGTGTCTCTCGAGAGGATTCACCGGGCGGTATAAATTCGACCACTCCGGTCGCGGGACCGGCTCCTTCCGCAACGGAGTGGTGGAGTCCGACGGGGAGCAGATGCTGCTCTTCGAGGGGCGGAACGGCGACGGCCGCATCGCCCGGGCGGTCTTTTCACTGGAGGGCGACGGGCCTTATGCGCTGGACATTCCGGCCTCTCCCGTCTTTCTGGTGAGCACCTCAGCGGATGATACCGTCTCCACAGGTCCTATCAGCATAGAGGAGATTGTCTTTTATGACAGCCAGGGGCGGGATATCACCAAGTCGTTTGACCTCAGCGGAGGCGCCATCCAGTAAGCGCCCCCACCGAAAACCAAGCGGCCGTCTGCCGCTGAAAGGAAGTCATCACAATGGATGTGATCTTAGGCATTGACATCGGCGGCTCCACCACCAAAATCGTGGGTCTGCGGACGGACGGCAGTGTGATCTCCATGCTGCGGGTCCGGGCGGAGGATCAGGTGACCAGCCTGTATGGCGCCCTTGGCAACTATCTCACCAGCAACCGGCTCTCCCTGCGGGATGTGCGGCGGGTGGTGCTCACCGGCGTGGGCGCCTCCTATGTGGAGGGCGACATCTACGGTCTGCCCACCTGCAAGGTGGACGAGTTCTCCGCCAGCGGCACCGGGGCCCTGGCCCTGTCGGGCCAGTCCTCCGCCGTGGTGGTCAGCATGGGCACCGGCACCGCTTTCCTCTGGGCGTCCCCCGACGGCATCCGCCACCTGTGCGGCAGCGGCATCGGCGGCGGCACTCTGGGCGGGCTCTGCCACAAGCTGGTGGGAATGGAGCGCTTCGGCCAGATCAAAAAGCTGGCGGAGAGCGGCAACCTGGACCACGTGGACCTGACCATGAAGGACATCACGGTCCACGCCGCTCCCACTCTGGACCCGGATATGACTGCCGCCAACTTCGGCGATCTGGCGGAGGACGCCACTCCCGCGGACCTGGCGGCCGGCGTGGTCAATCTGGTGCTCCAGGCCATCGGCACCATGACGGTGCTGGCCTGCCAGTGCTGTGACTCCAAGACTGTGGTGCTGACCGGGTCCATGACCACCCTGCCCCAGGCGGTCACGAATTTCCAGCTGTTTGAAAAGCTGTACGGCATCCACTATATCATTCCCGAAAACGCCACGTTTGCCACCGCCATCGGCGCGGGACTGTACAGCCTGCAGAAAAAGCCGGAGGCCTGATTGTGCCATGACGGAAAATTGGCCCCTGTATCATCCGGAGATCCCGGAATTTCTCTGCCGTCTGGCAGAGACGCCGCCCATGGCCCGGCTGCGGCAGGTGGGTATGAACTGCGGGTGCGAGTACACGTCCTTCCCCCACTTTGCCGGGTGGGCCCCCTACTCCCGGTTTGACCACAGCGTGGGCGTGGGGCTGATCGTGTGGCACTTCACCGGCGATCTCCGCCAAAGCGCGGCGGGACTGCTCCACGATGCGGCCACACCCGCCTTTGCCCATGTGGTGGATTTTCTCCACGGGGACCACCTGCATCAGGAGTCCACCGAGGCACGGACGGCGGAACTCATCGAGACCTCGCCGGAGCTTCAGGCGCTGCTGAAAGAATACGGCCTCACCACGGAAGACGTGGCGGATTACCACCGCTATCCCATCGCGGACAATGACTCCCCTCAGCTCTCCGCCGACCGTCTGGAGTACACGCTGGGGGACCTGCGGTGCTACGGCTTCGCCGGGGCGGACGCCCTCCGTGTATTCTACGAAGATCTCACCGTCTGGCGGGACGAGTCCGGCCGGCCGGAGCTGGCCTTCCGCACGCGGGAGACCGCCTGCGCCTTCACAGAGGCATCGCTCCAGACCGCCCGGGTCTATGTGGCGGACGAGGACCGCTTCGCCATGCAGGCCCTGGCGGACCTGCTGCGCGATGCCGTGAACCGGCAGGTCTTGACAGAGGATGACCTGTATCGGACGGAGTCTTTTGTCATCCAAAAGCTGGAGGCAGATCCGGCCAGCGCCCACCGGTGGCGCCGGTTCCGGCGCTTCTGCCGGGTGGAGCGGAGCGCGGAAAGGCCGGAGAACGGACTCTGGTTCCGGATTCCCGCCAAGCTGCGGTACATTGATCCGCTGGTGGCAGGCCTTGGCCGCGTCTCTCGCTTGGACGCCGGGGTGCGGCAGGCCCAAGAGGCCTTCCTGGCCACAGACTTTGCCTGCTGGATCGGTGTTCCGGAGGAAACCGCCGGAGAGAATGATTGAAAAATCAGGAGAAAGAGACATGGATTTCAGAGAGAAAGCTGTCCGGTGTGTCCGGGAGACCGTCCTGCCTGTCCAGGCAGCGCAGTTCCGGGCGTGCGGCTGCGACCTGGACGCCCAGTACCGAAAATACGGGGACACGGAGAGCTTTTTTGCCAAGGTTCTCCAGCCCGGGCGCCTCTATGAGGTGGGTTATCCCAAATGCGTCTGCCCTGAGGTGCTGCGGGGAGAGACGGCCGACGCCGCCCACTGCGAATGTTCCCGGCAGAGTGTGCTGTATATTCTGGAACAGCTGCTGCCCGAAAGACACATCACGGTCCGGACCGTGGAGACGGTGCTGGGCGGCGGGACCTGCTGCCGGTTCGCCGTTACAGTGGAGTAGCAGCGGAAAATGCAAACAGGAGCCCGGTGCACAGCACCGGGCTCCTGCGCTCACATATAGGGATTATTCCTCTTCCTGGGGCTTGTCCTCGTCCTCCAGGCCGTTCAGATCGAACTCCAGCTTCTCGCCGCAGTTGGGGCAGATGACCTCGCCGTCCTCCAGGACGGACTCGTCGAAGTAGATGGTCTCCTCGCAGGTGGGGCAGGTGGTGGCGTAGCAGTCCTCGTCCTCCTCCGGCTCCTCATACTCGTATACATCCTCTTCGTCCTCGTCATCCTCGCCGAAGACGGCGTCCTCCACATCCTCCAGGTCATCGCTGACAGCGTCCAGGCCGTCGTACAGCTCCTCCTGGTCCGCCTTCATATCCGCGATCTCCAGGGCGATGTCGTCCAGCACGTCGATGATGGCGGCAAGCAGCTTGCCCTCCTTCTTCTCGGTGTCCAGTTCCATGCCTTCAGCCAGGCCCTTCAGATACGCGACCTTCTCCGTAATCTCCATAACAGCAGCTCCTTTCCTTTACAAACAGCGTTGCGGTCATTCTCAGGAACAAAAGGGGGGAATACGCTTCCCCCCTTTGCCTCACTTACTCCTTGCTGCGGCCGATATACTCGCCGGTGCGGGTGTCGATCTGGATCTTGTCGCCCGTGTTGATGAACAGAGGCACCTTCACCTCAGCACCGGTCTCCAGCGTCGCGGGCTTGGTCACGTTGGTGGCGGTGTCGCCCCGCAGGCCGGGCTCGGTCTCCGTGACCTCCAGGTCCATGAAGTTGGGCACTTCCACGGTGAACACGCTGCCCTTGTAGCTCACCAGCTTGCAGACGGTGTTCTCCTTCACGAAGCGGAAGGCGTCGCCCAGCACGTCCCGGTTCAGCGGGACCATGTCGTAGGTCTCGGGATCCATAAAGTAGTACAGGTCGCCGTCGTTGTAGCTATACTCGGCATCCTTGCGCTCCACAGTGGCCTGCTCGAACTTGGCGGTGGGGTTGAAGGACTCCTCGCGGATGGCGCCGGTCATCACGTTCTTGTACTTGGTGCGCACGAAAGCCGCACCCTTGCCGGGCTTCACGTGCTGGAACTCCACCACGGTGCAAACGCTCCCGTCCTTCTCAAAAGTGACACCATTGCGGAAATCGCCGGCAGTAATCGTTGGCATAAATGATCCTCCTCTGAAATCTCAAGAAAAGCTGACCAGCCGGCCGCCTCTCTATCTCTACAAAAATTCCTCTGCTATTTTATCCTATGTTGTCCGGTAATGCAAGTATTTTTCAGGACTTTTTTTCCATTTTGCGGCGGCAGACAGCCTTAAACGGGGCCTGGAGAGCGTGGAGCACCTTCTGCCATGCCGTCACGGCGCCGCCCACCGGCTCCACCATCAGAGGCAGGACTCCGGCCCGGTTGGCGGCCAGCATATCCGTCAGCAGCTTGTCCCCCAGCATGGCGGTGCAGACCCGGTCCGCCCCAGCCCGTGCCATGGCGGCCTCCAGGCCCCTGGGACTGGGCTTTCCTGCACGGCCCTGATAAGGCACCCCCAGGTCCGCGCAGAACTCCGTCACCCGGCTGCCGGAGCGGTTGTTGGAGACGATCATGAAACCGATCCCCGCATTGCGGAGGGCGGCGATCCAGTCCCGCAGGGACTGATCCGGCCGGCGGGTCTTCTTGGCGGCCAGGGTGAAGTCCAGGTCGCTGAGCAGCAGGGTGATCCCCTGCTGCCGCAGCCAGTCCGGCGTGATCTCGCTGTAATGCTGGAACACCCAGCGGGGCGTCAGGGAAAACGGCATAAGCGGCTCCTTCTCTGCATAGTCTCCTTTTAGTATACCAGTCCCAACGGGATTCCACAAGGGGGAGTTCATTTTGCAGATCTATCTGGCCGTGACGCCGGCCGAGGCCCAGGAGGCCTCCCGCTTCCGCTGTTCCCTGGCCCATGTGGCCTACTGTATCGGGCCGGACTCCACGCTCCTGCGGCAGAACCTGCTGCTCCAGACCCGGGGCGGGCTATTGTCCGTCACAGACCGGGGCGCGCCCTTTATCGCCAGCCCGGAGCGGCTGTCGGCCGCCGCGCTGCGGGAGTGCGGGCGGCGGAGCTACGGCGGCGTGCTGCTGGATTTCGAGCAGCCTCCTGCGCCGGACCGGCTGGCCTTTGCGGAGACGCTGGCCAGGCGCCTGTCGCCCCGCCCCGTTTATGTGCCGGAGTCCTACGCCGCGGCGTCAGGCGCCATTCCCCTGATCTGCACCGCCATCTCCGGCGGGAACTTTGTCCAGCGCCTGCAGGAGGCCGCTGCCGGACGGGACAGGGCAGGCGGTCTGGCCCTGGATGTCCAGCGGCTGCGGATGGACTTCACCCTCCCGGCTCAAAGCGGCGAAGGCCGCCCTCTCAGCGGCCTGGAACTCCAGGACCTGCTGGACCGGGAGTCCCCCTCCGTTTTCTTCTCCCAGGACCTGTGCGCCCGGTATTTCACCTATGCCCGGGACGGCGAGACGCACTTCGTCCTCTTCGACGACGCGGACACCCTTTCCCAGAAGCTGCGGACCGGCGGGAACATGGGCTTCGCCGCCGCCTTCCTGATGTATCCGGAGGTGCAGGATCTGCTGCCCAAGCTGTTTCCCGGGCGGAGGACATAAAAAGTGCTGTACCTTTCGGCACAGCACTTTTCCTTGACAGATCAATAATAGCGCTTCTTGTTCTTGCGAGCGGCCTCAGACTTCTTGCGGCGCTTGACGCTGGGGCTCTCATAATGCTCTCTCTTCCGCACTTCCGCGATGACGCCGGCCTTGGCGCAGCTGCGCTTGAAACGCTTCAGCGCGCTGTCGATGGACTCGCCGTCCTTCACATGGATCTCAGACATCTATATTTCCCTCCCTCCGAGGTATCCGGCTTAATCCAGGATACTTTAAGGGCCATAATCTATGGCTTTAACATAAGCATTATACAAACCTTCCGGGCCGTTGTCAAGAGATTTTCCGGAAAATCAGCATTTCTCCCGGGAGATCAGTCCGCCGCTCTCCGGTACACGATGGGCACATCGTACCCGAACGTCCGCTTTCCGTTCACCTCCATGGTCTCCGCCACCTCCAGGGACTCCTGAGAGAATCGCTCATACAGGGTGAACTTCAGCACCGGGGAGAACATGCTGACGCTGCCCCCCTCCCACACGCCGTCGTGCAGCGTATAGAGGGCAGGCGTGAATTTCTCGGAGATCTCCAGATCCTCCCATTTCAGGGGCGGCAGCGTCTCATAGGTGGCCGCGCCGCCGTCCGCCGCCTTGGGCAGCTGATAGGATGTCAGCTTCACCGCCTCCCCCTCCTCCGTAAAGAGGAACAGATGGGGTGAGGCGTGGGTCTTTCCCTCCGTGGTGTAGTAGCTCTCCTCCAGCACAAATGCTCCCGCAAAATCCGCGGGGAGGCCGTCAATCTTGTCGTTGCACACGGTGTTGACATGCTCTGCCAGCGGCAGGGCGGGGCTGCCGCTCCGCCGCAGCTCCTCCAGCTGCCGGGTATTGTCAAACCTGCCGCACAGCAGGCGCAGGAATTCATCCAGACGGCTCATAGGTTCTCCTTTCTCAGGCAGGGCCTGAAGCGCAGGCCGGACGGGATTTCCCGTCCGGCCTTTTGGTGTGATTGGGATGAACTGGGATGCTCCCACCAGATGCATCGGCCGGTTCCCGGTCCAGCGGGGCTCCCGCATCGGAATGCAGCCGGACAGGCACAGGCCGTCCGCCCCAAGGTTGTTGCCTCCGGCAAAAACGCTTGTACGCACCGCTGGGCGCAGTCTTATTTCGCGGGCTTGACGATCAGGTTCACCAGCCGGTTCTTCACCAGGATGGTCTTGATGATCTGCATCCCTTCGGTGGCCTTCCGGACCTTCTCCACCGCCAGGGCGGCATCCACCACGGCCTTCTCCTCACTGTCGGTTGGCATGGAGATGGTGCCCTTCAGCTTGCCGTTTACCTGGACGGCCAGCTCCACTGTGGAGGCCACGGTCTTGCTCTCATCCGCCACGGGCCACTCCGCCTGGCAGCACATCTTGCCCGTCTGGGCGGCGAAGCCCAGGTTCTCCCACAGCTCCTCGGTGATGTGGGGGGCGAAGGGGTTCAGCAGCAGGAGCAGATACTTCAGGTCGCCCCGGGTGCAGCCGTTGGCGTTCAGCTCGTTCACCATGGTCATCATGGCGGCGATGGCGGTGTTCATCTTCAGACTGTCCACATCCTCTGTGACCTTCTTGATGGTCTTGTGGATGACGGCCTCGTTGGCGGGGGTCACATCATAGCTGTCGGAGGCGCTCTCCGCCAGATTCCACACCCGGTCCAGGAACCGCTTGGAGCCCTTCACCGCGTCGTTGGACCAGGTTGCGGCCTTCTCAAAGTCGCCGATGAACATGATATAGAGGCGCATGGTGTCGGCGCCGTACTGGTCCACGATGTCGTTGGGGTTCACCACGTTGCCCCGGGACTTGGACATCTTCTCGCCGCCCTCGCCCAGGATCATGCCGTGGCTTGTGCGCTTGGCATAGGGCTCCTTGGTGGGCACGGCGCCGATGTCATACAGGAACTTGTGCCAGAACCGGGAGTACAGCAGATGCAGGGTGGTGTGCTCCATGCCGCCGTTGTACCAGTCCACGGGAGACCAGTAGTCCAAGGCCTCCTTGGAGGCGAATGCCTTGTCGTTGTGGGGATCCATATACCGCAGGAAGTACCAGCTGGAGCCAGCCCACTGGGGCATGGTGTCGGTCTCCCGCTGGGCGGGGCCGCCGCACTTGGGGCAGGTGGTGTTCACCCAGTCAGTCATCTTGCTGAGGGGGC
Organism: Oscillibacter acetigenes; assembly: GCF_025567605.1. Classification (NCBI taxonomy): domain Bacteria; kingdom Bacillati; phylum Bacillota; class Clostridia; order Eubacteriales; family Oscillospiraceae; genus Oscillibacter; species Oscillibacter acetigenes. The sequence goes on along the minus strand of NZ_JAOQKG010000004.1, from coordinate 123,052 downwards.
TCTCGCCGGTGTCGGTGACCTCATAGGAGTCCACCTCCGGCAGCAGCAGGGGCAGCTGCTCCTCCGGCAGGGGGACCCAGCCGCACTTGGGGCAGTTCACCAGGGGGATGGGCTCGCCCCAATAACGCTGGCGGCTGAACACCCAGTCCCGGAGCTTGAAGTTGGTCTTGGGACGGCCGATGCCCTGCTCCGTCACCCACTTCTTCATGGTGGGAATTGCCTCTTTCACGGTGAGGCCGTCCAGGAAGCCGGAGTTCACCATGATGCCGGTGTCGTCCTTCAGGGTGAAGGCCTCCTTGGTGATGTCTCCGCCCTGGACCACCTCCACGATGGGCAGGCCGAACTTGGTGGCGAACTCCCAGTCACGCTGGTCGTGGCCCGGCACGCCCATGACGATGCCGGTGCCGTAGCCCATCAGCACGTAGTCGGAGACGAACAGGGGCACGTGCTTGCCGCTGGCGGGGTTGACGGCCTCGATGCCCTCCAGCCGGACGCCGGTCTTCTCCTTGTTCAGCTCGCCCCGCTCAAAGTCGGACTTGCGGGCGGCCTCCTCGATATAGGCGGCCACAGCATCCCAGTTCTGGATCTGGTCCTTCCACTGCTGGAGATAGGGATGCTCCGGGGAGATGACCATATAGGTCACGCCGAACAGCGTGTCGCACCGGGTAGTGTAGACCGTCAGCTTGTCGCCGTTGGTGGCGGTGAAGTCCACCTCCGTGCCCTCGGACCGGCCGATCCAATTCTTCTGCTGGATCTTCACCCGCTCGATGAAGTCCAGGTCGTCCAGGTCGTCGATGAGCCGGTCGGCGTACTTGGTGATGGCCAGCATCCACTGGCTCTTCTCCTTGCGGATGACCTGGCCGCCGCAGCGTTCGCACACACCGTCCACGACCTCCTCATTGGCCAGGACGATCTTGCAGCTGGTGCACCAGTTGACGGGCATGGAAGCCTTGTAGGCCAGCCCCTTCTTGAACATCTGCAGGAAGATCCACTGGGTCCACTTGTAGTAGCTGGGGTCGGTGGTGTTCACCTCCCGGTCCCAGTCGAAGGAGTAGCCCAGCATGTGGAGCTGCTTGCGGAAGTTCTCGATGTTGTCGTGGGTCACCTTGGCGGGGTGGATGTGGTGCTGAACGGCGTAGTTCTCTGTGGGCAGGCCGAAGGCGTCATAGCCGATGGGGAACAGGACGTTGTAGCCCTGCATCCGCTTCTTCCGGCAGATGATGTCCATGGCGGTGAAGGGCCGTGCGTGGCCCACGTGGAGCCCCTGGCCGGAGGGATAGGGGAACTCGATCAGGCCGAAGAACTTCTCCCGAGTCTTGTCCCCCGTGACGGCGGTGAAGGGCTTCTCCTCCAGCCACTTCTGCTGCCACTTTTTCTCAATGCTGGCAAAATCGTATTTCATATCCTTCTCCTCATTCCTGTGAATGGATTTCTCTGTTCGATTTATTTTTGCCGCGGCGCGCCCCCGGGCGGCCTCTCTTGCTTCTACGGGGCAATTCACCTTCTGTACGTGGCAAAAATACTTTGACCCAACCGCCTTGGGTTGTGTCGCCAGTGACTGATGCCGCTGGTGAAGGCACTCTGCTGCGCAGCCGTTGGCGGCTCTGCCGCCTGACGGATGCGGTGTGCCCCCTGCGGGCAAGGAGATGTCAATCCCCTCTTTAAGCTGTAAAAGCGCCCCCGACCTTACGGTCAGGGGCGTAAAAGCTACGCGGTACCACCCTGGTTTCGCCAGCCGTTGCCGGATGGCGCTCAACGGCCCGGAGGGCCTCGGCCAGTAACGGGGCCTGCCGTCCCACCCTACTATGTCCGTTCAGGCGGGAGACTCCGGGAACAGTCATCCGCGAAGGTCCCCCACCGGCTCGCAGCAACCGCCGGCTCTCTGAAGGCGGGACATTTCGCCTTTCTTCCCATCAATGTCGTTAACGGGTCTATTTTATGTGGCTTTGCGCGTTTTGTCAAGAGGTAAGCGGGAAAAGCGCTTTACAATCCAGTCGACATCTTGTTTTTGCCCGTCCTGCTCTGTATAATGGGGAAAATCCAACGTATGGCAGCAGAAAAAACTCTGGCAATTTTGGGGGGAGGCGAAACCGTGAAGGGCACCCTGATAAACACGCCCACATTGGAAACCGGGCGTTTGATCTTGAGGAAATTCACAGAGCGCGATCTGGAATGGCTGTTTCTGATTCTCCATGACAAGGAAGTCAATCAATTCCTGCCCTGGTATCCGATAGACAGCATAGAAGAAGCCAAGAAATTCTATGAAGAAAGATACGCTTCAAAATATGTCCAGCCGCAGGCATACGCTTACGCGATCTGCTTGAAAACGGACGATCATCCCATCGGCTACATAAAAGTGGATATGGAGGAACATCACGATTTCGGATATGGGCTTCGCAGGGAATTCTGGCATCAGGGACTTGTCACAGAAGCGGGCAAAGCGGTGATCGCCCAAGTGAAAAAGGACGGCCTGCCTTATATCACAGCAACGCATGACCGAAACAACCCAAGAAGCGGCGGCGTTATGCGGAACGTTGGAATGAAGTACCAATATTCTTACGAAGAACAGTGGCAGCCCAAGAATTTTCTGGTTACATTTCGGATGTACCAACTGAATCTTGATGGGAATACAGATCGGGTTTACAAAAAATATTGGGACCAATCTGCTGCCCATTTTATAGAACCGAACGTGTGAACAGATGGATATTGGAGAAAAGTTGGGCGCCGAGGCAGCCGGACTTGTTAAAACCGAAGTGCTTGGTGCATGGACCTGCCTCACAGGAAGCAGGCCCATTTTCATACAGGCGCGCCCAATGCGCCCTCACACTTCGCAGGGAAGGCTTTTCGCCCCCTGACTTATATCGCTGCCCCTTGATTCCGATTGTTTCATACTCCCCCGCCGGTCGCCTGATGCAGCAGCTCCTCCGCTGGCACACCGAAGAGCTTCGCCAGGGCCAGCAGGTTGGAGGTGCTGGGGTCCGCCGTGCCGGTCTCCCATTTGCTGACCGCCTGCCGGCTGACCCCCAGGGCCTCCGCCACGAACTCCTGGGTCATCTGGCAGCGCATCCGGTGGGCCTTGAGGACCTCTCCCAAGGTGCGGCGGGTCTCCGCTTTTTCCCTGCGGGCCTCCCCGCCCCGCAGGTACTTCCGCAGGGCCCGGATCAGCAGGATCAGCAGATAAATGAGCCCTGCCCAGATGGCCAGAAACAGGAGCAGCAGCGGGAGCATGATAATGGAACTGAATGCCATTGCAGTTGCCTCCTTTTGTTTTGGTGGTCTCAGCATACCCGGGGCGGGCGGTTGCGTCCACCAGCTATCGCGCAACTCTGGGTTGATAAGCAGAAAAAAGCTCCGGCGGTCAGCGCCGTCGGAGCTGATGTTTCCCCTTTTCACCGGACACGGCGCCCCACAAAATCTTCGTTTTGCGTGGCACCACATTGGACTCAAATGGGCAGGCAGAGCCTGCCCATTTCATATTTTTGCCTGCGGCAAAACGCTTGGACACGCCACTTGGCGCGAAGGGCGATCAATTCTCCGTCAGCACACCGGAGAGATCCACCGGCTTGCCGTCGTGCCAAAGCCGCTCCAGCGAATAGAACTCCCGGGCCTCGGCGGAGAACACGTGGACCACCACACAGCCGTAGTCCAGCAGGACCCAGGTGCCGTCCCGGTAGCCCTCCCGGCGGAGAGGATCCTCCCCCGCCTGCTCCTTCATGGCCTTCTCCACTGCGCCGCACAGGGCGTTGATCTGGGTGTTGGAATTGCCGGTGGCAATGACGAAATAGTCCGCCAGGGTGGTCTGCTCCGTGATCTCGATGGCGGCGATGTCGCCGCCCTTTTTCTCGTCCAGGGCTTTGGCCGCAGTCAGGGCCATCTCTTTGGGTGTCATGGACTCATCCTTTCTGATCGTTTGAATCTGCGGCACACCTGCCGCTCAGGTTACAATAATAAACCCGTCATCCGGGGCCGCGGTTCCGCCGTCGGACGTACCGGGGTCTACAGGAGGCGCCGTCTCACCATCAGACGGCTGGGAATCCGGCGACTCCGGGGCGGTTCCGCCGCTCTCACCTGCCGCCGGGTCTCCGCTGCCGCCCGGGAGCTGGCCGATCACCTGTCCTGTACCGGGGTCCAGGATCTGCCCGGTGCCGGGATCGATGATGCCGCCGGTCTCCGGGTCGATCAGGTCTCCCGTGTCCGGATCGATGCTCCCCGTACCGGGCTCCGTGGCTCCGCCGGGATCCGTGGTCTCTCCGTCGCCGGGCGTCCCGGCCGCCCCGCCGGTCTCCGGCGCTCCGGCATCAGGGCCGGTCCCTGTGCCGGTCTCCCCCTCCGGGGGCGTCTCCTCCTCCGGCTCCTGGGGCGTCCACTGGGCCTGCCAGTAGGACCGGGGATGGGTGGCGTTGCTGTCTTCCACATGACCGGTGGAGGAGCTGACGGAGCCGTCGCTGTTCACGGTCATCATATCCAGATCGCTGCGGGTAAATACCTCGGCGTAGGGGCTCAATTTGGTGTTCACCAGCTCCAGCAGTTCATTGGGATAGGGGGTCACATAAGAGGCCTCCGAGTATTCGCCGTTCGCCTTGCTGATAGACGCGCTGTAAGCATAAGCACTGCTGTTACCCGGCATGGTGACGAATTCCACGTTCTCCGCCTTCAGGCCACCTAAAAATGCGGCCTGCGCAAACCAGAGGATGTTTTGAAACGTCAGGTTTGTCTCCACATTGTCCTGAAATACCTGAATGAACTGCCGGACTTTCGGCACATTTTCCACTTTCAGCAGTTGCTCGACCATCGCCTTCAAAAACGCCTGCTGGGTCTTGATGCGGCCCACGTCTCCCTCCGGGTATCCCAGCGTCACGCCGTTCTTGCGGTTGTCATGGCGGTAACGGAGGACTTCCATGGCGTCCTCGCCCGTGAGCAGGCGATAGCCTTTCTCCTGATGGATATGGAGGTTTTGAAGAGGATCATCATAGTTCATATTCCGGGGCACATCGAACCAGACGCCGCCCATGGCGTCCACGATTTCACCCACGGCCTCCCACTCCACAATCACCTGATAATCCGGCTCAAAGCCCACCAGCTGGGAGATCTCCTTATACAGGGCCTGGATACCCCGGTCTCCGCCGCCATAGGTATTATAGACAGAGTTGATCTTCTTGATATCCCAGGAGACATTCACCATAGTGTCCCGGGGAATGGACATCACCGTGGCCTTCTGGTTGGTCACGTCGTAGCTGGCCAGCAGCATCGTGTCCGTATTGCCGCCGCCCCCCGTGTCCCGGCCCAGGATCAGAACTGTGTAGTAGTCCTGACTCTTCCGCTCCCCGTCGCTGCGGGGGCGGGTCCCCTCGCCCCAGTCGATCTCCTCCACCGGATCGGTGGGTTCTTCCGTCTCCTGGGGCTCTGTCTTGCCGGTGTTGAGGTCCGGCCGGACGAACAGGCTCTGCCAGGCCAGAACTCCCGCCAGGGCCACAGCCAGAACTGCGGCTGCGGCAATCAGCCCCTTCTGCCCCCTGGTCAGTCCGGACCGTCTCTTTGGGGGACGTCCTTTTCCATCCATCTGGTCCGCCATGGTGCCACCCCTTTTCCGTCATTCAGCTCACGATGATAAAGCCGTCATCCGGAGCCTCTTCTGCGGCAGCATCGCCGCCTCCATCTCCGGTGCCGGAGGTCTGGCTGTCTCCAGTGCCCGAATCGGTCGTTCCTCCGCCTGCGTCAGGCGTGCCGCCGTCCGGAGTCCCGCTTGTGCCCGTACCCGGATCGGTGGTCCCGTCGGTGCCGGTGCCGGTGGTTCCTTCTCCGGTGTCAGGTCCTGTGGTCCCGCCGCCGGTGCCGGGATCTGTCCCGCCGTCGGGCGTTGTCCCTGTTCCGGGATCCGTCGTGCCAGAGCCCGGGTCTGTGGTCCCGCCCGTCCCCGGGTCCGTGGTTCCGCCATCCGGCGTCACCGGCAGGCCGGTGTCCGGATCGATGGGATTACCGTTCTCATCCACCGTGGGCGTCTCCTCCTCCGGCTTGCTGGGCGTGGTAGGCTTCACCGGCGGCCGGGCCGCCCGGCTGTCTTCCACATGGCCGGTGGACGAGCTGATGCTGCCGTCAGAGTTGACGGACATAATGTCCAAGTCGCTGAGGGTGAATACCTCCGTATAAGGACTCAGCTTGGTGTTCACCAGCTCCAGCAGCTCATTCGCGCTGGGCACCACGTAGGATTGATAGTTGTGATAGGTGCGGCTCCAGCAGGATGCGGTCCGGTTGGGCATGGTGACAAACTCCACGTTCTCCATGCTCAGCCCACCCAGAATCGCCTGCTGGGCAAACCATAGGATATTCTGGAAGCTCAGGTCTGTCTCCACATTGTTCTGGAACACCTGGATGAACTGGTTGATCTTTGTGACGTTCTTGATCTGCAGCAGCTGGTCCACCATGGCGGTCAGAAACGCCTGCTGGGTCTTGATGCGGCCCAGATCGCCGTCCGGATAGCCGTAGCGCATGTCGTTGTCGTGGCGGTAGCGGAGCACCTGCATGGCGTCGTCCCCCGTGAGCAGGCGGTAGCCCTTCTCCTGGTGGATGTGAAGGTCCTGATAAGGATCGTCGTAGTTCATGTTCCGTGGCACGTCGAACCAGACGCCGCCCATGGCGTCCACGATCTGGCCCACGGCGTCCCACTCCACAACCACCTGATAGTCCGGCTCAAAGCCCACCAGCTGGGCGATTTCCTTGTAGAGATACTGGATCCCCCGGTCTCCGCCGCCATAGTAGTTATACACGGAGTTGATGCGCTTGATATCCCAGGAGACATTCACCATGGTATCCCGGGGAATAGACATCACCGTGGCCTTCTGGTTGGTCACGTCGTAGCTGGCCAGCAGCATCGTGTCCGTGTTGCCGCCGCCCCCCGTGTCCCGGCCCAGGATCAGGACCGTGTAATAGTCCTGACTCTTCCGTTCCCCGTCGCTGCGGGGGCGGGTCCCTTCGCCCCAGTCGATCTCCTCTTCCTGGGTCCCGCTGTCCGCATCCGCGTTCTTCTCCGGCAGATCCGGGCGAACGAACAGGCTCTGGCAGGCCACCACCGCGATCAGCACGATGGCCAGTACCACGGCTACCGCGATCAGCAGCTTCTGCTGCCGCGTCAGGCGGCTCGGTTTCTTCGGCTTCTTGGGTCTGCTCTTTTTCGGCGTCCCGCCCGCCGGATGCTTTCCGTTTTCTCTATCCACTGTCTCTCTATCCTTTCAATGCGTCCCGCGCCTCAATGGTGGCGTGGTGCACAGGGTTTCCCATTTCGGTCATCTCTTCGATGGTCATCTCCAGGCCCATCAGCAGGCCCTCGTCCAGGTCTTTATAACACACAGCGCGGAGTTTGTCTACCCCCGGAAAATTCCGGGAGGGCTCGATATAATCCGCCAGATAGATCACTTTTTCCAGCAGGGTCATGTGGGCATGGCCCGTGGTGTGCCACCAGATGGCGTTGTAGATTTCATCGTCCACACCGAACACGTCCCGGGCGATGGCCGCGCCGGTCTTGGCGTGGAGAAGCTTCAGGGCCTTCTGCTCCAGCTCGTCCAGCTGGATGCCGTACCGGCCGCACAGTTCCAGCTGCTCCTCCATGTTCAGCTTTTTTGTGCAGTCGTGCAGCAGTGCCGCTACCCGGGCCTTCTCCACATCGGCGCCGTACCGCTCCGCCAGACGGATGGCCTCCTGCTCCGTGCCCAGCACGTGGGGGATGCGCTTGTTTTTCAAATAACTCAGAGCTATCGGCCGCAGCTCCCGCAGGGGCAGGCGCTTCAAATCCGCCCGGGTGCCGTACAGTCCCTCCCGCAGGATATAGCCGTACACCGCCGGAGGCAGGAGATTCACGCCCTCTCCCTTCGCCAGCATGGTTCGCAGGTCTGTGGAGGACACATCCACCACGCCGGGGATGGTGAGGGTGAAGATCCGGGCCTGGGGATATGTCCGGTACAGATAGTCCCGCTGAACGGAGAACAGCTCCTCCGTGTCCGCCTCCGTTCGGCCGAAGGTGGCGATCCCCGCCAGGGACAGAATCTTCTCCGCTTCGTGCCAGGTCTGGATGGTGAGGAACATGTCCGTGCCCATCAGCAGCCACAGCTCGTCCTCCGGGTACCGCTCCTTCAGCTGGGCCAGGGTGTCGGAGGTATAGCTCCGCCCCGTCCGCTTCAGCTCCAGATCCAGTACCTGGACCCGGTCCCCCAGGCCCAGCTGCTCCCCCGCCAGGCGGGTCATCTCAAGCCGCTGTTCCGGAGTGGGGCTGCCCGCTGGCAGCGCCTTGTGGGGTGGCTCCCGGTCCGGGACCAGCAGCAGCAGGTCCAGCTTCAGCAGCTCGAATACCGCCCGGGCCGCGGTCACATGGCCCAGGTGGGGCGGGTTGAACGTCCCGCCGTAAACGCCGATCTTCATACGCGATTCCTCTTTATGGTTCAGATTTTTCCGCCGGAAGCTCCAACTCCATCTCGTCATCCGTGGCGGTGAAGCCATACCGCTGATACAGCGGGCGGCCCATGGCGGTGGTGTGGAGAGAAACCGTCAAACAGCCCCGCTCACAGGCCGCTGCCGTGAGGAGATCCAGCATCCGCCATGCGATCCCCCGGCCTCGGAAGGCAGGATCCGTCCAGATGTTCATAATATGGCCGGACAGACCCGCGGGATTGTGATAGGAGGGCATCTCCCGGCGGAGGTCCAGGCCGCCGGTGGCGGCCAGCCGCTCTCCCGCCAGCGCCAGAAGCGCAATGTGGCTGCCGGACGCCAGGGCCTGGCGGTAGTAATCCCGGACCGCATCCGGCAGGCCATGCGGCAGCGCCGCCGTCTCCGAAAGGTGCCGGTAGGTCCGGATGGCCCGGAGGCGGCTCTCCGTCAAGAGCTCCAGATCCCCGATCCCGGCAGTGCGGAACGTCAGTTCCATCGGGCGCCTTCCCGGGTCACTGGGGGCGCTTCTTTGCCGGCTTCACCAGCTGGATGCGCTTCTCCCTGGGCTTGGAGTGGCTCTCCCGGTACAGCACGAACTTCGTGCCGATGACCTGCACCACCTCGCTGCGGGTGGCCTTGGCCAGCTCCTCCGCGGCGGTGCGGGCGTCGTAGTCGATATTGTTGTCCAGCACCCGGCCCTTGATAAGCTCCCGGGCCTCCAGTGCGTCATCCGCCTGCTTGATGAGGTTTGCCCCGATACCGTCCTTGCCCACCTGCAGGATCGTGTCGATGCTGTTTGCCAGGCCCCGCAGCTGGGCCCGCTGTTTGCTTGTCAGTTCCATGTATACTCCTTTATTCCGGGAAATGGCCCCGGTCTTTTTTATTTTTCGTCATGCCAGGTAGACTGCCGCAGCTTCTCCATAGACTCCTAGGCAATCCACTCTTCTGTATAGCCGCAGCTGCGGCAGACATACCTCTGAATTTTTGCATTTACAAAAAACCGATGGGAAAAGAATTGTACAGCCCCGGCTCCACTGCCAGCAGGTCCGCGCTGCCGCATTTGGGGCAGCGTCCGGTCGTTTTCACCGCAGTTCCCTCCTCATCAAAGGTAGACGGTTATTTTTTCAAATAAGTTGCCAGTTTCTCCGAAAATGCCCGCAGAGCTTTTCCTCTATGGGAGATGGCGCCCTTCTCCTCTGCCGTCAGCTGGCCGAAGGTCCTGCCCTTCTCCGGCACCAGGAACACCGGGTCGTAGCCAAATCCCGCCGTCCCCATGGGGGCAAAGGCGATGGCACCGTCGCACCGGCCCTCCGCCGTCAGCTCGTCCCCGCCGGGAAAGGCGCAGGCGATGGCGCAGGCGAAGTGGGCCGCCCGGGTAGTCTGTCCCCGCATGTTCTGCAGCAACAGGGTATACCGCCCCCGGTCGTCCAGCTCCTCCCCGCCGTAACGGGCGGAATACACGCCGGGTCCTCCGTTCAGGGCGTCCACACAGAGACCGGAGTCGTCCGCGATGGCGGGCAGCCCGCTGGCCGCGCAGATGGCCTTGGCCTTCAGCATGGCGTTTTCCACAAAGGTGGTGCCGGTCTCCTCCACGTCTACGGAGATTCCCACGTCTGCGGGGCTCACCACTTCCACCCCCAGTCCGGAGAGGATATCCGCCATCTCCTTCAGCTTGCCGGGGTTATGGGTCGCCAACACGAATTTCATACCGTCTCCTCCTTTTCCGCCGCACGGTCCAGACGCTTGTTCCGGATGGTCAGCACCAGGTCGATGGTGACCATGGTGATATCCAGGATGTAAAAAGCCGCCACATAGGTGACATTTCCACTGATGAACTTCCCCGCCAAGCCGCAGAGATAGCCCACGATGATGCACACCTCAAACCATAGGCTCTTGCCCTTTGCAGTACGGGAGCGCACGGACTTTGTGATGTTGAAGGGCTAGGACAGGCCGAAGCAGATCAGCATAATCATCTCGAATACCTGCGCCACGGAAACCATCTCCTTCTTTCAATTTGTGGTTTTATCGCTTCAAAATCTCCCGCTGGAGCTTCAGCAGCTCCCGGTTGCCCTTGGCGCACAAGCGCACCAGCTCCTGTTGCTCCTGGGGTGTGAAGGCCCGGCCCTCGCCGGTGCCCTGGAGCTCGATGATCTCCCCCAGCTCATTCATCACACAGTTCAGGTCCACCTGGGCACGACTGTCCTCGCTGTACTGCAAATCCAGCATAAGGGTCTCCCCGACGATTCCCGCAGACACCCCGGTGACGAAATGCCGGATGGGATTGGAGGCCAGCACGCCCTCCTCCACCAGCTTCCGGCAGGCCAGGGCCAGCGCCACAAAGCCGCCGGTGACGGATGCGGTGCGGGTTCCGCCGTCGCCCTGGAGCACGTCGCAGTCGATGGTGATGGTATGCTCCCCCAGCTTCGCCAGGTCCACGGCGGCCCGGAGGGAACGGCCCACCAGCCGCTGGATCTCTGCGCTGCGGGGCGAGAGCTTCAGCTTGGCGATGTCCCGCTTGCTGCGCTCCCGGTTGGCCCGGGGCAGCATGGAGTACTCCGCTGTCACCCAGCCGGTGCCCTCCGGCACATGGGGCGGCACCCGGTCCTCCACGCTGGCGCAGCAGAGAACCATGGTGTTGCCGCACTGGATGAGACAGCTGCCCTCCGCGAATTTTACGAAATCAGGGGTGATTTTGATCGGGCGCAGCTCGTCAAACGCCCGTCCGTCTTGTCTGGTCATGGTATGCGCTCCTTTTCATTTTCCCCGCAGAGAGGACTGGATCGCCGCGAACGCACGGTCATAGTCATCCCTGTGAACATAGATGGTGTAGGTCAGGACGCTGTCCTGTACAGCAGTCGGAGCGGCCCCCTGCTGCGGCGGGCAGCCGCGGCGTATAGGCCCCGGGTCCTGGTGCCGCTGGAGAGCCCGGCATCTGAAAGCGCCCCGCGGATCAGAAAGTACATCTGCTGCGACGACACAGAGATCAGTTTTCTCCGATTCCAAATGGTGATCCTTGTCTCTCTGCTGCCGCTCAAATAATGGCCTCCACATATTCCTTCGCGTCGAAGGGCTTCAGGTCGTCCACCCCCTCGCCCACACCGGCCAGCTTCACCGGTACGCCCAGCTCCTTGGCGATGGCGATGACGATGCCGCCCTTGGCCGTGCCATCCAGCTTCGTCAGCACGATGCCGGTGAGTCCTGCGGCCTCCTTGAACTGGCGGGCCTGGATCAGGCCGTTTTGTCCGGTGGTGGCATCCAGCACCAGCAGCGTCTCCCGTGCGGCGCCGGGGCATTCCCGGTCGATGATCTTGGAGAGCTTGGCGAGCTCCGCCATCAGGTTAGCCTTGTTGTGGAGGCGGCCGGCAGTGTCGCACAGCACCACATCCACCCCTCTTGCCTTGGCAGCCTGCAGGGCGTCGAACAGCACCGCGCCGGGGTCAGCCCCCTCGTGCTGGCGCACAAGTTCGCAGCCGGCCCGCTCCGCCCAGATCTGCAGTTGGTCCGCCGCTGCGGCCCGGAAGGTGTCCGCCGCGCAGAAGAGGACCCGCTTGCCCTCGCTTTTCAGCTGATAGCCCAGTTTGCCGATGGACGTGGTCTTGCCTACGCCGTTGACGCCGATGAACAGCACCACAGCAGGCCGGGTCGAGAGATCCAGCTCCGTGCCGCCCACGTCCATCTCCTCCGCCAGAATGTCCCGGAGGGCGGCCTTGACCGCCTCCTGGTCCTGGAGCTTCTCCTTCCGGACCCTCGTGCGGAGTTTTTCCACGGCGTCCAGCGCCGTGTCCATGCCCAGGTCCGCCAGGATCAGCGTCTCCTCCAACTCCTCGAAAAAGGCCTCGTCCGCCTCGGAGAAGCCGGAGAAGAGATTTGTGGTGATCTTTTTCAGCTTGTCAAAAAAGCCCATGGTATCCTCCCAAATCGGAAATCAGCGCCGGAGAGGTTTATCCCAGTCCAACCTGTTTCCGCAGTATTTGCAGTATTCGCCGGGAAAAAGCGGCAGATGTGCCCCGCACTCCGGGCAGCGGATCACGAACAACTGGATCGCAAGGCCCGCCGCCAGCAGCAGTCCCCCGATCACGCCCGCCTCCGGTACAAATACGGTCCTGCTGAGGAACTGCAGAACAAATCCCGGGACTAGCAGGATAACGCTCAGGATCGTCCATCTGCGCAGTGTCATGAGATCGTCCTCCCAATCGCTTCAAATCCTCTTGCGCCGGGTCGCCGTTCACTCCACTTTCTTGCCGCAGTATGGGCAGGTCTTATCCGGTCGGAGCTCCCGAACGGACTTTCCGCAGTGGGGGCAGCGCAGCAGCCACCACACTAGCCCCAGATCCAAAAGGAAAATCAGCAGCCCTGCATAGGTCATCCATCCGCCCCGGAAGATAAGGAGGCCTGCCAGCAGGCCCACCCAGATGATCAGTATCTGTTTATGCTTGCGCTTCATGGATTCCGCTCCTTATTTGATCTTCAGCTCTTTCGCCATGTCATTCAGATTGATGGTCAGGATCTTGCTCACGCCCTGCTCCTGCATGGTGACGCCATAGAGGACGTCGGCCTCCTCCATGGTTCCCCGGCGGTGGGTGATGACGATGAACTGAGTCCGGCCTGCCAGCGTCCGCATATAGCGGGCGTAGCGGGTGACGTTGGCGTCATCCAGAGCCGCCTCGATCTCGTCCATCACGCAGAAGGGCGTTGGATGGACTTTCAGAATGGAGAAATACAGCGCGATGGCCACAAAGGCCTTCTCGCCGCCGGACAGCAGGGAGATGGTCTTGAGGGTCTTTCCCGGCGGCTGGGCCTTGATCTCGATGCCGCAGCCCAGGATGTCCTCCTCGTCCTCCAGTTCCAATCTGGCCGTCCCTCCCCCGAAGAGCTCCTGGAAGGTGGTCTGGAAGCTCTCGGACAGCAGCTTGAACTGCTCGGCGAAAATCTTGGTCATCTCCTCCGTGATCTCGCCGATGATGTTCTGCAGCTCGCCCTTGGCCTTCTCCACATCGTTGCGCTGGTCCGTCAGGTAGGTGTAGCGGGTGTTCACCCGCTGGAACTCGTCGATGGCCCCGATGTTTGGGGTGCCCAGGGCGGTGATGTCCCGCTTCAGCTCCCCGATCCGCCGGTTGGCCTTGGGCACGCTCTCCAGCTCGATCCGCTGTGCCTGGGCGTCGGAGTGGGAGAGTTCGTAGTGTTCCCACAGCCGGTCCAGGATCTGCTTTTCCTCCATGGCGGAGGTGGCCCGCTTCTGGTCCAGCTTGGCCACCGCCCGCTCCAGGTTCAGCAGGTTCTCGTTCATCTCCTGGCCCGCCCGGTTCTTGGCAGTCCGCTCCGCCTCCAGGGCGTTCTTCTCCTCTGTGATGGCGGCCAGCCGCTGCCGGAAGGCCGCGCCCCGGCCCGCCAGCTCCTCCAGCGCCGTCTGCAATCCGGCGATCTCTTCCTCCGCGGCGGCGATGTTTCGGCGGTAGGTCTCCGCCATCTGTTCCTTCTGCTCCCGGTCACCAGAGAGATCCGCGCACAGCGCCCGCAGGTCCGCGGCGCTGCGGACTGTGGCCTCCCGCTCGGCCGCCAGGGCAGCCAGATCGCTCTTTCTGCCGCTGATCTCCTCGGCCAGGGCACCGGATTTCTCCAGCAGCTCCGATTGGCCGGAAAGAGCCGCCTCCGCCTGGGCCCGCGCGTCCGCGGCGGCGGATTCCTGTCGGTTGATCTCCACCTGGGCGGCGGCAGACCGGGCGTCGTTGTCCGTCAGCCGTCCGGCCAGACTCTCCAGCTCGCCGACGAGGTTCTCCACGCTCTCCTCCAGGGAGCGCAGCAGGAGATCATATTGTCCCCTGATGCCCTCCAGCCGCAGGACCTCGTCCTCTGCGTGGCGGCGCTGGGCCTCCGCGGTCTCCAGCTCGTATTGGGCGGCGGCCAGTTCCCGGGCGGTATCCTCCTCCGCCTGCTTTGCCTCCGCCAGCTTTGCCTGCATGGCAGCGGTCCGGGCGGTGAGCTGCTCCAACTCCGCGGACCGGCTCAGTACACCGGCGGACCGGCTGGTGCTGCCGCCGGTCATGGAGCCGCCCCGGTTAATGACTTGGCCGTCCAGCGTCACGATCCGGAAGGCGTTGCGGTACTTCCGGGCCATGGCGATGCCGCAGTCCAGGTCCTCCACCACCACAGTGCGGCCCAGCAGGTTGTAAACAATATTCCGGTACGCCGGGTCAAATGTCACCAGCCGGGACCCCAGGCCCACAAAACCAAATTCCTTCTCCACGCCTTTTTCATGGAGCTCGTCACCCCGGATGGCGGTGAGGGGCAGGAACGTGGCCCGTCCGGCGTCCCGCTGCTTCAGGTAGCTGATGGCGGCCTTGGCATCCTCCTCCCGGTCCACCACAATGTTCTGCAGTCCCGCCCCCAGGGCGATCTCGATGGCCAAGGAGTACCTGCCATCGGTCTTCACCAGATTGGCCACCGGGCCATGGATGCCCTGCAGGCCGCTCTGTGCGCGGCACACGAACTTGACCGCCTTGGAGAAGCCCTCGTACTCCTTCTCCATCTCTGTCAGCAGGCGGCGGCGGTTTTCCAGCGCCCCCGTGTCCATGGTCAGCTGGACCCGCCGCTCCGCGGCGGCAGCGGCCTTCTTCTTCCGTTCCTCCATCCGCAGGCTGTGGCCGGCGATGATGTTGGCGGCGGCCTCCGCCTCGTCCCTGGCATCCTCCAGGGCGCGGCGGTTCTCCCGCGCCTCCTGCCGGGCGGACTGAAGCTGCTCCTCCGCGGCGGCCCTGTCTCGCTCTGCGGCCTCCCGCCGCTCCTGGATCTGCTTCTTCTCCGCGGCGGCGGCGGCCAGTTCCGCCCGCGCGTCCGCGGCGGCGGCCATGGCGAGGGCCTCCTGTGCCCGCAGGCGCTCCGCCTCGTTCTGGGCGCCGCCGGCCTGTTCCGCCATGGTCTGGGCGGTCTCCAGCAGGGCGGCCAGCGCACCGTTCAGCTCCCCGATCCGGCGGTCGATCTCCGCCACCCGGGCTTCCTGCTCCTCCGCCTGCTTCGCAAGGCCGCCGGAACGGCTCTCCGCCTCTGCCAGCTCCGCCTCCGCCCGCTGGATGTTCTCCCGGTTGTGGGTGACGGTGCTCTCCAGCACGGCGGCGGCGGACTCCTTCTCCTTGATCTGCTCCTCCAGAACGGCGGACTCTGTCCGGACACGCTCAGCCTCCATGTCCTTCTCCCGCATCCGCTCGCTGTACCGCTCCCCCTCGGCATAGAGGGCGTCCAGAGCGGCGCGGGCCTCGTCCCGCTGGGACTCTGCGGCGTGAAAGTCCGCCTCCAGCTTCCGGGCGCCCGCCTTCAGGGTGTCCAGGTTCTCCAGCCAGACGGAGATCTCCAGAAGGCGCAGCTCATCCCGGAGCACCAGATACTTCCTGGCCTTCTCCGCCTGCTCCCGCAGGGGCTCCACCTGAAGCTCCAGCTCGGCGATCTTGTCATTGATGCGGACCAGATTCTCCTCCGTCCGCTCCAGCTTCCGCTCCGCCTCCTCCTTCCGGTGGCGGAATTTGGAAATGCCGGCGGCCTCCTCGAAGATCTCCCGCCGCTCCCCGCTCTTGGCGGAGAGGATCTCATCAATCTTGCCCTGGCCGATGATGGAGTAGCCCTCCCGGCCCATGCCGGTGTCCAGGAACAGCTCCGTCAAGTCCTTCAGCCGGACAGACTGGCGGTTGATGTAGTATTCGCTTTCGCCGCTGCGGTAATAGCGGCGGGTGACGGACACTTCGCTCTCCTCCATGGTGGGGAAGATGTGCTCCGTGTTGTCCAGCACCAGCGTCACCTGGGCAAAGCCCACCTGGCTGCGCTTCTCCGTGCCGCCGAAAATCACGTCCTCCATCTTGGCGCCACGGAGGCCCTTGACGCTCTGTTCCCCCATCACCCACCGGATAGCGTCGGAGATGTTGGACTTGCCGGAGCCGTTGGGACCCACGATGGCGGTGATGTCCTCGCCGAAATTCAGGACCGTCTTGTCTGGAAAGGACTTAAACCCCTGGATTTCCAATGCGCGCAGATACAAACTCTCACCTCATTCGGCCTCTCAGCCAGATCACATACTATAACTAGTATAGTATAGCAAAGCCACTCCCCTATTTCAAGGAAAAATCTCCAGGTTCGGCGGCTCCAGCCGGAGCTGGGCCGTTATCCTCGAAACAGATCTCGCTTTTTCCATTTTTTCATGTTATTCTTTTGAAAAAATAACGAGTAGAGGAGGGAGTCCGTGCGAGAAAAAAGCCCCCGGCTGATCGTGACGTTTCACACCACTGCCGGGGCCATCGCCACAGAGCAGCTCTGCCGCCGCCTGGGGCTGGAGGGCAAACTGATCTCCGTTCCCCGGTGCATCACATCCGACTGCGGCATGGCCTGGTCCGCGCCGCCGGAGCTGCGGGAGCACCTGGAGACCCGGCTGCAGGAGGCCGGGATCGAGACAGCCGGTTTCTATGAGCTGCCCCTGTGACGATTTTCATCCCAGCGCCGAAGAGAGTGAGGAGTGTATTTATGAGAGAAAAGAGTTGGTTTCGGGAATACGGATTGATCTTGGCGGCGGGCGTGGCCGTGGGCATTGCCGCCCTGATCCTTACCGCCTCCGGCAACCCCAAGAACATGGGCTTCTGCATCGCCTGCTTCCTGCGGGACATCGCCGGCGCCCTGGGGCTCCACAGCGCCGCCAATGTGCAGTACATCCGGCCGGAGATCATCGGCATCGTGGTGGGGGCCGCGGCGGCAGCTCTGGCTGCCAGGGAGTTCCGGGCAAAGGCCGGGGCCTCTCCCGCCTGCCGGTTTGTGCTGGGGATGTTCGTGATGATCGGTGCTCTGGTGTTTCTGGGCTGCCCCCTGCGGATGGTCATCCGGCTGGGCGGCGGCGACCTGACTGCCGTTGCCGGGCTGGTGGGCTTCATCGCCGGGATCCTGGTGGGCGTGGTATGTTTAAAGAAGGGTTTCTCCCTGGGCCGGGCCTATCCCGTCCGCATGGGCGAGGGGTTCGTCCTGTCTGGGATCCTGATGGCGCTGTTGGGGCTGCTGCTGTTGGTGCCCACCCTGCTGAAGTTCTCTGAGGCGGGCCCCGGCTCCATGCGGGCCTTCTGGGGGATCTCCCTGGCGGCCGGTCTGGTTGTGGGCGTGCTGGCCCAGCGGAGCCGGCTGTGCATGGCCGGCGGCATACGGGACGCTGTGATGCTGCGGGACTTCAAGCTCCTCTCCGGCTTCCTGGCCATCTGGGGCACGGTCACCATTGGCAATCTGGTCCTGGGATCCTACAGCCTGTCCGCACTGTCCCAGCCCATCGCCCACAGCCAGTACCTCTGGTCCGCCCTGGGCATGGCCCTGGCGGGCTGGGGTTCCATCCTGCTGGGAGGCTGCCCCCTGCGACAGTTGATTCTGGCCGGTGAGGGCAACGGCGACTCCGCCGTGACCGTCCTGGGCATGATCGTGGGCGCCGCCGTCTCCCACAACTTCGGTCTGGCCGGCGCGGCGGATTCCGTGGCGGAGGACGGCACCTATGTGGTCGGCGGCATCGGCACTGCCGGCATGGCGGCGGTGGCCATCGGATTCGCGGTACTGCTGGCCATCACGGTGACCCATTTGCCGAAAACGGAGGCTGTATCGCGTGATTGAGCACACAATGTATGAAAATCGTCTATCGCCCTGTCCTGACAGGCAACCGGCGATGGCGGAAAATTTTCCCATTTTGCACAGGGAAAATCCTTGAATCTGTGCCGCATATCGCGGCGAAAGGGGAATTTGATATGGTAGATACCCGCGGATACATTT
>NZ_JAOQKG010000004.1:77528-104573 GCF_025567605.1 Oscillibacter acetigenes | reverse complement strand
GGCCGCCCACCTGGTCGATGATGCCCAGGGACACTGCCTCCTCTCCATAGACCACACTGCCAACGTCGGCGGCCATATCGTCCTTTTTCAGCATCAGGGCCTGGAACTTCTGAGCCGTGATCTGGCTGTGGCTGGAGACGAAGGCCACGATCCGATCCTGAAGCCGCTGGAAGTAGTTGTAGGTCTGGGGGGCGGCGATGACCGTGCCGCTCATGCGGACCGGGTGGATGGTCATGGCGGCGCTGGGGACGGCAAAGCTCCGTCGGGCAGCCACTGCCAAAGGCACGCCGATGGAATGGCTTCCTCCCAGGACGATGGAGACCGTAGGCTTTGTCATGCCGGCGATCAGCTCCGCGATGGCAAGGCCCGCCTCCACGTCGCCGCCCACGGTATTCAGCAGGAAGAGGACGCCGTTCACCTCGTCGCTCTCCTCCAGCTTGGCCAGCAGGGGCAGCACATGCTCGTACTTGGTGGTCTTGGCACCGCTGGCGGCGGTGTTGTGGCCCTCGATCTGGCCGATGATGGTCATGCAGTACACGGAGCCGTGGGGCGTTTTGGTCAGGGCGGAGCCGAAGTCCACGATCTGCTGGGCGCCGTCCTTTCCGCTCTCGTCATTTTCCTCTGTGGTGTCCGCAGGTTTGGTGCGTTCTGTCATGGTAAACCCTCCTTTTCCCCGGTATTCTCTGCAATTTTATGAAAAGTACGCGCTGGACTTTCTTTTTGCCGGTTACTGTGATATGATAAAATATCTAAAGTATCTAATCTTCTACTCTGGCCCTTCTCAATAAGGAGATTCCTATGAAACAGCATTTTCAAATCCCCTGGGCTCAGATCCTGATTGTTTGCGCCGCTCTAGTTATGGCTTTTGGAATGGGGACCTCTGTTCAGGTGGAGCAAGAAGCGGTGGGGCAACGGGAAGCCTTCCGACGGAGCCTGCAAATGCTGGACCAGTACCTTTGTGCCCTATCTGAGGATCTGGGTGATCCGGATATTCTTGCCCTGGAGGCTCCCTTGGAGGATGATCGCATTCAGGAAAACCTAGTCCGGGTGCGGCGGACCTCTGTTGCCCTCAAACAGGACTATGTCTCCAACGCCGGGAGAGAGACTTCCCCGCATCCCCACGTGTATCTCTATCTCTTGGCACTAGAGGAAACGCTATTGGAGAGCAATTATCTGGATCTGGAGGCACTTTCTCAGATACTGACTATCTGCCGTTCCCTGTGGGATATTGAAACTGGACTTTCCTACAAGGAGATCATGGCCCAGCTGGAGGAAAACGTCACCTCCGGGGACTACCAGGACGCCTTGGAACTGCTGGGGATCAGCGATATGATACCAATTACCACCCAAGGAGGAACATAACTTTGGAACAGAACAAACAGCGTATTGTGGTGAAGGTGGGCACCTCCACCCTCACCCATAACTCCGGCGCGTTGGACCTTTGGAGCATGGAACATCTGGTGCGGACCCTGGCGGATCTCCAGGGCATGGGGCATGAGGTGATCCTGGTGTCCTCCGGTGCCATCGCTGTGGGCACCGCCAAGCTGGGGCTGTCCGAGCGGCCGAAGGAGCTGCGGATGAAGCAGGCAGCCGCTGCGGTGGGCCAGTGCCGGATGATGCACATTTACGACAAATTCTTCTCCGAGTACAACCGCTCCATGGCCCAGATCCTGCTGACAGGAGATGATGTGGAGGACCCGGAGCGGGCGGAGCACCTGTCCAACACCTTCTCCGCCCTGCTGGAGATGGGGGTCATCCCTGTGGTGAACGAGAATGACTCCGTCTCCTCCGCCGAGATCGAGACCGGACGCCATAAGGTCCTGGGCGATAACGACACCCTCTCTGCCATCGTGGCGGAGCTGTGCCGGGCGGATCTGCTGGTACTGCTCAGCGACATCGATGGGCTGTACGACGCGGACCCCAAGACTCACCCGGAGGCAAAGCTCCTACACCAGGTGACGGAGCTGACGCCGGAGATCCTGGAGATGGCCGGCGGCGCCGGCAGCTGGCGGGGCACCGGCGGCATGGCCACCAAGCTCTCCGCTGCCCGCATTGCCATGGAGGCCGGGTGCGATATGGTCATCACCAACGGCAGACGGATGGAAGACCTGTATGGCATCGCGGAGGGAAAGGACATTGGAACGCGATTTGTATCGGGGAAAACTAGGAATTGATGGATTGCACCCCCAGCGGAATGATTTGAAATTCGTCCGGATCCGCCGGACCCCTAAATTTCCAACTCCTAATTCCTCTTTCAAGAAAGGTGTGACGATATGACAGCATTACAGCAGCAGGGACAGGCGGCAAAGGCCGCCACCTACGTTCTGGCCACCGCCGGGACGGCCAGGAAAAACGCGGCGCTGAATGCCATTGCGGACGTTCTGACAGAGCGGCAGACAGAGTGGCTCTCCGCCAACGCAGAGGACGTGGCCGCCGCGAAGGAGGCGGGGATGCGCCCCGCCATGCTGGACCGGCTGACCCTGACGCCGGAACGGGTGGCAGGCATCGTGGACGGCGTGCGGCAGGTGGCTGCCCTTCCGGATCCCATCGGCAGAGTGGACAAGATGGAAACCCGGCCCAACGGCCTTATCATCGGCCGGCGGCGGGTGCCCCTGGGGGTCATCGCCATCATCTTTGAGGCCCGGCCCAACGTCACCGTAGACGCTGCGGCGCTGTGCCTGAAGTCCGGCAATGTGTGTATCCTCCGAGGCGGCAAGGAGGCCATCCGCTCCAACCGCTGTGTGGCGGAGCTGATGCGTCAGGCCCTGCGGTCCGTAGGTCTGCCGGAGGACTGCATCTCCCTGGTGCAGGACACCAGCCACGAGACCGCCAATGAGCTGATGCACCTGGACGGCTATGTGGACGTGCTGATCCCCCGGGGCGGCGCCGGGCTGATCCGGGCCGTGGCCAAGGAGGCCAGCGTGCCGGTGATCCGCACCGGCGAGGGCGTGTGCCACATCTATATCGACGATGAGGCAGACCTGGACATGGGTGCCAGCATCCTCTTCAATGCCAAGTGCTCCCGTCCCTCTGTGTGCAACGCCGTGGAGTGCGTGCTGGTCCACCGGGACGTGGCGGCGGACTTCTGGAAAAAGGCCCTTCCCCTTCTGGATGAGAAGGGCGTGGAGCTGCGGGCGGACCCGGAGGCCCTGGAGATCCTGGGCACCCGGGCGGTACCGGCAGAAGACAGCGACTGGGACGCCGAGTACGACGACTACATCCTGGCTGTCAAGACGGCAGGCGGCATGGATGAGGCCATCGATTTCATCAACACCCACGGCACCCAGCACTCCGAGGCCATCATCACGAAGAACTACTTCAAGGCCCAGCACTTCCTGGACCACGTGGATGCGGCGGCGGTGTACGTCAACGCCTCCACCCGGTTCACAGACGGCGGCGAGTTCGGTCTGGGGGCGGAGATCGGCATTTCCACCCAGAAGATGCACGCCCGGGGCCCCATGGGACTGGAGGAGCTGACCAGCTGCAAGTACGTCATTTACGGTGAGGGACAGGTGCGGTAAGCGCCTGCCGGAAGTTAAAACACCAAGAGGGGATGGTCTCTATGGCGGCGATCATTCTCTCCCTGCTGGCTGCAGCGCTTCTGTCGGCCGTGCTGCTCATCCCCGCCGGACACCTGAAGCAGGCGCTGGGCATCCCGTCGGCGGTCTGTTCCGCTGCGGCGATGGGGCTGTACCTGCAGATGCGCACTGTCTCCGGCAGGCTTGGTACCGGAATAGCACTGGTGCAGCTGTACCTTCCCTGCGCTGTTTACGGACTGGTGATCCTGGGCGGCGCGGCCCTGGGTCCGACAGGATGGTGCTGCGGAAAAAAGCGAAGCTGAACATCTGATTCTGATTTGAAAAAAGAGGTTGATGCACAATGGCGACATTTGGTTTTATCGGCACCGGAAATATGGGCGGCGCCCTGGCCCGGGCGGCCCGCAAGCGGCTGTCCGGCGGAGAGATCCTGTTGGCGAACCGCTCCGCCGCCAAAGCGGAGGCCCTGGCCCAGGAGCTGGACTGCCGGGCTGTGGACAATGCGGCGGTGGCCGCTGAGGCAGATTACATCTTCCTGGGCGTGAAGCCCTATATGGTGGCAGGGCTGATGGAGAAGATCGGCCCCGTGCTGGCGGCGCGGAAGGACCGGTTCGTGCTGGTGTCCATGGCGGCGGCCCTCACCATCCCCGACCTGCGGGAGCGGGGCTGCGGGGACTGGCCCCTGATCCGCATCATGCCCAATACCCCCTCTGCCATCGGGGAGGGCGTGATCTTCTACACCTGCGACGGCGTCACGGCGGAGGAGGAAGCGGCGTTCCTGGAGAACATGGCAGGCGCCGGGCGGCTGCTGCCCCTCGACGACCATCTGATGGACGCCGGCAGCGCCGTGGCCGGCTGCGGACCGGCCTTTGTGGACCTCTTCATCGAGGCCATGGCGGACGGCGGCGTGGCCTGCGGCCTCACCCGTCCCATGGCGATGGAGTGCGCCGCCCAGACGCTGATCGGCGCCGCGCGGCTGATGCTGGAGACGGGCCGCCATCCCGGTGCGCTGAAGGATGCGGTCTGTTCCCCCGGCGGCGCCACCATCCAGGGCGTCCGGGCGCTGGAGGCCGGCGGGTTCCGCAGCGCAGTGATGGAGGCGGTCATCGCCGCCTATGAGAAGAGTGCGGAGATGAAGTGAACGGTCCGTGGCCGGAGGCAGCTGCCTCCGGCCACGGCATTTTTTGTCCGCCTGCGGGACTTGCCAGCAGACGGCGAGATGTGGTATGATCGTTCTCCCATCTTTTTGACAGGAGGACATGTATGGCACGGGACATCATCTTGAATCTGGCAATCAGCCTGGATGGCTTCATTTGCGATGAGGACGGCGGCTTCGCATGGATCAGCGGCCAGGGAGATGTCCGGGCCGACACGGCGGACCACTTCGACTTCGACGGCTTCCTGGCATCCTGCGACACCATCGTTATGGGTCGAAAGGCTTATGAGGACTGCCTTAGTTCTCTGCCCGAAGCGGCGGAAAAGCGATTCCTGGTGGCCTCCCGGACACCTCGAGCGCCGGAGGGCAGGGTTGTCTTTCTCTCCGCCGATGTGGTGGCGGAAGTTCTGGCGCTGAAGGACCGGCCCGGCAAGCACATCTGGCTGTTCGGCGGTGGAGAGCTGGCCTCCGACTTCATTCGCGCCGACGCCGTAGACCGGTATATCGTCGGCATCCTGCCGGTGATCCGGGGCAAGGGCCGGCGGCTGTTTCAGGAGGGGATTCCGCCGGTGGAACTCCATCTGGACCGCTGCACGGTCTCAGACGGCATCCCTATTCTGGAGTACAGCCGGCGGGGCCGGTAAGGCAGATAGACAACAGCCGCAGGGAGCGTTCCCTGCGGCTGTTGTTTTGTGATTTGAGAAGATCTGACTTCTGTCGCTCAGGCAGCAGCGTTGGCGGCCCGGTACAGGAAGGTCACAATCTGGCCCCGCTGGCAGACGGTGTCGGGAGAGAACGTGCTGCCGTCACCGGTGCCGAGGGTGACGCCCTGGGCCACGGCCCAGTTCACCGCGGCGGCGTAGTCCGCGTCAGCGGCCACGTCGGTGAAGGAAGCGGCAGCAGCCTCGGGGCTGTCGGCGGCAACCCACATGAAGTACACCGCCATGGCGCGGGTGCAGCCCGCATAGGGATCAAAGGTCTCGCCTTCCACCAGGCCCTGCTCGCTGGCCCACTGGACGGCCTTGAAGAAGTACAGGCTGGTGTCCGTCACATCGGTATAGGCGGGTTCCGTGCTAGCAGGCTCCGGAGAACCGGCGGCGCGCCACAGGTAGGTGATGATCTGGGCACGGGTGCAGTTCTGGTAGGGAGAGAAGGTGGTGGCGGTGGTGCCGTTGGTGATGCCCTCGTCCACGGCCCACTCAATGCCGTCATAGTAGGGAGAGGTCGCCGCCACGTCGGTGAAGGCCAGGCCCTGGTCAACAGTGATGCGGCCAGCGGGCTGACCGTAGGCCTCTTCGGTGACGGTGCCCTTCAGCTCGTCGGTGATGTAGTCCATGACCACCTCGTCCATAGAGAGGCCCAGGTCATAGTTGACGGAGGCAGCCGCGAACGCATAGTAGGTGTCGCCGCCGGCGGCCATGAAGTCGTTGGTGGCGATGGTATAGGTGGCGTTGGCATCAAAGGGCTCGCCGCCCACGGTCTCGATGGTGACGCGCTGAATGCTCTTGGGGCCGTAGTAGGTGGAGCCGGGATACTGCTCGCCCTGGTCATAGGCCTTGGTGGTGTCCACGGTGAACTCGATGCCGCTCACCTGGGGGAAGCCGCCGATAGAGGTGGGCGTGCAGTAGGTGGAAGCCTCCAGAGCCTCCAGCAGCTCGGCGCCGGTGACTTTCACGATGGAGAGGGTGTTGCCGAAGGGCAGCACAGTGTTGATATCCTTCTTGGTGATGTCGCCGGCGGCGATGGAGGCGCGGATGCCGCCGCCGTTGGTGACAGCCGCGTCCACCTCAGTGCCCTCACGCTCGGCGCCCCAGACCAGAGCGTCGCAGATCAGGTCGCCCAGGTTGGTCTCCTCGGTACGGTTACCGGGCTCCTTCTCGCCGTTCAGGGCCACTTCGGTCTTTGCAAACACCGTGCCGTATTCCTTGTCGATCTCCGCCTGGATCTTGGCGGCGCGGGCAGCCACATCAGCGTCCGTGGCGGTTAGGCTCTCCAGAGAGGTCGTTCTCGCATCAATATGCCCGGCTTCGTCGATCGTGACGACACCCACTTCCTCCAGCTTCGTTCCGGCGGAGGTCAAGACCGTACCATTGACCATGTCGGTGCCAATGGTGACCGTCACATCGCCAGCATCCGTCACGGTACCGCCCAATGCCGCCATGATGTCCTCCTGGGTGGAGTGAGAGTGGCCGTCGATGAACACGTCGATGCCGTCCACCTTCTCCAGCAGGTCGATGGAGCGGTTGCCGGTGGACTCGGCATCGATGCCCAGGTGGCCCAGGCAGATGATGTACTCGCAGCCCTCTGCCTCCAGTGCGTCCACCTGATCCTGCGCGCAGTCGAACATCTTATCGCCGGCCAGGAAGGTCACGCCCTGGATCTTGGCGGGGTGGGCCTTGGTTGCGGTCTCCGGGGTGTCCAGGCCGAACACGCCGATCTTGGTGCCGTCGGGCGCGGTGAAGACCACGTTGTCCTCAAAGGCCACCTGGCCGTTGTACAGGACATTGGCGTCCACGATGGTGAAGTCGGCGTCCGCCTCCAGATCCTTGAGGTTCTGGTAGCCGTAGTCGAACTCATGGTTGCCCATGCTGGCCACGTCGTAGCCGGCCAGGTTCATCAGCTCCACGGCGGTGGCGCCCTCAGACGTGCTGACGGTGGGATCGCCCTGGATGAAGTCACCGGCGTCCATCAGCAGGACGTAGGCGCCGCGGGCCTCGTAGGCGTCCTTCAGCGCGGCCACTTTGGCATAGCCGCTGATGGCGCCATGCACATCATTGGTGTGCAGGATGACGATGTCGCCGTCCAGATCCTGTGCCGTCTCTTCCGCCGCATTGGCGGTGACGGCCAGGGAGAACGTCATGACCACCGCCAGCAGCAGGGACAAGACTTTCTTTTTCATTCTGTTACCTCCTCTGAAAGCGCGGGAGATGACCTCCCGTGGTATGGATATAGTATAGCACATCTGGAAAAAATGGACAGAGGGGACTTCGCGGATTTTTCGAAAAAAACCACCAGAAATATCCCACGTTTTTTGTAGAAGAAGCGCAATTTTTTTCTACCCGCACTTCTGGCATTCCCTTGCGGCGGGTGTTATACTGAAAAAAAGCGTCTGCCGGAGCTTCCCGGCAGCCTGCCGCCGGGCGGCCGCATCGTGCCGCAGACACACAAGGAGGTATATTTATGACCACATTGCTCAGGGGCGGGACCATCATCACCGGTGCCGGACAGCGGCGGGCCGACCTGCTGCTGGACGGGGAGAAGATCGCCTGGGTGGGCCGGGGACCTCAAGCCGCAGACCGGGAGGTGGATGTCTCCGGCTGTTTCCTCTTCCCCGGCTTTATCGACGCCCACACCCACTTTGACCTGGATGTGGCGAACACCACCACGGCGGATGATTTCTGCACCGGCTCCCGGGCGGCCCTGCGGGGCGGCACTACTACGGTCATCGACTTCGCCTGCCCCAACAAGGGCGAGTCCCTGCACCACGGCCTGGACCTGTGGCATCAGAAGGCGGACGGCAGGACTTTCTGCGACTACGGCTTCCACATGACCATCGACGACTGGAACGAGTCCATCCGGGCAGAGCTGCCGGACATGTTCGCCCAGGGCATCTCTTCTTTCAAGATGTATCTCACCTATCCCGCCATGATGATCGGCGACCGGGACATCTACTGGGCACTGAAGGAGCTGAAGCGGCTGGGGGGCATCGCCGGCTTCCACTGCGAGAACGCCGGTGTCATTGACGGCATGATCGCCGAGCGGAAGGCCGCCGGAGAGCTCTCCCCCGCCTCCCACCCCCGCACCCGACCGCCCTATCTGGAGGCTGAGGCAGTGAGCCGCCTGCTGCGGATCGCCCAGGCAGCGGACGCGCCGGTGGTCATCGTCCACCTCACCAACCGGGAGGCCCTGCTGGAGGTGGACCACGCCCGGAAGCGGGGCCAGACCGTGTATGTGGAGACCTGTCCCCAGTACCTGCTGCTGGACGAGAGCGTGTATTTCAACGAGGACTACTCCGCCGCTGCCCGGTATGTGTGCGCGCCGCCCCTGCGGGACAAGGCCGAGCAGGAGCACCTGTGGAAGGGCCTGCGGCGGGGCGCTATCCAGACCGTGTCCACAGACCACTGCTCCTTCACCCTGGCCCAGAAGGACATGGGCCGGGAGGACTTCACCAAAATCCCAGGCGGCCTGCCCGGCGTGGAGACCCGGGGCGAGCTGCTGTACTCCTACGGCGTGGCCAAGCGGAAGATCAGCGCCGCCCAGATGTGCCGGGTGCTCAGCGAGAATCCCGCCCGGCTGTATGGTCTCTATCCCCGGAAGGGCGTGCTGCGGCCCGGCAGCGACGCGGACATCGTGGTCTACGACCCCGGCGCCAGCCATGTGATCCGAGCGGAGGACTGCGTGGCCAATGTGGACTACAACCCCTATGAAGGCTTCGTCACCGCCGGCGGCATCCGGCAGGTGTGGCTGCGGGGGCAGCTCTCCGTGGAAAACGGAAAGGTCCTGGTGGAGGCGCCGGCGGGCAAGTATATGGCCCGGGGCAAGAACTCCCTGTGAGCATTCGTCCATGAATCTCGTCATCATCGGGCGCTTCCCTGCGGCCACAGACACGCAGATCAGGGCATTCCTTCCCGCTGACCGGGAGGTTTTTATCACCGAATCGGATCTGTCCGGCCCCTTTTTGCAGAGTGCGGATGCGCTCATCCCGGAACACATCCCGATTCCCTCTTTTGGGGACAAGGCTCTGAAGCTGCGGATGATTCAAACCGGGGCCGGGTATGGCGAAGATAGAGCCGTCTGCTTTTCTGGTCAACATGGCCAAGAGGGATCGTTCACGAAGAGGTCCTGATCGAGGCTTTAAGCGACCATCAGATCGCCGGCGCTTGCCCGGATGTCTTTGAGGCAGAGCCATTTTCCCAAGCAAGCTGGCTGAGGGCGCTCCTCAACGTAATCCTCGCGCCGTACACAGCAGGGGATCCTGGCGGCGTGAAACTGCACGAAAAACAGGATTCCTTTTTCCCAGTAGCATCCGGCAGGCACGGAGCGGAGAAATGCCCGCCAACATGCTGAACCGGGACACCTGGAAGGCGTGGAGATAAGCCCCTTCTGCAGGTGGACAGCCCATAGACGTAAAAGAGCTGTGCGTTCAACTGAAAAACAGGCGTCTGCCTCATTTGGAATGAGGCGGACGCCTGTTCTGCTTTTCATGCGTTTCTGTTACTCTTCTGCCAGTCCCTCCCACTGGACATCCACGATGGTGCCGCCGGAGAACTCAATGTACTCACTCTTCAAAATATAATCCGTCTTGCCGATCCGGACCTCCTGGTCTCCCACCTTGGTGGTCATGACCTCGCCGGCAGGCGTCTCCGTGGTGGCGGTGAAGAGCAGCGTCACATGCTCCGGATCCTCGATCCACTGCCCATCGGGGCCCAGCACGTAGTAGGGCTCCATCTCCACGCTCTCAATCTGGCCGCCCACCAGAGCGCCGGAGGCCATCAGCGGAGAGGGCAGATGGGCCTGGCAGGTCTCGTACAGCTCCGTGGGCACACCCTCGCACTTAACCACATAGGTCACCTTCACCATGCCGCCGTCCTCGGCGGCGGTGCCGCCGCTGCTGCCCAGCAGCTTCCAGGCTCCAAAAGCCACCACCGCCACGATCAAAATCACGGCGATGATGTCGATGATGTTGAACTTTCCAACGCGTTTTGCTTTCTGTTCCATGGTCTCCTCCGTAAAAGGCGCGGACGCGCCTGTATTTGGCGTTTGTCGTCTGGACAATATCTGGTTCGTATTGTATAATATTTCTCGCGATTTCACAACCCCTATTTGCGGAAAGCGGAAAGAAAGGCATTCCATGAAGGTCATTCATCTCATCAGCGGCGGAGACTCCGGCGGCGCAAAAACCCATGTGCTGAGCCTGCTGCAACATCTGAATCAAACCATCACCGCCCAGCTGGTGTGCTTCCGGGACGGCCCCTTTGCCGAGGAGGCCCGCCAGATGGGCATTCCCACCATGATCTGCGGGGGCAACAACGTCTTCCGCACCCGGCGGAAGCTGGCGGCCTATATCCGGGAGGGCGGCTACGAGATCATCCACTGCCATGGCTCCCGGGCCAACATGATCGGCGCCATGCTCCGCAAGGTCACGGGACTGCCGGTGGTGACCACCGTCCACAGCGACTACCGCCTGGACTACATGGGCCGCCCCCTCAGCCATCTGACCTTCGGCACCATCAACGCCCTGGCCCTGCGGCGGCTGGATTACCGGATCGGCGTGTCCGACGCCATGGTGGACCTGCTGATCTCCCGGGGCTTCCCGGCGGACCGGTTCTACACCATCTATAACGGCATCGACTTCACGCCCCCGCCCACCCAGGGGGACCGGCTGGAGTACCTGAGGAGCCTGGGCGCAGATGTGGACGAGAACTCTGTGGTGGTAGGCATCGCCGCCCGGATGAATCCGGTGAAGGACATGGCCACTCTGGTGCGGGGCTTCGCCGCGGGCCACGCCAAGTGCCCCCGACTGCGGCTGCTGATCGCCGGCGACGGGCCGGAGAAGGACAAGCTCACCGCCTTGGCGGCAGAGCTGGGCGTAGAGCGGCAGGTGTGCTTCGCCGGATGGATCTCCGGCGGCATGGACCGGTTTTACAGCGCCCTGGACATCAACGCCCTCACCAGCCTGTCCGAGACCTTCCCCTATGCCCTGACGGAGGGGGCCCGGTTCCATCTGGCTACCGTCTCCACCGCCGTGGGAGGCATCCCCTATCTCATCGACCAGGACGTGAACGGCTATCTCTTCCAGCCCGGCGACTGGCAAGCCCTGGGCAACGATCTGGCCGCCCTGGGCAATGACGATGAATTGCGCCGCCGCTTGGGGGAAAAGCTCTATGAAAAGGCGTCCACCCAGTTCTCTATTCAGAAGACCGTGTCCACCCAGCTGCAGATATACGCCTCCATCCTCCGCCGCCACCGGCGGCGCTCCTCCGCCCGGGACGGCGTGGTGATCTGCGGCGCCTACGGCCGGGGCAACGCAGGTGATGACGCCATTCTGGAGGCCATCCTCCAGGAGATGCGCTCCATCGACCCGGACATGCCCATCACCGTGCTCAGCAAGGATCCCAGGAGCACCCGGCTCACCTACCGGGTGCGGGCGGTGCACCGTTCCAACTTCCTGGCCTGGCACGCCGCCATGTGGAACAGCCGCCTGTACATCAACGGCGGCGGCAGCCTGATCCAGGACGTGACCTCCCGCCGCTCCCTGTGGTTCTATCTGGCCAATATCCGGGCGGCAAAGCGGGCAGGCAACCGGGTACAGATGTACGGCTGCGGCATCGGCCCCGTCACCCGGGAGAGCCACCGGAGTCTGGCCGCGAAGATCATCAACAAATATGTGGATGTCATCACCCTGCGGGAGCCGGACTCTTTGGAAGAACTGCGGGCCATGGGGGTGACGGAGCCGGAGGTCCTGTTGACTGCGGACCCGGCGCTGATCCTGCAGAAGGCCCCGGACGACGAGACCGACAGCGTGCTGCTGCGCGCCGGTATCCCGCCCCACGGCAATTACCTCTGCTTTGCCCTGCGGCGGTGGAAGGGGTTTGAAGAGAAGGCCCCCCTCTTCGGCGCGGCGGCGGAATACGCCTACCGCACCTATGGTCTGACGCCGGTGTTCGTGGCGGTGGAAAAGCATCTGGACCCCGGTGCGGGCCAGCTGGCCGCCCGCGGGCTGACGATCCCCCACTATTTCCTGGACGATGCCGGCGGCGCCGGGACCATCATCGGCGCCCTCAGCCGGATGCAGGCGGTGGTGTCCATGCGGCTCCACGCGCTGATCTTCGCCGCCGGGCAGGGGATCCCCCTGGCGGGCGTTGTCTACGACCCCAAGGTCTCCGCCTTCCTGCGGTATATCGGACAGGAGCAGTTCGTGGATCTGGCAGAGCTGACCGGGCAGAATCTCTGCGCCATGATGGACCAGTGCGTAGCCCAGGCGGCCCACCCGGAGGCCCAGGCCGCCGCCGTGCGGAACCTGCAGGCCATGGAGCAGAAGAATGTGGAGGTGGCCCGCCGCCTGCTGAAGGGTTGACGGGGCCACCTGTTGGAGGAATCTATGAAAATTATGGTCTATGAGGCCCGCCCGGACGAACGGGCGGACCTGGAGAAGCAGGCGGCGCTCCACGGAGTGGAGCTGTCTGTCACAGACGCGGTGCCCACACTGGAGAACGCCTCTCTGGCCGCCGGCTGCATCGGCGTGTCCATCCTGGGCCAGGGGTGCATCGACGCGGCCCTGCTGGATGCCTATCACGCCCTCGGCATCCGGTATCTCTCCACCCGCACCATCGGATATGACCACATTGACCTGGACCACGCCCGATCCATCGGCCTGCGGGTGTGCAGCGCCAGCTATGCCCCCAACGGCGTGGCCGACTTCACCGTCATGATGATCCTCATGTGCCTGCGGCATTACAAGCAGGCTCTGTGGCGGGGGCAGGTCAACGACTTCTCTCTCACCGGCCTCCAGGGCCGCGAGATGAAGGATCTGACCATCGGCATCATCGGCACCGGCCGGATCGGCGCCCAGGTTGCCCGAAATCTCTCCGGCTTCGGCTGCCGGATTCTGGCCTATGACCTGCGGCGCAATCCGGCAGTGGAACCCCAGGTCACCTATGTGGACTTCGACACCCTTCTGGCCCAGTCGGATGTCATCACCCTCCACATGCCTCTGCTGGACTCCAACCGCCACATCATCAACCGGGAATCCATCGCCAAAATGCGGGACGGCGTGGTAATCGTCAACTGTTCCCGCGGCGAGCTGGCGGATATCGAGGCCCTGATTGAGGGGATCGAGACGGGAAAAATCGGCGCCCTGGGTATGGACACCGTGGAGGGGGACGAGGGCATCATCCACGCCGACCACCGGGTCGACATTCTGCCCAATCGGAACTGGTTCTATCTCCACCAGTTCCGCAATGTCATCATGACCCAGCACATGGCCTTTTACACCGATGCCGCCGTGTCCAGCATGGTGGACTGCGGCATCGGCGGCATCTGTCAGATGGCCGCAGGCGAGTCCTGTCCCACTGAGCTGACAGGCCCGGTACAGTAAGCCGCTACCTCCCGCCGCGGGTCCGGCGGCGCTGGACGGAGATCGTCTCCAGCGTCTCTCCCAGCTGAACCAGCAGCGCCGCTGTCAGCTCCAGGTCCTCGTCGTTCAGCCGGGCAGCCAGAGAGACCGCCAGGGTGTTGACAGCGGTGGTCAGGGCCAGCGGATCACAGGAAAGTTCCATCATCGCATCACCGCTCTCATTCTATGCCTGAGCGGAGCCATTCATCCTGCTCCGCCGGTGTGAACACATTTTAGAAAGGGACGGCCGCCCTGTGAGCGGCCGTCCCTTTTTCCAAAATGCACGTGCTCAATCCCTCTCCGTCTCTTCCCCGCCTCCCTGCTGGAAGGGGGGCACCGGCTCACCGGCGTGATAGGCGTTGGTGCGGACATTGATATACTGGGCCTTCAGCTTGGAGTAGACGATGGTCTGGCTGGAGTACAGCCCATTGTAGCCGGAGAGCATGTAGCTGATGCCGCAGATCAGGGCAAAATACAGCAGCCCACCATCCCCGAACAGCTCCACGGACAGGAAGATGGAGGCCAGCGGGCAGTTGGTGGCCCCGCAGAACACAGCGGCCAGCCCCAGCGCCGCGGCGAAGCCAGCCGGAATCCCCAGCAGCGGCCCCGCCACACAGCCGAAGGTGGCCCCCACGAAGAAGGAGGGCACCACCTCACCGCCCTTGAACCCTGCGGAGAGCGTCACCGCGGTGAACAGAATCTTCAGCAGAAACGCCTCCGGCCGGGCAGTGCCCTGCTCCACGGCGGCGGTAATGAGATCCATGCCCGCGCCGTTGTAATCCCGGGTCCCGCAGAGGTATGTCAGGGCAATGACCGCACCGCCACCGACAAGGACGCGGAGCCAGGCATTGGGCAGGCGCTTCTTCATCTGATGCTCCGCGAAGTGCAGGGTCCGGCACAGCAGAACGGACACCAGGGCGCAGCCTACGCCCAGCACCGCCACCCGCAGCAGCATCAGCTTCTCCAGCTCCGGCGCCGCCACAGAAAAGCGGGTGGGCGCCACCCCCAACTCCACAGAAATCCAGTAGGCCACCAGGGAGGCGGTCAGACATGGAATGAACGCCACGTGGTACACCACGCCGATGCTGATGACCACGATGGCGAACACCGTGGCGGTAAGGGGTGTGCCGAACAAGGCGGAGAAAAACGCCGCCATGCCTGCCATGGTGGCGGTGCGCAGGTCCCGGTCATCCAGATTGAAAAGGTTCCCCGCATGGCGGCCGATGGTGCCGCCCATCTGGAGAGCCGCGCCCTCCCGTCCGGCGCTGCCGCCGCACAGGTGGGTGAGAATTGTCCCCAGGAAGATGGCGGGCAGCAGCCAGATGGACAGGGGCTTTCCGTGGTGTACCGCGTCGATGATGTCGTTGGTACCCTGGCCCTCCGTCTTTGTCAGCTTGTAGAAGGCCACGATCACCAGTCCCGCCGCCGGCAGACACCACAACAGCCAGGGATGTTGCTCCCGCAGCTCTGTGGCCCGCTCCACACCGATGTGGAACAGGGAGCCCACCACGCCGCAGCAGACGCCGGTGACCAGCGCCACCGCCAGCCACTTGGCCATGGCCTGGACGTAAAGGCCCACGCGGGTGTGGCCATGCTCCTTTTCCAATCCGTTCACTTCCCTTCCCCGCCGCCGAAGGGCGGGCCGTGCTTGCAATGGAAATATTATACGGCAGGCCGCCGTTCTTTGCAACAGGCATGGTGCGCCACGCGAAAAGGGCCGGTCCGAAAATCGGGCCGGCCCGTATTGTCAGGCAGACTCAATCACTTTGCAGCAGCCTTTTTCCTGCCCCACATCTTGTTGCCGTCCTTGTCCCATATACCAAAGCCGGAGAAGGCGCAGAGGATGGAGAAGATGGGTACAATGAAGATGAACCAGCAATACGGGATATACTCCGTGCCGCAGCCCAGTACCTCCATCACATACAGCGTGGCAACGCCCCAGGGGACGATGGGTGCACTCAGGGTCCCCGCATCCTCCAGCGTCCGGGAGAGGACCCTGCGGTGGATGCCCATGCGGTCGAAGGCGTCCTCGAAGGTCTGCTCGGTGACGATGATGGCCACGGTCTGGCCGCCGGCCGTGAGGAAGTTGACGATGTAGCAGTAGATCAGAGTGACGGTCACCAGGACGCCGCGGCTCTTGATGAACTTCAGCAGCACGTCCTTGGCCAGCACGTCCAGGATGCCGGTGGCGGTGATGATGCCGCCCATGACGCTGGCTACCATGAAGGTGATCAGCAGACCGGTCATGCTGGTAATGCCGCCGCGGTTGAGCATCGGGTCCACAATGTCCACGCCGGTAGACAGTGTGAAGCCGTTGGCCGCATAGTTCATCAGCTCCACAAAGTTCACTCCCTGAAATACCATGGCGAACACGATGCTGACCACCACAGTGAGGCCCATACCCAGCAGGGCCGGCAGCTTGAACACCGACACCAGCAGCACCAGGATGGCGGGCAGGATCAGGATGGGATTGAGGTTGAAGTGCTCCGCCAGGGTGTCGCAGATCAGGTTGGCGCGAGTCGTATCCATCTCGCCGCCGCTATGCATCAGGCCGGCGGCGGTAAACAGCACCAGCGCCACCAGTGCAGCGGGAATAGTGGTGTACATCATGGACCCGATGTGGTCATACAGGGGAACCCTGCTGACACCGGAGGCCAGGTTCGTGGTGTCGGACAGAGGGGACATCTTGTCGCCGAACCAGGCACCGCAGACCACCGCAGCAATGACCAGCGGTACCGGGATGGAAGTAGTGGAGGCCACGCCCACCAGGGCAATGCCCATGGTCGCCACGCTGCCGAAGGAGGTTCCGGTGAACTCCGCCGTCAGCCCGCTGAGGACGAAGGCCAGGGGCACCAGGATTTTCGGGGAGATCAGCTTCATGCCGTAGTACATCAGGGCCGGGACCGTGCCGCCGGCCATCCAGATGCCCACCAGCATGCCCACCATGATGACGATCAAAAATGTCGGGATGCAGTCGGACACCACTCGCAACAGCGTCCTTTCCACATCCGCCCAAGGGATATCCAGCAGGAGCGCGATTACCACGGCGATCAGGGCCGCGATGAACACGGACATAGTGGTGTCCACGCCCAGGTTGATGAGCGCCACCAGCACGGCCACGATCACCAGGAAGGAGATCACGGCGAAAGCCGGAGTTGGGGTCTTCCGCGTCTTGACTGTCTTTGTCTTATCCATTCTCGTTTCTCCCTTCTAGATTGTACGGCGGCGCGGGACCGCGCCCGCGGCGCCGCAGGAGTCCTCCGTTCAGCCCAGCAGCTCCCGGGTCAGGAATGCCAGAGCCGAGTCCATCCGGGCGGCCCGAAACGCACAGGATTTGAATCGGTGCTCCGCGCCATGGACCACCAGGAATTCCGCCCGGTCTCCATAGATCTCCTTGTACCGCTCCGAACAGTGGATGGAGGCCGTCACGTCCTCATCCCCGTGTACCAGATTCACGCGCTTGGTGAATTTGGCCGCCACGGCGTAAGGATCCAGCTCCAAGGCATCCTGATAGAAGCCCAGGCCCACCCGCAGGCCCTCGTAGTCTGCGTAGCCCTTCTCCTCGATGTCAGACACATCCACGCCGCAGAGCATCTTGTGCTTCATGTTGTAGACCACGTCCGGCGCCGGGCACCACAGGCTCAGGGCGCACACGTCCGCATCCCGCAGGCCCGCCACCATGGAGGCCACACATCCCCCCATGCTCAGGCCGTGGA
Source organism: Oscillibacter acetigenes (assembly GCF_025567605.1). Classification (NCBI taxonomy): domain Bacteria; kingdom Bacillati; phylum Bacillota; class Clostridia; order Eubacteriales; family Oscillospiraceae; genus Oscillibacter; species Oscillibacter acetigenes. The sequence continues at coordinate 87,050 of NZ_JAOQKG010000004.1, read as the reverse complement.
TCGCGATCCGGCTCTGGTCCACAAAGTCCAGACTCTTGACATAGTCCAAGATGGCAAGGCCGTCTTCCACCTCACTGGAGACAGTCATGTCCTCGAACCGCCCGTCGCTGTCGCCGCTGCCGGCAAAGTCGAACCGGACACTGGCGATCCCCCGCTCACACAGCCTGCGGGAGAGCTCCGTGTGGACGAAGTTGATCTCGTTCCGGTCGTCGCAGAAGCCGTGGAACAGGATCACAAAGGGTACTTTCCCCGGCCGCTGGTCTGGCACATGCAGCATCCCCCGTAGGGTCAGGCCGCGGCTCTCGCACTCCACATACCGTTCCATCTCTCTTCCTCCTTTCTCCGCAGGCACCGTTCCGCTGGCCGGCCCCCGCTTGGTTTCTGATCTATGCAAAGCCGCTCCGCGGCCTCACATCTCACTCAGGCCTCCTGCCGGAAGCAGCGCCCCTCCACCCGGGCGCCCAGGCGGCTGAACAGCTCGTTGGTAATGGTGCCGGCGTTCTCCGCCAGCTCCTCTGCGTAGATGACACAGTCCCCCTGGCGGCCGATGAACACCGCCTCGTCCCCCACCCGGACATCTTCAATGCCGGTGACGTCCAGCATCAGCTGGTCCATACAGATCCGGCCGATGCCCTGGGCGTACTGTCCCCGGACGATGGCCCGCAGCTTTCCGCCGCTGAGGCAGCGGGGGATGCCGTCGGCGTAGCCGATGGAGACGGAGGCCACCTTGGTGGGCCGCTCCGCCCGGAAGATCCGGCCGTAGCTCACCGTCTCCCCGGGTCCGATCTCCCGCACAGAGGTGATCCGGGCCTTCAGGGTCATGACCGGCATGGGCTGCAGGTCCTCCCGCAGGTAGTCCGCCGCGCTGCTCTTGACGCCAAACATCAAAATGCCCAGGCGGGCGTAGTCATAGGCGTACTCCGGGTAGTTCACCGCCGCATAGCTGCTCAGAAGGTGAACCGTCCCCAGCTCCACGCCCCGGGCCTGGAGGGACTCCACCACGCTTTTGAAGGTCTCCGCCTGCCGGCGGGAAAAGTCCACATGTTCCTCCTCGTCCGTGTCCGCCACGCAGAGGTGGGAGTAGATGCCGGTGACCTGCAGGACGCCGTTCTCATACACCCGCCGGATGGCGTCCAGGTCCTCCGGCAGGAATCCGATGCGGTGCATACCCGTGTCCACTGCGATATGTACCTTGAGGCGCACGCCGTTCTCCCGGCAGTAGGTCTCCAGCTGGGCGGCGTGGTCCGGGCAGGTGGCGGTCTGGGTCAGCCCGTGCTCTGCCAGCAGGTGGAAATACGCAGGGGCGCTGTATCCCAGGATCAGGATCTCCCCCTGGATGCCGGCCTCCCGCAGCTGGACCGCCTCGTCCAGCGTGGCAGTGGCAAAGTGGCGGATGCCCAGCTCCCACAGCTGGGCGGCCACCGCCCGCGCCCCGTGTCCGTAAGCGTCCGCCTTCACCACGCCCATGATCCGGCAGCCCGCTGGCAGAAGGCTCTGGTAGCGCCGGATGTTGTGGGCCAGGGCCTCCCTGTCCAATTCAATCCAAGTCCGATTCATCTATCTCCCTGCCGCCGCAGTGCGGCGGCGCTCCCTTCCCAAAATTCTTGATCCCGTCAAGAGGTCATACCAATGGCAATTTTTTTCAGAATACCCGAAGTCTGCCAAAAAAGCAAGTTTTCTGCAAGTTTTTTTGTGCCCCTAAAACTTTTTACGGGCTGTCCGCCGTCCTCTCTCACAGGCGGACTCATCCCGCTTTTCCGGTTGATTCTTTCCAATTCTGTGCTATACTGGAAGAGGAAACAGACAGATGTCTGCGCGCCGATGCGAAACCCCAGAACAAAAAAGTTTGGAGGAAATGAGTATGAAATACGGACGTACCTATAATTTCTCCGCCGGACCCGCCATGATGCCGGAGGAGGTCTTGGAGGAGATCGCCGCCGAGATGATGAATTACCGGGGCAGCGGCATGTGCGTCATGGAGATGAGCCACCGCTCCAAGGTCTTTCAGCAGATCCGGGACGAGGCCGAGGCGGACCTGCGTCAGCTGATGGGCATTCCCGACAACTACAAGGTTCTGTTCGTTCAGGGCGGCGGCACCGTGCAGTTCGCCATGGTGCCCATGAATCTGATGAAGAACGGCGTGGCCTGCTATGTGGAGACCGGCAACTGGTCAAAGAAGGCCATCAAGGAGGCCCAGAAGTACGGTGAGGTGAAGATCGTCGCCTCCTCCGCGGACAAGAACTTCTCCTACATCCCCGACTGCTCCGATCTGGACATCCCCGACAACGCAGATTACGTCTATATCTGCGAGAACGAGACCATCAACGGCACCACCTATTTCCATCTGCCCAACACCAAGGGCAAGATCCTTGTGTCGGATCAGTCCTCCATGTTCCTCTCCCGTCCCTGCGATGTCACCAAGTACGGCCTGATCTGGGCGGGCGTACAGAAGAATGTGGGTCCCGCCGGCATGGCGGTGGTCATCATCCGGGAGGACCTGTTGCGGGAGGACCTGCCCCAGTTCGTGCCCACTTACATGAGTTACAAGACCCATGCGGACAATGACTCCCTGTACAACACTCCCAACTGCTGGGCCATCTACTGCTGCGGCAAGGTCTTCAAGTACCTGTTGGCAAACGGCGGACTGGAGGCCATGAACAAGCGCAACGAGGAAAAGGCCGCGGTGCTGTACGATTTCCTGGACCAGAGCAAGTTCTTCACCGGTGCTGTCCGCAAGGAGGACCGTTCCCTGATGAACGTGCCCTTCGTCACCCCCAGCAAGGAGCAGGATGCCGATGTGGTGGCCGCCTCCAAGGCCGCCGGCTTCGACAACCTGAAGGGCCACAAGAGCGTGGGCGGCCTGCGGGCGTCCATCTATAATGCCATGCCCAAGGAGGGCGTGGAGGCCCTGGTGGAGTTCCTGAAGAAGTACGAGGCAGAGCACGCGTAACGGCTTTCCATGGGGGACCTGCTCCCCCATGGAGGCCCCCCGTCAGTCTGCAGACTGGTGAACGCCGCCCAAGGCGTCTGAGTCGGGGAATTTTCGGCAGGTACACGCCCTGCGGAAAAGGATTAAAAATTCTTCTTTTGCCTCCGGCAAAAGAACTGGGGAAACCGGCGAAGCGCCGCCAGCGGTCTCGAAAGCGAGCCGATTTCGAGACCGCGGCGCGATTGGCGGCCCAAAAGGGCCGGGAATCGCAATGCCGCAACGGTGTAGCCCCCACGATTTCTACCAGCCCCCTTCCTTTTGTGCGGGTGGGAGAGCGAGTGGAACACGCCAGGCGTATCTCCACTCTTCACGCTCCACATCTTCACTCCGGTGAAGCCAGAGAGGCTTCGCCTTCCCCCTTCCTGCGATGGAGTCCGGAGCGTCAGGCAGACTGCCGTACGCGCAGCTCCTATCTCTGAACTCCACTCTCACGGAGGCGCCTGTCCCCCAATGGGCGTTTGGGGTTTCCGACATTGGCACCCCTGGGGTGTGCCGGAAATGTATGAAAAGGGGTATTATATATGGCATTAAGAGTTTTGGTTACCGATGGGATGGATGCTGGCGCAATGGAACAGCTGCGCAAGGATGGATATGAAGTCATCGAGCAGTTCTATGAGCCCGATCAGCTGGGCGCAGCCCTGCGGGACTTCGACGTGGTTATCATCCGCAGCGCCACCAAGATCAAGGAGCCGCAGATCGACGCCGCCGCAGGCAGCCGCCTGAAGCTCATCATCCGGGCCGGCGTCGGTGTAGACAACATCGCAGTCAAATACGCAGAGGAACACGGCATCCAGGTGAAGAACACGCCCCGCGCCTCCTCCAACGCGGTGGCGGAGCTGGCTCTGGCCCTGTTGTTCTCCTGTGCCCGGAACATCTCCATCGCGGGCCACACCATGCGGGAGAACAAGTGGGAGAAGAAAGCCTACTCCAAGGGCTTTGAGCTCTCCGGCAAGACTATGGGCGTCATCGGCTATGGCCGGATCGGCCAGCTGGTGGGCGCCAAGGGTCAAGCCCTGGGCATGAATGTGCTGTCCGTGGTCCACCGCAACAAGCCGGAGGGCTGCGAGTGCGAGACCATGCACTTTGTCACTATGGACGAGCTGCTCTCCCAGTCCGACATCGTCGTCCTCTGTGCCCCCAGTGGCGACAAGCCCCTGGTGGATGCGGAGTCCCTTGCGAAGATGAAGGATGGCGTGGTGATCATCAACGTCTCCCGGGGTGCCAACGTGAACGAGGCCGCCCTGCTGGACGCTCTGAACTCCGGCAAGGTCAAGGCCGCCGGTCTGGACGTGTGGCTGAGCGAGAAGGATCCCAACTGGGCCCTGGCCTCCCACCCGGCTGTCTCCTGCACGCCCCACATCGGCGCAGGCACCAAAGAAGCTCAGAAACGCATCGGCGCGGAATTGGTGGACATTGTAGAGAACTTCGGCTGATCAGCATTCCCGGTCAAACGCCCCTCCCGTTTTCACGGGAGGGGCGTTTTTCTGTGCCGTCTTTCCGATTTTTTCTTTTTCCGTAAATTGTTCCTATATTTTTATAATTTTTTAACTGCCATCTCTATTTACTTTTCAAAGTTGGCAGTGTATAATAGGGGCCATACAATCGCAGAACAGAAGGTGATGGCTTGAGGCAGGCAGTTGTCCCGTCCCAGTATCTGCAGATCGCTTTGGATCTGGCTACCCGCATCGCCCAAGGTGAGTTGACGGAGGGCAGCCGGATTTACGGTCGGTCGGTGCTGGCGTCGGAGTACGGGGTATCCCCGGAGACGATCCGCAAGGCCCTACGGCTGCTGGCGGACATGAAGGTGGTGGATGTGAAGCCCCAGAGCGGGGCCGTAGTCCTCTCCGCCGACAGCGCCCGCCGGTACATCGAAAACTTCTCCGAGGATGCGGACATCCATTCCCTGCGCCTCCAGCTGAAGGCGCTGCTGGCGGAGTCCGCCGAGGTGAACCGGCGCATGGCGGACACCGTGTCGGCCCTGGTAAAAGGGCAGGACACATTTGCTGCGGCCGGTCAGCCCCTCCCCAACTATGAGGTCCCTGTCCCCAAGGACTCTCCTCTCATCGGCAAGAGCATCGGGGAGCTGAAATTCTGGCAGTCCACCGGCGGCACCATCGTGGCCATCCGGCGGGGCCAGACGGTGATCCTCTCCCCCGGTCCCTATGCCGAACTGTACAGCGGCGACGTCATCATCCTGGTGGGAAGCCCCAGCGCCGCAGAGGCCGCCCACCGGCTAGTAACGACAAAGGAGTGAAGGCAGCGATATGATCCAGTTTGAACACGTCTCCAAGAGCTATGGCAAGACCCCGGTCCTCAAGGACCTGAATTTCACCATTCCAGACGGACAGTTCGTGGTCCTGATCGGCCCTTCCGGCTGCGGCAAGACCACCACCATGAAGATGATCAACCGCCTGCTGGAGCCCGATTCCGGCACCATCCGCATCGACGGGCAGGATATCCACTCCCAGGACAAGGTGGAGCTGCGGCGGCATATCGGCTATGTGATCCAGCAGATCGGCCTGTTCCCCAACATGACCGTGGCCCAGAACATCTGCGTGGTCCCCAAGCTGCTGAAGTACGACAAGGCCCGGTGCGATGAGATCGTCCAGGAGATGCTGCAGCTGGTCCACATGGAGCAGTCTGCCAACAAGTATCCTTCCGAGCTCTCCGGCGGCCAGCAGCAGCGCATCGGCGTGCTGCGGGCCCTGGCAGCTTCTCCCCCCATCGTGCTGATGGATGAGCCCTTCTCCGCTCTCGATCCCTTGACTCGCGAGTCCCTGCAGGATGAGGTGAAGAACCTGCAGCAGAAGCTGAACAAGACCATCGTCTTCGTCAGCCACGACATGAGCGAGGCGCTGAAGCTGGCGGACATCATCATCTTCATGGCCGCCGGAGAAATCGTCCAGATGGCCTCCCCCGAGGAGATGCTGGAGCACCCCGCCAACGATCTGGTCCGCACCTTTATGGGCAAGCACACGCCGGACACCGCCCCCTCCAAAGTAGAGAGCTTCATGCGCACCAATGTGTTCAGCGTCCGGAAGGATCGCGGCGTGTTGGAGTGCGCCGAGCGCATGGCCCGAGGCAGCGTGGACACCCTGCTGGTCACAGACGAGCAGAACCGGTACTTAGGCACCATCTCCATCGGCGACATCCGCCACTGGGGCCGGGAACTCACCAGCATCGAGCCTCTGATCCGCCAGACTGCCCGGACCGTCCGGGTGGGGGACGAGGCCAAGGAGAGCTTCGACTACCTGCTGGACTCCGGTGCCAACTACGTGGTGGTGCTGAATGCGGACGACACCATCGCCGGTATCGTCACCAAGACCAGCGTGGCCCGCAGCGTGGCGGAGAATCTGTGGGGTGATTCCAAATGATGACGCTGATCCAGGACTACGGCGCCGACCTGCTGCGGGCCATCGGACTGCACACGATATATGTGCTGATCTCGGTGGTCATCGGCTTTGCGGCGGGACTGGTGTTCGGCATCCTCCTCTCCCGAATCCCGCGGTGGCTGTCGGGCATCATCATCCCCATTCTCTCCATCTTCCAGACCATTCCCGGCCTGGTGTTCATCGGCGTGCTGTTCATCTGGTGGGGGAATATCTATCCCACGGTGATCGTGGCCCTCAGTGTGTACGCCATGTTCCCAGTGCTGAAAAACACCTACACCGGCATTCTGGAGGTAGAGCCGAAATACATCGAGGCCGCCAAGGGCTGTGGCATGTCCTCCTTCCAGACGCTGGTGCGGGTGGAGCTGCCCCTGGCCATGCCGGTCATCATCTCGGGGCTGCGGATGGCCGCCATCTACACCGTCTCCTGGGCGGTGCTGGCCTCCATGATCGGCCTGGGCGGCCTGGGCGACTTTGTGTACCGGGGCACCAGCTCCAACAACAACACGCTGATTCTCCTGGGGGCCATCCCGGCGGCCATACTGGCCGTTCTCTTCGGACTGGTCATTGACCTGCTGCAGAAAAGGGTCACGCCCCGCGGCCTGCGAAAGGAGGCGGGCAAATGAGCTGGGACCTGATTTTTCAACATCTCTTCATCGTTCTGGCGGCCAGCCTGCTGTCCATCGCCGTGGGACTGCCCTTGGGCATCTGGGCATACGTCTCCAAGACCGCCCGGCCCGTCATCCTGCGGATTGTGGACCTGCTGCAGACCATTCCCTCCCTGGCCCTTCTGGGCATCATCATGGTGGTGCTGGACCCCGGCAAGCTGACGGTCATCACCGGCATCACGCTGTACTCCCTGCTGCCCATCGTGCGGAACACCTGCTTGGGACTCCAGGAGGTGGACCCGGGTGTGAAGGAAGCCGCCCGGGGCATGGGCATGAGCAAGCCCTACCGGGTGCTGATGGTGGAGTTCCCCCTGGCCTTCCCCACGGTGTTCACCGGCATCCGCATCGCGGTGGTAAACGCCATCGGCACTGCGGTATTCGCAGCTTTCGTGGGCGGCGGCGGTCTGGGCGGCGTCATCACCCAGGCCATCCGGATCTCCGATATGTCCCTGATTCTGGCGGCCACCGGCGTCCTTATGGTCATCGCCGTGGTGCTGGATCTCATCATGAGCTGGTTCGAGGGGCAGATGCGCAAGAGCCGGGGCGGCTCCAAGAAAATGTGGATCCCGGTGGCGGCCATCGTACTGGCGTTCATCCTGCTGCTGCCCTATGGCCGCGGCGGCACCGGCGACATTCTTCTCTATGACGGCGACTACTCCGAAACCCAGCTGATGCACCACATGGTAAAGATGCTGGTGGAGGACCAGACGGACCTGACCGTCACCATTCAGGATCAGATGTCCCAGGTGAACAACTGGAACTCCCTGAAGGATGACAGCCACACCTGCGACCTGATGATCTCCTACGACGGCACGATCCTCACCACCTTCCTGGGCCAGGACACGGTGGACGTTCCGGAGGGCATGACGATCTACGACTACGTCCAGGGCGAGCTGGACAGCTACGGCCTCACCCAGTTGGAGCAGCTGGGCTTTGAAAACACCTACGCCATCGGCGTGCCCCAGGCCCTGGCGGACGAGTACGGCCTGGAGACCATCAGCGACCTCATCCCCATTGCGGACCAGCTGACCTTCGGCGCGGAGCAGGAGTTCTTCACCCTGGAGGGCAGCATGAAGTATGACCCCTTTGTGAAGTTCTACGGTCTGAATTTCCAGGACGCGGTCTCTGTGGATATGGGCCTGAAGTACTCCGCCATTGAAAACGGCAGCTTCGATGTGGCGGTGGTCTACTCCACCGACGGCCTGAACAAAAAGGTCGGGCTGAAGGTCCTGGAGGACGACCAGAGCTTCTTCCCCGACTACAACGGCGTCTTTCTGGTGCGGGACGATCTGCTGGAGAAGTACCCGGAGGTGGCGGACATTCTGAACCAGCTGGCGGGCAAGATCCCCACCGAGCAGATGGCGGAACTGACCTACCAGGTGGACGTGGAGGGCCGCACTGTGGATGAGGTGGCCCGGGAGTTCCTGGTGAGCCTGGGGCTGCTGGAGGCCTGATCCCCGCTCTCTTTCAAAACCGCTCTGGAGCGTCCGCGCTCCAGAGCGGTTTCCTTTGGAAAATTTCCACTTCTTTGCAACCGGCATCACGTTTTCTCGTCTATGTTGGTGAGAGAACCTCCGGCCGTGGGCTGGAGACAGGAGGAGGATCCCATGAATCTGCAAAAGCGGTACTTATTGATGGGCGGAGCCGTGCTGGCCATCCTGCTGACGCTGGCGGCAGGACTGCTGTTCTGGGGCCGGAGGCCCTTCCGGGGTCTGGAGGCGGCGGACATCGCCGCAGCCACCGTCCTGGTGGGCCCCCCGGATGTGACACTGGAGCTGGATGCCGGGGAGATCGAGACCCTGGCGGATCTGCTGGCAGATGTCCGCATCACGCGGCCGGACCAGTCCTATTCGGAGTATGCCGGACAGACCGTCCTGTTCACGGTGACCATGGCTGACGGCACAGCTGCGAACGTCACGGCCTACAACCCGTTTCTGATTATCGACGGCACCGGCTGGCGCACCGCCTATGCGCCCTGCGAGGCGCTGAACCGCTTTGCCAACGAGCTGCTGCGGGAGAGAGGAGGATAACATGGAGGACGCGGAGATCATCGACCTGTACTGGCAGCGGGATCAGCGGGCTATTGACGAGACCCACGGCAAATACGGCGGCTTCCTGGCGGGGATTGCCTGGAACATCCTCCGCAGTCACAGCGACGCGGAGGAGTGCGTCAACGACACGTATCTGCGCACCTGGAACGCCATTCCTCCGGCCCGCCCCTCCGCCTTCCGGGCCTGGCTGGGGCGCATCGTCCGCAACCTCTCTCTGGACCGCTGGAAGCAGAGCCGCACCGCCAAACGGGGCGGGGACGGCATGGAGGTGCTGTTGGGGGAGCTGGATGACTGTGTGCCGGAGCCCCACGGAACCGAGAAGACGATGGAGGACCAGGAAATCGCGTCGCTCATCAGCGCGTTTCTGCGGCGGCAGAGTCCGGAGAGCCGCATCATCTTCCTGCGGCGGTACTGGTACGGGCAGA
>NZ_JAOQKG010000004.1:0-77259 GCF_025567605.1 Oscillibacter acetigenes | reverse complement strand
CTGCGCCGGGGCGTGGGGACTGTGGCAATCGAATCTGGGAGCGGGCACCGGCAGCCCCGGAGATGCCGCGCTGGCCGGTGGAGAATCCGGCGGTGACGGCCACAGCCCGGGCACTACCTTCCTGTCCTACGCCGGGCCGGTCTTTCCGCTGACCACGGCGGAAACGAACACCCGCCTGACCGCAGGGCGGACCGTCACCTGGGATTTTGCCCCCGGCTCCTATGAGGATGGATCCCCCCGACAGTGGGGGGCCCAGGTGACAGACAGCTACACGCTGACCAATCCTGCTGACGGCAGTGTGACGGTCAACGCCCTCTACCCCGTCTCCACCAGCTGGCTGGACTTTCCCGAGCTGAACGCTGCTGTCACCGTGGATAGCGGGGGGACCGGTTTCTCTGTGCTCTCCGGCGGCTACGCCGGAGGCTTTCAGGACGCCGGGGAGCCGGACGGCTCCACCTGGAACCTGGCCCCGCCGGACGAATGGGCCGATTATCAGGCACTTCTGGCAGACGGAGAATACCTGTCCCGGGCGATGGAGGAAACTGCTGCCCCGGAGGTCCCGGTGACTGTATATCAGTTCACGGATTTCGCCGCGCCCCATGAGGAATACAACGCCGCTACCCAGGCGGTGACCTTCACTACCGACCCAGAGGCCACCACAGTCCTCTCCTACGGCTTCAACGGCATGAGTCGGGATGCGGACCGGGGCTGGTGCCAGTACAGCTATTTCGTTCCCGACGGTGTCCGGAGAGAGACGGAAACAAAAATTCTGATCGTCCTGGGTGATGACATCGGCGATTATGTCCTCCAGGGGTATGCCGACGGCGGCTGTGACCAGGAGATCGATGGGGTGTCCTGCACCGTCACCCGCCGGGAGACCACCTTGGCCGATGTGCTGGACCTGCTGTGCCGGGCTTATCAGGCGGAATTTGAGCAGTTCAGCCTGGGCCGCGGGCAGGAAAGCCCCTTCCGGTATCTCTCTCAGGCGCAGTACCAGGGATTGGTGTGGCAGCTGCTGGAGCAGTACGGCCTCTTCTCCGGCACCCCCAAGGACCGGTACAGCGACGGCCGGCTGGATGAGATCCTGATGGAAGCCCTGTCCCAGGAGCGGGTGCTGTACCTGTCCTTCCCCGTCACCGTCCCGGCAGGCGGCAGTGTTACTGTGGCGGCTTCTTTTTGGAAGGCACCCAGCTATGACTACGGCTGCTCTGGTTCGGAGAACGTGGGCCTCCAGGGCTATGATCTGGTGACGGCCCTGGGATCCACGCTGGAGTTCACCGGCCAGACCGCCGCCCTGGTGAACACGGACACCATTGAGATCGTCCGGCAGAACCTGGGCTTTGATCTGGAAAACGGTGTTACCCAGGTATCGCTGGATCTGGCGGAGCCTCACTACTATCTGGAAATCCGTCCTCTGGAGGGATAATCACAAAGACGCGCCTATGGAAGTTCCACAGGCGCGTCTTTGGCATCGTTCACTTCTTCCGGCCCCGTATCCAGGCCGCCAGAAGCAGCCCCGGGAGGGAGGCCGCGAGGACTCCCAGCTCCAGGATCTCCTGACCCCCTGTGCGTTCAGCAGGGGACTCTTCCTGAACGGGCAGCGAATCTGGTCCCATCTCCGCATCAGCCGCATCGGCCTGCCGTGCCTCCCAAGCTTCAAGGGAGGCCGATTTCAACACAGCAGGCGGCGGGGCATCCGCTGCCCAGGCCGGGGACGGGGAGGGCATCCGGACCTGGTCCAGCAGCTTTTCCGGCGCAGCGGGGCTCCGGTCCGGTGACGTCTCCCACTCCGGGAGAAACCCGGCGCTGGGGAACTGCCACAGGGAGCCGTCCGCCAACACCGCCAGGGTCCGGTCGCTGCAGGGGACGGCACAAACCACACCGTTCGTGATCCGCACAATGCCGTCACAGGCCTCCGTGTCATAGGGGTCCTCCGGGTCCACCAGACCGTCCCGCAGCATGGCCGGGCGGTCGCTGCCCCAGGCCCAGAGAGTTCCGTCCGCCGTCACAGCGGTACATCTGGTGAACTGCACCACATCCTCCAGCAGTTTTTCCGGCTGGCCCAGGGACTGCCACTGGACTGTATCCGACAGATTATTCTCCCAGGGCACACGCCAGAGACTGCCATCCTACCCCTGGACTAGCATGGCAGGGTCCTGAATTCCGCAGTACAGACTGCCCACAGCGGCCACATGTTCCATCAAAGGTGCCGCGGTACAGGTATCCCCGTCAAACCAGACCCGCACCAGCGTCCCATCCTCCTTCACCGCCAAATCCCCAAACAGCTGAACCACCTGGTCCAGTACCTGGGTGGGCGGATAGTAGGGATCATCCTGATGTTCCTCCAGGGACACTCCGGACCGGGCGCCCCAGGTCCACACCGTCCCGTCAGCGCACAGGGCAGAACATTCCGTCTCCCCGACTGACACGGACACCACGTCCTCCAGCAGCCGGTACGGCTCCTCCTCGCCGAAGGTCCGGCCCGCGTGGCCGCCCCAGCCCCAGAGGGTCCCATCCTCGTCAATGGCGGCGGCCGTGATAAACCCCGCGTCCACATACCGGGCATTCTCCAGCAGGACATTGGCCTCCTCCCAGGGCAGCGGGTCCTGGTCCGTGGGGCCCACCGCGCCGTGGAAGCTGTCTCCCCAGGCCAGCAGGGCGCCGTCCGCTCGGATGGCATAGTAAGTGTATCCGCTGGTGGCAATGGGTTGGCTGATTGATTCCAGCGCCGCCGCTGTACCGGCCAGCAGCATGGCCGAAAGAAGCCCGCAGGCAAGTATTTTCATATCCGCCGCCTCCTTTTTCCCACTGTACCATACAGCCTATCCAAAAAGCAAACCCCGCACCGTCCCGGCGCGGGGCTTGTCCTTTATTTCTCGATCTTCACAAATTTCTCCGCCGGGGCGTGACACAAGGGGCAGCGGAAATCCGGCGGCAGGGATTCTCCCTCATAGACATAACCGCAGACAGTGCAGCGGTAGCCGTTGATCTCTACCGTGCGGTACACGGTGGCAGTGGGCGGCGTGGCCTTGCCCCGGTCCGTATAGGCCTGGAGGGTCAGCACCCTCCCGTCTCCCAACACCTCCGCCTCTGTGGCCTGGCCCACGAAAAGGAGGAAGCTGCCGATCTCCATCTGGTCCACCACCTTGCATGCGATGCGGGAGACCATGTGCTCCTTCAGGTATGGATTGCCGTTGCTGTCGGTCTCCGCCGCCCGGCCGGCGAACTTGTCCGTCACCCGGCCGGACTTGTAGCCGAACAGGTCGATGATCTCCCCCGGCGCGTCCGCACCCAACAGGGTAACGGAGAAGCTCCCCGCCGCCTGAATGGCCTTGCAGGTCTCGTGGTCCTTGTTCACCGCCACGGTGAACTTGGGCGGGAAGGAAGAGGTCACCTGGTGGAAGGAGTTGACGATGCAGCCGTGGCGCTTGCCGTCCGCTGCCGCAGAGAGCAGACAAAGGGCGTAGTCCATCTTCTGATATGCCTTGTTGTCCATATTGATTTCCTTTCTGGCGGATCCGCCGCCGGACATCCCGCATGTTTCTCTTGATGGAATAAGTTTACCAGAAGCCGCCATTTTATGCAGTTGCATCCGCGACTGCTGCCGCGCAAAAATTTTCTTCCGTTTTCTGTGGACAAATACCGGATTTGGGCGTATACTCTCCTTAACCAGATGCCATTATCCTGATTTATATTTTCTATAAGTCTGGATAATGGCTTAAAATCTAAATAAAAGGAGTGGTTCTATGTCTGAGAGCTACGCTGGCAAGATCAACCGGAAGCTGCTGAAAAAGCGCCGCATCATCAACGCCGCCGCCGGGCGGGAGCCGTCGGACCTGGTGCTGAAGAACGCCACCTATGTCAACGTCTTCTCCAACGAGCTCTGTCATGCGGACATCGCCGTGGCAGAGGGGCTGATCGTGGGCATGGGCCAATACTCCGGCACGGTAGAGGAGGACTGCACGGGTAAAATCGTCCTGCCCGGCTTTCTGGATGCCCACATCCATCTGGAGAGCTCCCTGGTCTCTCCCAAGGAGTTCGTGAAGGCCGTGCTGCCCCACGGCACCACCACCGTCATCACCGACCCCCATGAGATCGCAAACGTCATGGGTACCGACGGCATCGAGTACATGCTCCAGGCCACGGAGGGCCTGCCGGTGGACGTGCGGTTTATGCTGCCCTCCTGTGTGCCGGCCACGCCCCTGGACGAGTCCGGCGCGTCCCTGGACTACCGGGCCATCGACTCCTTCTATGACCACCCCCGGGTCCAGGGACTGGCGGAGATGATGAATTTCGTAGGCATCATCGCCGGGGACGACCAGCCGGTGGAGAAGATCGTGGCCGCCCAGGCCCACCACAAGAAGATCGACGGCCACGCGCCGGATCTGGTGGGCAACGACCTGAACGCCTACATCGCCGCCGGCGTCTATTCCGACCACGAGTGCCACGACCTGAACGACGCCATCGCCAAGCTGGAGCGGGGGCAGTTTATCATGATCCGGGAGGGCACTGCCGCCCGGAACCTGGACGCCCTTGCCCCCCTGCTGTGCGACAAATACTCCGAGCGATGCATGTTCTGCACCGACGACAAGCACCCCAACGACCTGCTGGAGAAGGGCCATATCGACTACATCGTCAAGCGGGCCATCGGCCTGGGGGTGGAGCCCATCACCGCCGTGAAGGTGGCCTGCCACAACGCCGCCCGGTACTTCCTGCTGAACAACCGGGGCGCCATCGCCCCGGGCTACCTGGGGGACTTCGTCATCATCGACAGCTTCCAGGACTTCAACATCGAGAGAGTCTTCAAGAAGGGCGAGCTGATGGTGGACCACGGCGTGGTGAAGGACTTCCCCGCCCCGGCCATCGACCCCTATCTCACCGAACGGGCCCACAGCACCTTCCATGTGGAGCACCTGACGGCGGAGGACTTTACGGATGCCCGGCCCCGGGGCATCATCGGCATGGTGAACGGGGAGATCACCACGGTGGACGCCGGCTACTCCGACCGGATCGACGTGGAGTATGACGTGCTGAAGATTGCCGTGGTGGAGCGCCACAAGAACACCCATCATATCGGCATCGGCTTTCTCCAGGGCTACGGTCTGAAATCCGGCGCTGTGGCCACATCCGTCTCCCACGACTCCCACAACATTATCGTGGTGGGCACCAGCGAGGACGACTGCGCCGCCGCAGCCAACCGGGTGGTGGAGCTGAACGGTGGCATCGTAGTCTGGGACCAGGGCAAGTCGGTGGCAGAAGTCCCTCTGGCCATCGCAGGCATCATGAGCGATGAGTCCCTGACATCTGTCAACGAAAAGCTGGAATTCGCCAAGGCAAAGGCCCACGAGCTGGGCGTCAATCCGGGCATTGACCCCTTCATGACCCTGAGCTTCATGGCCCTGCCGGTAATCCCCTCCCTGCGGATCACCACCCGCGGCGTGTTCGATGTCACCACGCAGAGCTACGTGTGAGGAGAGCGAATATGCTGGAATTTCTTCTGGGGGCATGCTTTTTCCTGTGCATTTTTGCCCCCTTCACCTTTGTGATCTTTCTGATCGACGCCATCAAGAAAGTTGTCTCCGGCGATGGAAACGAGTATTTCCCCGGTCTGGGCGCCGGGCTAAGCCTGTTTATCATGCTGGGCGGGATCTTCTATGTGCTTTTATGAATGCGCAAAATTAGCACTCTCGATACCAGAGTGCTAAAATTCACAGATCGTTCAAACAAATGACACACAATATCCGATTTTCCATCCTATCATAATACTTGAAAAGAAGAACAGAAGGTCTTTGAAAGGCACCTGTTCCGCCCGGCGGCATCACCCTCCATGATCCATCTGCCGTCGGTCCCAACTACGGATCATCAGGATTTGATAGGAGGAATTGATTATGTTTGAAATGAGACCTTACCGCAGAAATTCTATGAGCACCTGGAATCCCTTCTCCGAGATGGAGGAGATGGAGCGTCGCCTTTTCAACAACGACTTCTTCTCCGGCCGCGGTCTGGCGGAGTTCAAAACCGACATCACCGATGAAGGCGACTACTACGAGCTGAAGGCCGACCTGCCCGGCTTCAAGAAGGAGGACATCCAGCTGCAGCTGGACGGCGACACCCTCACCATCCAGGCCCAACGTCACTCCGAACATGAAGAGCAGGAGAAAAAGGGGAAGTACGTGTGCTGTGAGCGTTCCTACGGCGCGTACAGCCGGAGCTTCGACGTCTCCGGCATCCGGGCGGAGGGTATTACCGCCTCCTACGACAGCGGTGTGCTGACACTGAAGCTGCCCAAGAAGACAGTGGAGGTTTCCTCCAGCCGGCAGATCAGCATTGACTAAAATCAAAGCAGGAAAAGACCCGCGGTGTACGCCGCGGGTCCTTTGCTGTCCCTTTTCCGTCATATCTCCGCCTCTTCCAAGGGCAGGAAGGACCGGAAGAGATACCGGCCGTCCTCCGCCGCCTCCAGTGTCAGCTCTTTGCCTCCTCCAGTGAGGACTAGCAGCTTCCCCTCCCACCGGCCGGCCTCGCAGATGAACATGCCGGGGCCGGCGTCGCTGGTGAAGTTGTAGAAGGCGTCGGTCTCCGGCAAGTACACCAGCTCCCCGGAGCTCTCCGGCACATTCGTCAGGTCTGCCGTGGTGATGTCGGCGTGCTCCTCCAGGTACGCGTCCAGCTCCGTCCGCCGGTACCGGTGGATGGGCACCGGCATCCGGTCCAGGGAGTCCACCCCCTGGAAGGGCCAGCCCCCGGCCCCCTTCAGGGCCTGGAACTCAGCCTCGTCCTCCACCGTGCCCCCGATCCCCATGTAGCGCAGAAACTCCACCAGGTCCAGGTCCTCCGGCCGCTCATAGTAAGAGGTGAAGAAGCTGCAGACGGAATTGACGTATGAGACGTTCTCCCGCTCCTTAAAAGGCGCGAAGGCCTCGTTCACCTGGGCGATCTCCTTCACCGTCAGGGCGTCGGCGGCCTCCGGTGTCTCCACCTGTTCCGTCTCCGAAAAATCGGCCCCGCCGTCCTCCGGTGCCGTTCCCGCCTTGCCGCAGCCGGTCAGCAGCAGGGCCAGTAGCAGCGCCCCGACGCAGGCGAATCGGCATCTACGCATACGATCCCCCCCCCTTTTTCTCAGCAAACCGCAAAAAATCCGGGAAATCATCGCAAAACAGCCACAAATTCCGTTGAAATCATTACAAGGGCAACGCCTCATGTTCCACGGTGATCTGGCAGCTCTTCATGGCCGCAAGCGCGGTCCGATGGCTCTCCGGGGTGACACCTGCGCAGCAGGCGGCATCCACCGCTACCTCTGCCTCCGGCAGGAACGCCTTCACCAGCAAGGCGTTGGAAATCACGCAGATGTCGGTGCAGAGGCCGATCAGCGTCACCTTTTCAATGAGTTCCTTTTCATTCTCCTCCGCCAGCAGACGCCCCAGCTCCGCGCTGCCGAAGGAGGGCTTGTCCAGAATGGCCTGTCCTGCGCTGGCAGGCCGGAGCTGCTCGACGATCTCCCAGCCCTCGGTCCCCCGGATGCAGTGGGGTACAGGCAGGTTCCGCCCCTCCCGGGTATGGAGATAGTCCGCCCCATGGGTGTCCCGGGTGAAGAAAATCCGCTCCCCCCGGCGGATGCCTGCGGCCACCCGCTCCGCCGCAGCAGGCACGATCCGCCGCGCCTCCGGTGTCCCCAGAGCGCCGGACACAAAGTCGTTCTGCATATCCACAACGATCAGGATGTTCATTATGATCTCCTCCTTTTTATCATCATAGCAGACGCCGCGCCGGGCCGCAAGACCTTCCCCCGGGGGAAAAGAATGTTGACTTCTCTTTTCATCCGGTTTAAGATATGGAATGTCTGTCCGCCGAATTTTTCGGCGAATGTGAAAAAGAGAAGGAGAGAGAAGTTTGAGTCGCGAAAATTTCCGATCCCGGCTGGGATTCATTCTGGTAAGCGCCGGCTGCGCCATCGGCATCGGCAATGTGTGGAAATTCCCCTACGTCACCGGTGTCAACGGCGGCGGCGTATTCGTGTTGTTCTACATCATCTCCCTGGTCATCATGGGGGTTCCCATTCTGACCATGGAGCTGGCGGTGGGCCGTGCCAGCCGCAAGAGCGCCGTGCTGGGCTACAAGGCCCTGGAGCCCAAGGGCAGCCGCTGGCACATCCACGGCTGGCTGTGCGTAATCGGGTGCTGCCTGCTGATGATGTACTACACCACGGTCTCCGGCTGGATGCTGGGTTACTGCTTCAAGTTCGCCTCCGGCACCTTCAGCGGCATGCAGCCCTCTGATGTAGACACAGTCTGGACCGATATGCTGGCCAATCCCGGCGAGATGACGCTCTATATGGTAATCATCGTGCTGGCGGGCTTCATCGTGTGCAGCTTCGGTCTGCAGAAGGGGCTGGAGCGGATCAGCAAGTGGATGATGATCTGCCTGCTGGCACTGATCGTCATTCTGGCCATCAACAGCCTGACCCTGGACGGCGCTATGGAGGGCGTGAAATTCTATCTGGTGCCGGACTTTGAGCGGGCCGCGGAGGTCGGCATCGGCAATGTGATCGTGGCCGCCATGAACCAGTCCTTCTTTACCCTGAGCCTGGGCATCGCCGCCATGGAAATCTTCGGCAGCTATATGTCCGACGCCAACCGCCTGCCCGGCGAGGCCGTGCGGATCTGCTGCCTGGACACCTTTGTGGCCTTGATGTCCGGCATGATCATCTTCCCCGCCTGCTTCAGCTTTGGTCTGGAACCCGGCCAGGGACCATCCCTGATTTTTATGACCCTGCCACGGGTGTTCGTCAGCATGACCGGCGGCCGGCTGTGGGGCGCCCTGTTCTTCCTGTTCCTGACCTTCGCCAGCTTCACCACGGTGCTGGCGGTGTTCGAGAACATTATGGCCAGCTGCATGGACAACTTCGGCTGGTCCCGGAAAAAAGCCACCATCGTCTGCGGAATCTTCATCCTCTTGGCCAGCATGCCCTGTGTGCTGGGTTACAATCTCTGGTATTTCGAGGCGTCCCTGCCCAGCGGCGCCACCGGCCAGATCCTGGATATCGAGGACTTCCTGGTGAGCAATCTGCTGCTGCCCATCGGCTCCCTGATCTATCTGCTGTTCTGCGTCAGCAAGTGGGGCTGGGGCTTTGACAAGTATCTGGCGGAAGCCAACAAGGGCACCGGCCTGGGGATGTCCCCCAGGTTCAAGATCTACTTCCAGTTCATCCTGCCCATGCTGATTCTGGTGATCCTGCTGGTGGGGCTGGGCAGCTGGGGCTGGCGTGCCCTTATCTGCGCCGCTGTGGCCGTGTTCGTGTGGTTCATGGCCCGCCGCAGCTCCTCCAAATCCACCATTTGAGCGAAGTGACCTGTCAAAAGAGAGGACCGTCAAAGACGGTCCTCTCTTTTGCATCTCACGGCAGCTTCGCCTGGAACAGCCCGTGGCAGGAGCAGCAAAGGTACAGCTTCGCCCCGCCCCGCAGCTGGGGGATGCGGAACTCGCTGCCCTGTTCCGGATACAGCCGCGCCAGCAGCAGCCGGTCCGGTGTCACACAAGCGGTAAAGCGGATATAGTGCCCCTTGTCCATGGGGTGGCGGAAGGTGACATACCAGTCCTCCTCCACCTCCTGGACCGTTACGGCGTGATCCGGATCTGCGGACCGGACCTCCAGGGGCTCCAGCCGCCGGCCGCAGCAGGCAAGCTGCCCTCCCGCCGCAGCTGTCAGAATGTTGCCGCAGTCCGGGCACACGTAAAACTGTATTTTTTTCATATTTCCTCCATCCGGCGCCGCCGGAAGCAGGTCTCCGTCCAGAATTCCCTCCACGCTGACGCCAAAAATCTTCGCAAGGCGCGGCAGCATCCCCACGTCCGGGCAGCCCTGGCCCCGCTCCCACTTGCTGACGGCCTGAGCGCTGACGCCCAGCAGTTCCGCCGCCTGCCGCTGGGTCCACCCCCGCTCCAGGCGCAGGCGCCGGAGCAGCGTCCCGGTGTCTTGGTCATGCATCTCTTCTCACCTCTCCCACAGGATACCCGAAATTCCGCTGGAACGCAAGCAACGCTCCGTTGAGTTCGTATGGCTCTGCAAAATGTCGCCGCTTCGCTTCTCCTAGGGCTGTTTTCTTGGCGACTCCTCCGAATTTGCAGGAAGCGGGGCTTTTTCCTGCAAAATGACTTTTCATCCGGACGGCGATATGGTATATTGGGTGGGAGAAACACGGCTCCCCCGTGACACACAGGAGGTCTCTTGATATGATAACACTTCATAACAACGGCGTGTTCCTGGCGGGCGGCGTCCCCGCTGCTGCCGGCCCGGTCTCTCCGGAGGAGGGGCGGAAACGGACCATGGCCTGGTCCATTCTCCAGGCCCACAACATCTCCGGCGATCCGGAGCACCTGCAGATCCGCTTTGACGCCATGGTGTCCCACGACATCACCTATGTGGGCATTATCCAGCAGGCCCGGGCCTCCGGCATGAAGGAGTTTCCCATCCCCTATGCGCTTACCAACTGCCACAACAGCCTGTGTGCCGTGGGCGGCACTATCAATGAGGATGACCATGTCTTCGGCCTCTCTGCCGCGAAAAAGTACGGCGGTATCTACGTGCCTGCCAACCAGTCCGTCATCCACTCCTATGCAAGAGAGCAGATGGCGAAGGGCGGCACCATGATCCTGGGCTCCGATTCCCATACCCGGTACGGGGCTCTCGGCACCATGGCCGTGGGTGAGGGCGGCCCGGAGCTGGCCAAGCAACTGCTGAAGAACACCTGGGACATCAACTATCCCAAGGTGGTGCTGGTGTACCTCACCGGCGCGCCCCGCCGGGGCGTGGGGCCCCACGACGTGGCCATTGCCCTGGTGAAGGCCACCTTTGCAAGCGGCTTCGTCAATAACTGCGTTTTGGAGTTCTGCGGCCCCGGTATTGCAGCTCTCCCCATCGACTACCGCAATGGCATCGACGTGATGACCACCGAGACCACCTGCCTCTCCTCCATTTGGGAGACGGACGGCGTGACGGAGGGCTTCTACCGCGCCCACCAGCGGCCGGAGGATTACCGGGAGCTGCACCCGGCGGACGGAGCCTACTACGACAAGTACATCGAGATCGACCTCTCCAAGGTCGAGCCCATGATCGCCCTGCCCTTCCACCCATCCAATGCCTGGACCATCCATGAGTTTCTGGAGAATGCCGCCGACATCCTGGCGGCTGTGGAGGCGGACGCCCAGAAGCGGTATCCTAAGGCCCATGTGAAGCTCACGGACAAAATCCGTGACGGCGGCGTCTGGGCGGATCAGGGTGTCATCGCCGGATGCGCCGGCGGCCTCTTCGACAACATTACCGAGGCGGCGGACATCCTCCGGGGCGGCTCCACCGGCAACGGTGCCTTCACTCTGGACATATACCCCACCAGTGTCCCCGTCAGTCTGGAGCTGACGAAGATCGGTGCCACGGCGGACCTGCTGGAGACCGGCGCCGTCATCAAGCCCAGTTTCTGCGGCCCCTGCTTCGGCGCGGGAGACGTGCCTGCCAACAACGGCTTGAGCCTGCGGCACACCACCCGGAACTTCCCCAACCGGGAGGGATCCAAGCCCGCGGAGGGCCAGTTCGCCGGCGTGTGCCTGATGGACGCCCGCTCCATTGCCGCCACGGCGGCCAACGGCGGCCGGATCACCGCCGCCACAGACATCGATTACACCTCCGTCCACCACGACTACCACTTCGACAAGGGCGTCTATGACCGGCGGCTGTACTACGGCTTCGGCAAGGCGGATCCCAGCGTGGAGCTGGTGATGGGCCCCAACATCACGGACTGGCCGAAGATGCAGCCCCTGGCGGAAAATCTGCTGGTGGAGCTGGCGGCGGTGCTCCACGATCCCGTCACTACCACCGACGAGCTGATCCCCTCCGGCGAGACCTCCTCCTACCGGTCCAACCCCCTGCGGCTGGCGGAGTTCACCCTGTCCCGCCGGGAGCCTGCCTACGTGGGCCGGGCCAAGGCCGTGGCGGAGATTGAGGCGGAACGGCTGGGGGGGGACGCCCCGGAGAAGCTCACCGCCATTCTGGACAAGGTGGGCGACGGCTCCGCGCTGGTGAAAACCACTCAGTTCGGCTCCTGTGTCTTTGCCAACAAGCCCGGCGACGGCTCCGCCCGGGAACAGGCGGCCTCTTGCCAGAAGGTGCTGGGGGGCTTTGCCAACATCTGCTATGAGTTCGCCACCAAGCGGTATCGCTCCAACTGCATCAACTGGGGAATCCTGCCCTTCACACTGGACGCGGGCACGTCCTTTGACTACGCCCCCGGCGACTGTGTGTTCGTCCCCGGCATCCGCCAGGCCATTGAGAACGGCATTGAGGATATCCCGGCTAGGGTCATCAGGACGGACGGCGCCGTAGAGGGCCTGATGCTCCATGTGAAAGGCCTGACGGACGATGAGAAGGAAATCATTCTCGACGGATGCCTGATGAACTATTACGCCAAGCGTAATTAAAGAGGGGACTTCCTCCCCTCTTCAGATCCCCCATTTGCCTCTGCCGTTGCAGCATTATGATTCCCGGCCCTGTCTGGGCCGTCAATCGTGCCGCTGTCTCGAAACAGCCTCACTTTTCCGCCACGGGCGGCGTTTTGGCTGTTTCCCAGTGACATCGGTCACTGGAGGCACCGCCCAGGGCGGCTAGGTCAAAGCATTTTCGGCAGGCACAGAAGGGGAATTGCCCCGGAGGGGCGAGAGAGGCCCCTCTGGAGGGTGCCCTGGCGAAAATGATTCAAAGTGGTCCGGCTGCGCCGGGCTCCGAAATTTCTAATGATTGGCGAGGTTGAGACCATGGATAAAATCAAGATGACCACCCCCCTGGTGGAGATGGACGGCGATGAGATGACCCGGGTTCTGTGGGCCTGGATCAAGGAAAAGCTGATCCTGCCCTTCGTGGACCTGAAAACGGAGTACTATGACCTGGGCCTGCTCCATCGGAACGAGACGCGGGACCAGGTGACCATCGACGCCGCCAACGCCACCAAGCGCCTGGGCGTGGCGGTGAAGTGCGCCACCATCACCCCCAACCGCCAGCGGATGGAGGAGTACCCCCAGCTGACGGAGATGTGGAAGAGCCCCAACGGCACCATCCGGGCGATTTTGGACGGCACCGCCTTCCGGGCGCCCATTGTCCTGCCCATGATCCACCCGGTTGTGAAGAACTGGGAGGCGCCCATCACCATCGCCCGCCACGCCTACGGCGATATGTACAAGGCTGTGGACATGGTGACCGAGGAGCCGGGCACCGCCACCCTCACCTTCAAGGGCGAGAGCGGCGCGGAGAAGACCCTCACCGTTCAGACGGTCAGCGGTCCCGCCGTGTGGCAGGGCCAGCACAACACGGAGAAGAGCATCCGTGCCTTTGCCCGCAGCTGCTTCCAGTACGCCATCAATCAGCGGCAGGACTTGTGGTTCTCCACCAAGGACACCATCTCCAAGGTCTACGACGGAGAGTTCAAACGGATCTTCGAGGAGGAGTATGAGACCACCTACAAGGTGGAGTTTGAAAGGCTGGGCCTCACCTACTTCTACACGCTCATCGATGACGCGGTGGCGCGGGTGATCCGCTCTAGGGGCGGCTTCATCTGGGCGCTGAAAAACTACGACGGCGACGTGATGAGCGACATGGTGGCCACCGCCTTCGGCAGTCTTGCCATGATGACCTCCGTGCTGGTATCTCCGGACGGCACCATGGAGTTCGAGGCGTCCCACGGCACCGTCACCCGGCACTACTACAAGTACCTGAAGGGGGAGAAGACCTCCACCAACCCCATCGCCACCATCTTCGCCTGGTCCGGCGGTTTGAAGCGGCGGGGCGAGTTGGACGGTCTGCCGGAGCTGGTGCAGTTCGGCCAAGCGCTGGAGGATGCCTCCCTGGAGACGCTGAAAGACGGCGTGATGACAAAAGATCTGCTGGGGCTGGTAGAGCCCGGCTTCCAGGCCCGCGGTGTGGACAGTGAGGAATTTTTGGACGAGATCGCCAAGCGGTTGGCCGATAAATTGGGATAAAAGGGGACTGCTAAAAGCCCGGACGTCTGTTCAGCGTCCGGGCTCTTTTTGCTCTTTTGCAAAATCATTGGTTGTGCGGCCGTTTCAGAATTGATTGGAGAAAATCGGGCGGATGGAATAGTAGTAGCCGGACATCAACAGCGGCACATAGGCCTCATCCGTGGCAATGATGGTCCCATCCTCCAGCCGAAGGCCAAAAGATTCCATGCTTTCCGTGATATACAGCATCCGCTCGACACCGAGAGAAAGGTTATCCCCCGGCCGGTAGAACAGGATGTCCTGGGCGTCTGTCCACATGGCATCCCACCGGATGTTCGCATGGACACCCTCCCGGCAGGTAGTTTCCACTTCGTGGATAGCAAACTGCCCCTCAAAAGAGCGGTCTCCCAGAATTTTCACCGAACCATCTATGGCAACTGTCGTCTCCCCGGCCGACACCCCTTCCGCACTATATACGGTGGCCGGCACTTCCAAAGAGATCTCCTGAAGGAACACCCCGGCCCGGTCCAGAATTGCAAAGAGGACAAAGCCCGCCATCAGCAAAGCACAGGTGCCGCCCAGCACCTGACTCCACTTTCTCCGGGTCCGCTCCTTTGCCTGCCGGGCCAGAAAGGCCAGGGCCTGCCGGATCGTCGGCTCCGGCTCCGGCACTGTCCCCCGCTCCCCCCGCAGCAGATCCAGCACGCCCAGCCCCAAAGTATCCGCCAGAGGCTCCAGCAGGGAGATGTCCGGGAACCCGGCGCCCCGCTCCCATTTGGAGACCGCCCGGTCCGACACATGCAAGGCCGCGGCCAGCTCCTTCTGGGTCATATTCTGTTCTTTCCGGGCTGCTGCGATCAGCGCCCCGGTCTTTGTCCGATCCATACTTCATCACCTGGGGCCAGTATATCAAATCCGGCCTGCTCCCACAACAAACGCTGCGTGGAACCGCCCAGATTCCGCCGGGGCGCCGTGTCTTTCGGCAGGGTCTTTCCACCTCACGGCTGCTCTCCGCCCAGGTGTTCCCGCAGCACTCGGATCACCCGCTTCATGCCGTCCGTCAGATACTTGCTGCGGTGGCGCACCAGGAAATAGCTCCTGTGAAACCCGCCGTCCTCCACAGCCAGCTCCCGAAGGTCCCCCCGCTCCAGGTCCGTCACCACCAGAGACCGGGGCAGCAGCGTGATCCCAAGGCCCCGCCCGGGCGCAGGCCAGCAGGGCAGCGGTGCTGACGCTCTCCACTACCGGCTGCGCCGTGGCGCCCGCTCCCTGCAGGCCGGCATCCACACTGTTCCGGGTGCCGCTGCCCCGCTCCCGCAACAGCAGCCGCTCTTCCGCCAGCTCCGCCAGAGTCAGGGAGTTCTTTCCCTCCAGATAGCCGGGGGCGCACACTGCCGCCAGCTCCTCACCGCACAGGGGCTCCACCAGGTAGTGGGGCGAGACGGTGACATTGTCCACTACGGCAAAATCCAGTTCGTTCTGCAGGATCATCCGCTCTGTCTCCCTGGAGTTGTGAATACTGGCCCGGACCGTGATCTCAGGCAGCGCCTCTGCCAGATGCGCCAGGATACCCGCAAGGCGGGTCTCGCCCAGCGTCACGTGGACGCCGAAGCGGCAGGCCCCCTGGGCGCCGCTCTCCCGCAGGACCTCCACCGATTCCTGAAACTGGGACAGCACGGTGTCCGCATACTGCCGCAGCGTACGCCCTGCCTCTGTCAGATAGACCCGGCGGTTCATCCGCTCGAACAGCCGCACGTTGTAAAACACCTCCAGCTCCCGGATGGCCAGGCTCACCGCCGGCTGTGCCATATTCAGCTGCTCCGCCGCCCTGGTGAAGCTCTCCTGGACGCAGACGGCGGAAAAGATCTCCAGATGCCGCAGTGTCACGGCACTCCCCCCTATTCATAATTATTTTATTATGCTTTTTATTTTATCATATAGATTGATGGATGTCACGAAAAAGCGTACGCTGGGGGAGAAATCCAAGAGCGCGAAAGGAGCGGTTTCCATGCCCACAGATCTGACCAAAGCCCGTCAGCTGTTCGGGACTTTTTCCAAAATCGGCGCCTTCACCTTTGGCGGAGGCTATGCCATGATCCCCCTGATCCAGCGTGAGGTGACGGAACGCCGCCGCTGGCTGGAGGGCCGGGACATTCTGGACATTGTCGCCATTGCCGAGTCCACACCGGGCCCCATTGCCATCAACACCGCCACCTTCGTAGGATACAGGTATGCGGCACCCTCGGCGCCTTCTGCGCCACGCTGGGCGTGGTGCTGCCCTCCTTCCTGGTGATCTACGCCGTCTCCTTTGTGCTGCGGCAGTTCTCGGACCTGGCGGTGGTCCAATACGCCTTCAACGGCATCCGGGCCGGCGTATTGGCCCTGCTTTTGAAGGCACTGCTGTCCATGTACCGGCAGAGCCCCAAGGGCGCTGTTTCCTATGCCGTCATGGCGAGTGCCTTTGTGCTGACGGCCTTCTGCGGCGTGGATGCGGTGCTGGTGATCCTGGCCAGCGCGACGGTGGGGCTGCTCTCCGCCCGCATGGCGAAAAGGAGGGCTGTGTGATGCTGTATCTGGAGCTGTTTTTGACCTTCTTCAAGATCGGCCTGTTCACCATCGGCGGCGGTTATGCCATGCTGCCGCTCATCCAGGCGGATGTCCAGGCCAAGGGCTGGATGACGGCGGAAGAATTGGTGAACTTCATCGCCGTCAGCGAGAGTACGCCGGGCCCCTTTGCGGTGAACGTCTCCACCTATGTGGGGGCGGAGCTGGCGGGCCTGCCCGGCGCCTTCTGCGCCACGCTGGGGGTGGTGCTGCCCTCCTTCCTCATAATCCTGCTGGTGGCCCGGTTCTACGCCGCCT
The DNA here is from genome assembly GCF_025567605.1 of Oscillibacter acetigenes. NCBI lineage: Bacteria > Bacillati > Bacillota > Clostridia > Eubacteriales > Oscillospiraceae > Oscillibacter > Oscillibacter acetigenes. Next base: position 60,399 of record NZ_JAOQKG010000004.1, on the reverse strand, counting down.
TCCGCTCCAGCGCCATCGTCAGCGGCGCCATGGGCGGACTGCGTCCGGCTGTGATCGGCATGATCGGCGCCGCGGTGGTCTCGGTGGGGCAGACGGTGTTCCTGCCGGAGGGATTGGCGGCGGTGACGGCGTATCCCCTGGTCTGCTCTCTGGCCATCTTCGCCCTGATGGCGGTCCTGACCCACAAGAAGCTCCATCCCATCGTCATCATCCTGCTGTCCGCCCTGCTAGGCATCGTCACCGGCTACCTGCAGCCGGCGTGACTCCGGTCCGTCGCCCCGGAACGGGGCGGCGGGCTTTTTTCTTTAGCCGGACAAAAGACTTTCTAAAAGCAGGATTTCCCCTCTTGACTTGGAGTGCGCTCCAAGTGCTATCCTTTTCATAGAGGGATTCCGCCCAAGGGCGGGCCGGGGACTTCCCACTGTGGAGGCACCTCGTCTCCCGGAGAAGGCAGTATCCCCTTCCTAAATCTGAAAAGGAGAAATCGTGATGATTTACAAGGACTTTCAGGACCTGAAGCTGTCCGCTCTGGGCATGGGCTGTATGCGCCTGCCTGTGGTGGGCGGCAACGACGCCGTGGTGGACGAGGCCGCCGCGGAGGAGATGGTGGATTGCGCCATGGCCAACGGCGTCAACTACTACGACACCGCCTGGGGGTATCACAACGGCAACTCAGAGATTGCCCTGGGTAAGGCCCTGGCCAAACATCCCCGGGAAAAATTTTACATTGCCGACAAGTTCCCCGGTTACGACCTATCCAACATGCCCAAGGTGCAGGAGATTTTTGAGGAGCAGCTGAAAAAGTGCCGGGTGGACTATTTTGATTTCTATCTCTTCCACAACGTCTGTGAGATGAACATCGACGCCTATCTGGACCCGCAGTACGGCATCCACGACTATCTGATGGAGCAGAAGCGGCGCGGCCGTATCCGCCACCTAGGCTTCTCCTGCCACGGGAACCTGCCTGTGCTGAAGCGGTTTCTGGACGCCTACGGCAAGGATATGGAGTTCTGTCAGCTGCAGCTGAACTACATCGACTGGACCTTCCAGAACGGCCGCGAAAAGGTGGAGCTGCTGGATAGCTGGCACATTCCCGTCTGGGTCATGGAGCCCCTGCGGGGCGGCCGCCTGGCCCGCCTTTCCGACGAGGAGGCCGCCCCCCTGAGGGCCATGCGCCCCGAGGAACCCATCCCGGCCTGGGCCTTCCGGTTTCTGCAGTCCATTCCCAGCGTCACCATGATTCTCTCCGGCATGTCCGACCTGGAGCAGGTGAAGGCCAACATCGCCACTTTCCAGATGGGGGTTCCCCTCAGCAGCAGGGAGATGGACCGCCTGCTGGCCCAGGCCCAGCGCATGGTCAGCAAGACCGCCCTTCCCTGCACCGCCTGCCACTACTGCGTCAGCCACTGTCCTCAGGGGCTGGATATCCCCTCCCTGCTGGCGCTGTACAACGAGCATGCCTTCACCGGCGGCGGCTTCCTGGCCCCCATGGCCCTCTCTGCTCTGCCGCAGGACAAGTGGCCCAGCGCCTGCATCGGCTGCCGCAGCTGCGAGGCGGTCTGTCCTCAGCAACTGAAGATCTCCGAGGCCATGGCCGACTTTGCGTCCCGGCTGTAAAATCTGAGACAGAAGCGCCCCCGCCGGGAACTCTCCGGCGGGGGTGCTCGCTCTCACGGAGTCTTGACGGTGTCCGGGAATGCGGCCCGGATGGCCTCCGGCAGATGGGCGGGGTCCAACTGTTCCCGGCCGCACCACTCCGCAAAGCGGTGGACCGCCTCTTTGTCCGGCGACAGCCCGGGGATGACGGTCAGCGCCACCGTCCGTTCCCCCTCCAGCTTCCGGACCAGAATGCCATACACACAAGAACAGTCTGGTCGGAAGCTGCGGACGCGCACCGGCGCATACCGGTAGCCGGTCATGCCGCCTGCCCTCCGGGAGCAGAGAAACGCATAGAGGTCACAGCCGTAAATCTCTGCCATGCGGACAACCATGTCGAACCTGGGCTGCGCTTTTCCCCGCTCATACTTTTGCAGTGTCCGTGTGGAAATTCCCAGGCGTTCCGCAGCCTTTTCCTGGGAAAGTCCCGCCAGTCTCCGCTCTCTCCAAAAGGGGCTCTTTTCCTGGATGTGTCTTTTTTTTTTGATATTTTTGCATAGCAAACCCTCCTTCTACGGAGGATTTTACATTATCTTCCAAATTTTTAACACGAATAAAAATTCACTTTTGGAAAAAAATTGCCGAACAATGTCGAATTTCGTCGATTTACCCAAAGAAAATACAGGCCCCGCATATTCATACGGGGCCTGTGCTCAGACAAATCCTTCCAGCTTGGCGATCCGGTACTCCAGTACGGCGAACTGTCGGCGGGTCAGCGGCTGGTCCAACATCAGGTCTCCCTCCGCATTTCCCTGCATGATGCCGTTTTCCGTCAGCCAGTCCACGGCGGCCCTGGCTTCTGCCTGGTAGTCCGTCTCTTCTTCGGTCTCCACCCAGGGGATGCCCAAATACTCCAGAATTCCCTTGGCCTCTGCCACCGCCAGCTTCTGGCGGTAGTCGGCCTGCCCCAGCAGGGCAGCCTCCTCCCGGTTGGTGTGGAAGCCGTTTTCCAGCAGGACGGCCGGGGCCTTTGTGTGCTTCAGCACATAGAGCTCCGGATCGTACACAATCGGCGTGGATCGCACGGCGATGCCCGCCGCCCGCACCTGCTCCAGGATGTCCTGAGCCGCCCGCTCCCGGTCGCCGCCGGGGCCGTAGAGATAGACGCTCCACCCTTTGGCAGAGGACCAGCCGCCCCCAGCGGCGGCATTGCTGTGAAGGCTGACGAACAGGTCCAGGTCCGGGATGCTGTTGGCGATCTCACACCGTCTGGCCAGGCTTACTGCCCCGCCGCCAGTACGGGTCATGGTCACGGAGACGCCCCGGTCTGTGAGCAGCTTCTCCAGCCGCTTCCCCAGGTCCAGGGTGAATACATGCTCATAATAGGTCCCATCCGGACTCTTGTTGGCCAGATTGCCCGCGTCATGCCCTGGATCCAGGCAGATGTGCTTTTCTCGTTCGCTCAAATGCGTTTCCCCCCTCTGTACAGGCTCGGGGAACACAGGGCTCCCCTTCCAGTTTAGTGGAAGGGCGCCCGTCCTGTTCCCCCGCCGGGGTCTTTTCGGAGCGGGGCGCATATCATGGAGCAAAATCATCCGAAACAGGGAGGGGTCCCCATGCCTGCCGCTCTGATTAAACGTCTGAGCAATCTTCTCTGCGTCAAAAGTATTGTGACGCTGATCCTCACCGTTGTATTTGCCGACCTAGCCGTCACCGGCCGTATCTCCAGCCACGATTTTCTGACTGTCTTCTCCGTTGTTATCGCCTTCTATTTCGGCACGCAGAGCGAACGCCTCAGCGGACAGCTGGAGAAAGACACCGGACAGAAATTGTCCTGACCGTCATCCCAGGGCCACGTCCAGCACCATCATCACGCTGAAGCCCGCAGCAAAGGCCAGCACACCGATGTGGGAGTGGCGTCCCTGGGACATCTCCGGAATCATCTCCTCCACCACCACATAAAGCATGGCCCCTGCGGCAAAGCCCAGCAGATACGGCAGGGCGGGCACCAGCAGCTCCGCCGCCAGGATCGTCACCAGGGCGCCGATGGGCTCCACAACGCCGGATAGCACGCCTCCGGCGAAGGCCCGGAGCTTCCCCTCGCCCTCCGCCCGCAGGGGCATGGAGACGATGGCTCCCTCCGGGAAATTCTGGACAGCGATGCCCAGGGAAAGCGCCAGCACGCCCATAGCAGTGATCTCCGTGTCCCCTGCCAGATATCCGGCGCAGACCACGCCCACCGCCATCCCCTCCGGAATGTTGTGGAGCGTTACCGCCAGCACCATCATGGTGGTCCGGCGCAGCCGGCTGGAGGGGCCCTCCGGCTGCGCGCTGCCCCAATGCAGATGGGGAATGATATGGTCCAGCGCCAGCAGGAACAGAAAGCCGAGCCAGAGGCCTGCGGCGGCCGGTGCAAAGGACCACTTTCCCAGCTCCTCCGACCGCTCAATAGCCGGGATCAGCAGGCTCCAAACCGACGCCGCCGTCATCACCCCTGCCGCGAAGCCCGTCAGCCCCTTCTGCAGGCCGTCCGACATCGCCTTTTTCATAAAGAACACGCTCGCCGCGCCCAGGGAGGTGCCCAGGAACGGGAGCAGGAGTCCGTATAATGCTTCCATAATCCATCCTTTCTCATCTTGTGTCCGGAATCAGTATCCATGCGTTCAGAATACCGGATTCCCGCACCGGTGTCAAATTCATTTTCCCACCGGATGGCCTTTCACAAATCCGGAAAATCGCTGCCGCTCTGGACAGCAGGGAGCAAGTCTGCTATGCTTGACACAGGGGACAGGCTGCCGGATGGCTCCGTTTCCCCTCATTTCAGGCTCATTTTAGCTTTTGGGTGTACCATGGTCCCATCATCAGAGAACCATCCCGGAATAGGAGGAACGCCATGAGGGTCTCTCACCATGTAAAACGGTCGGTGTGCCTGCTGCTCTCCCTGCTTCTGCTGGCGCAGGGCATGACCCTGGGCGCAGCCGCTGTGGGCACCGATTCCGTCCCGGCGGGGACATCCGTTCTGGAGCCCGCCGCATACCCCGACAGTGAGGTTCTGGTCCTGTATGAGGACGGCAGGACCGAGGTGGTCGTCTACGAGGACGCCGCCTCCCTGGAGGAGGGGCTGCCGCAGCTGGCCCGGCAGGAGGGTGTGGCGCTGGTCCAGCCCAACTACACATACACAAGCACCGCTCTCTCCACCACAGACCCGCTGCTGGCGGAGCAGTGGGCCCTGTATAACGACGGCAGCTTCCAACTGGAGGAGCAGGAGAACCCCTATCCGGTCTTCAATGATCCCTTTGCACTCCCCTCCGCCCCGTGGCAGTGGATTGCCCCCTGGTGGATGCAGTCCGATGCATCCGCCGGGAGCACCGGAACCGTGCAGGCCGCGGCCGGCGTGGACATCGGCGCGGAGGATGCCTGGGCCCTGTACGACGGCGGAAGCCGGGATGTGGTGGTGGCCCTGGTGGACACCGGCATCGACTACACCCACGCTGATCTGGAGGGCCGCATCTGGGTGAACGAAGACGAGATCCCCGGCAACGGGGTAGACGACGACGGAAACGGCTATATCGACGATGTCTACGGCTGGAATTTCTACTCCGGCAGCAATCAGGTCTATACGGGCAGTGAGGACAGCCACGGCACCCACGGCGCGGGCACCATCGCCGCCCATGCGGACAACGGCATCGGGATCGCCGGCATCGTCCGGAGCGACCACGTCAAAGTCATGGCAGTCAAGGCTCTGGGCGGGTGGGACGGCAGCGGCTCCACGGCGTCCATCATCCGGGCCATTCAGTACGCGGAGGCCAACGGAGCCCGGATCTGCAACCTGAGCCTGGGCTCTTCCAGAAACGACCCCGCGCTGTACCGCACCATCGCGGCGTCGGATATGCTGTTCGTAGTGGCAGCCGGCAACGACGGCGCCGACCTGGAGCTTGCCCCCAGCTACCCGGCCAGCTACCACTTGGATAACCTCATTACCGTGGCGAACCTCCGATACGACGGTAACCTGGATCCTACCTCCAGCTACGGCGCCTCCTCTGTGGACCTAGCCGCCCCCGGCACCCATATTTTAAGCACCACCCCCGGGAATTCATACAGTTACATGACAGGAACCTCCATGGCGGCGCCTATGGTCAGTGCTGCGGCGGCCATGCTCTACTCCCAGTTTCCGGATGCCACGCTGGCCGACGTGAAGGACATCCTGCTATCCTCCGTCCAAAAGCTGGACAGCCTCACCGGCCTGACGGCTACCGGCGGGATGCTGGACCTGGGTGCCGCCATGGCATCCGGGGCCGCGGCCCAGAAGGGGCGGACCTGGACGGAGCCGGACCTGGCGGCCTATACCGACAGTCCGCCCATTCTCTCCCTGTCTCTCTTCCAGTGGAGGGGGCAGCAGTATCTGACCGTTCAAGTCCAGGATCCGGACGGCGACTTCCGCTCCGCCGCTTATGCCGCCGGGACATACACGGCAGCGAATTTCCAGGGCGGCGCCGCGGGGACGCCCCTCCCCTTGAATGCGTGGGGGGCCGCCACCTTGCTGGTGCGCAATGGCGGACCTTATACCTTTTACGCGGTGGACCTGGCCGGCAATGAGACGGTCCGCACAGTGGATCTGCCCCGGAGCCCCTGAGGGCGGCCCGCCGCCAACTCCATCCCCGGTCAAAAGGACTCCGCAGGCTGTGCCTGCGGAGTCCTTTTTCCTGCTCCGGAAAAGCGGCCCCTCCATCAGTCCTTCAGAATGTCCTCCAGTTCCCTGTCCATCGTCACGGTCATGCGTGGCAGCTCATGCAGTCCCTTCCCCAAGTCGGCTGTGCCGTGTCTGGTGACCGCAGTGACCGGGAACAGCTCATGCACAAATGCCTCCGCGTCCGGCTCGGTAATGCCGAAGGGATAGGCGAAGAAGGTGACGGGCTGGCCCACCTCCTGGGCAATGCGGTCATGGCTCTTCTGAATATCCCCCAGCACCCTGGCCTCAAAGGCACTGTCCGACTCCTCCGGATCCCTTTGGATGCCGTTGATGCCGCCCGGGTCAAAGTTTCCGCCCAGATCTCCCAGATTGTGGAGCGAATAGGCATGGGACCCGATCTCTACCAGGCCGGAGTCTGCCATCTCCCGGCACATATCCCAGCTGAGGAAGTTGTCAGCGGACACGTCCTGCATATACACCATAATAGAGACCACGGCTTTCATCTGGTATGCCTGAAGCAGCGGGAAGAGCAGCTCGTAGTTGCTCCGGTATCCGTCGTCAAAGGTGATGAGAAGGGGTTTTTCCGGCAGCGGCTCTCCCCCTGCCAACTCCCGCGGCAGCACAGTGTGGTAGCCATGTTCCGTCAGCCAGCGCAGGTCCTGTTCCATACGGCTCACGGTGATGGTCATATCGTTGCACGGCTCACCGTCCTCCACGATATGGTGGTACATCAGCACCGGGAGGGCCCGGTCCGCCGGAATGGGCATCTGCCACACTCCCCTGGCATAGAGATAGACGGCTCCCGCCGTGAAGCAGAGCGCCGCTGCGGCGGCCACTCCCAGGATTCCCACCCGAATTTTTTTCATCTGTCTGTCATCTCCCATGTGTTGGCGCTGCGGCGTATACCCTTAGAAAATTCGCAAATATTATTTTATCAGATTAAGTTAAAATGTCAATTCATTAAATGAAAAGATTATCTTTGCTAGGATGTTTTAGGGTGATTACATGCCTTTGGATTATGCTGCGATTGGTGGCCGGCTGCAGGCGCGGCGAAAGGAACTGGGGATCACACAGGAGGACGCGGCGGAACGGGCCGGCATTACTGTGGTCTACCTGTCCAAAATTGAAAACGGACGGGTGCATCCGACGCTGGACCTGCTGGACAGGCTCTGCTGTGTTCTGGAATACGACCTTGCCCGAGCCTTCACCGGCGTCCAGACGACCTCTCCCGACTACGGTCAGGAGCAGGTGCTGCGGCTTTTCAACGCCTGTGCGCCGCGTGTCAAGCCTGTTGTTCTGCATCTGCTGGAGCAGCTGGCAACCTTAACGTGAGCAGAAGCGGGAAAAGTATGCACCATGTCTGTCCCGCAAAAAAGCGGCGCCCCGGCGGAATATTCCGCCGGGGCGCCGCTCTGGTTTTTTCCAAGTCTGTGCCGGATACCCTCCATTCCCTGCGGGGTGGCGGCAAGGGACCAGCCTCCGCACACTGGCGGAGGCCGGTGTTGAAGCCGTTATGTTTCCTCGTACAGCTCAATGATGGCGTCATCCAGGGTGATGAACGCCAGTCGGACCGTATCGCTGAGGGTCTCCGGCCCGAAAATCACCTGCTGGGCCTCCTTCAGATAGGGGTCCATGTTATCCACCTTGTAGGCCACGTGGGGCTGTTTGGAAAGGATCTCCGGGAACCGGGTTCCCTCCTCAAATTTCAGGTATTCAATCTTGTAGTCGTAGGCATCCACGCTCTCATTGACCCAGAAGCCGCCCCACTCGTTGTAGACCATGTTGGGCTTTTTGTTCAGCACGGGGATCCCGATATGCATATACTCCGCTGCCATGGAAAACCTCCTGTCAGTTATCCTGGGCGGCCAACTCCTGATAGAACTGGAAGGCCTCCCGGTCAGTAAATTTCTCGTGCACGATCTTGGCCACCGCCCGGCACATGGCGGCGGGATGCTCACTCTGGAAGATGTTGCGGCCCATGTCCACGCCCCGGGCGCCGTCGGAGATGGCCCGGTAGGCCATGGTCAGGGCCTCGTCCTCCGGCAGCTTCTTGCCGCCGGCGATGACGATGGGCACGGGACAGGCGGCCACTACCTTCTCAAAGTCATCGCAGTAGTAGGTCTTGACGAAGGACGCCCCCAGCTCTGCCAGCATCCGGGCGGCCAGCAGGAAATACTGGGTGGTGCGGGCCATCTCCTTGCCCACGGCGGTGACGCCCAGAACAGGGATGCCGTACCGTTCCCCGGCGTCCACGGCGCGGCACAGGGTCTCCAGGGACCGGGCCTCGCCCGCCCCGCCGATGAAGCACTGGATGGCCACGGCGGAGGCATTCATGCGGATGGCGGCCTCCATATCGGCACCCACGCCGTTGCCGGTGCTCATGTCGTCGATGAGCACACTGGCGTCATGGGTGGCCCGGAGGCAGATGGCATTGTGGACCGTGGGGGGGATGCAGGAGCGGATGGCCCCCCGGGTGGCCATGAGCACGTCCGCGTACCGGCACAGAGGGGCGATGGTCACGTCCATGCGCTCCAGGCCCGCAGTGGCCCCCATGATATAGCCGTGGTCAAAGGCCAGCATCACCGTGTTGCCGCTCTTGGGATTGAACAGGTGGGAGAGCCGATTCTTGGCTCCCCAGTCCCCGTGGCCCAGGCCCTTGGCGAAGAAGCCCTGCTCCGGGGCAGGCACGTCCAGATGGTAGTCGTGGGCGGTCTTGTTTCCGATTGCGTCTGGCATAGCGCTTACTCCTTACTGAACGCCGGGGTGCGGCAGGGGGTGTTCCACAGACGGAGCATCTCCTCGTCCCACTTGGCGATGTTCATCTGAAAGCCTGCGGCCTCCTGGACGGTGAGGATCTCACCCACCATGCTGGCCACGACCTCGATGCCCTTGGCCTTCAGGAACTCCACAGTGTCCTTGAACAGCACCAGCATCTCCATCATGGTGGTGGCGCCGCAGCCGTTAATCATCACAAAGGTCTTGTCCCCGGGCTTCAGGTCCAGGGCCTTGCACAGGGCCTCGGCCACGGTGGCCACGGTATCCTTGGAGGACATCATGGGCACCCGGACGCCGCCGCCCTCGCCGTGTTGGCCGGCGCCGATCTCCATCAGGTCGGTCTCTCCCAGGTCGCCGAAGGACATGCCGTTCTGGGGATGGGTGGCATCGGTGGACTTGACGGTGATGGAGGCCATGTTGTCCGCGTAATGTTGAGCGATCTCCGCTACCTCCTCCAGAGTCTTGCCCTCCCGTGCGGCGGCCGCGGCGATGTGGTACAGCGCCACCGCGCCGGCCAGCCCCCGCTTGTTGTCCTCGCCGTTGGGGTCGTACCGGATCTCCTCGCCGGTGACCACCTGACGCACATTGAGGCCGGCCTTCCTGGCCAGCTTCATGGCCTGCTTGCCCGCCAGCTGGTCGCCGGCGTAGTTCAGGGTCAGCAGCAGCACGCCGTGGCCCTTGTCCGCCATCTTCATGGCATCAAACACCAGCTGGCCGTTGGGGGCGGCGAAGATATCACCCACCGCCTGGATGTCCAGCATACCCTTGCCCACAAAACCGGCCTGGGCGGGCTCATGGCCGGAGCCGCCGTAGGTGACGATGGTCACCCGGTCGGCATTGGCCAGATCCTTACTGATGACCAGGTGGCCGTCCACATTCAGAATGTCCGGATAGGCCAGACCCAGGCCCACCAGCTCTTCGTCGGTGACCGTCTCCGGCGCGTTCATGAACTTCTTCATTTTCATACAGCATTCCTCCAGTGATATTTAAGTGGTGCATTGCCAATCCCGCTCCTGCGGGTGGAACAACAGGTTATTCCCGGGCCAGCCCCTGGAAGAACCAGGACATGGATACGGCGCCCGCGTCCGGGGTGCCGATGGTCTTGGTCCCGTAACTCTTGGCCCGGCCGAATTTGGAGACATACTGCTTCGTAGCCTCCGCCCCCTGGGCGGCGGCCTGGGCCGCGGCATCGAACAGCTCGTCCGCGCTGTCTCCTGTATAGGCCGCGACGGCTTCGCTGGCGGGGATCAGGGCATCCATCATAGTCTTGTCCCCCACCTTGGCGCCGGACATATCTTCCAGCTCCTCCAGGGCCTTGGCGAAGATGGCCTTGAGGCCCGCCACGTCGATCTCCTCCCCCTCTGGGGCCTCCTCCTGCAAGCCGTCCAGCCAGGTGTTCCACAGGGGGACGGCGCTGCCGCCGTTCAGGGTCATAACGGCCATGGCCGCGTCATCCAGCATGGACTGGATCCCCCCCTCGGCGGCGTCCACTGCTTCGGAGATAGCCCCGGCAATCTTCGCCATGGTCAGGCCGTGATCCGCGTCCCCAAATTTGGAATCGATCTCCGTCAGCTCCGCCTCAGCGGCGGTCACAGCGGCGCAGGCGTTTTTCAGGCGCGCCGCAAATTCAGCTCTTGTCATGTGATATCGGCCCCCTCTTTTGACAAAATAAACAAATTTTGGAAGACATCTTTATTCTAACATAGTCATTTCGCTTTTTCAAGGCGCATCGCCCCTCTTTTCTCCCGGCCAGCAGGGACTCTCCGACGGCCTTTCCACCCCGCCCTTCATTGACGGACAGAATTCCCTATTTTGTGTGTTTTGTATATGGATTTCCCATGGCGATTCTTGTAAAATACAATTGTTGAAAAATGCAACGATAGGAGAATGGTATGCCGAATCGGATCGAGATGTTTCGCCGCCTGGAGCGACAGTATTTTCGGGACAGGCTTGGCACCCTGGGCCTGCAGCAGCTGGACGGCATGATCCTGCACCTGCTGGGGCGGGAGGGCCACATGCGGCAGGAGGACCTGGCCGTCCAGCTGGCGGTGGACAAGGGGGCTGTGGCCCGGAGCCTGGCCCGTCTGGAAAAGCGCGGCCTGGTGGAGCGGCAGGTGAGCGCCCGGTGCCGCCGGGAGAAGCATGTCTCTCTGACTCCCGCGGGGGAGGGCGCATATCAGGGCGTCCAGCGGATTCTGGAGGAGTGGGGGCATGTCAAATACCAGGGCTTCACCCCTGAGGAGCGCGCCCTGAACGAGGCGTTTCTGACCCGCATTGCGGAGAATGTGATCGAATTTTGTCGAGGAGAGGGAAGTGAACATGGTTAAGAATCTGACGGAGGGCAGACCGCTGAATCTGCTGTTTTTCTTTGCCCTGCCCATGGTGGCGGGCAATCTGTTCCAGCAGCTCTACAATATGGTGGACACCGCGGTGGTGGGAAAATTTGTGGGCGAAGACGCAGTGGCGGCCGTGGGCTCCTCCTTCCCCATCGTGTTTTTGTCGGTGGCCGTGGCCTCCGGACTGTCCATGGGCTGTACGGTGGTGGTGTCCCAGCTGTTCGGTGCCGGGCGCATCCATGAGATGAAGACCACCATCTCCACCGCCATCATCTCTCTGGGCGTCCTGGGGCTCCTCATCATGGGCCTGGGAACGCTGCTGGCCGGTCCCCTGCTGCAGCTGCTGGGCACGGACCCGGATATCATGGCCGACTCCCGGACGTATCTGCAGATCTATTTCGGCGGCGCGGTCTTCCTGTTCCTCTACAACACTCTCAACGGCATCTATAACGCCCAGGGGGACAGCAAGACGCCCCTGATCTTCCTGATGATCTCCAGCCTGACAAACATCGTGCTGGACCTGCTGTTCGTTATCCGCTTCGGCATGGGCGTGGCTGGCGTGGCGTGGGCCACGCTGATCGCCCAGGGCCTCTGCGCCGTGGCCTCCCTGCTGGTGTTGCTCCGCCGGATGCGGCGGATGCCCTGCGAGCCGGAAAAACAGGGCGTGAAGCTGCCCCTCTTCCACATGGTGGCGGTGAAGCGTATCGCCCAGATCGGCCTGCCCTCCATGCTCCAGCAGTCTCTGGTGTCCCTCTCCATGATGATGATGCAGGGTCTGGTCAACTCCTTCGGCAAAGTACTGGTGGCCGGATACACTGCTGCCACGAAGATCGACTCCCTGGCCATGCTGCCCAACATGAACATCTCCAACGCCATGTCCAGCTTCACGGCCCAAAACATCGGTGCAGGCAAGTACGAGCGGGTCAAGGAGGGCCTGAAGGCCTGTCTGCTGATGGTGGCGGTATTCTCTCTGCTGATCACCGTCATCATCTTCCTCTTCGGAAACCAGCTGCTATCCCTGTTCCTGGACCCGGGGGACGCCTCGGGCGCCATGGGCTACGGTCTGGCCTATATGCACACAGTCTCCCTCTTCTATATCCTGATGGGCCTGCTGTTCGTCCCCAACGGGATGCTGCGGGGCGCGGGTGACATGGCAGCCTTCACCTTCAGCTCCATGGCCAACCTGTTCTCCCGGGTGGGCATCGCCTACGCACTGGTGTATCTCACCCCGCTGGGGGCCAACGCCATCTGGTGGTCCATCCCCGCCGGCTGGCTGATCGGCGCGGCGGTCTCCCTGCTCCGGGTCAAGAGTGGAAAGTGGATGCGCAAGGCTGTGGCCGACCGCTGACCCTCGCAGGCGGTCTATTTCAGGAATCGCAGGTGCTGTGGATATGAACAGGAAACAGAATCTGGAGGTCTTTGCGAAGACACCCGTCCGAAAGGCCGTGCTGCTGCAGATAGTCCCGGCCGTGGCCAGTCAGATGGTCACGCTGGTCTACAATCTGGCGGACACCTACTTTGTGGGGATGTTGAACGCCCCCCATGAAACCGCGGCCGTCACTGTGGCCTATCCCTCCTTTCTGATGCTGACCGCCATTTCCAACCTCTTCGGCGTGGGCGGGGCCAGCGCCATCGCCCGGGCCCTGGGCCGTCAGGACGAGGAGGGCGCCCGGCGGATCGCCGCTGTCTCTCTGGCCGGCGGCCTGCTGTCCGCCCTGCTCTTCTCCGCGGTGTTCCGACTGCTGGCCGATCCCGTGCTGCACCTGTGCGGCGCCACCGAGGCTACCTATGCTGCTGCCTACGGATACGCCAAATGGGTCGTCATACTGGGCGGCCCCTTCACCATTCTCAACACCCTCCTGGCGAATCTGGTCCGGGCGGAGGGCGGCGCCGGAGCCGCCGCCTTCGGGGTCTCCTTCGGCGGCGTCCTGAATATCCTGCTGGACCCGCTGTTCGTCCTGCCCCAGTTCCTGGGCCTGGGCGCGGTGGGCGCGGGCATGGCCACGGCCCTCTCCAACGGGGCGGCGGTGGCCTGTTTTGCCGTCTATCTGGTCCGCCGCCGGGGCGCCACCTATTTGAACCTGCTGCCGGCGAATCTGCGGTATGCCGCCCAGTACCTGCGCCCCATTCTGGCCATCGGCTTCCCCTCCGCCCTGCAGTATGCGCTGACAGTGGTGGCCACCGCTGCCCAGGCCGACTTTGTATCCCAATACCCCACAGAGGCGGTGGCGGCCCTGGGCATCGTAAAAAAACTGGACCAGCTGCCCCTGTATTTCTCCATCGGTGTCTCCAACGGACTTCTGCCGCTGCTGGCCTATAACCACGCTGCCGGGAATCACCATCGGCGTGCGCAGGCCTTCCGGATAGGGAGCCTGATGTCCTTTGGCTTCGCCGTGCTGTGTCTGGTCTGCTATGAGGCGTTTGCCACCCCCCTGGTCTCCCTGTTCATTGCCGATGCTGCGACAGTCCGCTATGGGGCCGTGTTCCTGCGGTGCATGGTGACGGCAATGCCCATGATGGCCCTGTGCTATCCCATGATCATCCAGTTCCAGGCCATGGGCAGGGCCAGGGAGTCCCTGGTCTGCTCGATCCTGCGCAAGGGTGTACTGGACATTCCGCTGCTCTATCTCATGGACGCGCTCTTTCCCCTGTACGGCTGTATGTGGGTGCAGCCCATCGTGGACGCCATCTCGCTGGCCGCAGCCCTGTGGTTTTACCGGGCCATCCAAAGGGGGAGCGCGGCGGGCGGAACGGCCCCAGCCGGGGCCTGAAACCGGCGTGAGCAAAACGGAACTGTAAGGAGGAGAACGAATCCGTGGCAAGCAAGGAGCACGATTTTTCCGTCGGCAGCATTCCCCGCAACATCATTTCGCTGGCGCTGCCCATGACGGCTGCCCAGCTCATCAACGTGCTGTACAGCGTGGTGGACCGCATCTACCTGGGGCGGCTCCCCGGGCATCTGGCTCTGACGGGCCTGGGGCTGACGCTGCCCATCATCTCCATCGTGATGGGCTTTGCCAACCTGTGCGGCACGGGGGGCGCCCCCCTGTGCTCCATCTACCGGGGCAAGGGCGAGGAGGAAGAGGCCGAGCGGATCATGGGCAACGCCTTCACCCTTCTGCTGATTTTCGGCGCCGCTGTCACAGGGGTGTTCCTGCTGTTCCGGCATCCCCTGCTCTACCTGTTCGGCGCCAGTGACGCCACCTATCCCTATGCCGAGGCGTACATGACCATCTATCTGCTGGGGACCGTCTTTGTCATGATCGGCCTGGGGATGAATCCCTTCATCACGTCTCAGGGCTTCGGCCGCACCGGGATGATGACCGTGGGCCTGGGGGCGGTGGTCAACATCGTGCTGGATCCGGTCTTCATCTTCGCCCTGGACATGGGGGTGCGGGGCGCGGCGCTGGCCACCGTAATCGCCCAGGGCTGCTCCGCCGTGTGGGTACTGAAATTCCTCACCGGGCGGAAGGCCATCCTGCGGCTCCGCCTGCGGAATCTGGCGCTGGGCGCCGGGCGGGTGAAATCCATCGTGGCCCTGGGCCTGTCCGGCTTCTTCATGAATCTCACCAACAGTCTGGTGCAGGTGGTGTGCAACGCCACGCTCCAGGCATACGGCGGCGACCTGTACGTAGGCGTGATGACCATCATCAACTCCCTGCGGGAGGTGTTCTTCATGCCGGTGCAGGGGCTCACCAACGGCGCCCAGCCGGTCACCGGGTACAACTACGGCGCCGGCCGATACAGCCGCGTCCGGAGCTCCATCCGCTTCAGCGTGGCGGTGACGGTTGGTTACGCCGCTGTCTTCTGGGCCGCCGCCATGTTGTTCCCCGGGCTTTTGATCCGGGTCTTCAACAGTGAGCCGGAGGTGGTGGCTGCCGGCATCCCCGCCCTGCGCATTTACTTCTGCCTGTTTATCCCCATGTCCCTCCAAATGGCGGGGCAGGGTGTGTTCGTGAGCCTGGGGCGCTCCAAGCAGGCGGTTTTCTTCTCTCTGCTGCGCAAAGCCATCATCAATGCGCCGCTGACGGTCGTTCTGCCTATCTGGATGGGCACCACCGGCGTATTCACAGCCGAGGCCATCTCCCAGCTGGTAGGCGGCCTGGCCTGCAGCCTCACCATGTATTTCACCGTGTACCGTCCCCTGGGCCGCCTGCCGGACCGCCCGCCGGAGAACATCTGAGACCCGGTTGCCGCGCCGTTGTTCCCTCTCTTACTCCCACAGACTCGCAAGAAAAAGCGGAGGCGCTTTTGGAGGTTTTTCCAAAAGCGCCTCCTCTGCCTGTTCCGGCCCCCTGCGCGTCTTGACAAACAGTTCCGGCCCGGCTATAATCTTCCCCGCAAGTCCCGGCCGCCCCTCTGCGGGAGGTTGGAAGATCCCGAACCTGTTAGGAGCACCGCCATATCATGAGAGCATCCTCTGCATACAGCCTCTTTGATACAGAGAGTGTCTGGGCCATCCTGATGCGGATCGCGCCTCCGGTCATGCTGGCCCAGCTGATCCAGGCCATGTACAACATCGTGGACAGCTATTTTGTGGGCCAGTTCTCCAGTGACGGCCTCACCGCCCTCTCCATCGTCTACCCTGTTCAACTGATCGTCACCGCCATCGCTGTCGGCACCGGCGTGGGCGTCAATACCCTGATGTCCCGGTACGACGGCCAGGGGAACCACCACCTAGCCGACCGGACCGCCGGAACAGGGACGGTCCTGGCGCTGATCAGTTGGCTGATCTTCGCCGTATTGAGCGGCCTGCTGATGCGCCCCTTTGCCGCGATCTCCACGGAGTCCTCCTCCGTGGCGGACCTTGCCGTGACATACGGTACCATCGTCTGCGTGGGCAGTCCGGGTGTGTTTCTGGAGAGTACCTGGAGCAAGGTCCACCAAGCCCGCGGCAACATGCGCCTGCCCATGTTGGCCCAGATCGCCGGCGCCGCGGCCAATATCGTGCTGGACCCGATTCTGATCTTCGGCCTTGGCCCGGCACCGGCGCTGGGAGTGGCCGGTGCCGCCTTTGCTACGGTGTCAGGCCAGGTGCTGGCGGCGCTCATTGTTGTCTCCGGATTCCGGAAGCCGCCCCCCATCCGGGTGTTCCGCTCCTATGCGGCCAAGATCTACCGGTTGGGATTTCCCTCCATCTTCATGCAGCTTCTGTTCACGGTCTATATCATGGCCCTGAACATGATCCTGGCCGGCTTTTCCGATGACGCCGTGACGGTCCTGGGCCTGTATTACAAGGTGCAGTCCTTCTTCTTCATCCCCCTCTCCGGACTCCAGACCTGCATCGTCCCCCTGCTGAGCTATACATACGCCAAGGGTGCCTACGGCCGCTGCCGCCGGGTGGTGAAGAACTCCGTCCTGCTGGCCATGTCCTTCATGCTGGTGGGGATCGCCTGCTTCGAGCTGATCCCGGAACAGCTGCTGCGCATTTTCACCGCGGAGCCCGCGGTCCTGGAGATCGGCGTCCAAGCCTTCCACATCATCGGCATCAGCTTTCTGCCCGCCGTGCCCTCCCTGATCCTGCCGGTCTTTTTCCAGGCCATCGGGGCGGCGCTGCCCAGCGTCCTGCTCTCCCTGACCAGGCAGATCTTCTGCCTGATTCCCGTATTCTGGCTCTTCTCCAGGATCGATCTGGCCTACACGTGGCTGGCCTTTCCCATTGCGGAAGTCGTGACCGGAACGCTGGGCCTGTGCTTCTATCTCCACCGCATCCACATCTGGGACCGCTGCAAGGGCGCGGCCCTGAAACCCGAACGCAAAGGAGCGACTGCCATGAAACTCATCACCGCCATCGTCAACAGACGGGACACCAGCGAGGTCTGCGCCGCCCTGACAGACGCCGGCTTTTACTTCACCCGCATGGCCTCCACCGGTGGTTTTCTCACCGGCGGCAACTCCACGCTGCTGATCGGCACAGAGGAGGACCGGGTGCCCCAGGCCATCGCCATCATCCGCCAGAACTGCTCCCGCCGGACGGAGAAGATCTCCTCCAACGTGCAGCTGGCCACGCCCTCTGCGGCCTATCCCACGGAGGTGACCGTAGGCGGTGCCACGCTGTTCGTCTCCGATGTGACGCAGTTTGAAAAGATCTGAGCCGCCCGCCATATCCGGCGGCCGGGCACAAGCAGGACGAAGCGATCCCCCTCAGTGTGTGCACTGAGGGGGATCGCTTTTTGCATCAAGATCGATCAGGCAGGGGCGAACGCCGCGCCCGGAGACGCGGCCACAGTCCCATCCTCCCGTACGGCCACATATTCGATCATCTCGCCGCTGTCCCTGCGCAGCCGGTCCACCAGAACGCCGCCCTCCTCTTCCCCCAGGATGAAAAAGGCAGTGGAGAGCAGGTCTGTGTAAACAGGCCGCGAGGACAGGATGGAGACGCTCTTCAGTGTCAGCGGCATGGGGTACCCGGTCCGCGGGTCCAGCAGATGGTGGTACACGGTCCCATTCTTCTGGAAGCTGTGCTCATACCAGGAGGATGTGGCGATGCCCGCGTCCTGGAGCTGCACCGTCCCAAACACCGAGCCGGTGTTGTCCGGGTCCCGGATCGCCACCTTCCACGGCCGGGTCCCGCCCTGCGCGTCCTGGTGCGCGCCGATCACAAACAGGTTCCCGCCGTAGTCCAGCACGGCCTGCCGGACGCCGCCCTGCCGCAGGCGGTCCACGGTCAGACCCAGGGCGAAGCCCTTCCCGGCTGCGCCCGGATCCAAACCGATTCCAGAAAGATCAAACGTCACGGTCCGCGTATTCCGGTCCAGGCGGACGTGCTGATAGCCCACCCGGTCCAGCACCGCCCGGATGCGCTCCGCAGAGGGGATCCGGGGCGTCTGGGACAGAAAATCCCACAGCTTTACCACCGGCCCCACCGTGGGGTCGAATGCTCCGCTGGACAGGCGGCAGATCTCCAGGTTCTGCTCCAGGAAGGTGTACAGGGTCTCAGAGACCGGCACAGCCTCGCCGGGCCGGATGTCCCGGCAGAGCCTGGAAAGCTCTGAGTCGGGATCGAACATGCTGAGGGTGCGCTCCAGCCCGTGGGCCTCCTCCTCGCACTGCTCCAGCAGCTGCTCCCCGTCCTCCGGGATTTCCGCCGCGATGCGGCAGAGGGTGTCGTACGCCAAAAATGCGCGGGTATGCTCCATAACGGTTTTCCTTTCCGGTTCTTGTCTTTACTGGAAAACGCCGTCCTTGCGCATCTCCTCCAGGACAACCTTGGCCATCCGCAGGTAGTTGATGAACGCAGGATACATCGGCCGGTTCTTGGGATCCATATCCAGATGCGCATGGTCTGGGTTGGGATTGTCCCAGATCATGCCCATATCCCGTCCGGCGGCGTGGGGCAGGCCGGTCAGATCCAGCATGTTCTGGGTGGCGCAGACCTTCAGGTTCAGGTTGTCCATCTGGGTGCGGAAGCCCACCAGGAAGGCGTGGCGGTCCCAGCCGGAGGGGAACGGATCCTCATAGGCGGGGCAGTCGTATTTGGACTGGCGGTAGTACTTTTTCAGCTCGGGGTGGACGATGTCCTCCTCGTTGTCTGCGAAGATCTCGTCAAAGCGGCAGGAGCGGATCCTGCCGTTCTCCACCACCACCTTCAGCCAGCCGGTGAGGCCGTAGCCATAGTCCTCGGAATAGCTGTACAGCTTCTTGGAGGAGGGCTCGTCCAGCTCCTTGTCCAGCTTGGCCGCGAAGGTCAGCAGCTTCTTCACGCTGCCGGAGGCGCTGGCCACCAGATCGAAGTCTCCGCTCAGGCTCTGTTTCTCCAGCATCTGCTGCTCCACGTACTGCATACCCATGGTCAGCACGGAGCCGGCCTTCTGCATCCGGGGCTTCGTGTACTGCCAGAAGCTGTAGCTGGAGCGGCGCTTGGAGATGCCCTGGTACAGGTGGTTGTAATAGGAGGGAGCCGTGATCTCATTGAGCTCCACAAAGATCAGCTTGCCGTCGGCCTTCACCGCCTCCACAATGCCCAGGTGACCCGGATCGGCGGGAAACTCCCCCTCTACGCCGGGATAGTAGGGCGGGAACCGTTCCTCGATCCGATAGTAGTCACCCTTCAGCATCCCCTTGGGGGGCTGGACGGACCAGACGGGCTTCTTTCCTGCGTTATCCATGTTCGTTCCTCCTTACTTCACGGCACCGTCCTTGACCATCTCGTCGTGAACGATCTTGGCCAGGCGCAGATAGTTGTTCCACACGGGAGAGCGGGGCCGGGTGACAGAACGGGCGGTGGCGTCGCTGTTGGAGACGAGTGCCACATCGTCCTTGTGGGGCTTGTCCCACACCACGCCCATGTCCGGGCCCTCCACGCAGGGCAGTCCGGTGATATCGAACATATCCTGTGTTTCGCAGACCTTCTTGTTGATGGCATCGGACTGGTCCTTGAAGCACACCAGCCAGGCGTGGCGGTCCCAGCCGGAGGGGAACGGGTCCTCATAGGTAGTGGAGAAATACTTGGACTGACGGTAGAACTGCTTCAGGTCGTCGTAAACAATATCTTTGGTGTGGTCGGCGAAGATCTCATCGTAGAAGCACCTGACGATCTTGCCGTCCTCCACCACCACCTGGAGCCAGCCGGTGATACCGTAGCCGTAATCCTCGGTGTAGCCGTAGTACCGCTGCTTCTTGTGGTTGGAGTCCTTCCGCTGAGCGGACACGTCGTCCTTCAGGCCGATCATGTTCTTCATGGAGAAGGAGGCACCGGTCAGTAGGTCATAGTCAGCGTCCAGGTCCTGCTTTTCCAGGATCTGGTCCTCCACATATTTGAAGCCGTTGGCCAGCACCCGCCCATAGGCCACGCTGCGGCGCTTGTCATGGAAGTCCTGGAAGAACTGGAACTCCGTGCGGCGCTTGCTGACATTCTGGAAGTGGCGGACATAGTAGTTGCCCATGGTAGTCTCGTTGAACTCGGCGAAGGCGATCTTGCCGTCGTCGTCAAACACCACGTCCAGCTCGCCCTTGTGGCCGGGGTCGCCCCAGCGGCCGCTGTACCGCAGCTCGGCGTGATAGTAATCGCCCTTGACCAGGCCCTTGTACTGGGGCTGCGCCGTCCAGTCGATCAGCTCGCTCTCGTTGTCCTCATGCCAGGGGCCCAGCCCCAGCCATCTCGTCTTGTCAATCATGTCAAATTCCTCCTTATGATTCTGTCCGTCACTTGGACGGGGTTTGCTCTTCCAGGGCGCCGGCCCGGCAGCAGGCGCAGAAGTGGCCGCTGCCGAAGTCCCGCAGCGCCAGGTCCCGGCCGGTGCAGCCCTCCCGGGCGTACAGGCAGCGTTTGGCAAAGCGGCAGCCCGGCTCCGGGTCAATAGGGCTTTGAAGTTCGCCGATGAGCTTCACCCGCTGCATTTTCTGCCGGCTGCTGGGGATGGGAATGGCAGACAGCAGAGCCTGGGAATAGGGATGCAGTGGCTGGCGGAACAGCTCCGCGGAATCCGCTGTCTCCACCAACTGGCCCAGGTACATCACCGCGATCTTATCGGAGAAGAACTTCACCACCGACAAGTCATGGGTGATAAAGAGATAGGTCAGGTGGAACTCCGCCTGCAGATCCTTCAGCAGGTTCAGGACCTGGGCCTGGATGGACACGTCCAGCGAGGACACCGGCTCGTCGCAGACGATGAACTGGGGCTGCAGGGACAGCGCCCGGGCGATGCCCACCCGCTGGCGGCGGCCGCCGTCCAGCTCGTGGGGATAGGCGTTGAACAGCCGGGCGGAGAGGCCCACCACGTCCATCAGCCGGGAGACCTCCTTATCCAGCTCCGCACGGCTTTGGGCCTTTGCGTGAATCCGCAGCGGTTCCCCGATGATCTCCCCAATGGACATCCGGGGGTTCAGGGAGGAGAACGGGTCCTGGAAGATGATCTGCAGATCCTTGCGCAGGTCGTGAAGCTGCTTCTTATTCATCTTGCAGATGTCCTGTCCGTTGAACAAGATCTCGCCGCTGGTGGACTGGTGCAGGCCCAAGATCAGCCGTCCGATGGTGGACTTGCCGCAGCCGGACTCCCCCACCAGGCCCAGCGTCTCGCCTCTCCGAATGGAAAAGTTGACGCCGTCCACCGCATGAAGGGTGCCGGTGGGGCTTTTGAAATACTTCTTCAGGTCCCGGACTTCCAGGATGATATCCTTATCTGCCATGTCGCACCTCCTCCATCAGTTCGGGGGATTCGAAAACGCCCTGGTGGGCCAGGCAGCGCACCATCTGGGTGCCGCCGACGCCGGTCATCTCCGGCTTGCGGGTACGGCAGGCCCCCGTTGCGTAGGGGCACCGGGGTGCAAAGGCGCAGCCCTCCGGCAGCTCCGTGGGGTCCGGCATCTGGCCCTGGATGGGCTTGAGCTTCTCCGCCGTCTCATCCAGAGACGGGATGGAGCCGAAGAGGCCGATGGTGTAGGGATGATGGGGGTGGTCAAACACCTCCGCGATGGTGCCGCTCTCTACGATCTCACCGGCATACATGATAGCCACCCGGTCGCAGACCTGGGCCACGACGCCCAGGTCGTGGGTAATCAGCAGCAGGGAGGTACGGAGCTTTTCCTTCAGCTCGTTCATCAGTTCCAGCACCTGGGCCTGGATGGTCACGTCCAGGGCGGTGGTGGGCTCGTCCGCCAGAATCAGCTCCGGCGAGCAGGCGATGCTCATGGCGATGACCACCCGCTGCTTCATGCCGCCGGAAAACTGGTGGGGATACTCGTCATAGCGGGCCCGGGGGATGCCCACCATCTCCAGCATATCGCCGGCCTTTCTCCGGCCCTCCTCCTTGCTGCACTTTTCATGCTGGTGGATGACCTCCGCGATCTGATCGCCCACGGAGTAGACCGGGTTCAGGCTGGTCATAGGGTCCTGGAAAATCACCGAGATCTTGCTGCCGCGGATCTCCCGCAGACGGGCGGGCTTGGCCTGGAGCATATCCTCGCCCTCGAACCAGATCTCGCCGCCCATGATCTTTCCCGGCGGGTCCGCGATGAGCCGCAGGACCGACAGGGCCGTGGTGGTCTTGCCGGCGCCGGTCTCGCCCACCAGACCCAGGCTCTCGCCCTTTCCGATGGTCAGGTCCAGGCCGTTGACGGCGTAGACCACGTCCTCGTCGGTGTGGTACTCCACCCGCAGGCCGCGGATATCCAGCAGGGCCTCCGGGGCCTGCGCGGAGGGGATGGGCTCCGTCTCTGGCAAAGCGGTCTTGTGCTGCTTGTTCTCTTCCATGTGGCGTCCTCCCTCCTCAGTTCTTCAGCTTGGGGTCCAGGGCATCCCGCAGGCCGTCTCCCAGCAGGTTCAGGGAGAGGATGGTCAACATGATGGCAAAGCCCGGGAACGCGCACACCCACCAGGCCGCCCGGAAATACTGCCGGCCGGTGCTGACCATAGAACCCCACTCCGGCGTGGGCGGGCTGATGCCCAGGCCGATGAAGCTGAGGCTGGCGATAGCCAGGATGGACCCGGCGATAGACAGCGTGGCCTGCACAATGATGGGGGCCATGCAGTTGGGCAGGATGTGCTTGAGGATGATGCGCTTGTCGCTGGCGCCGATGGCGCGGGCCGCCTCGATGTACTCCTCGTTCTTGATGGTCAGAACGGCGGAGCGGACGATCCGGGCAAAGGGCGGGATGTTGGAGATGCTGATGGCCAGCATCATATTCGTGACGCTGGTGCCCATGGCGGACACCAGGGCGATGGACAGCAGGATGCTGGGGATCGCCAGGAAGATGTCCATGACACGCATGATGACATCGTCTACCCGGCGGCTGCCGTAACCGGCGATGGCCCCCAGCAGGCCGCCCACCACTGTGGCAATGGCGATGGTGGCAAAGGCCACCGGCAGGGAGATCCGGGCGCCGTGGACGATCCGGGCCAGGATGTCGCGGCCCACCTCGTCGGTGCCCAGCCAGTGCTCGACGGAGGGGGGCTGGAGCTTCAGGGATGCGTTCTGCTGAATCACCAGCGTCTCGTAGTCAAAAAACACATCGGCAAAGACGGCGAAGAAGATGATGACGGCCAGAATGATGAGTCCCAGAACGGCCATCTTGTTTTTCTTCAGGCGGCGCCATACTGCGGCGGCCTGGGACTTTTTCTTGTTCTTGTTTTTCACTTTCCCAGTCATCCGCATCACCTCTTTGCCGTTTTGTACTGGGCCCGGATTCTAGGGTCCAGGAATGCGTACAGGATATCAATGCACAGATTGATGATGGTGAACATCGTGGCCAGCACCAATACGCAGGCCACCACCACGGGCGTGTCCTTCAGGCCGATGCAGTCCACCAGCAGCCGGCCGATGCCGGGCCAGGAGAACACCGTCTCCACCAGCACTGCGCCGCCCAGAGAGAAGCCGAATTGCAGTCCCACTGTGGTGACAATGGGAATCATGGCGTTGCGCAGAGCGTGGCGGATGGTGATGACGCTCTCTTTCAGGCCCTTTGCCCGTGCGGTGCGGATGTAGTCCTGCCGGATCGTCTCCAGCATGGAGGAGCGGGTCATGC
Organism: Oscillibacter acetigenes; assembly: GCF_025567605.1. Lineage (NCBI taxonomy): Bacteria > Bacillati > Bacillota > Clostridia > Eubacteriales > Oscillospiraceae > Oscillibacter > Oscillibacter acetigenes. Next base: position 36,540 of record NZ_JAOQKG010000004.1, on the reverse strand, counting down.
GGGTGATCATCGCCAGGGAGTTGGCGCTGAGGGTGACGGCCGGCAGCACCAGAGCGCCCCAGGTCTCAAAGTTGGAGGATGGGAACCACCCCAGCCCCGCTGCGAAGATCACGATCAGCATCAGCCCCAGCCAGAAGTTCGGCATGGAGACGCCGAACAGAGCGCCCACCATGGAAATGTTGTCCACCGCCGAATACTGATGGGTGGCGGAGATCACGCCCAGGGGAATTCCGATCAGAATGGCAAAAAGCATGGCGCAGGCCGACAGCAGGATGGTATTGGGCAGCCGGGCGGCGATCTCCGCCGCCACCGGGTTGCCGGTGCTGTATGAGGTACCGAAGTCACCGTGGACCGCGTTGATGATAAACCGGCCGTACTGGACCAGGAAGGGATCATCCAGGCCCAGCTCCTCCTGCATGGCGGCGTAGGATTCCTCGGAGTAGTTGTCGCCCAGCATCATCTGCACCGGGTCGCCGGGGGTGAAGCTCAGGATCGTATAAACGATGAAGCTGACACCCAGCAGCACCGGAATCAGCATGAGCAGCCGTTTGAGAATAAAACGGTACATCTGTCACTCTCCTTTTCCATAACGCAAATTCGCGCAAGCGGACGGCGGCTTTTGCCGCCGCCCGCTCACTGGAATGCCTGAATGCGCTTATTCAAAATAGGTGCCGTTGATGTAGTGGGACTTGCCCGGATACAGGCCGAATCCCTTCACATTGGACTGCATACCGGCGTTCAGGTGCTCCACCGCCATGGGGACCAGGGGCGCGGCCTCCGCCACTTTGCTCTGGATCTCCGCATACAGCTCCATGGCGTGCTCGGTGTCGGTGGTGGTGCTGGCCTCATCGATCAAGGCGTCCACCTCAGGCGTGGTCCAGAAGCAGCGGTTGCCGGAGGGCCCCAGAGCCTCCGTGTGGTACATGGACCGCAGCATGGAGTCGGGGTCAATGGAGGTCTTGGACATGATGAACATATCATGGGCGCCGTTGCCGGTCTCAGACTGGAACTGTCCGCTCTCCAGGGTCTTGACCTCGGCGTTGATCCCCACCTGGCGCAGCTGCTCCTGAATGACCACGGCGGAGTCCCGCATCACCTGGGTATCGGAGCACCAGAGAGTGGTGGAGAAGCCGTCAGGATAGCCGGCCTCGGCCAGCAGCTCCTTGGCCTTCTCCACGTTGCAGGAGTAGTCGGAGCAGTCGGAGACGTAGCCGTCCACACTGGGGGGCAGCATGGTGTAGTTGGCGGGTGTGGCCTCGCCGCTGAACACCAGGTCGATGTAGCCCTGGGGGTCCAGCGCGTAGGCGACGGCCTGCCGGACCTTCTCGTTGTCAAAGGGCGCCTTCTGCACGTTCATGCCCACATACCACACGGTGGTGCTGGGGGAGGTGAGGGTGGTGACGGACGCGTTGTCCGCCAGGCTCTCCAGGTCGGTGATGCCCAGGTCATAGGCCAGGTCCACCTCGCCGGTCTCCAGGCCAATGGTGCGGTTCAGCGCCTCGGGAATCGTGCGGAAGATGACGCGCTTGACGGCCGGAGCGCCGCCCCAGTAGTCCTCAAAGGCCTCCAGGACCACGTCGCCGCCCAGCTCCCAGGAGACGAACTTGAAGGGGCCGGTGCCCACGGGGTTCTTGTTGAACTCCTCCGCGCTGGTGTCCGCGCTCTTGCAGATGATGGAGGCCGCGTCCAGGCTCAGGCGGTACAGCAGCGCGTTGAAGGGCGCGGAGGTCTTGATGGTGACGGTGTAGTCGTCATCACAGGTGATGCTCTCGATGATGAGGTAGTTGTAATTCACGCCGGGGTTTGCGATGCAGCGCTCCAGGCTGTACTTGACATCCTCGGAGGTCATCTCCTCCCCGTTGTGGAACTTGACGCCCTGGCGCAGATGGAACACGGTGGTGGTATCGTCGATAACCTCCCAGCTCTCCGCCAGGCCCGGCACTAGGTTCATGTCGTTGTCCATCATCACCAGACGGTCAAACATCTGGGTGGTGACACGATAGGTCCCGATGGAGGCCTGCACCATGGGATCCATGTAGGTGGGGGACTCTGGGATAGCAACGATCAGGGTATCCTTGGCGCCATCGTCGGAACCGTCCGTGGTCGTCGAGCTGGAACCGGTGGGGCCACAGCCGGCCAGCATCCCGCAGAGCAGGAACATTGCGGTGAACAGTGCGAAAACTCTCTTCTTCATCGTACTCCTCCTGACGTGGTGGTGATATATTTCTGAAACCGCCCCCGGCGGTCACATTCCTGATTGTGTGCTCAGCGCAGGCCGTCGGCCGCCAGAGCATCCTCCATCCGCCTCGCCAGCTCCAGATAGTTGTCCCATTCCTTCGCTCGCTTGGGCTCCTCCGTGAAGGGGAGCCCGGTCAGGTCGGTGAGGCTCTGGGTCTCCAGCACCCGGGCGCTGAGCAGGTCGAAGATGCTGTTGAACCCGGCCCCGATGGTGGAGATGTAGTCCGGGCAGTGATATTTGGACTGCCGGTAATAGGGCTTGAGCTCCGGGTCCTCAATCTCCTCCTGCCGGTCGGCAAAGATCTCGTCGTAGGCGCAGGAGATGATCTTTCCCGCCTCCAGCACGATCTGCAAGCGCCCGGTGACGCCGGGCTCCACCGCCTGGGACAGGCCGTAATACACCTGGCCGGAGGGCTTGTCCAGCCGCCCCGCGATCTCCTCTGCCAGTGGGAGCATAGACCGCTTGATGCTGTTGGAGGCGCCGGTGAGCAGGTCAAACTCGCCTGTGAGGCGGTTCTCCGCCACCATCTGCTCTTCCAGATGGGTCAGGCCGTTTACCAGCACCACGCCGGACTTGGCGGTCCGCTCCTTGGTGGCCTGCAGAAAGCCGTAGTCGGACAGCCGCTTGGAAACGCCCTGGTACCGTCTGATGTAATAGGTGGGGTTGTTAATCTCGTTAAACTCCACCATCTGCAGGGTTCCGTCCCGCCGGACCACTTCCAGAATGCCGTGATACCCCTTGTCCCCCGGGAAATGCGGGGCAAACCAATTCTCAGCCCGGTAATAGTCTCCCTTTACCAGCCCCATAGGTGGCTGCACCGTCCAGAACAGCCGGTCCAGCACGTCAACGGACTTTTCGCGCTTCTTCTCTTCCATGCCTCTCTTCCTTTCCCTCATTTTGATCCGCATTCCACCGCCGGGTGCGGATCTTGTATTCTTTGAAAATTGGCGCTATAATGATTGATAAAATCTGAACGCCCCTCTGACCGGGCGCCTTTGTTTTGCCTGTTACGATTATAACATGCTCCCCTGGCTGTCGGATTATAGGGGATTTTGTTAAGCCTTCGCTATTTGGGATTAGGTCCCTCCGCCGTTTTGAGAAAGAGAGCGCGACATGAACACAGAACACCTCGTCTATATCCTGGAGGCGTACAAGTGCGGCTCCGTCAACAAAGCCGCCCGAAACTGCTATATCTCCCAGTCCCATCTCAGCACCATCATCAAGAACGTGGAACAGGAGATCGGCTATCCCCTGTTTCACAGGACGGCCAACGGCATCACCGCTACGCCGGAGGGACTGATTTTCATGAGCCACGCTGAGAAGATCGTCACCGAGCGCAATAATATCCAGAAGATCCCGCAATCCATGTCCGAGAGCGACAGCCTCTCCATCATTTGCGCCCGCTCCGCCTTTGTGCTCCAGTGTTTCTTTGATTACAAAAACTGCTTCCCCAACCTGAACAGGACCCACGACAAATTTCTGGAGGCCGGCCTCCGGGAAAATCTGAAAAACGTCGTGGCCCAGAACTGCAGGCTGGGCATCCTGGTGCTGTTCGAGCAGGTCATCCCCAAGTACATGGATCTGGCGGACCAGTACAATCTGGAGATGACGGTCCTCCAGCGCTCCATTCCCGTCACCGCGCTGATGTCCAAGTCCCATCCACTGGCCAACTCTTCCCGTGTCTCGCTCAAGGATCTCACAGGGTATCCGTTCATCGCCGACGCGCACATCGATCCGGACGATACGCTGGACGTGCTGGGACTCCAGAGCCACACAGACCTGCTGTACATCTGCGACCGCGGCACGATCTTCGACGCGGTCCGCAAAGGCAATTACATCGCCATCGGCATCAGCATTCCGGAGGAGGATGCCCGGCGGATGAACTGCGTCTGCTGTCCCATCGCGGACGGCGCTCCCATGGCCGTGGCCCTGCTGCATTCCCGGACATTTACGCTCCGCCCCAGAGAGAAGCACTTCATTCGCTATCTGACTGACCGCCTGCACAAGCGCTATTCCGGATAAACGGCGTGCCGCCTCCCACAGGGCAGTTTGTCCGCATCGGCGTGTGTCCCTGTTGGTGCGATGGCTCCAAACATTGCCGACAGCGTGTGCAGGAACGCCTTTTGCACGCATCTTGCCGCAAAGATTTAAAACCCCCAGGAACTGCTGCGCAGCGGTCCCTGGGGGTTTTAAATAGCGGCTGACTTCATTCTCGTTATATCCAATGCCGTGGGCTCAATTGGGTAATTTCCCGTATGTTTTTTCAATCAGAGTCCTGCAAGGGGAATAAAAGGCGTCTGCCAGGAGACAGCCGCCGCAATCTGCCGTCGCTGACCGCTGTTCCGCCTGTTTCAAGGGCTTCTGCGGCTGCTGGCACCGCTGCTGTGAGCGGTTCTCCGCAGACTCACGGCTTCTTTGTGCGCGGGAGCAGAGCGCCTCCCTGCCGGTCAAGGGCCCGGGAGCCGTGCCCGCGACAGACAGCTGCTCCCGGCCTCAGCCTCTCCGGCTCGTTTTCAAAAAATTCATGAACCGTTCACGAGGCAAACATAGATGAGGCCATCCGGGAGTAGTATACTTCCAAAAGTATAGACGAGATCGTCTGTAAAATCCTCAGGCAGTAGCCGCCGCGGGTTGCAAACCTGACGGCGTGTGTCCGGTCCCATACCGGCGCGGAATTGGTCGGACGTCAAAATGGCCTGTCCGTCCGGACGTTTTCCCGCTGCCCGCCCGGGTGTCTCCCTGGTTCCGGGTTTTGGCAGGGCCGGGGGTTTTGGATCAGGCAGAAGGAGGATATGCAGCATGACGCAGAAAGAGCGCCAGGAACGCAGCAGAAAAGAGATTTATCAGGCCGCCCTAGAGGAGTTCGGGACCTACGGCTACGACAAGGTCAACATGGAGCGGATCTGTGGGAACCACGGGATCTCCAAGGGCATGATGTACCACTACTACTCCAATAAGGACGAGTTGTTTTTACTGTGCGTCGAACGCACTTTCCAGGAGCTCAGGGCCCATGTGGAACGGGATATGGCCCATCTGTCAGGGGAGGATACGGCAGCCGCAGTCAAAGATTTCTTCATGATCCGGGAGCGCTTTTTCCAGCTTCATCCCCAGCAAAAGCTCGTTTTTGAAAGCGCCATGCTCCGTCCGCCCAAACATCTGGCCGCGCAAATTCAGGCCCTGCGCGCACCGATGCGGCGCTTGAATCAGGAATTTATCGAGGGGCTCATAGACAAAATGCCGCTGCGGCCGGATTTGAAGCCTGAAATGGTGACCCGCTATTTGGAAACCATCGAGTCTCTTTTCCAGAATATGATTGTGAGTTATCAGGGCGGACATCCCGCGCAGGATTTCCATGCCATGCTGGAAACCGCAGGCGAACTGCTGAATATGGTCCTATTTGGGATTCTTCGCCACGCAGATCCGGCATGATCTCCGGTTCGGTGGATAACGTGATCTTTGCCGCGGCACTCCCCTATCTCTTTGGAATGCGGCTGCTGTACCCGGGCTTCAGCAAACTTGTCAGCTCCTTTAATCTGAAGCGGCCGGAGGGACTAGGCCGGGGCCGGTGCACCGCCTTGGTTCTTCTATTGGCAGCGGGCGGATTTTTCCCGGTCTGCGCCCCTCTCCGGGCTGTCCGCACCTCAGCATCCTCAGCGGGAGCCTGCTGATCTTTCAGGATGCGGCCTCGATCCTGTGCGCCTGCTTCTCCGGCCGGTTCTGGCGGCAAAACAGCAATTGATGATACCACAAGGAGGATTTATATGCTGAAATTACTTCGTAACCTACGGCGGCAGGAGTGGGCCATGGCCGCCGTGTGCGCAGTGCTCATCCTGGGGCAGATTAATTTCGATCTGGCGCTGCCCGACTACATGAGCAGCCTGACCGTTCTGATTAAAACGCCGGGGAGCACCCTGTCGGACATCCTGCATACCGGCCTGGAAATGCTGGGCTGCACCCTGGCCAGCGCGGTGCTGTGCGTCATCTGCGGCTATCTGACCGCCAAGGTGGCTGCCGGGTTCAGCTTTTCCATCCGGGAGGCGGTGTTTCATAAGATCGCAGACTTCGGCCAACAGGAGATGATGACCTTCTCCGTCCCCAGCCTCATCAACCGCACCACCAACGACATCACCCAGGTGCAGATGCTGACGGCCATGGGCCTGCAGATCCTAATCAAGTCCCCCGTCATGGCAGTGTGGGCCATCATCAAAATCGTGGGCAAGAGTTGGACCCTCTCCGCTATCACCGCCGGATTTGTGGCCGCCCTGCTGGTGATGATGGCGGTCATCATCGGCGTGGTGGTGCCCCGGTTCCGCCGGGTGCAAAAGCTCACCGACCATATCAACCTGGTGGCCCGGGAGAACTTGAACGGTATCAATGTTGTCCACGCCTACAACGCTGAGGACTACCAGAACGCCAAGTTCTGGAAGGGCAACGAGGAACTGATGCGCACGCAGTTGTTCAACCAGCGGGCCTTTGCCTTCCTGATGCCCGGCGTCACCCTGGCCATGAACGCATTGTCTCTGGTGATCTACTGGGTGGGTGCCTCCATCGTGAACGCCGTCCCTGCCGCGGACACCGCCGCACGGCTGGCCGCCTTCAGCGACATCGTGGTGTTCGGCACCTACGCCACCTACGTCATCATGTCCATTATGATGATGGTCATGATTATCATGATGCTCCCGGCGGCCCAGGTGTCCGCCCAGCGGATCAATGAGGTGTTGGAGACCCGGAACAGCCTGACTCAGGGCGCCCGCATCGATGCCCTGGAAACCGGTACTGTGGAGTTCCGGGACGTCTCCTTCCACTATCCCTCCTCGGACAAGAATGTCCTGGAGCACATCACCTTCCAGGCCAAGCGGGGGGAGACCGTGGCCTTTATCGGCGCCACCGGCAGCGGCAAGACCACTCTGGTCAGCCTGGCCGCCCGGTTCTATGATGCCACGGAGGGCACTGTGCTGGTGGACGGGGTGGACGTTCGGGACTACACCTTCGACGCCCTGTATGACCGCATCGGCTATGTAACTCAGAAGGCCATCCTGTTCTCCGGAGACGTCCGCGGCAACGTGCTGTTCGGCGCCAGCCGGGGCAAGGATTCCGATGCGGACGTTCAAAAGGCTCTGGAGCTGGCCCAGGCCAGCGAGTTTGTGGACAGGATGCCCGGAGGCATCCATGCCCCCATCGCCGAGGGAGGCACCAACGTATCCGGCGGCCAGAAGCAGCGGCTCTCCATCGCACGGGCCCTGGCGAGGCGCCCGGAGATCCTGGTGTTCGACGACTCCTTCTCCGCCCTGGACTACCGGACGGATACCAGGCTCCGTGCCGGCCTGGACCGGGAGCTGAAGGATACCACTCGACTGATCGTGGCTCAACGGATCGGCACCATCCGGAACGCGGACAAGATCATCGTTCTGGACGAGGGGAGGATGGTGGGGATGGGTACCCACGAGGAACTGATGCAAACCTGCCCGATCTACCAGGAGATCGCCCGGTCCCAGCTCTCCCAGGAAGAGCTGGGGGCTTAAGGAGGAAACCAAGATGCCAAAGATGATGCAGAACAGAATGTGCGCGCCGGGAAAGAGCAGGCGCGGCATCGGCGGTGTGCTCAGAGAACTGTTCACCTATTCCAACAAATTGAAAGCGCCCTCTGTTGCGGCCTTTTGCTTCGCCGTGGCCGGCGCAGTGCTGACCATCATCGGCCCCAGCCTGCTCAGTCGGATCACGGACCTCATCTCCGACGCCCTGGACGGGGAGATCGATCTGGCCGCCATCGGCCGCACCGGCGTAATCCTGCTGGTGATCTACGGCTTCAGTGCCGTCTTTACCTATGTGGAGCACTTCATCATGGCTACGGTCACCCTGGAGCTGTCCCGGGATATGCGGCAGGACCTGTCCCGAAAAATCAACCGGGTGCCCATGAGCTACTTCAGCAAGGTGTCTTATGGTGACATCCTCAGCCGCATCACCAACGACGTAAGTACTCTGCAGCAGGCCCTGGCCAACAGCCTGCCCTCCATGATCAGCGCAGTGGCCCAATTCCTCGGCTGTCTGGTGATGATGTTTGGCACTGAGTGGCGTATGGCGCTGGCAGCCATTGCCGTCACGGCACTGGGCTTCCTCATCATGGCTGCGGTGATGCTCCGGTCCCAGAAGTACTTCACCGCCCGGCAGGAGAACCTGAGCACCCTGAACGGCTATATTGAGGAGATGTACTCCGGCCACGACGTGGTGCGCCTCTCCCGGGCCAACGAGCAGGTAAAAGAGACCTTCGGCGGGATGAATGCCGTTCTGTACGACGCAGAGTGGCGCAGCCAGTTCCTCTCCGGCATCATGCAGCCCCTGATGACTATCATCGGCAACCTGGGCTATGTGGCGGTCTGCGTCCTGGGTTCCGCCCTGGCCATGAGCGGAGAGATCTCCTTCGGCGTCATTGTTGCGTTCATCCTCTATGTGCGGCTGTTCACCTCTCCCCTGAGCACCCTGGCCCAGGGCATGACCCAGATGCAGACGGCGGCAGCCGCCGGCGACCACGTCTTCGACTTTCTCCACGAGAAAGAGCTGCCCGATGAGACCGGCAAGCGCCCCGAACTCTCTCCTGTGCAGGGCGAAGTCGAATTTGAACACGTCCGATTCAGCTATCCGAATCATCCGGATAAGATCATCATCAAGGACTTCTCTGCCCATATTCAGCCGGGGCAGAAGGTGGCTATTGTGGGTCCCACCGGAGCGGGCAAGACCACGATGGTCAATCTGCTGATGCGCTTCTTTGAGATCAACAGCGGAAACATCAAAATCGACGGCGTGCCCACCTCTGAAATGACCCGGGAGGGCGTCCACGACCTGTTCAGCATGGTACTCCAGGACACCTGGCTGTTTGAGGGGACTGTCCGGGAAAATCTGGTCTACAACAAGACCGGGGTCACGGACCAGCAGCTGGAGGAGGCCTGCCGGGCCTGCGGCATCTATCACTTCATCGAAACCCTGCCCCACGGCTTTGATACCGTGCTGGATGACAGCATTGCCATTTCCTCCGGGCAGAAGCAGCTGCTCACCATCGCCCGGGCCATGATTCAGGGCAATCCCATGCTGATTCTGGACGAGGCCACCTCCTCGGTGGATACCCGCACAGAGCTCATCACCCAGCAGGCCATGGACCGGCTGACGGAGCACCGCACCAGCTTTGTCATCGCCCACCGGCTGTCCACCATCAAAAACGCCGACCTGATTCTGGTGCTGAAGGACGGCGATATCATCGAGCAAGGCACGCACAAGGAACTCCTGGCCAAAGGCGGCTTCTACGCTGACCTGTACAACAGCCAGTTTGAAAAGGCCTCGTGATCCCAGGAAGAGGGGGGCGGCTGCGATTTGGACAGTATGGAAAATCAGACTCCGCCGTGCTGAAGCGAAAAGAACAGCTCCCGCTTTTCAAGCCATTCCTTTGAAAAGCGGGAGCTGTTTCCCTTTCCGGAGAGCCTGGTTTGCTTTGGAGGCAGGGCTCCTTCCACCCGGGCCCCCCAATGATCGGCATTGCAGCAGGAGCCCCCGTCCATCCCTCCCAGGATTTGTCAAATCCGTTCCAGCTTCGCCCGGAAGGATATCTTTCGGGGCGTCTCCATCTCATCGAACTGTACCACATGAGCACCCTTGTCCATGTCCACATCCAGCACCGTACCGGAGCCGAACAGAATATGCTTCACCCGCTGCCCCACGGAGAATGCCATGTTCCCGTCGGTCTCCGGCAGATAGGTCTGGCTGTGGCCGATATAGTCCCGGGCCGCCCGGATCAAGCCCTCCTCCGGCGGCCGGGTGAAGGCCAGGAGATTGCGGTCGATGTCCAGAAGAAAGCGGGAGGGATACCGGGGGGTGCCGTCGAAGTTCCGTCCGTCTGCCTCGGAGATGTACAGTCCCTTCTCCGCCCGTGTCAGCGCCACAAACGCCAGCCGCCGCTCCTCCTCCATGGCCTGCTGCGTCCGCACCTTCCGGGAGGGGAAGATCCCCTCATTCATGCCGCAGAGGAACACATAGGGAAATTCCAGGCCCTTGGCGGCGTGAACGGTCATCAGCCTCACCTTGTCTCCCTGCTCCGCCGTGTCGGCATTGGTGAACAGAGCCACATGGGCCAGATAGTGCTCCAGGGTGACCTCCTCCCCGCAGGTGGTCTCGTACTCATATACCGACTGCTTCAGCTCCGCCAGATTGTCCAGCCGTTCCTGGCTGCCCTCGGTGCGGAGCATCTTCTCGTAGCCGCTCTCATTGAGGAGGGCCGAAAGCACCTCGGACACCGGTCTCCCCCCATATCCGGCGGCAAAGGACTCTATCAGGCCGACAAACCTTCCGGCGCCTGTTCCTTTGAAAAGTGGGTCCTCCAGATTGTCCTGCAGCGCCTGATACAGGGAGCGGCCCTGCCTCTCTGCGTACTCCTGCAAAAATGCCATCCGCCGCTTCCCAAGATTCCGCTTGGGGACGTTGACGATCCGCCGGAAGGAAAGGTCGTCCTTGTAGGCAATCATCCGCAAGTACGAGAGGGCGTCCTTGATTTCCATACGGTCAAAGAACTGGACGCCGCTGTAAATCGTATAGGGGATCTTCTCTCCCAGCAGGACTTCCTCCACCGCCCGGGTCACATAGTGGGCCCGGTAGAGCACCGTCATGTCCCGGTATGGCGTGCCCGCCTCGTGAAGCTCCTTCATCTCCCCCGCTATCCATTCGGCCTCCGCCTCCTGGGTCTGCGCGAAGTGGCAGATGACCGGACTGCCGGAGGGCAGCGTGGGCTGCAATTCCTTTTTGATACGAGTCCGGTTCTTGTCGATCAGGGAATTCGCGGCAGAGAGAATCTCCGGCGCAGAGCGGTAGTTCTCCATCATTAGAATCGTTTTTGTCCCCGGAAACTTCTTGTCAAAGTCCAGCAGGTACTTCACGTCGGCGCCCCGCCAGGTGTAGATGGTCTGGTCCGGGTCTCCCACGATGAAGAGGTTCTTGTGGTAACCACACAGAACCTCCATCAGCTCGTACTGAAGCTGGTCGATATCCTGGAACTCGTCGATCATGATGTACTCCAGCCGCTGCTGCCACTTGAGCCGAATGTCAGGATGCTGCTGGAAAATATACAGGGAGAACTTGATCAGGTCGTTATAATCCAGTCCGAAACACTTCTTCTCCTGATACAGATAGCCGTAGAAAATGATGTCTGCCGGGGTGTCCGCCTGGTCATACTTCTCCTTCAGCGTGTCCAGAGGCATGGCGATCATATCCAGATAGTAGTCCGGACGCTTGAACAGCTTCTGCATCTCGACCATGTCCCGGGCTGCGGAGAAGGTCATATCCCGCAGCGTCAATCCCCGCTCCTCGTAGATGATTTGGAGCATAGCGTCGATGTCCGCGTTGTCCAGCACCAGAAAGCTTTTGGGATACTGGACGGCGTAGCTGTCCTCCTGGAGCACGGAGACGCAGAAACCGTGGAAGGTGTTGATATAGCCCGTGTCATTGTCGCCGGTGAGGATGTGGATGCGCTGGCGCATCTCATTTGCGGATTTGTTGGTGAAGGTGACGCAGAGGATATTTCCCGGCAGGATGCCCAGCTCGTTCACCAGAAAGGCAAAACGATGGGAGAGCGCCCTTGTCTTGCCGGAGCCGGCTCCGGCAATGACACGGACAAATCCTTCGGTTTCGGTCACAGCCTGGCGCTGGGCAGCGTTGAGGCCGGAGAGCAAATCGGTCATCGTGGCGTCCTCCCTGTCGAACATCTGTTTCTTCCATTATATCAGAACCCGCAGATGTTCTCAACCTCTTCTGAAAAATCCATCAGATCTCCTATGGCTGAGGATTGGCATACGAAGAACAGGGAAGAAGGATGCAGACATTCAAATTAACCGCAGGTATAGGGAATCCTTGTGCCGCAAATCACACTTATTTCAGGCCAAGTTCACAAATCATATCTTCTGCCTTAGAAAATTCTTTTTTGGACCATATTTCAGTGGCATAACAGGAATTTGACCTCTATCATTTCAATGTTTTGTACTTTGCCGGTAGCATAGGTGCTTAATACAAGAAAGTATGAACCCCTTGCAATGCAAGGGGTTCATACTTAAAATAACCCTGCCTGACCCAAAATAACGCCAAGCATTCGCCCAAATCAGGCAGGGTCATTCATTTTGGCGCAGCGGGAGGGATTCGAACCCTCGTGCGATTGCTCGCAAACTGATTTCGAAGGATAAACAGAATCCCATACCGCCACATCGAGCCGTTCTAGGTCAATTAAAATGTGTTGTTTTGCTCAAAAGTCGCACCTTTTTCTCTGATGCAGAGGAATATTCATGTAGCATCAAAACGAGTGAGGGCACCATTTGGGCACCATAAGCATCAACCAAAAATCAGCCGTTCTAGTTGTTGATATACTTGGGTATCCGGTGTTATTAATGGTGTAATTGTGTCACGAATAATTGCTTCACCATTATTTCCACACGCTGTAAGTCCAAGCAACTTTTTGATGTTGGTTACTATATCGTTGCTAGCAGATTTAATATCATCCGTGGCATTTCCTCGACTAATGCTAGCATTTATCGCCTGTTGCTTTATTGTAAGGGCACTATTTTCCAACTCTGCTTTCCCAACTGTAGCGCACCATTTTTTGATTATTTCATCGTCCAGTAAATAGGATTCAAGGTGACGCCTATCCAGCACCTTAATTCCCTTTTCAGAAAGTTCTTCTACTTCATTTTCACTTCGATCATCTCGATCAATAATTCGAATGACATTGGTGTTCGGGACAATAGCTTGTGTTAGCCCAATTACCTTTAGTTTGTCTTCCTCGATGTCGTTGCAGCCTCCTAATGAGTAGAACACAGTGCTCGGGTGAGTTGTGCTGAAAATATTTGCATAGCACTTTGCATCAAAGTCTTTCCGTTTCCTGCCCCTAGTAGTCCCTTCGCAGAACACTACTGTTTCCGGGGCAAGTAAGGTAGAGTAATTTTCTAAAGTCAAAGATAGAATTCTATTCCACAAATTATGTGAAACGGGAGAAGGCATAATCTGAACTACATCATCAAAATCAAATCCATCAAAATTTAAGAATGCAACACTTCCCGGACATTCGGCTTCAAGTTCTTTGGCTTTATTTAGCATACCAAGTGAATGCGTAGCAATCCATAACTGACCATTTGCTCCGATCAGAGTGTAAAGTTCACCTAAGAGTTTTTCCTGTAATGCTGTATGCATATGGGCCTCTGGCTCGTCGATACAGAAAATGGTGTCTGGATAGTATTTTTGCTTAATGACCAAGTCTAATATCAAATCAAACGCCGCTTTTTCTCCTCCAGAGAGATTTTTATAGGAGTAATTTTTGGAAACCCCTTTGTCAAAAAGGAAGTCGCCATTTTCTGTGGGATTTCCCACACCAGAAAGAGTTAAGTCACCAAAAAGGCGAGTTAGAGATTCTCGAATTTTTCCGATTAATTCATCACGTAGTGTGGCTACCGATTTCTCGTTGTATGATGTATCATATACACATTCAAGCGTCTTAGAAATCAAACGATGGTAGTTTTTCGCAACCTCCTGATCGTTCTCTATCATCATGTTTTTATTTGCAATTGCTGTAGGCGCTTCCACCGCCGATATACCTTTGATAGCTAGAGAAGGGTCATTCCGATACGCGGTTCGAAAATAGAAAATCGAATGGTTTTTATTGGTATCCTCACCATCATAATCATAAAATGATAAATCAACTAATTTGTTTGAATTTTCATAACCATCTTGCCCTACTGGAGTTTTATTGCAGTAGCTTTGGTCTGTGGGGAGGCCGGTATATCCTTTCCACAATTGCCAAACCTTAAATGCATCAAAAACGGAACTCTTACCACATCCATTCGGTCCAACAAGTACAACCAATCGAGCACTTGAGGGAATAGCTGTTATAGTCAAATCTGTGAAACGTTTAAACTTTTTCAGATGAATTTCTTTGAGTTTCATATAAGGATGCCAACCTTTCTACAGGTTTTTTCAAATTATAGCATATTCTTAAAGAAACAGCAAGGAACGTGTCACCGGACACGTTCCTCTTTTACTTTGATTCTGGCGCTTTCCAATATGTATTCCTTGATAGCCAGCTTTGGAATACGCCATACACGGCCATTCCGAAACCCCTTGAGCTTACCGCTGTTTAGGAGATCGTACATAGCATTGTAGCCCATTCTCAGGGCTTCACAGGCTTCTTCTACTGTCAGAATATCAGGATATTCCTCTAACATTCATTCCACCTCCTGCACCGAAAGATGGGCTTCACAGCGGGGACAAGCGCTCAAATCAAGCGAGCAGGAGTCACATAAACAAGTAGGAGCCTTGGGCGGCGACTTGTGGCGCTTGGGGTTCAGCGTCCTTTGGTAGAGATCCATTTTCTCAATTTGCTGCATGACTGCCGGCTCTGATCTGCCAACAGCAAAGGCGATTTCAGAAATGCCGTAGCCTTCTTCAAACATCATTTTTACAGTTCGCTTTTCATCGTCCCGCCAAAACTCACCTTCGTGATCGAAGCGAATCGTGCCGTTACGGTGGCGGCGAATCATTTCACGTTCAATTTCAGGACTCATCATGGTTTTTCTCTCCTTTTTCAGATTGATTTACCATGATGTTCCTTTATTACGCACAAAAATCTCAAAAAATCTGTGGAGCGAAAGATAAGGACATTTATTGTCCATGCCGTGTGCTATTCTCTAATCAGTCTGATCCGTTGCGCAACCATCGGCTTATTCTCCTGCCTATGTTGTCAACAGGTCCGGTTAGGCGGCGGATGTTCGTGATTGTGGCACGACTCCGCCGCTGTTTTTCCTTAATACACTGAAAGGAACAGCCTATGAATATATTATTATCCCTCAAGAAATTCTCCCACATTGGCTATTACATACATGAAGCCCGAACAAAAGCCAAAGAAAGGAAAAAGCACCATCGAGATCGCCTGAACCTGTCGAATGACCAAATCAAGTATTTGGATAAGGTCGTTATTCCGGAAGGGTGCTCCTACCAAGTTAATGACCACACTTTTTCCAGCATAGACAAGGCTTTAGCTTATTGCAAGCGGCTGTCCATTGAACGATGCAAAAAGATATGGGGAGCCGGAATTCCCATCAGTATTACCAACCCGAATGCACCCAAGATATTTGATTGCGCCTGTTTGCCTGCTGGACTGCTTGTAAAGGACTCCAAGGACTTTCTATGTCGGTATGCTCCTGTCCGTATCATCATAATTGCTGTAGATCTGAGCGAGGTTTACACGGAATATTTTGATTTGTATGAAAGCGATATTTTCTCCAATGAACACCTCTATGACTACGGACTTCTTTACGGCAATTATCCTGTCTATCAGGAAACCGAGCTTTGCCTAAGCAAATTTAGCGAGCAGTACACCAAGCAGATCAACACGCCTTTTGTCCCAGAACCCGCCTTTGGTGATCCGTCCAAAGAATATACCGGGCTGATGGATGTTCATATGGCCTACGATTGCTATTCCGTGGAAGTGCTCTCTGACGGCACTGTCTATGACGATGGGAACTACGCATTTCCTTTGGGGGCCATTCCAGTATCTACATTTGTGAATATCGGCAGCGCTGGCGTGTATTGCAAGTGCTGGAATCTTTTTTGGGGGTGCTCCCGCTCCTTTGAGGTCAATGGCAAGGAACATTCTCTTTTCCGCTCTGCGCTGTTGGCCTGTAAGCAGTCCGAATTACCTGTTGGAAAAGAGTTCTATACCATCATCATGCACCAGAAAGAAGCAGACGGCATCATACCAGCAGATTCACTCCCGGTTTCCCTGCGGGACAGCTATTCAGTTATGACTCCCCACGCAAAAAAGAGGGTGTTTCATATTTCGCCCCAATTTGACGAGATATATTGGGAAACATTTGAACTGGCAGATTCGAGCGGAAATATCCGCAACTTTTGCTATGACCACTGGCTTTTAGATCATAACTGTGAATGGAACGTCGGAGATATCTGTAAGACTACCTATTGGGGAAAATCCCGGTGGGGCAATCCTTGTATGGATAGAGGTATCAAAATTACATATCTCCCAGATGCTAAAACCCCATACTATGGTAGAGGTGATTTGGAACTTTATTGCAAGATTTCTGTAGGGAGCAACAGTCTAAACATCCCTCTTTCCACACTCATTAAGCCATCTTCCACAGAATGAAATAGCAAGTGAGAGTGACGAGACTTTTTGTGTTCTCGTCACTCTCACTTGTTTGATTATTCTTTGCTCACTTGTTTTTTGTGTTTAATGGCACGTTTAGAATATTTTTCGACTTTGGCTGCTTTTGCGACAAAGAAGAATATAGACTCGCCGAACAAAAATAACTGCCAAAAAGATACTGCACCTGGAACGACGAATATACCCAAAAGTGTAATAGCCAAATAAACTATTGCTCTTACAGGTTTATTGAGATAAAACCATTGTGCGCCTACAAGTCCCAGAAAAAGGGTTAGCAGTCCGGCCACCGCCTTGCTCTTTGGAGCCATTGTTTTACTCTGAGTTTTTTTGATAGCGGAATTTGACGGAGTTTTTTTGTTTGCAGTATTACCAACAAAAGAGGCGTTTGTTTTAGATTGTTGTTCAGCTTCCTTGGACTGAACTGGTTCCGCCTTGGCTTCTTCCGCTACATTAGTGGTTTGCGTTTTTTCGCCTGCTTTGGGACATGGGGAAACATCTGAAATTTCTAATGGCTTTTTATCCATTCCAACAGCAGACTGGGCCTCAATTGAGGCTGGGCCTACTGTTCCTATAGACGTCGAAGACTTTTTTTCATCAGATGTTTCTTCAGCCTCGGATTGAACCTTCATTTGAATATTTTCCGCAGTAGCCTTTTCGGCAGCCGTTGCCAATGGACCAGCTACAGTTTTTGCGTTCTCAGATAATCCGTATGCAAAAGCAATGGTTGAAAAGTAATGTGACATACTGGGGTTCTGTGGAATATTTAGTGCTTTGCTCCCTTCTCTATAGTAATTACCTAATTTGAGCGCCGCAAAGGGCTCCAATTTTTCGGCGGCCATCTTTATCATTTCGATACCCTGTTCGGAGTCGTTAATTGCACACATCCATCTACCAATATCTCCAATCGCTAAAATATTACCGGCATCGGCAAATATTTTGGCTTCACGGAAGTATTTACTCTTATCTTCTTTGTGTCCTACGGATTGCCATCTCCAAGGGGTATAATCTAAAACTGTGTGCATAAGAAAGGCAACTAAGTATTCCGCAAATTTATTGCCACTGTTTGCACGCTGTATCAATGAAGTCATCTTTTCACGAACGGCATACTGTTCTCCACAAGCTGGATTAGATAGCTTATAGTAGTAGAGTTTTAAGGTAATCATGGCCTCCAAATCATCACATTCAGCCATATCCCACAGCAGATTTTCCTTTCCTGCGATTATCATCTCGGCAAGTTCTTTCTGCTTTCCCTTGATCTGCTTTTCCAGTGCTTGTGCCTTGCTCGTTCTTTCAGCTTCTTTTTCTATCTCTATTGCTTTCTTTTCCAAAGCTTTGACATAGGTGGCTACATTCAAGTACGGATTATCCCTTGCGAGCGTTTCATAACTTTCTATCTTTTTCCGGATTTCCTCAACTGTTTTCTCTGGTTCGGTCTTTATTGAGTCAACAATCTTTTTGTCTGCGCTCAGAAGGGATAATTTATAATTTCTCTCGTTACCAAAGAACTTGGCCGCAGAATGAATATCCGATTTCCTCCCGGTAAAAAGATTA
The DNA here is from genome assembly GCF_025567605.1 of Oscillibacter acetigenes. Taxonomy (NCBI): domain Bacteria; kingdom Bacillati; phylum Bacillota; class Clostridia; order Eubacteriales; family Oscillospiraceae; genus Oscillibacter; species Oscillibacter acetigenes. Next base: position 18,556 of record NZ_JAOQKG010000004.1, on the reverse strand, counting down.
TAGAGGTGAACGTAAAGAATGGTGGAATATGGCGCCTGTTGTATGCAATCGCATAAGATATCTATAGCTTTTTCAACATTTTCAGCGGATGCCTGTGATGCAATTCTTGCAATATAGTTTTTAGCCCTTGCATTTGCGGCAGCTTCATCGAAATCATATTCATCAATGAGATCATTTTCAATCAGCAGTTTTTCTACACAATAAAACACTTTTGTGCTGAAATCGTAAACGGTATCAAAGAGGCACGTTGCCACTCTTGGATCAATAGCAAGCTCCTGTTTCATACCACTTATCTTTGCTTTGTCGCTTGCTTTCGTAAGGGTATCCCCGATACCATGAAATGCCCCTGCACCAATGTTGAATGCTCCTGCAACAATTGCACCTTTGACCGCTCCGGTGACACCAAACCCGCCACCTTCCCAATGACCTCTGCTTGCTTTTTTTATATCTCTATAGTCTCCCAAATTTTCTGCATAGCGCTGAATTTCCCCAGCTTTTGCATATATGTATCCCAGAGACTCTTTGATGTTGCCACTCTGGACCACCATGTTTGCCAACATGGTGTCATCAATGTCATCAATGCCGTATTCCATAAGAACGTCAACACCGAAACGAACGGCAGAGGTGACCTTTTGAACAACCTCGGGGATTTCTTCATCGAAAAGGCCCACAAATGTGTGCTTTCGGCTCTTGTAAAACTTGATATATTCCTCTTCAAGACTTTCGGCCTTTTCAAAAAAACGCTTTCTCAGTGTATTGTACTCCAAAAAACGAGGAGAAAAGAAAAGTTCTCGACCAAGTAATTCAAACTTTACATCTGGTTCTACTATATATTCTTTGGCTTTATCGGCAGTTTCGTCAGAATATCGTGTTATATCTGCGCCACAATAAGGGCAAAGATTGAAGTCATCGTTTAACTCTTTTCCGCAATTATAGCAAAACATAATGCGATCCCCTTTGCAAGTTTCTTGTCAGATAAGTATAGCGTAATATCGTCATAAATTCAATGATTTATGACGATATTTGTAATCTAACGATTTTGCGATGTGCAGGGTACAATAATAAAAACCCCTCGTGAGGGAGGATGTGCCTCGTGCTTAAATTTGATGTAACAAAGCGAATAAAGGATCTGTGCAATGCGTATTCTTGGACGTATTATCGATTGGCCAAAGAAAGCGATATTACCTACTCCACCTTGAGCGCTATGTTGAACAAAGGGACTATTCCGTCTATTCCTACTCTCGAAAAGATATGTAAAGGCTTTAATATTTCTCTATCGCAATTTTTTGCCGAGGACGAATCAGTAGCCCTAATGACTTTTCCGCAAAAAGAGTATTTGGCCCGGTGGGAGACTTTAACACAGGAAAACCGAATGTGCGTAGACAAATTTATTGATTTTTTAAAAGCAAAGCAGAGCGAAACGGATAGATGAATAATTGAATGATATATTATCTCCATGTATAAAGCCCGAGGCGAAACAGCCTCGGGCAAATTTTGTTTATGGAGGTAATTGACTATGAAAACCAAGGAAGTATGTTCCCATTGTGGGCATGAATTTCCCCGAACAGAGCTGACGGAGTTCGATGGCGAGTTCCTTTGTCCCGCCTGTCTCGAAACGGAGACTTCGGTGTGCGAAGACTGCGGAAGGCGCATTTGGAACGACAACAATGAGGGCAGCGGCGATTTGATCCTCTGCGGCAGCTGTTATGAAAGAAACTATGTTCACTGCTCCCGCTGCGGCCGTCTGCTTCACGAAAACAACGCTTTCTATTTCGGGGACGATGATGAGCCGTACTGTGAGTCCTGCCATGATATGCTGGACAGTCGGATCATCCACGAGTACAGCTACCGCCCTGCACCCAACTTCTACGGCAATGGCCCCCGCTTTTTCGGCGTGGAGCTTGAGATCGACGAGGGCGGCGAGTATGAGTCCAAAGCTAAGAAACTGTTGAACGTAGCCAACCGGGATACTGAGAATATCTATATCAAGCATGATGGCAGTCTGGATGAAGGGCTTGAACTCGTGACCCATCCTATGTCGCTTGAATATCAGCTGACAAAGATGCCCTGGGTAGAGGTCATGGCGGAGGCCGTGCGACAGGGCTACCGCTCCCATCAGGCCAACACCTGTGGTCTGCATGTCCATGTGAGCCGGGAGGCCTTCGGTGCATTTGCGGTGGAGCAGGACAGCGCCATTGCACGTGTGTTGTTCTTTGTGGAGCGTCACTGGAATGAGCTTCTGAAATTCAGCCGCCGTACTCAGCGCCAGTTGGAGCGCTGGGCCGCCCGGTACGGCTACAAGGATCATCCCACCGAAATGATGGAGCATGTCAAGAAAGGCCGGTGTAACCGCTATACCTGCGTCAATCTGACCAATGAGGATACCATTGAGTTCCGGATCTTCCGGGGCACTCTGAAATACAATACGCTGATCGCCACGCTGCAGATGGTCAACCGAATCTGCGACGTGGCGATTTGTATGTCCGATGATGAACTCAGAGCCATGTCGTGGAGTGAGTTTGTGTCCGGTGTTACTGAGCCGGAGCTGATCCAGTATCTCAAGGAACGCCGCCTGTACCTCAATGAACCTGTTGCTGTGTCTGAGGAGGTCTGATATGTGCTGCTTATTCGGACTTTTAGATTACGGCCACTCTCTGACTGCTGCTCAGAAAAACCACATTCTGGCGGTGCTTTCTACCGTCTGTGAGGCCCGTGGCACCGATGCCACCGGAATCGCCTATAACACCGATAACGGATTGCAGATCTATAAGCGTCCACTTCCTGCTCACCACCTTCGATTGCGTATTCCAAAGGACACCAATTATGTCATGGGCCACACAAGAATGACCACGCAAGGCTGTGAGAAACACAACCACAATAATCATCCGTTCAGTGGCCGTGCAGGTGGGGTTCCTTTCGCTCTGGCCCACAACGGCATTCTCCACAATGACCATGAACTTCGGAGGCAGAGGAAACTTCCTTCCACAAAAATCGAAACCGACAGCTATGTAGCTGTCCAGCTGATCGAGCGATCCGGAGAACTGTCCTTTGCAAGCCTGAAACAGATGGCCGAAGCCGTGGAAGGAACCTTTACATTCACGGTAACGGACAATACGGACAACCTGTATATCGTGAAGGGAAACAATCCCCTCTGCCTGTACCACTGGCCCAAGTTAGGGCTGTACCTCTACGCATCCACCGAGGACATCCTGAAACGGGCCTTACAGGGCATCCGGCTCAAGCTGGGTAAACCGCAGGAGGTCAATATCGACTCCGGGGAGATCGTCCGTATTGACCGCTTTGGCCGTATTACCCGGAGCATTTTCGATACCTCCCATCTTTTCCGCAGCCGCAGTTACTTTGGCTGGCCCTACCGCTTTTCCCTCTGGGACAACGATACCGCTTATGACAGCTATGTGTCCGAACTGAAATCGGTAGCCAGAGCCTTCGGATATGCTCCCGACGATATTGATGATCTGCTGAACGATGGGTTTACCCCGGAAGAAATCGAAGAATGCTTTTACACGATGGAGGTATGACATGAAAATTCTCATGGTCGAACCCGGCAAGGCACCGAAGGAAAAGAACATCTCCGGCACTCTGGATTCCATGCAGGAAGCTGTTGGTGGGACGATTCAGGCCATCTATCCCTTTGACGAACCTGTGGCTCTGATTTGCAACGATGATGGCAAACTGATGAATCTGCCCATGTGCCGCTCTATTCACGAAATAGGGGATATCATCTTCGGCAGCTTCTTTGTCTGCGCCGCCCCACCCGGGCATCGGAATTTCACATCTCTATCCAAGGAGCAGATCGAGCGATACAAGGAGCGGTTCCGCTTCCCGGAAACTTTTCTGCGTATCGGCGGCGATGCCATCTTTGTGCTGAGAAATTTGTGATTGTTCGTTAAATTGTAGAAATACGACTACCAAAATCCAGTGTTTTCAAGGCTTTCAGCGGATTGGCCTTAAAAGTTCGTATTTCCCAGGACGATAATTCGTATTTCAGACTGGATTGGAGGTGCAAAATGAACAAGCGAACCGTGGCTCTGACCACGGAGCAATACAAGGAAATCATCTCAACCATGAAGCAGGGCTTCACCGGATGCCGTCCGAACCCACGGGCGGCAACGGCACTCATGCTGGAAGCAAACTTGGGTTTGCGCATCTCGGACATTGTTCAGCTTCGCCTGTGCGATATTGTCAAGGACGGCAACCGCTATCGTCTTGCCATCATAGAGCAGAAAACCGGAAAGGCCCGTGTGTTTACCGTTCCTCTGGCGCTGTATCAGTTTATCCGATGCTACTGTCTGGATAATGGCATTGGGAGCAATGATCTCATATTCCCGGTCACGGAACGGTCGGTACAGAAGCATCTGAAAACCGTCTGCGACTATTTGGGTTTCTCCGGTATCAGCACACATAGCTTCCGAAAGTATTACGCAACGGAGATTTACAAAAACAGCAACTACAATATTGCGTTGGTCCAGCAGCTCCTGCAGCACAGCAGCGCTGCCGTGACACAGCGCTACATCGGCATCCAGCAGAAGGAGTTGGAGGATGCCATTGAAAGCCATTTGAAATTAGACGTTTGAAAGGAGGAACCCGCAGTGATTTGGTTCTTGGTTGGATTTGTTATCACCATGATCGCTTTCTGCTTCACCGAAGTCTGCACCGCAAAATGATTCCCGCTATCATCATGGATGCCATAACTCTGTTCCTGAAAGGTGCCAGTGCCGCTATTGCAGTGTATGTGTCCATGCTCAAGAAACGGGACAAATGATTTGAGGGGTTAGGGCGCTGGCCCTAACCCCTTTTCTATATGTCAACTTTTGGTTTGGGGGAGGGGAATGGGGCCTCAACGCCCTGCGGGCGGCTCGGCCTTCCCCTCCCCCAAGCCTCTTTCCCTTCTGGCCCAAACAATACCTGCTCACCAAACTTTACTGTGTCAATGTGCTTGTGTCAGAACTACTCTAAATTTTACGGGTCAAAAAGCATAATTACGGCGGATTCACAGTCGATGATTCAAGCTGCTTTTGACACTGACACATCGGCACAATAATTTATCAATCCTGTTCCGTATGCGTGAAAGCAAGGTCTGACAACGATTGTAACTTTGTAGCCCTGTTATTTTGTACAAACGAACTGCTTTCGTCAATAAACCCACCATCTCTTAAAAATCGCAACACAAAAAGCTTTTCCTCTGGTGTACCTCTTGTAATCGCAAGGAAACATTTCAACAAATCAAGGTCTTTGTACCCAAGTTTCTCGAGCGTAAAGATTGTTTCAAGTATATGATATGGATCCTTTTCTGTTATTCTTTCGCATCTGTTGCTCTTGATATCGGTACGGCGCTCCTTTGCGAAGGCTTCATCCCCAATCTTTTGAAAAAGTCTTTGTATCAAAGGAATGCCAAATAATGCATTTTTAATCACTTCATGCCGCTTGTCTTTGGCATCACAGATTCGTAAGAAAACCTGCATCAACTCACGATCCTCTTTGGAAGCCAATACACCATCTTTATAAAGGGCCATTACCGCTTCATCCGCATAAATCAGCGCTGGCGGTCTTGGTGTGCTATTAGCGCAACTGAGTGCAAACATTATAGGCTCTGTAATTGTCGGCAAAAACTTTTCTACTGGAAACTCCCCCGTATAGTCCAATGGGTTATCTGTTTTCCCAACAAGGTACAGCGGAGATACATCATAGATTAAAGCAAACAGCTTAAGATATGTTCTGTCAATAGATGCCCTTGGCCTGAGGGCATTCTCATAACCAACAATTGAAACATGGGACAAGTTAAGTAGATTTCCTACAGATGTTTCAGTCAATCCAATTCTTTCCCGACATTCACGCAATTTTGTTGCATAATACGAGACTGTTTTGGGGTCAATCAGCTCCGCGTCCTTGAGTTTGCTGATAGCTATCTCGGTTTGCGTTACATGAGCAGGAAATTGGGTCTCAATTTTTCCACAGGTCTTGAGTACTTCTTTTTTCTTGCGAGGCATGGTTTCTCTCCTTTGTAACTTTCTCTTGTTGAAAAAAGGTTGTTTATGTTGCGAATTCTCGACTTTCAGTTTTCGTGGCAGGATGAAATAGTCAAATGACACCAAAATCAGCAAAGGAGAGTTTGCCATGGAAAAGAAACATTCCAACCCGTACCTTGAGCACATTGGTTCACAGCAAAAACTATTCGAACCCATGATACCTACACGACCAATTAGGGACGTAAATAACCACTCAAAAGTTATTTACATAGACGAAACCAGAGAACGCATCCCCGATCCGCCGAATCCGAGAAATCTGTTAATCCCTATGGACTTTCATGAACCGGATGCAATCGATATGAGCAACAAAGAGATCCTCAAGATGAAGGGCCTTGTTTCGGAACCGGCGATGTACAGAAATACTTCCATACCCACGTCAACACCTGTGTACCGTCAGATACAAGTTCCTTCAAAGGATGAGCAGCCCACAGTGCAGGAATTGCTTCCGAAAGTCAAAGTATCAAAAGCTACCGACGCTGAGAGCGCTCCCTCTACCTCAGAAGACAAAATGTCACCGTATGATACTGCGCAGTATTTACTTACACGCTTCCACATGAAGTCAATAAGTAATGTACTGCACATATTTGATGGTCAGTGTTACCGGCCATATCCAACAGATACAGCGTTACGCTTTATTGTTGATAAGTGTCGCTCACAAGCCAAGGCCGCCGGTACCCCCAGTTTTCCTAAATCGGTATATGATTGTCTTCGCAACGAACCTCGCATTGAATGCAAAGTGGGAGAAAACAGTACTGAACGCTATCGCTTTGTAACTTTTGAGAATGGAACCCTCGACCTTAAAACAGGCCAGCTACATCCCCATTCACCCCAATATTTTACAACATACTGCCTTAAATGTCAGTATAACCCGAGCTTCGCTAATCTGTCTACGCCCTATTTTGATACCTTCCTCCATCAGATGAGTGGTGGTGATAGGTTGTTAGAGGCCAGGGTGTTGGAATTCATTGGCTACTGTCTTGTTCCGGATCTTGATGGGCGAGTAATTTTCTTGCTTCAAGGTTACTCTGGCGCAGGCAAATCTTTAATTTCGAATTTTCTCCGCAGTCTTTATCCCGACGAAGTCGTTTCATCGTTGAATGTCCATGAACTTGGTGACAAGTTCGCTGTGTCCGAGTTGAGTCGCAAGGTCATATGTTTGTCGCCTGACCTTCCCGCCGGAGTGCTCGATGATAAGTCAGTCAGTGCTCTGAAAAAACTCAGTGGCCACGACAAAGTATCCTCCGATGTAAAATTCCAATCTCGGGTGGAATTTGAGTGCGAGGCAACATTTGTTTTAGCAACAAATCACATGTTATGCACCAAAAGGAGAGATGAGGCATTGATTGACCGTATCGTTGTAATTCCCTTTGCCTTCCCCGTGGCAAAGGAGGCCCGCATGCCGTCGTTAATCGATAACCTAAAGGAGGAAACGGATCGTATAGCTAATCGGGCACTACAGGCATATTTTTGTCTCCGCAGTAAGCATTACATCTTTTCTGGCAACTACGAGATCAATGCGGTTACTGAGGCAACATCAATCAGTAGCGACCTCGAATCATGTATGGCAGCATTTGTACAAGACTGGATTATTCCCGATCCCAATGGAGGTGTCCATAATTGCGAAGCCTGCGAACTTTTTTGCAGCATTTATAATCTTAGTATAAACGATAACGCTTTTTCCCGGTTATTTACTCGGTTTGTTTCTCAAAAACATCCTATTGAACATGGTCGGGTGAGATTGCCCGGTGGTGGAAATCCCAAAAATTACATAAAAGGAATACGACTTAAGGATGGAGGGCAAGTGAAATGAGAATTTATGCGGTTTTCGGAGATAATGCTGTTATGATTGAGTATTCCTATGAGCACGCAAGGTATTGCCTGCACAAGTACTTCCGTGGTGCACATTACACCAAAGCATTCGGCAGCATTGCCGAGGCAACAGCCGAAGCAACCGACCATCTGTGGGAAATTGCCCCGCTGAACCGGGCTATACCGGAGTTCCTCAAACCCGGGAAGATTTACTTTGCCAATAAGCTTCCCCTGAATACCCAAGGAGAATAGCCATGGCCAAGAAAATGAAATCTGACCCGCCTGAACTGCTCCCGATGCTGATGCCGGCCAGTATGATGGCAAAGGTTTCCGGGATCGGCGAGGCAACTCTGCGAACCTTGATGGCACAGGGGGAAATCGAATACCTGCAGATCGGCAACCACCGCTTACTCAGCGTCAATGCCATCTGGGCCTATTACGAAACCCATAAGACACCTTCTAAGCCTGCTATTAAGGCGAGGTTTGACGCTATCCAGAAAATGAATGCGGAGAGCGCATAATCAAATCTGTCCCGGAAGGCACACGCCTTCCGGGACTCTGATCCAACTATAAGGAGGCAAAAATGGCTATTACAGAAAGAACCGTTCAAAATAAGCGTAACAGTGTCGGGGAATTAACCGGGAAACCCGGTATAGTTTACGACGTGAACATCAAGCACAAAGTCAACGGACAGCAGAAAACACATTCCAAGAAAGGTTTTGCCACAAAAAAAGAGGCCTTGCAGTACGAAGCAGCCATGAAAAACAAGCTTTCAAATCCGTCCTATGTTGCACCTACAGCTGCCCAACGGAAAATGACTGTGGAGGAATATTTGGAGGAATGGGTCGAGCGGCACGGAAATGCTAATCTCCGTCCCAGTACAAAGGCCAGCTACAGGTCTCATATCCGTAATCACGTGATTCCGTATATCGGAAGCGTTCCGCTTGGGCAGGTAACTCCTGCCATGCTGGATGATATGTTCCGGCAGTTGTACGAGAAAGGTCTCTCCCATAGCTCAGTGAAATATGCCCATCGCGTTGTAGGGGTTGCTTTCGAACACGCACGGAAGTACCATTACATCGAAAACAACCCTGCAAGGGACGTTATCACTAAGTTCGGCAAGCAGGGCAAGACTCCTGACCCTTATACGACCGAGCAAATGAGCACACTATTTGCCAATGTGGCTGGTTCCAAGTGGGAACTGATCGTGGTTCTCGGAGGCCTTTATGGGCTTCGGTTGTCTGAAATTCTTGGTCTTCGATGGAGAAATATTGATCTTGAATCCAAGACGTTTGCTGTGGTTGAGCAGCTGCCGTTCGGAATACCGGCGGGAACAGTGACCATTGATGAAATGGCTCCTGTAAAATCCAGTGATCGTGTCCTGCCGATCACAGACCTTACTCTGCCATACTTTCAGCGCCAGCTGGCATTACAGGCCGAACAGAGAACTTTGCTGACCGGAGCGGGACAAGCCTGCTATGACAATGATTTGGTTATCGCCAAGCCCAACGGGGCACCGGAGCGCCGGGAGCGGGTATCCTCGAATTTTGGTCAGCTTCTGAGGCACACTGGGATGCCTCATATGCGTTTTCATGACTTGAGACATTCGGCAGCAACCAACATGCATCAGCTTACAGGCGATTTTTATACCGTAGGTATGATCCTGGGGCACAGCTTGAAGGGCATCGGTATCCAGCTCGGAATCTCCAATAACCTTGAGTCTGTCACCGCTCAGTATGTAGATGTGCGTCTGGATCGGAAACAGGTGGTGCTTGATACATACCATAGAGCTGTGTTGAGTGGCACCAATGTTTAAATAATAAGGCCAGCGTTGAATTTCAGCGCTGGCCTTATTCTCAACGTATATCTTTTAGTAACACTCTTATCTAACTATCGGAATAAACTTCCCTAGATATTCGCGCAAAGCATCATCGCAAACATATACATAGGTTCCTAATATTCCGCGAGTCAGCAGAACTGCGTAAGTGTTGAGAATATAGTTTTTTAATTCATCATCTGCTACAGACCGTTTCACTTTATTGTCAAAAAAGTGTTTTCGATTAACTCTAACTTCTCTGCTTTCAGTATCATAATACAAATCCGGGCCAATAACTACCGCAGCATAGTTCAGATCAAGCCCAGGCAATGAATATATGCTGCCCATCTCCTGCTTTGCGTTCGGGTTTCTAAGCCATCCGCCAGTCTGGCGATTCCACCATACATCAACTCCATCGATAGATATGTCCGGTCTATCAGGAGAGTCTTTCGCAATCCACTTCCAAGCATACCCTCCACACAATCTACACAAGCCAACAGACTTTTCTTTCATATCAAGAGTCTCAATCATATCGCTAAAGGAGCAAAAAATCTTGAATTCATAGTTTTTGAAATTTAAAGCGGAGAGCTGTTTTTGATTCAATACGGCATGAATATAGGGAACGTAGTCGTTTCCGGCGCGAATACGCATCTGATCCTGTAGTTCTACCGGACGGATACCACAATGTGAAATATCAAGGCGTTGATGAAAAACATCGTAAGGAATATCAGAAGGACACGCAATTTGCTTTCTATCGTAGAGCAACACAAGACAATCGGAGTTTTTCACAAGCCAGTCTAATTCGTCATGCGTATCATCCAACCCCAGCCTAGTGTTGCCGCTTCGGAAATTAGTAATATACATACCCAGATTTTTGTTTCTTCGTAATCTGTGCGCCTCGTCACAAATGATAATGTCATAATGCTTTTTTGTAACATCAATTGGGCTAATAATCTCTTTATCATAGCCCCCAGGCAGACGCTTAAATGCAGATCTTAGTTCACTTCGTGTGGCAGAATTGGAAAATACCAAACCGACTTGCTTTCCGTTGAAATCAGGGTTCGTCTTAAGGTGATAGAACAAAGAGGATGCAATGACCGTCTTTCCGGTTCCTGCATCACCTTCCAGAAGTATGGGCCTAGCCTTTTTTGCCTTTCGTTGTTTTGTGATGCGCTGGTATGTATGGCATTTACAATATTTGTCAAGGTGGCAATCTGTTTATCTGTAAGGCTCGTTTGAGGAGAATACTTAAACTCCGTTTTATTCAGGATGGCTTGAAACTCTTTGTGCTTTACCAATCCACGCTCTACCAGCTGTGGCCATAGCCTGTCAAAGCCCAGTTCAAACTCGTTTTTTCGCCGATAAAATGTGCGTTCACCCTCACTGCGATTGATGACATGAAATCTGCGATCAATACGCATTAATTTAATCAAAAGTTTTTCAAAATGCTTTGCCGGAGTTTCTTCAATGTCCTCGCCTGTTATTACGTGGATTCTCTTAAAATGAAAACGGTAACACCAATCATCCTTACGATGATGCTCCTTGCTTCGTTCAATAATATCATTTGTCTCACCGACATACGCATCTCTGCCATTCTCTAAGATATACACATAGTGAAAATCATGAGGGAATGTCCATTTGCCGTAGTCAGGGGAGGCATAGTCATATGTCGTAATTTCAAAACTAACTGTTGTAACCATTTCCATCACCTTTGCATTTAATCAGGCTACATTGATTATACAAATAAAATCATACAAACACAACCGAAAATCCCTGTTATCATATCGTCTTATACGTTTCCGTATGATGCGTGGTAACCCTCAAAAGCTATATGAGTTCTGCATATGATATTCTGAAGTTTTATACGTTTCTACCGCCCCTCTGGGCACCATTTGGGCTCCACAGCATTCATTTTCGCCGAATGGTATTCAGTGCTTGGGCACCACAAACAGGGCACCATGGGCACCATTTTGGTTTTTGCCGCAATCGAAACTTAATATCAAGCAAAGAGAAAACCCTTGGAAACTCAGCATTTCCAAGGGTTTTTGGCGGAGGCGGTGGGATTCGAACCCACGGACGGGATTAACCGTCAAACGATTTCGAGGGGAATAATGCATAAAATATTTGCTCATATTTGTGCATAACGTTTTATTTTGCCATGGAAAGTAGCTATATAAAAGAAAAATTCCATTTTTCTTCACACTGGTGAATTTCTGACTTCATATCATCACAGATCGGCAAAAGCACCATTTCGGCACCACGCTAAGCAATCATCCTCCCTGGGGTAACGTCAGAGACATCGCGGCTTAAGCCGCGTCAAATGAAGGCCGTGCAACCCCCTGGCCGGACGGGGGTTGTAGGCCTTCATTTGACGCCTTCCCGACAGGGCGCCGAAGGCCAAAATTTTGACGATGTGGGAGCGGAGGTCGTAGACTTGTCTTAAACCTCTATACTTTCTATCAAGTCAGAGCTGTAAGTCCCTTTTCTTTCAGGAACGCATCGGAACTATTGATAGCCAAATCAATGTCGACCTGGTTAATTCGATTGACCTCGGTAGTGGAGCCACTGGAGAGAACGAGCTGGACTTTGCACATCTGGAAGAGGAGAGCTACCAGTTGGACAGTGTTCTCTGTCATAAGCTTCTCCGAATCGGTAAATTCGTTCCAGTCAGTTTTTCCGGTAAGAATCACCAAGTTGCCCAGTTGGGCGAGATGTCGCATATACACATTGTTAGTAGCAGACAGAGCTTTTTCGAACCGTTCTTCTGTCATGTGCAAAGATTCAAGATAGGCACAGATTCGGTCAATTTCTGTCTTGGCTTTTTTCATCTGTTCCATAGCCTCGTCCGCTTTGGCTGAGAGCTTGTTTCCGGTAAAGTTGAAGATAATGCCGCCTACCAGGAGACCCATGCCCAGAGTGGTGGCACCAAGAATGGTGGTTCCAAGAGCTATACCGCCGCCACCGGCAGCCAGTGCACCACCACCCAGGGCAGCCAGCGTGGCGTTAGTGGCAGCTGCACCACTAAGCGAGGCGATGGCAGTGCCTGTGGAGGCAGTACCCAAAGCCATAACGGCAGCAGTAGTAGCACCAGCAGCAGCAAACCCACCGGCAGTTCCCAAAGCTGCTCCACTCAGCCCTCCCAGTAGAACACCAGCACCGACCGACACCTTTTTCAGATCCTCTGGACTGTATGTTGGAATCGTGACGTCACCGTGCTTGAAAGCGCGGAACTCCGGCTTATTCTGGATGCGCTCAAAAATGTCTGAGAACTTCTGAAAACTCTGCAGAATCTCCAGCTCCAGCTTTCCCAGACGATCCATGGCAGCAGTGCAACGTTCATTCCTTATCTCAAACCGCCTGACATTGGCTGTATGTGCCTCTTGAGTTTGCTTCATGGTGTCATTGGCTTTTTTCATTTTAACTCCACCATGAATTGCACTCCCAACACCAGCTGCTCCGGCAACTGCTGCTGCAGCTCCTAAAATTAAAGGTAATGGCATCGTAAATTCCTCCTATTTTTCTAAATTCTTTAGTCTTTGGCAGGCCTCGCGGTTCAGGCGATAATATGTATCGATAGGCATCACTTCCTTGAAGAATTTCTGGTAGCTCTCGTCTACTCTGCACAGCAATGGACGTTTCTCATAAATGCTGCACAGATTTCCAGACAGATATTTGCAGGTGCCATCGCCCCGATCCAGCTCTGCATACAGCTTAGATATATCCAGGTGCCGACAGCAGGCTCCACAACGATCACACTCAAACATAGCGATTGCTCATTCGTAAATCAGATGCCGGCTCTTATCCCTCATAAAAGTGTCAAAATCACCTTCCCAGGGAATCGAAATGCCAAGCTCCACCATGTTCTTTTTCAAAAAGAAATTGAGGCTCTTTTCATCTTCGATGCAGTCAATATAACTTTCAAGCGGTTGGTATTGGGCGGTTTCTTTTTGGAATGCAGCCAAATCAATTCTTTTGAGTTGCTCCATATATGTTTGCAGTGATGCGGTAATTTTCTTATAGGCATCCAACTGCTTTTGCAGAGGTGCTTGAATACCAGCCCTGAGGCAAATTTCCTTTAGCACCAGCACCGTGAAACGTCCCCATGCGATGATGTTCATACGAGTAAAAAACATTAGCCAATTTCCACCAGAACGGACCAATGCGTCTGCCCCATCCATCAAACATAATGTACCATGTCCGAAAAGGAGCATTATGCGCAAGTCGGTATGTGACTGGGTGGGGATGCACTCCTTTAATGGCTTCTTGAAATAGAATCGCTGCTTTATCATCCAGATAAAACGGACCAATAGCTCACAAAGTAGTACAGGAAGCGACATGGCTATGCCAAACCGGGCGTCGTACCCCTCTTGAAAGGCTCGAACAGCCAATGTGGCCAAATCTTGTTTATCCTGTCCAATGTTGAACTTTCCGAAGTTGCAAAATTGGAAGAGTTCAAAAAATGGAATCGCCACACCTGATCCTCTTCCAATGTTACCGCGACTACCAGAACTTCCCGCAACATCGGACATGATGTGTCCAAACCAATTTACAATGCCGCAGAAAACTTTAGAGACAAGGTTATTGCCTTGCAATTCAAAGGATTCTGTTTTGATAGTAACCAGTTTTCCCCCGCTCACAAACGAAGATGTAGATGTAAATTGATTTAAGACTGAGAAAAACAATCCGATGATATCGGGCGAATGTGACAGAGATTTGATGTGGTGGTTTTTGGTACTCATATTGAATGCACCGCCCACATCCGCTGAATATCTCTGGTCGTAGTTGACTTTATATTGTCTTTCCAGATAACCAATTGCACTAGCAACGTTGCCTTCTTTTCCAGGTCGTGGAGACCATCCACTTTTTTCTGCAAATTTTTTTACAGCTTCATCTACTTGCGCATCCGTCCATTTTCCAATGACGCTTTGGCTCGGTGCACCTACTAGAAAAATATCAACTAAACCAGAGACTGCCCCACAGGCCACTGCAATTAAATAGTCGGATGAATCGCAGGCGTGTTTCTGTAGCAGTTCACCATCTTTTTTTCAATTAAATCCTCCATTATTGCATCCCCTTTCCTTGCTCATTCGTTTTTTGTGGGCAGTCTTTCCAAATTACACGGTCCCCCTGGCTTCTTAGCCACATTTCAATGCCCTTGCCAAAGACCTCCGCGCGGATCTCATAACATCCGTCGTGCTCACTGAGTATCTCCGCCGTGGAGAGCCGGTCCAGTACCGCCTCCACGGATGGCCCTTTATAGATAAAACGCACCGTTTCCAGTTTCCCGCCGTACATGAACTGGACCCGCTTCCGGAACTCCCCCTCAGAGAAACGGCGGCTGTATGGCACCTGGAAGTGCTCGTCCAGCACCTGGAGCTTCTCGATCCTGTCCACCCGGTAGATCGTGGGGAAGGGATCATCGGCATTCTCAAAGTGCTCTGCCCGGTCGATGCCCTCAATAAAAGCGGTCAGATAGAAATAGAACTCCGAAAACAGCAGGCCCACAGGCTGGAGCCGTCGGCTCTTCCGCTCTCCCTGCTGGGTGCGATAGACTGCCTCGACCACGGAATGGCTCCAAATCGCCTGTCCCAGTGTCCAAAGCTGGTTCGAGAGCCGTTTCCCATGATATGGCTCCACATAGTAGAACCGCTCGTTCGCCAGGATCTGGCCCAGGAGCTTCCGGCTCTGCGGGGAGGCACACCGGCTCAGGAGCTTATCCAGAATCGGCTCCATCTCATCCTTCGGCATGGAGCGGCTGTCCAGCAGGATTTTGCACACCGCCAGCAGCTCCCCGCAGGAGAGAAAGCTCCCGGCGGCGGAGGTCAGCTCATACCGCTGCTCCTTCGCCTTGTATAGGATCTCCTGCGGCGGCTCCTGACTGGCAAAAAAATTACGCAGGCAGTCGATGTCCCTCTGGATGCTGCGCTCGTTGACACCAAAGCGAGCAGCGGCTTCTTTTTTCTGCAATCCCTCTCCGTGGACCAGCATTTCATAGAGATACAGCAGGCGGCTGTTCTTGTCTGTCTCCACGCCACCACCTCCTGTCTCTATCATAGCAGCGGACATAGACACTTTTTGTCCATGTAAAAAATTGCGCTGAAAGTTCAACGTCATTATACCCTAAAAGTTATATCCATTCAACCCCACAAGTTCATTTATAGATAAAACTCTCCGGGTTAAACTGATGAAAAACGGAGGGGCGCTATGGACTGGGTATCAATCGGCGGGAGAATTCGCAGGCAGCGGGAATTTCTGGGCTACACACGGGAGCAGTTCGCGGAGCTGCTGGACGTGACGCCGAAATTCTGCTCGGATATTGAGCTGGGTGTCAAGGGGATGTCCGTCCAGACCCTGTGCCGGATCTCTGAGGTCCTGCGCCTGTCCACGGATTTCATCCTTTTTGGCAGGGAGAACACCGAGAGTTCCAGCCCCATCACGCAGCTGCTCCGTAGCTGTTCCTCCTCTGAGCAGGCCTATGCGGAACAGCTTCTGAAAACCTTTATCATGGCAATGAATGCAAAAAAAGAATCGCTTTGACAAGCGATTCTTTTTTTGCGTCCACTCCCGATGGGGAATGGATTAGATCTCACCGCTGTAAAACAGGTCTTCCAGCTCTTCAGCGGTGAAGCCTTGGGCGGCCAGCAGGTCAATATCCTCCGGAGAATACCCAAAGGCCAGCGCCACGGTTTTCAGTTCATCCAAATGGGTCGTGTCTTTTTCCGCATGGGGGAAACTGCGGCAGTATGGATCGTTCATCAGGAACCGGGGGTATCTGAACCGGAACAGCTTGCTGTCATCAAAGGTCTCCCGGTCGAGCCGCCCAGTCTGGTTAATCCGCAGAATCTCTCCGCACTGGACAGGAACCTTCCGGCTCTTTCCAAGCGGTACTTGAAGCTTCCGGAGCGCCTGACGAAGGATTTCTTCCGTTGAGGCATAGAGATAGAGACCGCAGTCCGGGAAGAAATACAGGCAGAAGGGGTTGTCTCCCTTGACGATGTAGAAACTTCCGTCATCTCCCAGCACCGTGATCGTGAAGGAGCCTTCCAGCAGCTCCGCCATATACCGGAGGCTGTCAAAGTTCAGAATGCCCTTCTGCACAATCAGCTGGACGGCGATGTAGCTGTCCGTCTCAATCCTGGTTCTGGAAAGATGCAGGCTCTTCCGCAGGCTGATGTCATTGTCTAAAACGCCATTGTGGGCCAGGGCAAAGGTCCCAGTCTGCATGATCCCCCGGAACGGGTGGTTGTTATAGTTCTTTCTGGCACTGCCCTGGGTCGTCATGCGGGTGTGGCCCATGGCGAAGCGGGAGTTGTCGCGGACGTAGAAGTTCAGCTTGTGGCCGGGAATGGGCTTCTTATAGATATGGAGATTCCTGCCGGAGTCATAGGCCACACCGGTGGCGTCCGTTCCCCTGGCCTCACTGGCAGATGCCAGCGCATGGAGCATCTTGGATTTTTCCTTCCCGGTAAAGCGCAGCTCCGTGTCGATCAATCCAAACAGACAGCACATTGTCACACCTCCACTTCCGCCATGACCGGCTCGTTGACATACAGACGCCGCTCTTTCAGATACCGCACCAGCTCCGGAGCCTGACAGCCGGAGACAAAGGAAGTCCAGGACAGGGCTTTCAGCTCGTCGTCAGACAGATAGATCGCCACGTCACAGATCCGGTCAACGAGCTGCAACGTGGCGATCAGGGTATTGTATTTGAGTGTTCCCCGGAACATCCGGAATTCGATGGTGTCCCGGTTGGTGAGGTTTACGCAGGTATAGCGCCCGCCGTGATACCCCTTCTTGGCGTGATCCAGGATCTCCATGGGCTGCTCCTTATAGCCGTAACGGGATGCCCACTGATCCAGCTGGTGCTGGGTGCGGCGGCTGAATTTCAGCAGCTCTTCCCAGTGCTTCTCGAAAAAGTAGAGGACACGGGCAATGGCGGTGTCCTGTTGTTCCTCAGTCTCTCCAAAAGCCAGACGACTCACATGGACATGGAGGCCACAGGTCCCGGCCTGATGGCTGGTGTAGCCCAGATCCACAGCTCCTTTGCAGATTTGCTCCCAGGGTATCTGCTGGAGCTGGTAGCTCAGGGACATGGGGTGCGTGACGATCTCAAATCCCTCTTCCAGGGAGCCATCATGCTTGCAGTAGATCCGTTCCTCTTCTTCGTTGGCGATCCGCAGGAGTTTTTTGGCGTTGGAGCCGTACTCCCCGGCTCCATCGATTTCTAGCTCCACGCCAAAGAACCTGGGGCCGTCTCCATAGAAAATCGGCTCCGGTTTGTAGCAGTAGTCCTGAATGGCCCGGTCGCCGGCGGTCCGGGTATAGCAGGCATGGCAGAGCGGTTCTTCCTCGTCCGGGTCATCCCGGTCATAGTAGGCTTCGTCGTTGTGAAGCAGCTCCCCGCAGCGGACGCAGTTGGTGTAATAGCGGTCATAGCAACGCTCGCAGAGCGGCGTGTCACTGTTCCCGGCATTATCGTCGGTCCAGATCCGTTCTCCACAGACATGACAGGTCACGGTCTCCTCTGCAAAACAGCGGGGGCAAAGGAATTGCCCGTCGAACTCTTCCCGCTGGGAGATAAGGTATTCACGTCCGCAGATCGCGCAGACATAGGTTTCCTCTTTCATCACTCATTCCTCCTTCATCACTTGGTCGATGATCGTACATAAGATAGCAGCGGCGGCAGCCAGGATGATCCCCAGGACATTTTTCCTGGAATCAGTTTTCACCCCAGGGTGCAGACCTTGCGGAGCAGCTGGTCTACCAGCTCCACCAGAATAGCGCGGATCACGGAAAGCAGTGTGTTCAGCATGGTTTTCCTCCTTTTTCCTTTCAAAATGAAAAAGCGGCGGCGATTGCTGAATGCCAAAGGCATTCAGCAATC
>NZ_JAOQKG010000003.1:342524-418835 GCF_025567605.1 Oscillibacter acetigenes | reverse complement strand
ACATCTTCTCCATCATCCGGGAGATCAACCGCCAGGGCGTGACGGTACTGCTGATCGAGCAGAACGCCAACATGGCCTTGAAGATCGCGGACCTGGCCTATGTGCTGGAGACGGGGAACATCACCATGTCCGGCACCGGCGCGGAGCTGCTGGCCAATGAGAAGATCAAAGAGGCGTATCTCGGCAAGCACAGATAAGGGGATAGTTGTCAGATGGCAACGGGTGCTAGCGGATGTGATGTGTATGCAATTTTTCTGAATTGGACAAGTAAATCCGGACAGCAAAGAGCCGAGGCGGAGAGTTTTCTTCGCCTTGGCTCTTTACTGCAAGGTGTCATCAGTCCTGTGGCTATCTGTTAGTAAGACATACAAAAGGTTTTTGGGCTTGCAGGCTGCAAGCCCATCCGATTCAGGATGAGGGATTTGAAGCAGTGACGCTGCGAAAGATCGCCGACGTGACAGCATCCTTTTGTTTCCTATGTGGGTGGCCGTAAAGTATGGAGACTTACATTTCTATTTGATGTTACTAAGATTTAATTTAGAAATATAATTGCCGGGTAAAGCACGCCAGCCAGGCGTGCTTTATTCGTTTTCAGGCCTATGTTGAAGGTATCTCTGGATCTTCAAGAATTTAGATGATATCAGCAGCACCGACTTTGCTTGCATCGCATTGAAAGCCACTCTTCCCGGTCTGGTGCGCGCCTCTGTATTTGCACAAGAAAGACAGTAAGCGTCACAGCAATGAGAACCCAGGGGACCATTGGCATATAGAGGGAACCATGCTCTGCCTGTTTCGCATACTGACTAAATATTTATAGAGTCAATATCGCAGGTTCTGCATTTTTCACTTATTTCAGAAAGCAGAAGAATCTGTCCGATTGCGTGAGCTAGAAGCCCACCCAATGCAGGCCAATATTATAGAACCGGCAAGAGATATGGATTTACGCCTGCGTACCATCAATAGTATACACAACAGGATTCCTATCAGGCGCTTCACACCCAGCTGGGGGCCCGCTCTTTCTAATGAATACACCGAACCGCTCTCCGGTCTTGCCTTGCTCCCGATACAGCAGAAGCGCTCGTTCTATCATCTCAAAGACCTGCTCCTTGGTGTAGATTTCATCAATCACGGTACCAAGGCGCTGACGCTTACCCCAAATACCACCGACCATAATTTTATATCCTGCTTTTGCTTCTGTCACACAATCAAAATTACAGGCATCCACACACTTACCGCAGTTGTTGCAGGTATCCCAATCGATTTGCATGATGCCATCCTCGTCCAGATGGGCATTTTTCATGGGGCAGACCTCTACGACGGAGCACTTCTTGCAGCCATTGCAGTCATCGGGATTATAGGCAGGTACCCGCTGGCCCATAATGCCGAAATCATTCAAACCTGGCTTAATACAGTTGTTTGGGCAGCCGCCGATGCCGATTTTGAACTTGTGGGGAAGTTTGACATCATACCAGCCCTTGTAGAATGTTTCGTGCAGTTCACGCGCTAGTTCTTGAGTGTCGATCAGGCCATGGATACACACAGTGCCTTTGCAGGCCACGATGGGACGGACGCGGGAACCCGTGCCGCCAGTATAAAGACCGGCTTGGGCGATGAATGTATTGAATGGTTCGATGTTGTCGTAGGTCAGACCTTGAACTTCCAGAGTCAGACGAGTCGTGAGGGCAATTTTCCCATTACCGAATTTTTGAGCAGCTTCCTTTTTCCGGTAGAACACACCAACAGAAGCTTCTCAATGCCCAGGGAGCTGTTAATGGATCAAATGCGTACAGCGGGACTCGGGGAACGGCTTCGTCTTTTGAATAGAATCTTTGCAACCAAGGAATATGAGGCTTTTGCCGCTGTGGCAGAAGCAATGGGTTGCCCTAGCCATTCGCATGAAGCGGCTTCATCTGCTGGACAGAGATGACTTGAAGGACCCGTATGCGCTCGTTCGTATCGATTGTGATGAAGAATGAATATTTGAGCAAGGAGGATATTGGAAGATGCCGCGATACAATATCCGGGAGGATAATCCCGTCAAATACACTCAGGTAAAGGCGGAGCAGGAAAGACTTCGGGCAGGCGTTTCCCGATGATAACCAGCTGCGTCATTGGCTGGTACGGGTGACGGTGAATGCCTGCAAGGATGCCCTGCGGTCGCCCTGGAGACGGCGGATGGTGCCTCTGGACGACTGCCGGGAGCCGGTGTTCAATACGCCGGAGCACCAGAATCTCTATGCAGAGGTCATGGCCCTGCCGGCCAAGTACCGCTTGCCGCTGTATCTCTATTATTATGAAGGGTACACAGCGGCGGAGGTGGGGGAGCTGCTGGGCCTGGGGCCCTCCACCGTTCGGACCCGGCTTGCCCGGGCCAGAGAGAAACTGAAAGCACAGCTGAGGGAGGAGTGAGCCATGCAGAACATCTATCGGGAGACATTTGAGCAGATCCATGCCTCCGAGCAGCTGCGAAAGGAGGTAGCCAATGTGCCGAAACAGGAGAAGGCAGCGTTTAGACACCATATTTCCAAGGCAGGGCTGATTGCCGCAGCGTTGGCGCTGGCGCTGGCGGGCACGGTCCTGGCAGTGGCCAGTCCCACCCTCTGGTGGTGGTTTGAGCAGAAGTGGGAGGAGGAGACCGGCAGCTCGATGACGGAATCCCAATCCCTGGTGATCGACGGCCTGACCCGAAAAGTGGGGGAGAGCGTTACCAGCGGGGACGTGACCGTCACTGTGGACAGTATCACCGTGGGCAGCAGTCAGATCTGGGCATTGCTGGACGTGACGGGCTGGGACTTTGACCGAGATGCCCAGTATTCCTTTGACAGGATGCGTGCGGAGATCGTCCCTGACCCCAGTGGGGGCCAGCATGGTGGGGCTGGGTACGGCCTGGACAGTATCGGGATCACCCGGGAGGGCGCAGCCCGGATGCTGCTGGAGTTCTCCGCCACCATCTCCACTGGTAACCAGCTGAACAGAGGAGATTACGCGCTGGAGATCGATCTGAACGACCTGATCCGCCGCCGTACCGGCGGGGCAGAGGATGAGGCCTTGTGTGAAGGAGAGTGGTCTTTCTCGATTCCTTTGGCGGCAGAGAGCCTGTCTCCTACCATCACCATCGACAGAGTTCAAGTGCTGTCGAATCACATGGTCTGGGATCAGGCTACCGGCAAAGATGGCGGCGCCTTAGAGGGTACAGGGGGAAAATCTCACCCGGCTGTTGCAACGCTAACGAACCTCCAAATTACCGCAACAGGTGCCTCCTTCTACTGCGACGGACTGATGGACCGGCTCCACGCAACCGTGATCCTGGCCGACGGGACCGAAGTAGAGAACCGTGGCGGCGGTGGAAGCAGAATGGAGGACGGCGGATGGTATGTCAGCTTTGACTGGCCGGTGCCGCTGGATGTGACGGATATCGTTGCTATCCGCTTTGGCGATGCAGAAATTCCGTTGAATTAAGTGAGACTTGCAAAGAGCGCCCCGCCAAAAGCAGGCGGGGCGTTTTTGTCACTTTCACGTTTCTATCCAGTCCCTCTGCCGCCAGACGGCAAACTCCCGCCGGACCAGCAGCAAGCTCAGGAGGAAGGTCAGCATGTCGGAAATGGGGGCGGCCAGCAGGGCACCATCCAGGCCGAACCGGCCGGACAGCAGAATAGCCAGGGGAATCAGAAACACGCCCTGCCGGGCCAGGGGAATGGCAAGGGAGGGTACCGGCCGGCCGATCCCTTGAAAGAAAGAGGCGGTGGCCAGATGCAGGCCGTACAGGAAGAAGGCGGCCATATACAGCCGGAAGCAGTGCTGGGCACAGTCCAGGTAGAGGGGGCTGTCAGAGACGAACAGCATCCCGATCTGCCGGGGAAACAGCTGGAACACGAGGAACCACACCCCCGAAATTACCAGGGCGATGGCGGCGGCCGTGCGGAAGGTCTGCCGCACCCGAAGAAAATGCTTCGCCCCGAAGTTGTAACCGTTGATAGGCTGTACGGCGGAGGAGACGCCCACAAACATGGAGTGGGCAATCTGATAGACCTTCATCATCATTCCGTAGACAGAGAGAGCGATGTCGCTGCCGTACACGCTGGCCGCTCCGTGAACCCGCAGCAGGTTGTTCAGGGTGATCTGTACCAGGGCAGTGAGGATCTGGGTCAGCAGGCTGGGAACCCCCAGGGCCAGAATCCGCCCGGTGAGCCTAATGGTGGGGCGCAGCGCCTGGCGCCGGAGCCGGACTGTGTGCAGCCGGGGCAGGTAGGCCAGAAACAGCACCCCGGCCGCCACCTGGCCGATGACTGTGGCAATGCCGGCCCCCACCACGCCCATGCCCAGAGGGAAGATGAAGACGGGGTCTAGAATCAGGTTGAGGACGGCACCGGTAATCATGCAGCCCATGCTGTACCGGGGGTGGCCGTCCGCCCGAATGATGGCGGTGAAGGCCGGGCAGATCAGCTGGAAGGGCAGGCCCCAGGCAATGGTCCGGAGATAGGCTGCAGCCTCCGGCCAGGCAGTGTCCGTAGCGCCGAAGAGCCGGGCAATCTGGGGGGCGAAGCACCAGCTGACGATGGCCGCACAGAGACCGCTGGCGGCAATCAGGGTGGCGGCGTGACCGATGGTGTCATCCGCCTCTTGCTGCTGGCGGCGGCCGAGGCACAGGCTGATGTTGGCGGCGCTGCCGTCTCCCAGCAGCAGGGCCACGGCATTCACCAGAATGACCACCGGGAACGCCACGTTGATGGCCGCCATGGCGGTGATCCCCACGCCCTGGCCCACAAAGATCTGGTCCACGATGTTGTAGAGGCAGTTGACCATCAGCGTCAGGGCCGTGGGGATGGCGTAGCGGACGATCAGCTTTTGAACCGGCTCGGTTTCCAGCGGGCTGCGGGACTCCTGATCGGCCGTCATACGGATCCCTCCTCCGGCGGGCGCACCGCCCGCCGTGATAAAAAGTCCCAGCGGCAGAGCACCGCCCTGCCCACTGGGTAAGCATCAATTTTTTTCAGCATAACATGGGCGGCGGTAAAAGTCAACGCACTGGACAGCGGTCTGTTCACAGAATGTTTTCAAAGAAGCCGCCGGATGCCGGCAACCTTTTGGCGGCCGGACCTATCTATATGGATGTACAGGCGGTGCGGACAGGCGTGCCTGTCCGCAGTGGCTCCGCTGTACAAAATCACAAGGAAAAGGATGGAACATACATGAGAGGATTGCTCACAGGAATCCTGGCGGCGCTGATACTGCTGACGCTGGCGGCCTGCGGCTCTGAAAAGACGGACGCCGGCAACGACGGGAAGGAAGAGGACAGCGCAACGGTCAATGGTGTGGTGAACTGTATGGGGGATTTCCTGGTTCTGCTTACTGACGATGGGACTTATCAGGTTTTCGACTTTGGCGAGGATGTGGATCAGGGGCGTCTTGAAGAGGGGGACAGCGTCACAGTTACCTATACCGGAGAGCTTGGGAGCGAGGATCCGGTGCCTGTGGCGGTTTCTGTGGAGAAGACAGATGCGGTATAAGGAACGCTTTCCATAAAGCAGCGGCCCGCAAACTGCGGGCCGCTGCTTTTTATCAGGGCAGAGAGACCTGGGCAATCAGGTCCCGCACAACAGCACTGCCTAGCAGCAGACCGGCTGTGGCGGGAACCCAGGGATTGCTGGCGGGCACACTGCGGCGGCCGGGGGGCGGCGCCTCCGGCTGGGCGGGAGAGACGGGCTTCTCCGGGCTGAACACCACCTTCAGATGGTGAATGCCTCTGGTCCGGAGTTC
Organism: Oscillibacter acetigenes; assembly: GCF_025567605.1. Lineage (NCBI taxonomy): Bacteria > Bacillati > Bacillota > Clostridia > Eubacteriales > Oscillospiraceae > Oscillibacter > Oscillibacter acetigenes. Next base: position 413,078 of record NZ_JAOQKG010000003.1, on the reverse strand, counting down.
CTTGCGCATCACCCGGGCCAGGGGGCAGCCATAGGTCTTGGAGATGTCCGTTACCTGGAGGAGGGTGGGATCCAGCTTGTTGCCTGTGCCCAGGGCCGCGATCAGGGGGATGTTCAGCTTCAGGGCAGTCTCTGCCAGATCCAGCTTGCAGGACACCAGATCGATGGCGTCCACGATGTAATCGTACCGGCAGCCCTCCGGGAAGAAGCAGTCCCGATGAGCGGCGTCATAGAGACCGTGGACAGGATGGAGCTCTGCATCCGGATTGATGTCCCGCAGACGGGCGGCCACCGCCTCCGCCTTGGGCTGACCCAGGGTGGAGTGGAGGGCCTCCAGCTGGCGGTTCAGGTTGGTGAGGGCAATGGTGTCGCTGTCCACCAGGGTCAGCTCGCCGACTCCGGACCGGGCCAAGCATTCGGCGGCGTAGCTGCCCACGCCGCCCAGCCCCAGCAGCAGCACGTGGGCCCGAGCAAGCCGGGCCTGGGCCTCCGGGCCCCACAGCATCTCGTTGCGGAGAAAGGGATGTTCCATAACGGACCTCCTTGTTGCAAACAGGTGGAAAACGTCCGGCTTTGAAATTTCAAAGCCGGACGTCTTGTGTTGTGAATGGGAATCAACCCACAAAGCTCATGCCGAAGGAGGACTGCTCCGCAGTATAGCCCTCGGTCTTCTCCTCGTAGAACGTATCCACGGCGTCATTGACCAGATCTGCGGACACCTGGATCTCCCAGTAGGGCTGGTCATAGCCCACGAAGTACATGACGTGGTAGCCGGTGCTCTCGTTGTGAATGATGCCGGTGTCGCCGGTCTGGCGGGCGGGATCGAAGCACCAGTCGTTGAACTCCGTCACCATCTGGCCCTGATAGACCTGCTCATACAGGCCGCCGGTGGTGTTGGACCCGGGATCCTGGGAGTACTCATTGGCCAGCGCGGCAAAGGAGTCCTCGGTGGCGTCGCCGGCCTTCCACTCGTCCAGGATGTCCTGGGCCTTCTGCGCGGCCTCGGCGTCCTTGGCGGCCACATCGTCCTCATAGCCCTCGTCATCCTCGGAGAGCTCGGAGGCCTCCGGCTGGATCAGGATGTGGCGCACGTTCACCGTGTTGTATTCGTTGCGGGAGCGGCCGTTAAAGACCACCACATAGTAGTTGCTGCTGTCGCTGTCCTCCAGCACGGCGGAGTCGCCGGCCTGCCGGGCATCGTCATACAGCCATTCACCCAGAACAGAGGAGCTGTACGAGAAGCTGTCAGAAGAGGCATAGGTGGCGGTGGACTCATACTCTGCGGCTGCATCCTCCAGAGAGGTGCCCGCCTTGTAGGCGGCGTAGATGGCATCTGCGGTGGTCTTGGCAGCGGCCATGGCCTCCGCCTTCATCTCGTCGGTGACCTCGATGGAGTTGCCCTCTTCATCTGTATCAGCTGCGGCGCCGTTGACGCGGACATACGCACAGTCCACCAGATCGTAGGCGGTCCGGTCCTCCTGATAGGCGGCCTCCAGCTCGTCGGTGGAGTAGGTCAGACTGTCCTGATAGGACTGGAGATAGGCGGTGGCCAGCAGGCTGCGCCGGGTCTGCTCCTCATAGATGCTGCGGGTCATGGTGCTGCCGTAGATGAGACCCAGATACTGCTTTTCCGTATAGCCGTACGTGCTGGCAGCGGAGGCAAGGGACTCCATGGTGTCGTCCAGGTCGGCCTGCATCTCGTCGTTCCAGGTGAAGCCCTCGGCCGCTGCAGCGGCATTCATGGCCTGGACGCCGGCCAACTGCTCCAGGGCCTTGTCCGCGAAGTAGTCGTACCAAGTCTCGCCCTCGGTGGCGTCGGTGACGAACATGACGGCGCTGGAGGAGATGGTCTGGTCCTTCAAGGACGTGCCGGTGTCCAGCCCGATCATGCTCAGAATGCTGTAATTGCCGTTGACAAAGTTCTGATAGTAGTTCTCAAAATAGAAGTTGACCTCAGCGGCGGTGTACTTCTCACCGTTGACGGTGGCCGCCGTAGCCGTCTTGGGAATGATGTTGGACTTCCAGATGACGGCGGCAATGGCGATTACCAGGAATACCACTCCGATGGTGCCATACAGAAGGTTGGTGCTGTGCTCCTTCTGGCGTTGCTTGGCCTCCCGGGCGGTCTTGGGATCGTTCCAGCCGGAGCCGGACAGGTCCTGGCGGGTCTTTTTTTCTCTTGATGCGCTCATGTGTGTTTCAGTCCTCTCAAGTATTCAGGTGCAAGGTTTGCAAGAAACCGGAAATTACGCACTTTGATATTATACTGGATATGGCCGGATTCTGCAAGAGAAATTTGCGGAATCCCCGCCGCGATCCGGCAGGATCGGCAAAAACAGGGGATTTTTTGGCTGATCCGCAAAAAAAAGCGGAGCGGCCAGACCGCCCCTTCAGAAAACGTGCCCCGCGAGAGCCGTGTAGGCCCGTTATAACCTGCACCTTCACGGCCAGGTGGGTTGCCTCCAACGCGCTTTACCACTTCCAACTTCCAGCCGCAGACAGCAGCCGGGAGGCCTGCGAACCACGCGCTGATCCGGCATCCCGTATAACGAAATGTGGGTTAAAAAAAGACCTATCACAAACCCCGCAGGGCACATATTCACCGTATCACATCCCGGCCCGGGATGCAAGAGGAAACCAGCGGACCCGGAGAGAAATTTTTGTATGGAGTGTCAGGACTCTCCGTCCTCGTCGAACAGGGACTCCATGAACAGGTCATAGACCGCGTCCAGTTCCTCGTCGGAATCCAGCGTGGACAGCAGATCCTCCCCGTCCTCGTGGAGGACCTTCAGGATCACCAGTCCATTGTCCGGATCGTCCTCATCCTCTCCCTCTGTCTCCGCAGGGAAGAAAGCCTGGTACTGCTGGCCGTTGTATTCCAGCGCGTCCACAAACTCCAGCACGATCTCGCGGCCGTCCTCGTCTGTGACTGTGATGAAAGTGGGGCCGTACTCATCCGCCATGGGGCGTCCTCCTTCTGTCTGTATTCTAGGGGTATTGTAACTGACTTTCCAGAAGATTGCAAGGGGGTGAACTTTTGGAAATGTGGGAAACTGGGGCGCTGGGGATGGATTTATCCTGCCCAAAAGCAGAAAAACCATGCGGATAAGAAACTTTTTTTCGGTAAAATACGACATTTTCGATATTGACATGGGATGGTACAATAGAACATATTATGGAGGACTCTGAGCCTCTGCGGCCGCAGACAGGCGGCGCGGCAGACTGCTTTTGCAGAAAATTCAAATTCAAAAGAAGGAGGTGCTCTGCATTGGAACGCAGAAGACGGGAGGGATCCCATGAGATGATCCCCCGCCGGGAACCCAGACAGCAGAAAAGCACCAAACGAACGGGACACAAGGTCGTCTTCATCCTGGGGACGGTCCTGCTGGTGGGCATCTGCACAGTGGCGATGCTTGCCGGGCTTTTTATGATGTACGTCCGGACCACGCTGGCCCCTACGCTGGAGGTCAACGCCGACGACTACACCATGAATCTCAGCTCCATCATCTATTACCAGGACAGGGACACCGGAGATTGGGTGGAATACCAGACTGTCTACGGCACGGAAAACCGCATCTGGGTGGACTATGAACAGATCCCGGACGCGCTGTGGCAGGCGGCCGTGGCCATTGAGGACCACCGATTCTTTGAGCACAACGGCGTGGACTGGACCCGAACCGCCTCCGCCACGCTGAACTTCTTCACCGGCAGCCGGGCCACCTTCGGCGGCTCCACCCTGACGCAGCAGGTGCTGAAGAACATGACCGGCGACGACGGCAACACCATCAACCGCAAGGTGCGGGAGATTTTCCGGGCCCTGGAGTTCGAGAAGAACTACACCAAGCAGGAGATCCTGGAGATGTACCTGAACACCATCTATCTGGGACAGGGCTGCTACGGCGTCCAGACCGCGTCGGAGTTCTACTTCGGCAAGGATGTGTCGGAGCTGGATCCGGCGGAATGCGCCTGCCTCATCGCCATCACCAACAACCCCTCCCTGTATGGTCCTATGTCCACCATCACCATCACCCGGGAGGACGGCAGCACCGTCACGCCCCGGGAGCTGAACAAGGAGCGCCAGGAGATGATCCTGACCCGGATGGCCGGCGGCAATGACGATGTGGGCGTCACCGGGCTCACCTATCTGACAGAGGAGGAGGCCGAGGCCGCCAAGGCGGAGGAGCTGCATTTCACGGACGGCACCACTTCCGCTCAGGACATTGTCACGGAGGCTACCGGCGGCGCCAATGTCAACTCCTGGTTCGTGGACCAGGTGCTGCGGGATGTCTCCGCGGATCTGGCGGACCTGTACGGCATCACCGAAAAAGAGGCCCTGAACCGGATCTACAACAGCGGCTACAACATCTACACCACGCTGGACCCGAAGATTCAGGAGATTGCGGAGTCTGTCTACGAGGACCGGGGGAGTCTGAACAACCTCACCTCTGCCAGCGGACAGCTGATCCACTCCGGCATTACCATTATCGAGCCCTCCACCGGCAACATCGTGGCCATGGTGGGCGATATGGGACCCAAGTCCGGAAACCTGCTGTGGAACTATGCAACGGATATCCAGCAGCCGGGTTCCTCCATCAAGCCGCTGACGGCTTATGCCCCGGCGCTGGATGCGGGGGCAGTCTCTCCGGCAACCACCTTTGACAACTACCCGGTCCGCCTGCTGAATGGGAATCCATGGCCCAAGAACTCGCCCAACACCTACACGGGCTGGACATCCGTGCGCAACGGTGTCAAGGCATCCATCAACACCATCGCGGTGCAGACACTGGAAAAGGTTGGGGTCACGGCGGCCTACCAATTCGCCACCGAAAATCTGGGGCTGAGTCTGGCACCGGAGGATATGAACGTCAGCCCGCTGGGGCTGGGCGGCCTGACTTACGGCCTCAGCACGGTGGAGATGGCGGCGGCCTACGCTGCTTTCGCCAACAGCGGTGTGTACAATGAGCCCAAGACCTACGTAAAGGTTCTGGCCAACGACAACTCCACCGTGGTGCTGGAAAAGGAGACGGAGCAGCGGGTGGCCATGAAGGAGACCACCGCCTATCTGATGACGGACATGCTGCGCCGGGCGGTGAATGAGTCCGGCGGCACCGGCGGCGGCGCTCGATTCAGCGGGATGCACATTGCAGGAAAAACCGGCACCACCAACGACAACTATGACCGTTATTTCACAGGCTACACGCCGTATTACTGCGCGGCGGTCTGGGTGGGCTACAAGAACAACGAGCGGATCAGCTACTCCGTGAACCCGGCGGCCTCCCTGTGGCGGCAGGTGATGGAGAAGGTCCATGCGGATCTGCCGGACAAGTCCTTCAACCGTCCCAGTAGCGGCCTGACAACGGTCAGTGTCTGCGCGGACAGCGGCATGCTGGCGACGGATGCCTGCCGCGCCGATTCCAGAGGGGACCGGACGGTATCCTATGAGGTGGCTGTGGGCACGGAGCCCACGACGGAGTGCACGCTCCACAAGATGGTGGACATCTGCACCGAGGGTAACTGCTTGGCCGGTGAGTTCTGCCCGGCGGAGTCCATCGTGCAGAAGGGCTATCTGGACTATGTGCGGGAGGATTACGGCGAGAGCATCACTGCCTCCGACGACGCCTATCTCATCAGCACCCTGGAAAAGGCGGTGGCCCCCACGGAGACCAGCCCCGGCGGATGTCCCGTCCACACGTCGGCTGCAGTTACGGACCCCGATGACCCGAATGGGGGGCTGGATCCCAGCGATCCCAACTGGCAGCCGCCTGATCCCAACGACCCTGATGTGCCCATAGATCCGGATACGCCGACAGAGGACCCCTCCGGCGGCGATTCCGGCGGCGGAGACCAGCCTACGGAGCCGGATCCCAACGATCCCAGCGGCGGCTTTGGAGACGCCGGCGGCGATTGGTGGAGCGGTTTCTGGGGAGACAACACAGGAACATGAGAAAGCGGCCCGGCGATTGCCGGGCCGCTTCACTGTGTCCAGTGGGAAGTTACAGGTTCTTCTCGTAGGACTCGATCATCTTCTTGACCATCTGGCCGCCGACGGAGCCGGCCTCACGAGAGGACAGGTCACCGTTGTAGCCTTCCTTCAGGTTGACGCCCACCTCGGCGGCAGCCTCCATCTTGAACTTATCCATAGCCGCACGGGCCTCGGGAACGTTGATCTTATTGCTATTCTTGCTAGACATAATTGAATCTCCTTTTCATCATACATTTGTTGCGTGTGGGTTACTGGGTATCGCGAGCATAGTTTGACTCCGGGACGGGAGAATATGCGGTTTTTCTGGCGGAAAAATTTGTTGGCAGGGACGTCTTGGAGAAAAATGTCATAGATTTGTTACCCATCGGAAAGGCGGATTATGATATAATCTCAAAAAAACAAAGGGAGGCACTGGCGATGGAGGGCATCTGCGGGCGAATGTGCGACGCATGTACCTGGAAAGAGCAGCTGGACTGTCCCGGCTGTCAGGATGGGCCGGGGCGCCGGTTTTCCGGCGGCTGTCCCATTGCGGACTGCTGCCGGGAGAAGGGGCATACGGCATGTGTGACCTGCACCTTTTCTACCGGCTGTGCCCTGCGGCGAAGAGATATGCCCCAGAACCGGCTGTGGGCCGTGGAGGCAGAGCGGGAGCGCCGGGCGCGGCTGGACCGGAATGCCCCTGTGCTGGCCAAGTGGCTGTGGCTGCTGTTCTGGCTGGTGATTCCCAGTGTTTTCAGCAACATTCTGACCATGGATACTGTGGCGGGAGCGTTTCCAACTGCCGGAGTCGTTGGAAATGTGCTGGCATTTCTGATTTCCCTGGCCTATGGTGTCCTTTTGTGGCAGCTGCGGGAGGCGGCAGGCAGGTACCGCACGGCGGCCCTGTGCTATTTGGCTGGCGGCATCATCAGCGGTGTGCTGCTGCTTCCGGCAATTCCGGAGGGGAACTGGCTGTGGTGGCTGCTCTCCCTGCCGGTCATGGTGCTGGAGCTCTGTGCCGCATATCAGGAGTTTTATGCCCATGCAGAGGTTTTGGAAGAGCTTGACCCGGAGCTGGCGGGGAAGTGGCGGCTGCTTTGGAAATGGTGGATCGGCCTGCTGCTGGGGTTGTTTGGATGTATCTTCCTGGCATTGATTTCGGCAATTCTGGGTCTTCTGGCGATGCTGGCGGACGCCATCGGCCTGTTGGTGGTGGGGATCGTGAAGCTGGTCTATCTCTACCGGACAGCAAAGCGGTTCCGGGAATATCAGCCGGCGGCACTGCAGAAGGAGGTTCTATGAGATTATTGTTCAGACAGCGGCTGTTCTCCTGGTTTGACAGCTATGACATCTACGACGAGGCGGGGAACACCGTCTACACTGTGGAGGGAAAGCTGGCCTGGGGACACTGCCTCCACATTTTGAATGCGGCGGGAGACCACATCGGCACGGTGCGGGAGCAGGTGCTGACATTTCTGCCCAAATTTGAATTGTACGTCCAGGATCAGTATGTGGGCTGCATCCAAAAGGAATTCACATTTTTCACGCCGAAATTTGACATCGACTGCAACGGCTGGCGTGTGGAGGGCGACTTCCTGGAGTGGGATTACCGGGTGACGGAGGCCTGCGGGGCGCAGGTGGCGTCCATCCACAAGGAGCTGCTCCACTGGACGGACACTTACGTGATCGACGTGGCGGACCCGGGCAGCGCGCTGTGCGTACTGATGCTGGTGCTAGCCATCGACGCGGAGAAGTGCTCCCGGAACTGAGCGCCGCCCAAGAATGAATGTAAAGCACGCCGCCCTTTCGGGCGGCGTGCTTTACAGACTGCGGATTTGGTTTTGGATGAGGGAACCCACCGTGTCGGCGAACTGGTCCAGGGAACGGATGCGGGCGAAGTTCCGGCCATAGACGGTGTGGGCGGCGGGCAGGTCGTCGTCATTCCCGGTGAAAACGCACATGACGTTGATGCCCTTGTAGGTCAGGGACCGGATCTCCATGGCGGTGTTCTGGATGCCGTTGTCCGCGGCGTATTCCACAAAGCTTCCGCTGTGGTTCATCTGGATCACGTCGTTGGGTTTCACGTCGGAGAGGAGGATTACCAGCTTGTGTTCGCTGGGGGAGTCTTCCAGTCCCTTGGCCAAGGCCCGGATGGCCAGGCCGTCCCGGTTGCAGCCGGTGGTGAAGTAATTGAAGATGCGGTCGTTTTTGCCCGTCTCATAGTAGTCCCGATAGCGGGTCACCACGGTGTATCCGCTGAGGGAGCAGAAGGAGGATACTCGCACCGGAATGTGGCAGCGGGTAAGGCTTTCGGCAATCATATAGCCTTGGGCGGCCACCACCGCCTGCCGGTCGATCTGGGAGCTGGAGGCATCCAGAAGAATGTCCACCGACAGGTCGCCGGGATCCGACTGGAGAATACGGGTGAACACCTTGTCGTCGTCCAGGTACACGCCCCGCCAGATGCGGCCGGCATCCAGCGCGCCGGAGGCGGCACGGACAGGGGTGGGCTGGAGATAAGCCAGCATGGCGTTGCGGATGCGGGCGGTGAGGCGGCGGATGCTGGTGCGGTGGCGGGTGGCGTCGGCTTCGTAGGCGGCCCGGTTCAGCTCCATCTGTCGCAGGGCGTTGCGCCGCTGGGCGGCCACATAGCCCTTGAGCTTTTCATGAGTGTCGTCTCCGGTGGCGTAGTACAGGTGGCAGCCCTGGTGCTCGTCCACGCAGAGCTCCCGCTCCAGGCTCTCCAGCTGCGACTGGTCGTATAAGGGGGCGCCGAAGTAGCCCCGCATGTATTTTCGCAGGGCGGCCTCCGTCTGGGCCAGGTTGTAGTCCGTCAGGCGGCGCTGGACCGGCTCTGCGTTGGCTCCGCCGCCCTGGCCCTTCACCAGATGCTCCCCGAACCCGTGGCCAAAGGCCCGCACGGCGGGCAGCAGGTCCGCCTCGGACCGGCGGCGGAAGGCGAAGAGGGGGCGGCGCCGTTTCCGCTCCTCCGACTCCTGGGCCTGGGTCTCGCCGGGGGTGAAATGGAAATAGGTGTGGAGGAATGCCAGGGCCCGCTCCGCAATGGCAGGGCCGTCCAGGTCTCCGGGGAACTCCAGGGCATCCAGCATTTCCCGGTCCCTGGGCAGCAGGGGCGGTTCGCTCTGCCCCAGGGCCCTGCAGAAGTGGGCGTTTTCCAGCGTGGCCAGCAGGTCGCCGGGATCTGCCCGCTGGTCCAGAGCCACGGCCCGGCGGGCATAGCTCCGCCGCAGGGAGGGCAGCGCCGGCCGGCGGGGAGCCTCCCGCTGGTAGACGGCGTTTTCCAGCCCCAGCCACAGCAGCTGCTCAAAGAGCTGTTCCTTGGAGCAGCCGTGGAGGGATTCAAACAGCCCTTCTATGGTCTCTGCTCCGTAATTCTTCCGCACGGCGCCGATGATGCTGTTCCAATACAGGTCTGCACGGCCATCCTCGTCGTATGCCTTGAAGTCTGGCTCAAAGGAGTAATCCGCAGCGGCGTTCCAGATCAGGTTCCGGGCCCGCCGCTTCTCACTGTCCAGGATCTCCATCAGTCAAACACATCCTCACGGCGGAGCGTCTCCGGCAGGCGGGTGCGGATCACGTCCCGCACCAGCTGCCGCTCAAAGTCATCAAAGGACTTGTTGACAAGGCCCAGATCCAGCGCCCGGTTGCCCTCCAGCCCGGTGCGCATCAGTCGCACGGCGGCCAGCAGGCCCCGCAGGTCCAGAGGCTTGGTAGAAAGCTCTCCGCCGTCGCATTTCTTCTGGATGTCCTGGAACAATCCGGCGAACTGCTCGGCATACACGCCTTTCAGAGAGGGGAACTCCCGCTTCAGGAGCTTGATGAGCCCCTCGGTGGTGATGGCGGGCATGTCGATCACCACGAACCGGGAGGCCAGAGCCTCATTCAGCTCCCGGGTGCCGGCGTAGCCGTAGTTCATGGTGGCGATGAAGCGGGTGGCGTCGTGAAGGGGAATGCGTTCATAGCCAGGCATGTCGATGGAGCGGCGGAAGTCCAGCGTGGCGTGGAGCACCGCCAAAGACTCGTTCTTGGCCATGTTGATCTCATCCAACACGCCGAAGCCGCCGGTCTCCGCACACTGGTAGATGGGGCCCTTCCGCAGCTGTACGGCGCCGTTTTCAAAGGTGTCCGTGCCCAGCAGGGTGGCGGCGTCTGTGTTGATGTAGAAGGACACGTTCCAGCTGGGGCGGCCGAACACGGTGGCCAGGTTTTCCGCCAGCACATTCTTGCCAGTGGCCTTGGGGCCTACCAGCAACAGGTTCTCTCCGCAGAGGATGGCGGTGATGGCCTCCTCCCAGATGTCCTTTCCATAATAGAGATACCGGGGATCGGGGACCCGGCGCCGCAGGGTCTCGTCCTCCTCCGGATAGGCGTCCCGAAATTTTTCGATCTCCGCAGTGATGTCGGCGCTGACGCCTTCATCCCGCAGAAATTCCAGCATATCCAACATAGTGTGAACCTCCCGTGTTTTCTGACTCTATCATAGCATGATTCCTGAAAATGGCAAGAGAAAAAGGCGCGCCCGACATTCACCGGGCGCGCTGAAAGGATCAATCTGTATTCTCCAGGGGAAAAGTCACTTGCCAGAGGCCCTCCGTCAGGGTGGCGGCGGTATAGAAGTTGCCGTGGAGGGTGCATCCTGCCAGCTCCTCCGGCGGGACGGCAAAGAGAAAGTCCATATAATCCGTCCGGCCGCCAGCCGTCTCACCTGTAAAATAAGAGATACCGGTACAATGGAATTCCCTGCCGTCGGCATCTTCCATCCACAAAAACGCGTGGTTGTCCGTCCTGGAGGCGTCTCCCCGGCACAGCTGGATGTGGAAGAGGCCGTCTGCGTAACCGGCGGCTGTGATGGGCAGGCCCTCCGCGGGCTCCGCCAGGACTTCACCGGGTTGCAGCATTACGGAAGCCAGATCGCCGCTTCCACCGGTGGCAGAGTAATAGGTCACCTCCGGCTCCCTCACCCCTGCGGCAGGGGGATCAGCCCCCCAGGTGAGGGCGGTCTCCGCCTCTTGGGCATAGTTCGTCAGCTTCAGGTCCACCGTCACGCCCTCCATCGCCTTCTTGCCTGTCAGCAGCTGCCGGACGGAGAAGGTCATCTTGCCGCCGGTGGGAATGGGGGAGCCGTCCATGGTTTTCACAGTGCAGAGAAAAGTGACTGTCCCGGTGGCCTCGTCCCAGGCCACCCGCTCACAGCGGCCGGTCTGGTCAAAGGGCAGGTGGAAGGACCAACTGTCAAACAGGTCTGTGGTGGCGTCCACAGGACCGCCGGAGAGGACGATGTACGCCTGGGCAGTGTCTCCCTCCACCCGGACGGCCGCTACCTCCATGGTGATGCCGCTGTCCGTGCAGGCTTCCTGTATCGGCTGGAAGAACTGGGCTACGGCGGGGGCAATCCGGTATAAAACCGCATATCCCGTCTCCGACCGGACCGCCAGGGCTGGGGTAGCCAGCAGCACTGCCGCCACGGCAGCGGCCGCCGCCAGCCGGCGCAGGGGGAGGCGGTGTCGGTCAGGGTGGGAGAGAGTCTTGCGGATCAGGTCCGGCGACGGGCCGACAGGCTCGTTCATCCGGCGGTAGGTTTTGGAAAAGTTCATATATCCTCCTTCAGCAATGTCCGCAGCTTCTGCCGGGCCCGGGTCAGCTGTGCCCGGACGGTGGAGGGAGACCGGCCCAGAATCCGGGCGATCTCCTCCGTCTGATAGCCCTCATAGTAGAACAGGTGGATGACGGCCCGGTATTTGCCGGGGAGATGGGCCAGAGCCTCGTCCACAGCGGATTCCACGGAGTCTTGGTAGGAATAGACATCCTCCAGCGGGAGGGTCCGCATCCGCCAGGGGGAGGCCAGCAGGCTCCTTGCGCAGTTGGCCGTCACCCGTAGGAGCCACGCACGTCGGTGTTCCTCATTCGCAAAATCCGGAGCGGACCGGTGGAGCCGGAGAAAAACCTCCTGAAACACGTCGTCGGCGTCGCTGCGGGAGCGGGTCATGGCGTAGGCCAGCCGGTAGACTGCGGAGCCGTATTGCGCCACGGCTTCGGCGGTATCGGGCATGTGATCACATCCTTCTGTAAGGAATACCCGGCAGAGGGCGGAATTGCTGCAAAGAGAAAAAACATTACATTTGTTTTGGCGGGAATGTTGCGTTTGGTTGCGGCGGTGTCAGGTGGCTGTGGTGGACTTTCCCGGCGGCGCTTGGTATGATGGGACCAGCGAAAGAGACTGGAGGAGGAAGACTCATGACCTTTGGAGAGAAGCTGACCGGGCTGCGGAAGCGGGAGGGGCTGAGCCAGGAGGCCCTGGCGGAACAGCTGGGCGTCTCCCGTCAGGCGGTGAGCCGCTGGGAACAGGGGGCGGCCCTGCCGGACGCGGCGAAACTGCTGCCCTGCGCCCGGCTGTTCAGCGTGGACGTGGAATGGCTGCTGGATGAGGAACAGGATGGGGAGGATCGGCTTTCGGCGGCGGAGTTCCTGCAGGGAACGGAAAGGCCCTCTGTTCACAGAGACTGGCCCTGGTATATCGCCGGCGGCATCGTCACCGGCGCGGGTTCTTTGGGTATGGTGACCATGGGGATTCTGAGCGCCGTCTTTCCTGTCGTGGTTTCCGAGGCTCCGGCGGGGGTGGAGTGGGTCCGCATCTACACCGGCCTGGCTGGTTTTCTGAAAGCTCACGGCGTAGAGTGGCTCTTTGCCCTTTGGGCGGCGGTGGCCCTGGCGGGGCTCTGGCTGCTGGCCCAGCCGCCTATCCGGCGACGGGAACAGACGGCCTCCCAGTTTTCCTCCTGGTACGCCGCGGGCGTGGCGGTAGGGCTGTACGGCGTCGGTCAGACCGCCTGGTATGTCCAGCTGGGCAAGCTGAGAGACCTGCCTGTGCTGGCCCTTTTCCTGGCGGCGGCGGTCTGGTGCACGGTGCGGCAGTTTTGGCGGCTGGGCGGGGAGCCGGACGAGACCCGCAGGCGGCAGGAACGGATCATTGCCCTGCTATACACCGTCGCACAGGGAGTCCTTCTCCTGCTGACGGCGGAGGCGGGCTTTGGCCTGGTGGCGCTGGTGCTCCATATTGGGGTGTATTTCATCTGCGCTGCAGCCATAACCTGGAGGCGGTCCGGCAGGGGAAAGCACTAAACACAAAAACAGGAGGCCGGTCTCCCGGCCTCCTGCCTTTGTGTCTGTTCGGTTATCCCATCAGATAGGCGTACTTGGTCAGCACCGTCCAGATGAACACCTCGATGTCGGCGGGCAGGTCGTTCTTGGCGTCCAGATCTGCCTCGAACACCTTGCTGTCCAGGCGCACCAGCACCTTCTTCCCGCCCAGAGGCAGGAAGCCCTGATTGTTTACACTCTCGTCAAAGCCCTCCCGGGTCAGGAACAGGGTGAACTTCTCCCGGTAGGGGGCGGAGTCGTAGGGGCAGAACACGGCGCAGTTGCCGCACTCGTTGCACATCCGGTCCACATGGAGGATCTGCTGGCGGCCGTCCGGCAGCTCGATGACCACATTGGCCCGGTTGGGGCACACGTCGGCGCAGACCTGGCACACCACGTTGCAGGTCAGGCACCGGTTGCCCTCGCACTTGGCGCTCTCGCAGAGGACGCCCTTCTTGGCGACGGCCTCCTCCCGGGTGGCTACGGCCTTGGCGGGGATGGCAAACTTGTGGGCCTCGCCGATGACGGCATTGGCGAAATACTGGGCGTCGGCAATGCCCTCCACCACGGTGGCGGGCCCGCGCATGGCGTCGCCGCCGGCGTAGACGCCCTCGAGATTGGTCTTGAAGGCGGGGATGCCCTTCTCGTCCACGGTGATGCCGTTCCGGGTGAAAACCTCGCTCTCAACCTTCTCGCCCACGGCGGAGACCACGGTGTCGCAGGGGATCTCCACCATTTCGCCGGTGGGGACGGGCTTGCGGCGGCCCTTGTCGTCCGGGTCGCCCAGCTTCATCTTCTCACAAATCAGCTTGCCGTCCTTCTGCTCCACAGGGGCTACCAGCTCCAGGAACTCCACGCCGTCGGCAATGGCCATCTCCAGCTCCTCCGCATCGGCGGGCATATACTTCTTCGTCCGGCGGTACACCAGGGTAGAGGATTTGGCCCCGGCCCGCAGAGCGGCCCGGGCGGCGTCCATGGCGGTGTTGCCGCCGCCCACCACGGCCACATGGCCCAGGGAGACGTCCTTACCCGCCTTCATGTCGCGCAGCCAGCCGATGACCGGCACCACGTTGCCGGGGATGTCCAGCCGTCCGGCCTTCCAGGCGCCTACGGCGAAGAAGATGTGGGTATAGCCCTGTGCCTTCAGCTCTGCCACAGAGGGGGCCTCGGTGTTCAGCTTTACCTCCACGCCCATCTTCTCCATCAGAGCCACGTCCTTGTCGATAGCCTCGTCGCTGATGCGGAAGGCGGGGATCACCTGCCGGACGATGCCGCCCAGGCGGTCCGCTTTTTCAAACAGCGTCACGGGGATGCCCGCCCGGCCCACGAAGTACGCCGCGGACATGCCGGTGGGACCGCCGCCGATGACGGCCACCTTCCGGCCGTCCGTCACCGGCGCGGGAGGCGTGATCTTGGACATGTAGGCGTCATAGCCCTTTTCGGCCGCCACCAGCTTGGTGGCGCGGATGTTCACGGGCTCGTCGTAATAATTCCGCATACACTTGGTCATGCAGTTGTGGGCGCAGATGGTGCCCGTGATGAAAGGCAGGGGGTTCTTCTCGGTGATGAGCCGCAGGGCGGAGGCGTACGCGCCCTTCCGGCACAGCTCGATATACTCCGGAATGTCCTGGTGGATGGGGCAGCCGCCCTTGCAGGGAGCGGTGAAGCAGTCCAGCAGGGGCACCTTGTCATACAGCTTGCGGCGGGGCAGGGGCTTGATGGCTTTCACATGGTACTTGTCGGACCGGGCCGCCAGAGAGAGGGCCTCGATGCCGACCACGTCCACGCCGGTGAAGGGCTTGAAGTCCAGAGCGTCCAGCTTGTCTCCGATCTGGGTGAACCGCTGGTAGCCGCCGGGCTTCAGCTCGGTGGTGGCCATGGTGATGGGCCAGATACCGCAGGCGAACAGCTTGTCGATGTTGAAGGCGTCGGCACCGCCGGCATAAGAGAGGCGCAGCTTCCCGCCAAACTCCTTGGCCATCATGGCGGCCATGGTGGTGGTCAGGGGGAAGAGGGACTTGCCCGCCATGTACATCTCCTCGCTGGGCAGTTCCCCGGCCTTCACGTCCACAGGGAAGGTGTTGGAGAGCTTCAGGCCGAATTCCAGCCCCTCCTTGTCTGCCAGGGCCTGGAGGCGGTGGAACATGGGCACCGCGTCGGCGTACTGCAGGTCCTCCTTGAAGTGGTGATCGTCGAAGGCGATATAGTCATAGCCCATGGAGTCCAGAATGGACCGGGCGGTCTCGTACCCCAGGATGGTGGGATTGCACTTGACGAAGGTGTGCAGGTGCTTCTTCTCCAGCAGGTAGCTGGCGATCCGCTCGATCTCGTCCGGCGGGCAGCCGTGGAGGGTGGACACCGTCACGGATCCGGACACATGGGGAGTGATCGTGTCGATATAATCGCTTTCTCCCGGGAAGAACTCCTTCAAAACAGCGATGCACTCCTGGAAGATGGGCGTCTTGGAGGCGTCCACCATGCCGTTCAGGAAGGTGTCGATCTTCTCACCCTGGATGCCTGCCAGGTCATAGCCCACGGACATGTTGAACACGAATCCGTTGGGATCGCCCAGACCATAGACCTTTGCCATGATCTTCAGGGCGCACCAGGCCTTCACATACTCCTCAAAGGCCTGCTGGACATACAGCTCCGTGGACCACTCGCAGTTGTAGCACTCATCCTCCGCCAGGATGCAGGGGCGGTTGATGCAGGCGGCCAGATCCGCGCCGTCCATCTTCTGGACGGTCTTCAGCTCGAAGAACCGGGCGCCGGCGAAATAGCCGGCAATGATGTTCTGGGCCAGCTGGGTGTTGGGGCCGGCGGCGGGGCCGAACGGAGTCTCGATGGTCTCCCCGAAGATGGGGAGCTTCTTCATGCCGGCCTTGTAGGGCTTGTGGACGCCGAACACGGCGCCGTCCCGGCGGTATTCGGTGGTGATCCAGGTCATCAATTCCCGAAAGGGAATGGGGGTCATTAACTCAGACATAGTTTTTCCTCCTCAGAATAACTCCTGAAATACGAATGCGCACTGCTTCCGCAGGGGCACATCGGCCGGTCATCAATACTCCTTGTGGTTCAGCCGGCCCCACAGACGCTTGCTGCTCTCCAGAATGTGGGCATTCACGGCCTCCTCGTCGATCTCCGTCAGGACCCGGTCCTTCATCAGGATTCTGCCGTTAATCATGGTGGTCTGGCACTGCCGCCCCGTCATGCCGAAGAGCATGTGTCCGTCGATGTTGGCATCAGAGAACGGTGTGAAGGGCTTGTAGTCCATGACGATCACGTCCGCCGCCGCGCCGGGCTTCAGCACGCCCAGAGTGGGGAAGCCGGTGCGCTCCGCCATCTTGGCGTTGTTGCGGAACAGCATGTCCGTCACCTCGCACCAGCCCACGTTGGGCATACAGGCGTTGTGCCGCTGGGAGCACAGGGCCACCTTGATGGACTCCAGCATGTCGTTGGTGTAGGCGTCGGTACCCAGACCGATCAGAATGCCCTTCTTGTAGAGCTGCAGCACCGGAGAGATACCCACGGCGTTGCCCATGTTGCTCTCCGGGTTGTTGACGCACATGGTGTCCGTGGCCTTGATGATATCCATTTCCGCCGTGTTCACATGGATGCAGTGGCCCAGGATGGTCTTGGGTCCCAGGATGCCGTGGTCCTGGAGCCGCTGGACGGGCCGGCGGCCGTAGTTCTGGAGGGAGTCGTACACGTCGTTCATGCCCTCGGACACGTGGATGTGATAGCCCACCCGGCCGCTGTTGGCCGCCGCCATCCGGTCAAAGGTCTTGTCGGAGATGGTGAACAGGGCATGTCCGCCGAACATGGCCTTCAGCATATCGGAGGGGTTCTGCTCGCAGTAGTCGATGAAGTCCTTGTTCTCCTGCACGGACTGAAGGGATTTCTCCTCCCCGTCCCGGTCGCTGACCTCATAGCACAGGCACGCCCGCATCCCGAATTCCCTCGTCACCTCGGCGATCCGCATCAGGGAGCCGGGGACCTCACAGAAGCTGGCGTGATGGTCGAAAATGGTGGTGACGCCCTGCTTGATGGAGTCGATCACCAGGGCCTGGGCGCTGGCCTTGGTGGCCTCCAGGTCCAGATTCCGGTCAATGTACCACCACTGGCCGTCCAGCACCTCATAGAAGCTGGTGGGGTTGTACCCATCGATGGAGAGGCCCCGGGCCAGGGCGGAGTAGATGTGGGTGTGGGCATTGATAAGGCCCGGCATGATGACGCCGCCACGAGCGTCCACAAATTCCGCCTGGGGGTACTTGGCCTTCAGATCCGCGGTGGTGCCGACCTCCACGATCTTGCCGCCATCGGTGACCACGCCGCCGTCCGGCAGGTAGCCGATGCCCTCCGGATCCCGGGTGATGACCTTGCCGTTTGCCAGTAAAATCATAAAAATGACCTCCTTTTGTCCGTCTTTTGCATATCTGATAAAAAGAAAAGGCGCTTCAAACCGCTGTCGGTTTGAAACACCTACCAAAAGACCGGAATGATAGGTGTCAGCCCGTGCGCGCAGCACTTCGTTGCAGCTATCATTCTTCCCTTGTACTTGTATTTTACCGGACAGCAGCCTAAAATGCAAGCAGGGAAGCTCAAAAATTTTCAGATGGATTTTGTGTAGTTTGCCGGAAAGCGGCGGAACTTATTCCCAACCGGGTCCGTCTACATGAAATGAAATAAAGAAAGCGATGGAATCAGAGAAAGAGGAGGCGTCAGAATGAAACGGCTTTGGATTTGCCTGCTGGCTTTTGCGCTGCTGACGGGATGCGGCGATTCCGGCGACATTGCGGTGACAACGGTATACGAAACAGATGACCCGCCCCGGACCGCCCTGACCACGGAGTGGGAGACTTACGACCCGTCGGTGGAGACGGTGTGGTGCATCCTGTCCTATGAGGGGGAAGGGGAATCTCTGGAGTATGGGGCGCCCTATTGGCTGGATGTGCGGGAGGCGGACGGCAGCTGGACCCAGGTGCCCCTGGCTGAGAACGCCGGATGGGATGCCATGCTGTATACCCTGCCGTCCGGTGAAAAGCAGGCGTTTCCGTGCATCCTGTCCCTGTTTGACTACGACTTCTCCGGCGGCAGTACGTTCCGCGTCATCAAAGAGATCGGAGAATATACGGCCGCGGCGGAGTTCACCCTGACAAAGGGGGCGGTCATCTCCGCAGAGACGCCTTACGGCTTCGGCCCCATGGAGGAGGTGCCGGAGTACGGCGACCCGGCGGAGCTCTCCGCCGGCGGTGCCGTGGTGTTTACCGAGGCGGGAACGGAGAATGCGGATGCGGCGGAGATATTTTTGGAGAAGGTCTCCCTGGGCATCCCCTGCCAGCTGCGGACCCTTCAGAACTACTATGAGAGCTGGCCCATGCTGATCGACGTCATCTATGACGGCCGCGGCTTTCTCTGGCGGATGCGGACCGGCGGAGAGATCACGGAGAAACGATTTTCCTACATCGTGACGGACGGCACGGACGTATACCTCTCCAACGGCGCAGACTGGGAGAGCACAGAACAGTACGACAGTGAGAAGGCGTTTCTGCTGCCCTCCGGCTCCGGATCCTTCCTGGTACCCGCGGCGGAGGCGATGACAGATGACCGGCTGGCGGAAAATACCGCCCGCTATCGGATCTGGTCAGGCGACGGGATGCGGGCTGCTTCCCTGACGGAGGACCCTGCAGAATTCAGCGTCATACGCTGTGACCCGGAGAGCGGAACATGGAGCAGGTCCTGGACCATCCGGGAGCTGGATGACCGGGCCACGGCAGTGAGGGACCTTTCCTGGCTGGAATCCGGAGCACTCCTGCACATCACTTATGAAACGGAGAAGGACGGCACGCTGACGGTTGACTTTGTGCCGGACGCTGAACTGACTGATCCCGGCGATCTCTGCGGCTATCCGGCGGAATAGAGACTGCGGGGCCGGCGGTTTGCCGGTTTTTCCGTAGAATACTGCAAAATCTTGGGATTTTCCATTGACAAGGGCACAAAAGCTCTGATATTCTATTCGGGCTGATTGAAACGATTTCCCGACCATTCCCCAACATTAAAAAGGAGAGAGATGCACACATGCTGGGAGAGATCATTGCGGATTTGAGCAACTGGATGTATACCTACCTGCTGGTGATTCTGCTGGTGGCCGCCGGACTGTTTTTCACCATTCGGAACCGGTTCCCGCAGCTGCGGCTGCTGCGGGAGGCCATCCGCGTGGTGGTGGAGCGGCCGGAGAAGGAGGGAAGCGTGTCCTCCTTCCAGGCGCTGATGGTGTCCACCGCCTCCCGGGTAGGTACGGGCAACATTATCGGCGTGTCCGTGGCCATCTGCATGGGCGGCTACGGCGCCGTGTTCTGGATGTGGCTCATCGCCCTGCTGGGCGGCGCCACGGCCTTTACCGAATCCACGCTGGCGCAGATTTACAAGCGCCGGAACCCGGAGACCGGCGAGAGTTACGGCGGCCCTGCCTATTATATTGAGGCGGCCCTCCACAGCCGTCCCCTGGCGGTGCTGTTTGCCCTGAGCCTCATCGCCACCTACGCCGGCGGCTTCAACATGCTCTGCTCCTACAACCTCCAGTCCACCTTCTCCGGATACAGCTTTTATTCCCCGGAGTGGACGCCCTGGATCATCGGCGGCATCGTGGCGCTGCTGACCGGGTACTGCGTCATGGGCGGCGGCAAGCGGATCATCGCCTTCGCCTCCACTCTGGTGCCCATCATGGGCGGACTGTACGTGCTGGTGGCCCTGGTGGTCATCGTCATGAACGTGGGGCTGATTCCCCAGGTGTTCGGACGGATCTTCTCCGAGGCGTTCGATTTCCAAGCCATCTTCGCCGGCTTCACCGGCTCTGCCGTGATGCAGGGCGTGAAGCGGGGCCTCTTTTCCAACGAGGCCGGCGTGGGCTCCGCCCCCAACGCTGCCGCCTCTGCCAATGTCAGCCATCCGGTGAAGCAGGGGCTGGTCCAGATGCTGTCTGTCTTCCTGGACACGCTGGTGATCTGCTCCGCCACCGCCTTCATGCTGCTGTGCTCCGGTGTGGAGCCCGCAGTGGAGCTGCAGGGCGCCCCCTATGTGCAGTCGGCCCTGGCCGCCTCCTTCGGCACCCTGGGTCCCGTTTTCATCACCGTGGCCATGGTGCTCTTTGCCTTCACAACTCTGATCGGAAACCTCTACTATGTGGACAATGCCCTGGCGTATCTGCTGGGGCACGTGCCCTCCAAGCGGTTCATGGTGGTGTTCCGCCTGATTGCCATGGGACTGATTTTCCTGGGCGCCGGCCTCACGCTGGATCTGGTGTGGAACCTGTCTGACGTGCTGATGGGCGTCATGGTGCTCATCAACATTCCGGTGATCGCGGTCCTCTCCCGTCCGGCGGCGGCAGCCCTGCGGAACTATACCGAGCAGCGCAGGGCCGGCAAGAACCCCGTGTTCCGGGCCGCGGACATCGACCTGAAGGAAAAGACCGAATACTGGAACTGAAATAAAAACGGCAGGGCTTTGAAAGCGGACGCTTCGGCGTCCGCTTTTTTTGCATAGAATGGAATAGAAACAGAAAATTTACAAAAACTACTTGAAATAAAAAACGAAATCGCTTAATATAATATCGAAAACTATATTATATGATGCGGACGGCATGATGCCGGATTTCAAGAAGGAGAGACCATTCCATGCGCAAACTGTTTGCAAAGGCCCAGGACCCCATCAGCTGTGAAACCCATGCGCTCGGCGCGGTGGCCGCCCTGGGGGGCGGTCTGCTGTATCTGCTTCGGGGCGTCTGGACGGATGCGGCCATACCGGCGGTGGCGGCGGCCCTGTGCTTCTGTCTGTCTATGGCGGCACTGTATGCCGCCAGCGCCATCTATCACTACTATCCCGGCACTGCCGCCAGCGGCGGAGTGAAGCGGGTGCTGCGGAAAATGGACCACAGTATGATCTATGTGCTGATTGCCGGCAGCTACACGCCCTTCTGCGTGGTGCTGCTGCCCCAGCCCAGGGGAACACAATTCTGCCTGATCCTCTGGGGCGTGGCCCTGGCGGGGGTGCTGGCGAAGATGCTGTGGATCAACGCACCACGGATGCTGTCCACGGCAGTATATCTCATCATGGGATGGTCTGTGGTGTTTGTGGCAAAGGACTTCACCGCTCTGGGCCAGCCCTGCCTGACGCTGGTGGCTCTGGGCGGGATCTGCTACTCGGTGGGAGCGGTGTTCTACGCCGTCAAGAAGCCAAACATCTCTGCAGAGTGGACCTTCCACGAACTGTTCCACCTGTTGATTCTGGCGGGGTCTTTCTTCCACTATCTGGCGGTATATCTGTATGTGCTGTGACGCAGTGGCGAAAAATCTGACTGAAAACGAAAGCAGCCCGGCGGAATATCCGCCGGGCTGCTTTTGGAATCTGTGCAATTGGAACACTGGCGCTGTTTATTGCGGGCTTTCATCCGGTATCGGAAGGCCGTGCGACTCCATCAAGCCGTACGACTCCAGCAGAGCTTTTGCCTCGTCCAGAGATGCTGCCGGAGCGACATAGACGGAGGAGCCGGCTACGTAGGTTGACGTTCCGTCGTCCTCGCCGGGGACCCGCTCAAAGGGGAACAGGAAGAACTGCGTATATTCCCGGTCTGTGTACAGTTCCCCGAAAAACGTGTGGGCGGGGAACTTTCCGTATTCGAGCAGGCCCCGGTTGAGGCCGCCGCCCTCATGGGCCATGGTCAGCCAGACCTTGCTGGCTTCCTCAGAGGTGAAGGGCTGTTCCTCCAGTTCCAGATAGCCGCTGAAGCTGTCATCCTGCCCCCACTGCTTCACCATCTCCCCGTGGAAATGCAGAGTGGTGTTCACGGCCGTGGCCTCGCCATCCTCCCACAGGACCGCCGGGAGTGTCACGTCCACCTGTGACCGGAATTTCACCATGCGGGCAATGACCAGTGCGGCAGCGAGAATCAGTACCAGACAGATCACCGTCGTGGCCCGGTTGGGGCCGTGCCGTTTGGCGTTCGTCTGCTCTGGGGCCATGGTATGCTCCTTTCCGCCGGACGGGACCGGCCTGCCGTGCATCACACACGTAAAGGGAGAGCGCCTTATTTTGTCCCGAAGATCCGGTCACCGGCATCGCCCAGACCGGGGACAATATAGCCGTGCTCGTTCAGATGGTCATCCACGGCGCCGCAGTAGATGTCCACGTCCGGGTGGGCCTTCTGGATGCGCTCCACACCCTCCGGCGCGGCCAGCAGAACCATCAGCTTGATGTTTTTGCAGCCCCGCTTCTTCATCTCGGTGATGGCGGCCTCGGCGCTGCCGCCGGTGGCCAGCATGGGATCCACGATCATGATGTCCCGCTCCGCAATGTCCTTGGGCATCTTGCAGAAGTAGACATGGGGCTCCAGCGTCTCCTCATCCCGGAACATGCCGATGTGGCCCACACGGGCGGAGGGCACCATCCGCAGCACACCGTCCACCAGCCCCAGGCCCGCCCGGAGGATGGGCACCACAGCGAACTTCTTGCCTTTCAGGGTGGGGGCGATGGTCCTGCAGATGGGGGTCTCCACCTCCTTGGTGGTCAGGGGCAGATCCCGGGTGGCCTCATAGGTGATCAGCATCCCGATCTCGGAGACGATCTCCCGGAAATCCTTGACGCTGGTGTCCTTGTCCCGTAGGATGGTCAGCTTGTGGGCCACCAGGGGGTGGTCCATCACATGCACTTTGCCGCTCATACTTATAAACTCCTTTTCTCTGATATCCTTGATGTAAACCGTTCCCTACGATCTAAACCGTTCCCTCAGATCTGGGGCGGCTGCCGCAGACGCTGGGCCTGGGGAGGGCGGAGATAGACCGGAAGCAATTCCTGGGCGGAGACCAGCTTTCCCGCCCGGGCCAGGTCCTCGGCGCACAGGGCCACGGACATGGCGTTCTGCATCACCAGTTGGGGCGGTGCCAGGCGGCAGGGCAGTCCCGACTCTGTCAGCGCCTTCTCACAGAGGACGGCGCCGTCCCCCACGATCACCAGGGGCAGTGGCTCGCTCCGCAGCTCCTCCGCCAGCTCCGCAAGGCCGATGGCGCGATCCGGCGTCCGGCGGGTCAGGCGGCCATGTTCGGAGGTGAAGAGGGCGTTGTAGATCTGGCTACGCCGGGCGTCCATGGCGCAGACCACCAGGGCGTCCATGTGGGCCACGTTCCGGGCCATGGCCTCCAGGGTGGAGACGGCCGCGCAGGGCTTGTCCGCGGCAAAGGCCAGTCCCTTGGCAGCCGAGACGCCGATGCGGATGCCGGTGAAGGACCCCGGGCCTGCCGCCACAGCGACGGCGTCGCAGTCCTGAACGGTCAGGCCGGTGTTTTTCAGCATGGCCTCCACAATGGGCATCAGGGTGCGGCTGTGGGTGAGGCCGGTGTCCTGATAGCCGGAGCAGAGGACTTTCCCATCCTCCGTCACGGCGGCGGAGACCGCCTTGGCGGAGGTTTCCAGTGCCAAGATCCTCATTGTGCAGCACCTCCTTCCACGGTGATGCTCCGCCAGCCGTCGTGCTCCGGATGGCGGGTGAGGGTCACATAGACCGTGCCCTCCGGCAGGGCGTCCGCCACCTGCTCGCTCCACTCCACGGCGCAGACGCCGCCCCGGGAGAGATAGTCCTCCCAGCCGATGTCGAACAGGTCCTCAGACCCGTTCAGCCGGTACATATCGAAGTGGAACAGAGGGGTAGGGCCCTCATATTCGTTGACGATAGTGAAGGTGGGGCTGGTGACCCGACCTCGGCATCCCAGGCCACGGGCAAGGCCACGGGTAAAGGCGGTCTTGCCCATGCCCAGACCGCCCCGGTAGGCCACCACGGCGCCGGGAGAGAGAGCGGCGGCCAACCGTTCACCAAAGGCCTCCGTCTCCGCCTCGCTGTGGGAAATATACTCCACGAAGCAGCGCTCCTTTCCAGTGATATTTCCAAATCCGATTCAGTATACCATATTTTGAACAGTCTGTAAAAACAAATTTGCGGCGTTTACACATCTTTTCATTTGTGGTATACTGCATTCGTCAAATTCTGCGCCGGAGGAAATGGAAACGCCCATGTGGAACCGACTGAAAGCCATTCTGGCAGACTTCATCCAGCAGGCCGACCTGGTGCTGCTGGGGCTCTGCTGCGCCGCCACCCTGTACGGCATGGCGCTGATCGCCAGCGCCACCCGGTATCTGAACATCGGCGGCATCGTGCGATATGTGGGCGTCCAGGGGGCGGCCATGGTGCTGGGCATCTGCGCCTATATCTTCATGTCCATGTTGGACCTGGAGCGGCTGATGCGACGGTGGAAGTGGCTTGTGGCCTTCAACGTCGTGTTCATCGCCCTGCTGCTGACACCTTTTGGCGTCTCGGACAACACGGGCAACACCGCATGGCTGAAATTTCCCTTTCTCCCCTTCAGCATCGGCCCGGCGGAGGTGGTGAAGATCACCTTCACCCTGCTGCTGGCCAAGCAGTTGGAGTGGCTGCGGGAGGTGAAGCGGGATCTGAAATCCTTCCCCTCCGCCCTGATGGTGGCGGGGCACACCATCGCCCTGATGGGGTGGTACGTGGGGATTTCCGGGGATATGGGCAACGGCCTGACATTTTTCTTCATCTTTCTGTGCATGGCCTTTGTGGCAGGCTTCGCTCTGCGGTGGTTCGTCCTGCTGTTCGCCGGCAGCGGGGCAGCCATTGCCGCCTCGGTGGCTCTGGGCCTGATGCCGGACTATATGATCAACCGTTTCCGGGTCCTGTTTGACCACTCCTATGATACCCTGGGAGCAGGCTGGCAGCAGACCCGGGGCCTGCTGGCCCTGGGCTCCGGCGGCCTCTTCGGCCAGGGATACATGCAGGGCACCCAGACTCAGGCGGGGGAGGGGTCCCTGCCGGCCCGGCACACGGACTTCATCTTCTGTGTCTGCGGGGAGGAGCTGGGGATGATCGGCTGTCTTGTTGTGATCGCCCTGCTGGCGGCCATCATCATCCGGGTGCTGCTGGTAGCCCGCCGGGCTGAGACGCCCTTCCACTGCTATGTCTGTGTGGGTGTGGCGGCCATGCTGATCTTCCAGACTGTGGTGAACATCGGTATGTGCCTGTTTGTGATGCCCGTGATCGGTCTGACCCTGCCGTTCTTCAGCTACGGCGGGTCCTCGCTGTTGACGCTGTATGCCGCCATGGGCGTGGTGTCCGGCATCAAAAAGCGATCCCCTGTGGTCCGCCGTCCGGGCAGGCCCCTGGGGTGAGCGGAAGGAGCTCCCAAACACGGCCGGAGTGCGCTCCGGCCGTGTTTTTCTGCATATTTCCGGCGGGCGGGAAGAAACTAGCGGTGCACCCAATTCAATACAGGAGGTATGATCGCCTTGAAGACCCAACTGATGAAACGCGCCGCCGCCCTGTGCCTGGCGGTAGTCCTGACCCTGTCCGTCAACGCCGCCGCCCTGTTCGGCGGCAAGGAGAAGGCCCAGCCGGCAGAGGGGAGCCCCACGGCCCAGGCGCTGGAGATCCGCACCTACCGGGGCATTCCCTATCACGCCCAGTTTCTGGCCGCGGGCGGCGAGGGAGAGGACCTGACCTTCACCGTGGAGAAAGAGCCCAAAAAGGGCACCGTCCAGATTGACGGCGCCAGCTTCACCTATACCCCAGAGGGGGATTCCACCGGAAGCGACAGCTTCACCTATACCGCCACCGACAGCGCCGGACGCGTGTCTCAACCCGCTACGGTGAGCGTCACCATTGAGAAGGCCAAGTCTGGCGTCACCTATGCGGACACGGCGGACAGCACCGCCGCGGTGGCCGCGCAGGACCTGGCGGAGGCGGGGATTTTCACCGGTGCCAAGATCGGAGACCAGTACTACTTTGAGCCGGATAAGCCCGTCTCCCGCAGCGAGTTTCTGGCCCTGGTAATGGAGACCGCCGGGGACGAACCCACCGCCGTTACCATGACCGGCTTCTGTGATGACGCGGCCATCCCCACCTGGGCCAAGGCCTACGCCGCGGCCGGCGTCGCGGACGGCATCATTCAGGGCGTCTCCACAGCGGAGGGCGTGGCCTTCCAGGGAGATGAGCCCATCACCTTCAATGAGGCGGCTACCGTGCTCAACCGCGTCCTGGCGGTGGAGGATGTGGATCTGGCCAGCTGGTACGCAGACCGGGAGGCAGTGCCCTCCTGGGCAGCCCAGGCCGTGGGGAACATGGAGGCGGTCAGCGTCCTCGCCGCGGGCAGCTTCGGCAGCGCCGCCATGGGAGAGACCGTCACCCGGGCGGACGCGGCCCAGATGCTCTCCGCCGCCGGCACCCTGCTGGAGGGAGAACCGGCCGGCCTCTTCGACTGGCTCCTCTGAGCCGGAAATTTCCAGCAGAACAAACAGCCCTCCGAAAAAGCGCCCGTGCTTTTTCGGAGGGCCTGCGGCGTTTTAACAGTTGTATTTGGGGGCGGTTTGTGCTAAACTATGGAACATTAAAATAGGATGATTATGACTACCCATCGGAGAGCAGTCAAGATAGAAGGGACTGGAAACGAGCATGAAGATCGTTGTATTGGCGGGGGGAATCTCCACAGAGCGGGCGGTCTCCCTGGTGACGGGCACCGGCGTGTGCCGCGCCCTGCGGGAAAACGGCCATCGGGCCATCCTGGTGGATCTGTTCCTGGGGCTGGAGGAGGTCCCGGCGGACCTGGAGACCCTGTTTGACGCGCCCGACGGCCTGTGCCCCGACGCGAAGATCGAGGTGGAGGCGCCGGACCTGGAGACGGTGAAGCGCGGCCGGAAGGATCAGGGCCCCAGCCACATCGGCCCCCACGTGCTGGACATCTGCCAGAAGGCGGACCTGGTGTTCCTGGGCCTCCACGGTATGGACGGGGAGGACGGCCGCATCCAGGCCGCCCTGGATTTACTGGGCGTGCCCTACACCGGCGCGGGTCATCTGGCCTCCGCTGTCGCCATGGACAAGGCGGTTTCCAAGCAGATTCTGGACGCGTGCGGCATCCCCACCCCCAAGTGGCGGCTGCTGTCCTATGGACTGGATGAGGCGGAGCCCCTGGCCCAGACGCTGCCTATGCCCTGCGTCATCAAGACCATCGGGGGCGGTTCGTCCCTGGGGGTGTACTTACCGGAGGACCGGACGGAGCTGAAGCGGGCCCTGGAGGAGGTGCTGCGCTACGGCGCCAAGGTCCTGGCGGAGGAGCGGATCTACGGCCGGGAGCTGACAGTGGCGGTCCTGGGGGACCGCTGGCTGCCGGCGGTGGAGACCGTGCCCGCCGGAAAGGAATTTGACTACGTGGCCAAGTACCAGGCCGGCGCGGCGGTGGAGACCTGTCCGGCCGATGTGCCGCCCGCGGTGATGCAGGCCGCCGGTGAGCTGGCCCTGCGGACCCACCGGGCGTTGGGATTGGAGGTCTACTCCCGCACGGACATGATTCTGGACAAAGACGGAAATCTGTGGGTGCTGGAGGCCAACTCCCTGCCGGGCATGACCCCCAACAGCTTTGTCCCCAAGGAGGCCGCCGCCGTGGGCATGAGCTACAACCAGCTCTGCGAGGAGATCGTGCGGCTCTCCTGCGACGTGAAGAGAAGAGGGTGAACTGCATGCAGCCAATGACCATTCCTGAGATCATATCCGCTGTGGACGGCACCTGGCTGAATCCCCGGAAGGGGGCGGCCCCCGTCACCGCTGTGTGCACCGACAGCCGGAAGATTGCCCCCGGCTGCCTGTTCCTGCCCTGGGTGGGGGAGCGGTTCGACGGCCATGACTTCATCGACAGGGCCCTGGACGCGGGAGCCGCCGGGTGCTTGTGCGCCCGGAGGCCGGAGCTGCTGCGGCCAGACAAGTTCTATATCCAGGTGGCGGACACCCGGCTGGCCCTGCGGGCCCTGGCGTCCGCCTACCGGGACCGGTTCGCCATCCCCTTTGTCCAGGTCACCGGCAGCGTGGGCAAGACCACCACAAAGGAGATGCTGGCGGCGGTGCTGGGGGCGAAGCTCCGGGTGCTGAAGACACCGGAGAACTTCAACAACGACATCGGCACGCCCCTGACCCTGCTGGGCCTGGGGCCGGAGCATCAGGCGGCGGTGATCGAGACCGGGATGAACCACTTCGGGGAGATCCGCTATTTGGGGGAGATGGTGCGGCCGGACATCGCCGTCATCTCCAACATCGGTGACGCCCATATCGAGCATCTGGGCAGCCGGGAGGGGATCCTCAAGGCCAAGAGCGAGATTTTTGAGAACCTGAAGCCGGAGGGACTGGCGGTCCTTAACGGGGATGACGCCCTGCTGAACACCCTGGACCTGCCCTTCCGGACCGTCCGCTGCGGACGGTCGGAGCACTGCGCCGTCCGGGTGATGGACATGGCCGACCACGGCGTGGCGGGAATTACCTGCACCGTCGTGTCCCCCCGGGACACCTATCACCTGACCATCCCTGCGCCGGGAGAGCACATGGCCTACTCTGCCGCCATCGCCGTGGCGGTGGGAGAGGAGCTGGGCCTTTCCACGGAGGAGATCACCCGGGGCGCGGCTTCGTATGAACCCGCCGGATCCCGGATGCGGGTGCTTCGTCTGCGGGACGGGCGGCTGGTGCTGGATGACTGCTACAACGCCAATCCCCAGTCCGTCACTGCGGCCCTGGAGATCCTGGCCAAGACTGAGTGCGGCCGGAAGGTGGCCGTGCTGGGGGACATGGGGGAACTGGGGGACCTGACGGACCAGGCCCACTACAACATGGGCGCCCTGGCCGCCATGCTGGGCATCGACGAGGTGGTGGCCATCGGCGCCAAGGCGGAGAAGATCGCCGACGGCGCCGCCCAGAGCGGCGGCTCCGTCACCCATTTTGCCACCAAGGAGGAGGCCGTCCACGAATTGACTGACCAGCTGGGCACCGACACTGCCATGCTGGTGAAGGCGTCCCACGCCATGCACTTTGGCTGGATCGTGGAGCAGTTGAAACAAGCGTATGATTGAGATTCAAGTGAACAACCTGGTGAAGTCCTTTGAGGTGGGGAAGAACGTCCTGGACGGCCTCACCTTTCAGGTGGACCAGGGGGAGCGGGTGGGGCTGCTGGGCCGCAACGGCGCGGGCAAGACCACCCTGTTCAAGATACTGACCGGCGAGCTGGACTACGACGAGGGCACCGTCGTGGTGGGCCAGGGCCGGCGGGTGGGCCTGATCTCCCAGATCCCCGTCTACCCCGCCGGCTGCACAGTAGAGGATGTGCTGCGCTCCGCCTTCGCCCGGCTGGAGAGCCTGGCGGAGGAGATGCGGGCCCTGGAGGCCCGGATGGCCGCCGGGGAGAGCGACCCTGCCATTTTGAAGCGGTACGGCACATTAAGCGAGCGGTTTGAGGCATTTGGCGGCTATGACACAGATGTGGCGGTGAATAAGATCGCCAACGGCCTGTCCATTCCGGACAGCCAGCGGTCCCAGCTGTTCGACAGCCTCTCCGGCGGGGAAAAGACCCGGGTGAACCTGGGCCGCCTCATCCTGGAGGACACGGACATCCTGCTGCTGGACGAGCCCACCAACCACTTGGACCTCCACGCTACCGAGTGGCTGGAGGAGTACATTCGCTCTTTCCACGGCACGGTGGTCACCATCTCCCACGACCGGTATTTCCTGGACCGCACCGTCACCCGGGTCATCGAGATCCAGGACGGGAAAGCGGAGTTTTACAGCGGGAATTACAGCTTCTACGCCGTGGAGAAGGAACGCCGCTACCAGGAGCGGATGAAGCAGTACGAAAAAGAGCAGGCCAAGATCGCACAGTTGGAGAAGGCGGCGGAGCAATTGCGGGTCTGGGCTTTCATGGGCATGGACAAGACCTACCGCCGGGCCATCTCCATGGAAAAGCGCATCGAGCGGATGCGGACCACCTCCAAACCCACCAAGGCGCGGAAGATGGACGCCCGGTTCTCCTCCGCAGAGTTCCACGGGGACGAGGTGCTGGGCATCCGGAACGTGTCCAAGTCCTACGGGGACAAGCACCTCTTTGAGGGCATCAGCCTGAAGGTGGAGGGGGGCGAGCGCATCGCCCTCATCGGCGACAACGGCACCGGAAAGTCCACCCTTATCAAGATGATCGTGGGGGAGCTGTATCCGGACGACGGCCGCATCAAAACCGGCCCCCAGGTGAAGGAGGCATACCTGCCCCAGATCGTCCGCTTCGACCACCCAGACTGGAACCTGGTGGAGAATATGATGGCGGCGAAAAAGGGCCTCTCGGCCCAGTCGGCCCGAAACCGGCTGGCGGCATACGACTTCCGGGGCGAGGACGTGTTCAAGCCGGTGTCGGTGCTCTCCGGCGGGGAGCAGAGCCGCCTGCGGCTGTGCATGCTGATGGATGACGAGATCAACTTCCTGATCCTGGACGAGCCCACCAACCATCTGGACATCGACTCCCGGGAGTGGATCGAGGAGGCGGTGGAGGCCTACGACGGCACGCTGCTGTTTGTCAGCCATGACCGGTACTTCATCAACCGCTTCGCCACCCGGATCTGGGAGCTGACGGATGGCACCATCACGGATTATCCCTGCGGCTTTGCCCAATACCGGCAGATGAAGGCTCAGGAGGAGGCGGAGAAGGCCGCCGCTCCCAAGCCGGAGAAGGAGCGGGAAAAGCCCGCTGCGGAGCGGCCCCAGCGGGGCAACAAGGCTCAGCAGGCGGCCCGACGGCAGCTGACCATCTGTGAGCGGGACATCGCCAAGGCGGAGGAGCGCATCGCCGCTCTGGAGGCAGATATGGAGGCCGCGGCCTGCGACTATGAGAAGCTGAACGAGCTGGTGGGGCAGAAGGACGCCGCCCAGGCGGAGCTGGACGCCCTGTACGAAAGGTGGGAGCAGCTCAGTGAAGAGGCAGAGGGCTAAACAGCGG
This sequence comes from Oscillibacter acetigenes, assembly GCF_025567605.1. Classification (NCBI taxonomy): domain Bacteria; kingdom Bacillati; phylum Bacillota; class Clostridia; order Eubacteriales; family Oscillospiraceae; genus Oscillibacter; species Oscillibacter acetigenes. The sequence continues at coordinate 382,104 of NZ_JAOQKG010000003.1, read as the reverse complement.
CCCCTGTACCGGTACGATGTCTACCGGGGCCGCAGAAGAGGACAGGCCCGGCTGATCGGGGCGGCGGGCTGCGCCGTTTTCGGCCTGCTTCTGGTGCTGATCCGGAGCCTGGGCATCCGGTTTTCCGGCTTTCTGCTGCTGGGGCTGGCGGCGCTCCTGGTGCTTTCCTGGCTGCTGGATCGCCTGGCCGCCGGAAATCACCGCTGGCGGCTGATCCGCCGGGGCTTTTATGGCTGCCTTACGGTGGGACTGGCTGCGCTGCTGGGGCTGGAGGTCTTTATCATTAACCGGGGGCGCAGCGACATGACGCCCCTGCCGGCAGACGCGGTCATCGTCCTGGGAGCGGGGGTCAACGGCACGGAGCCGTCGTTGTCCCTGCGGACCCGGCTGGACGCGGCCCTGGACTATCTGGAGGCCCACCCGGAGATCCCGGTGGTGCTCACCGGCGGCACCGGCTATGGCGAGGAGATCAGCGAGGCGGCGTGCATGTACGACTACCTCACGGCCCATGGCGTGGAGCCGGGGCGGCTGATTCTGGAGGATCAGGCATCCAACACGGCGGAGAACTTCGCCCTCTCCAAGCCCCTGCTGTATGAGGCGGGGGTCGACCCAGCGGAGGGACGGGTGGCTGTTGTCACCAACGACTTTCACATCGCCCGGTCGGAGCTGATCGCCGCCCGGGAGGGCTACGGAGACGTGGCCGGGATCCCAGCGCCGCTGCCCTGGGTTCATTTGGAGATCAATTACACCCTGCGGGAGGCCTTTGCCATGGTAAAGACCTTTCTGTTTGACTGAGCGGATACGGAGGAACCAAATGAGCGATATCTTATGTATCTATTACTCCCGGACGGGGAACACCAAGAAGGCCATGGAGGAGATTGCCGCCGCCCTGGACGCGGAGCTGGCGGAGCTGCGGGACAACGCGGACCGGAGCGGCTGGCGGGGCTGGCTGCGCTGTGGGCTGGACGCCATGCGCAAAGACACCCGCCCCGTGGCCCCGTTGGAGACAGCCCGTCCCCTGGGGGACTACCGCTTGGTGATTCTGGGCACACCGGTGTGGGCCGGGCGATCCAGCGCCGTCATGCGGTCGTTTCTGAAAGACCGGGGCGGGGAGATCCGCAACGCGGCCTATGTGCTGACCCGCAGCAGCGGCTCCCAGTACCAGGAGGTTTATCGCCAGATGGATCTCTGTGTGCCCGCCGGTCATCTGGCGGCGGTGTCCTTGCGGAGCGGGGACGTGGGCTGGGCATTCTGGCAGGAGGAGTTTCTCCGCCAGGTCCGGGCCTTTCTGGAGGGGCAGTAGCGGCAGACCCTTTTCTGAAATCAACGGGAGAGGAGATGCCCCATGCAGGAAAAACTGAAGGAGCTGGCCCTGCGGTATGAGGACCTGCAAGCCCAGCTGGCAGACCCGTCTGTCTATGGCGACGCGGAGCGGCTGAAGACTGTGAATCGGGAGCTGAAGGACCTGACTCCGGTGGCAGAGGCGTACCAGGCATACCGGCAGGCGGAGGCGGACCGAGCCGCGGCGGAGGAGCTGCTCTCCGACCCGGAGATGCGGGAGTTGGCCCAGGAGGAGCTGACCGCCGCACGGGAAGAGATGGAGCGGCTACGGCAGGAGCTGAAGCTCCTGCTGCTGCCCAAGGATCCCAATGACCGGAAGAACGTGATCCTGGAGATCCGGGCGGGTACCGGCGGCGAGGAGGCGGCGCTGTTCGCCGCGTCGCTGCTGCGGATGTACACCATGTACGCTGCCGCCCGGGGCTGGAGGACTGACACCGTGGAGCTGAACGAGACGGAGCTGGGGGGCGTGAAGGAGTGCAGCGTCCTTATCGAGGGCGAGGGCGCCTGGTCCCGGCTGAAATTCGAGAGCGGCGTCCACCGGGTCCAGCGGGTGCCGGTGACGGAGTCCAATGGCCGCATCCAGACCTCCGCCGCCACGGTGGCCGTGCTGCCGGAGGCGGAAGGGGTGGACGTGAAGCTGGACCCTGCGGACATCGAGATGCAGGTCTACCGGGCCAGCGGCGCGGGTGGCCAGCATGTGAACAAGACGTCCTCCGCCGTGCGGCTGATCCACCGGCCCACCGGCCTGGTAGTGGAATGCCAGCAGGAGCGCAGCCAGTTCCAGAACCGGGACAAGGCCATGCGCCTTTTGGCGTCAAGATTGTATGAGATCGAGCGGGAAAAGCAGGATGCCGACATCGCCAGAGAGCGGAAGAGTCAGGTGGGCAGCGGCGACCGCAGCGAGAAGATCCGCACCTACAACTTCCCCCAGGGCCGGGTGACGGATCACCGGATCGGCCTGACGCTGTACCGGATCGACGCAGTCCTGGACGGGGAACTGGATGAGCTCATCGACGCCCTGGTGACCGCCGACCAGGCGGAGAAGCTGAAGAACGGCGGCGGGGAACCATAAAACAGAGCTGTACGGCGGCCCGGATAGAGCGGCGCCGTGGAGGGGCTGCACTTCCGGCAGCCTGCCGGGACGCCGCGGAGCCCTTTGGAGACGCAGAAAGAGTAAGCAATAAGGCCGGGGAGATCTCCGGCGAAGAGAGATAGAGGCGAAGAGATATGCAGACACGATATTTTGACCTGCGGGACACCAAGGGTCAGCAGAAGGAGATCGAGGACAAGATCGGCGCAGCGGCCAAGATCCTGCGGGACGGCGGCCTGGTGGGCATCCCCACGGAGACGGTGTACGGCTTGGGGGCCAACGCTCTGGACGGCACCGCGGTGAAGCGGATCTTTGAGGCCAAGGGCCGGCCCCAGGACAATCCCCTCATCATCCATGTGACCGGCGCCCAGTGGCTGCCCCGCTACTGCGCCGACGTGCCGCCCCTGGCCTATGTGCTGGCCCGGAAATTCTGGCCCGGCCCCCTGACTATGATCCTGAAGCGGCGGCCCATCATCCCGGACGAGACCACCGCCGGGCTGGACACGGTGGCGGTGCGCTGCCCCAACCACCCGGTGACGCTGGCGATCATCCGGGAGGCGGGCATCCCCATCGCGGCCCCCAGCGCCAACCTCTCCGGCCGGCCCAGCTGCACGACTGCCCAGGACGTGCTGGAGGATATGGACGGCCGGATCAGCGGCGTGGTGGACGGCGGTCCCTGTGCGGTGGGTGTGGAGTCCACGATTCTGGACCTGACCTGCGACCCGCCCAGGCTGCTGCGTCCCGGCGGACTGCCCCTGGAGGACCTGGAGCGGCTCATCGGCAAGATCGACGTGGATAAGGCCGTCAACGGCGCCCTGGCGGAGGGCGAGAAGCCCAAAGCCCCCGGCATGAAGTACCGCCACTACGCCCCCAAGGCGCCGGTCACCGTCATCACCGGCGCGCCGGAGAAGTCCGCCCAGGAGATCCTGCGGCGGGTGGGGCCCACTTCCGGCGTCATCTGCTTCGAGGAGTTTGCGGATCTGTTCCGGGAGCAGGAGGTCCACACCCTGGGGCCTGTAGGCGACAAGCTGGTCCAGGCCCAGCGGGTGTTCGACGCCCTGCGGACCTTTGACACCAGCGATGTGACGGAGATCTTCGCCCAGTGCCCGGACAACCGGGGATTGGGTCTGGCCATCGGCAACCGGCTGAAAAAGGCCGCCGGCTTCCATGTGGTGGAGGCGGACAGTGAGCGGGTGGTGCTGGGCCTCACCGGCGGCACCGGCGCGGGCAAGTCCAGCGCCCTGCGGGCCATCCGCTCCCTGGGGGGCGAGGTCATCGACTGCGACGCCCTGTACCATGAGATGCTGGAGACCTGCGCTCCCCTGCGGGATGAGATCGGTGTCTCCTTCCCCGGCGCGTTTGACGCAGCCGGCCAACTGGACCGGCGCAAGCTGGGACAGGAGGTCTTCTCCCACAAGGACCGGCTGGAGCAGCTCAACGGCATTGTGGCCCGCCATCTGGTGCCGGAGGTGCGGCGGCGCTTGGCGGCGTCGGAGAGCAAGATCTTCGCCATCGATGCCATCAACCTGCTGGAGGGCGGGCTGGACCAGCTGTGCGACCGGACGATAGCCGTCACCGCGCCTTTGGAACTGCGGGTCCGGCGGATCATGGCCCGGGACAACATCACAGAGCAGTACGCCCGCCTGCGGATCTCCGCCCAGCAGCCGGACGAGTACTACCGGGGCAAGTGCGACTGTGAGCTGAATAACGCCGCCGATACCGCCGCGGCCTTTGAAATGGAGGCCCGGGAGTTTTTCCAGCGGCTGATCGACACCATCAAGGAGGAAAAAGCACATGGAAAGCAAGGAATTTAAGGCGCTGAAGGAGCAGCTGCTCTCCTGCCGCCGCAACGGCTTCGACCGGATGGACGCGGCGGAGCGGAGCGCCATGGAATCGTACTGCACGGACTACAAGGCATTTCTGGACACTAGCAAGACCGAGCGGCTCTGCGCAGGAGAGGTTGTCCGCCTGGCAGAGCAGGCCGGCTACCGGCCCTATGTCCGGGGCGCGGCGGTGAAGCCGGGAGACAAGGTTTATCTCTGTAACCGGGGCAAGAGCGTGCTGCTGGCCCACATCGGGGAGAAGCCGTTGGCGGAGGGTGTTCAGATCGCTGCCGCCCACATAGACTCCCCCCGGCTGGACCTGAAGCCCAACCCCCTGTATGAGGACGGGGAACTGGCCTATTTCAAGACCCACTATTACGGCGGTATCCGCAAGTACCAGTGGGTTACCATTCCCCTGGAGCTCCACGGCGTGGTGGCCCTGCGGGACGGCGCCAGCGTACAGGTGAACATCGGCGGGGGCGCGGACGATCCCCGGCTGGTGATCACGGACCTGCTGCCCCACCTGGGCGCGGAGCAGAACAAGAAGCCGCTGGCGGAGGCCATCCCCGCTGAGACCCTGAACCTGCTGCTGGGCAGCGAGCCGATCGGGGACGCGGAGGAGTCCGGCCGTGTGAAGCTGGCGGTGATGAAGCTGCTGAACGAAAAGTACGGCATCACAGAGGATGACTTCACCTCCGCGGAGCTGGAGGCGGTGCCGGCGGTAAAGGCCACGGACATCGGCCTGGATCGCAGCATGATCGGCGCCTACGGCCATGATGACCGGGTGTGTGCCTACGCCGCCCTGCGGGCCCTGCTGGATCTGGAGGGGACCCCTGCCAAGACGGCGGTGTGCGTTCTGGCGGATAAGGAGGAGATCGGCTCCGACGGTGTGACGGGCATGCAGTCCGCCGCTTTCGACACATTTATGGAGGACCTGTGCGAGAGCCAGGGCGCGGCTGTGCGGGTGTGTTTCGAGAAGTCCTTCTGCCTCAGCGCCGACGTGACGGCGGCCTACGACCCTAACTTCTCCGACGTGTATGAGAAGCGCAACGCCGCCTATCTGAACTACGGCATCGGCCTGTGCAAGTACACCGGCGCCCGGGGCAAGTCTGGTGCCTCCGACGCGGACGCGGAGACGGTGGCCTATATCCGCAACCTCTTTGACGAGGCGGGGGTCATCTGGCAGATCGCAGAGCTGGGCAAGGTGGACGCCGGCGGCGGCGGCACTGTGGCCATGTATATGGCCAACCGGAACATCACCACGCTGGACGCGGGCGTGCCGGTCCTGTCCATGCACGCGCCCTTTGAGACGGTGTCCAAGCTGGACTGCTACGAGACCTATAAGGGCATGAAGGCCGTATTCCAGGCGGAGAAGTGAATCGGCTGAGATCAGGAAACAGGCGCCCCGGTGAAAACCGGGGCGCCTGTTTCTATCCGGCATTCTGCTCAGGTGAGGGGGAGAAAACCGGGGGAACTTTTCCTGTTTTCGTCAAAAGAATTTCGGCGAATTTGGTTGCATTGCCTACGGAAATATGGTAAGATGCTTTGCGTGTAAAGACAAATGGCCATAGGAGGCGGACGAGATGGCGAGAGAGATCAAGTATTACATTGTGGCCGCGAACGCCCTGCCGGAGATCTTCGTGAAGGTGGCGGAGGCCAAGCGGATGATGCAGACCGGCGAGGCGGACACCGTGGGCGCTGCCACGAAGCAGGTGGGGATCAGCCGCAGCGCGTTCTACAAGTACAAGGATGCGGTGCAGCCGTTCAACGATATGAAGGCGGAGCACATCATCACCTTTTACTGTATGCTCAAGGACAACACCGGCGTGCTCTCCAGCGTGCTGTCCGTGTTTGCCACTTCTGGGGCCAACATCCTCACCATCAACCAGAGCATTCCCACCAACGGCTGCGCGGCGGTGACGATTTCCGCAGAGACCAGCGGACTGGCGGAGACCCTGGAGAAGCTGATGGCAGACGTGGCCGCCGTGGACGGCGTGGTACGGGTGGAAGTCCTGGCAGGATAAAGAGAGAGGAAACGGACGCATGATACAGATTGCGATTATGGGCCTTGGTACGGTGGGCACCGGCGTGGCCAAGGTAGTGGCGGAAAACGCCCGGCAGATCGAGCGAAAGCTGGGCGAGCCCCTGCAGGTGAAGACCATTCTGGTGCGGCATTTCAAGGACGGGCCCTACCGTCAGCTGATGACGGATGACTTCACGAAGATCGAGGAGGACCATGCTATCCGGGTGGTGGTGGAGACCATCGGCGGCGTGGAGGCGGCCTACGAGTACACGAAGCGGGCCCTGAACGCCGGCAAGCACGTGGTCACCGCCAACAAGCAGCTGGTGGCGGAGAAGGGCGCAGAGCTGCTGGCCCTGGCCAAAAAGCGGGGCGTGAACTATTTGTTCGAGGCCAGCGTGGGCGGCGGTATCCCAGTGCTGCATCCCCTGACCCAGTGCATGGCTGCCAACCGGATCGACGAGGTGTACGGCATCCTAAACGGCACCACCAATTATATCCTTACCCGGATGGTCCGGGCCGGCACCACCTTTGCAGACGCCCTGAAAGAGGCGCAGGAGAAGGGCTATGCGGAGGCAGACCCCACCGCAGACGTGGAGGGCGTCGACGCCGGGCGGAAGATCTGTATCCTGGCGGATCTGGCCTTCGGCTGTCAGGTGGACCCGGCGGATGTGCCCATGGAGGGGATCAGCCGGCTGTCTCTCCGGGACGTGAAGATCGCCCAGCGGGCGGGCTACCGCGTCAAGCTGCTGGGCCGGGCGGTGCGCCTGCCCGGCGGCCGTACCGCCTATGTGGCACCCCATCTGATCCCGGAGGAGCAGCCCCTGGCCAGCGTGGACGATGTGTTCAACGCGGTGGTGGTCCGGGGAAACGCCACCGGGGAAGTGATGTTCTACGGCCAGGGGGCCGGGGAGCTGCCCACGGCCTCCGCCTGCGTGGCGGACGTGATGGAGGCGCTTCAGTCCAGCCCCCGCCGGGAGGAGATCGGCTGGGAGGCGGACCCGGCGGGCTTTGAGGACCCGCAGGCCCTTCGGAGCCGGTACTACTTCCGCATCGGCGGCAGCCTCAGCGCCGCTGCCGCGGCCTTCGGCCAGGTGGAGATCCTCAGCGAGGACGGCGGTGAGACCGCCTTCCTCACCGACTGCATCAGCGGAGCCGAGGCAGGGAAGCAGGCCGAAGGCCTGCGCGTCCTGGCCTGTCTGCGGGTGCTGGGATAAGCCCCAAACCGCCGGAAGATGTGTATACTGGAACAGGCGGGAACCGGGATTTGAGACTTGATTCTGATTTAAAGAAGGAAATGCCATGAGCTTGATCGTACAGAAATTCGGCGGCACCAGCGTGAGAGATGCCAAGCGCATCCGCAACGTAGCCGGCATCATCGCAGAGACCTATCTGGCGGGGAACGACGTGATTGTGGTCCTCTCCGCCCAGGGAGACACTACAGACGATCTCATTGCCAAGGCGGAGGAGATCAACCCCCACGCCTCCAAGCGGGAGATGGATATGCTGCTCTCCACGGGAGAGCAAATCTCTGTGGCCCTGTGCGCCATGGCCCTGGAGGCCATGGGCCTGCCCTGCATATCCCTGGCTGCTTGGCAGGTGGGGATACAGTCTACCTCCGTCCACTCCGACGCCCGGATCAAGAAGATCGACACCGAGCGTATCCAGTCCGAGCTGGACCAGCACCGGATCGTGATCGTCACCGGCTTCCAGGGCGTGGACCGCAACGGGGACGTGACCACCCTGGGCCGGGGCGGGTCCGACACCAGCGCCGTGGCGCTGGCGGCGGCCTTCCGTGCAGATCTGTGCCAGATCTACACGGATGTGGACGGTGTGTATACCACGGACCCCCGCATCGTCCCCAGTGCCCGCAAACTGGATGAGATCACCTACGACGAGATGCTGGAACTGGCGTCGCAGGGGGCCCAGGTGCTCCACAACCGCAGCGTGGAGCTGGCCAAGAAGTTCAGAGTGAATTTGGAAGTCGTGTCCAGCCTGGAGCGCAAGCCCGGCACGAAAGTCAAGGAGGTCACCAAAGTGGAGAAAACCAATATCGCCGGTGTCGCCAAGGACACCAGCATCGCCCGCGTCGCCCTGATCGGTCTGCAGCACAACCCAGGCGTCGCATTCCAGGTCTTTGACCTGCTGAGCAAGCACAACATCAACGTGGATGTCATCCTGCAGTCCATTGGCCGGGAGGACACCAAGGACATCACCTTCACGGTCCACAAGAAGGACCTGGAGGAATCCAAGCAGATTCTGGAGGAACATAAAGAGACCCTGAGGTTCGACCACATTGAGACGGATGAGAGCATCGGCAAGGTCTCCATTGTGGGCGCGGGCCTCATGAGCAACTGCGGCGTGGCCGCCCGGATGTTCGAGGCCCTCTATGAGGCGGGCATCAACATCCAGATGATCAATACTTCTGAGATCCGAGTCTCCGTTCTGCTGGATGAGGAGGACGTGAACCGGGCGGTCCGGGCCATCCACGACAAGTTCTTCGGCGAGATCTGATTCCGCCTGGAGCATCAGCCCAGCAGGGCGCGCCCACCGGCGCGCCCTGTGCTGTTTTCCGGTCTGCTCCGCCGCCGCGCTGCATACAGTGGAGCGAGGTGAGGCGAACCATGAGAGATCCCTTCAATCGTTTTGCCCTGCGGTATCTGGCGGCTGTGGTGTGCGGCCTGGCACTGCTGCTGCTCCACAGCACGGCACAAAGCGGACTGCCTGCCGCGTTCGTGCCCCAGTGTCCCAGCCCCTGGGAGTTGAGCAAGCTGGCCTTCTGGCCGCTGCTTGCCGCCTGGGTGCTGACCGGCCGGCTGGGCAGGGAGCGCCGCACGCTGCTGCAGGATCTGCCGGCAGCGGTGCTGACGCCCCTGGCTATGACAGCGGCGTGCTGGGGCTTGGCGGCCGCCGGGGGAAACGGCGCGGCGAGCCTGGCGGTCTGGGCGGTGCTGCTGGCGGCGGGCACGGCCTTCTGCCCGGACGGAAGAAAGCACCCGGGGCTGTGGGCAGCCCTGGCTCTGCTTCTGGCGGGGCTGTACATGCTGCTGACCTTCACGCCTCCGGGCTGGGGACCATTCGTCAATCCGCTGGGATGAGAGAGGATTTACTTTCCCGCCCATCTGTGGTACAATACGGACGCTGTATACAAGAGAATGCCGCCTCGCCGGGCTTGCCGGCGGGCGGCCATGAGGAGGAACTTCGCTATGAACGCCATCGTCACCGTCGTGGGGCAGGATAAGGTAGGCATCATCGCCGCCGTCTGCGCCCTGCTGGCTGAGCACAATGTCAATATCCTGGACATCTCCCAGACGATCCTCCAGGGCTCCTTCACCATGGTCATGGCCGTGGACGTGGGAGCGGCCAAGGTCTCCGTGGGCGAGCTGCGGGACCTGCTGGAGCAGTTGGGGCAGAAGATGGAGATCTCTATCCGCATCCAGCGGGAGGAGATATTTGATGCCATGCATCGCATCTGACTTCAAGAGGGAGCTGCGCCCACCCTTTAGATTCCCCCTCCCCAGTGAGACGTTGGTCACTGGGGACGCCGTCCCCGGCGGCTGGGTCAAGAAATTTTCGGCAGGTACACGCCCTGCCGAAAATGATTTAATATTCTTCTTTTGCCGGAGGTAAAAGAACTGAGGAAAACCGGAGGTTTTCCCCTAGCCTCTTTTACCCGTTTCCGGAGTCCTTTTGAGAGAGAATTTGTACGTTGGGAGATACGTTATGCTGAACCAGAAGGAAATTTTATCTACCATTGAGATGATCGACCAGCAGCACCTGGACATCCGCACCATCACCATGGGCATCTCCCTGCTGAGCTGCTGTGATCCGGACCCGAAGCGGGCCTGTGAGAAGATCTACGACAAGATCACCCGGTATGCGGAGAAGCTGGTCAAGACCGGCGAGGACATCGAGCGGGAGTTCGGCATCCCCATCGTGAACAAGCGCATTTCCGTCACTCCCATGGCCCTGGTGGCCGGGGCCAGCGAGACGGAGGACTGCGTGCCCTTTGCCCTGGCCCTGGACCGGGCGGCCCAGACCTGCGGCGTCAACTTTATCGGCGGCTACTCCGCCCTGGTGCAGAAGGGCATGACAGAGGCGGACGAGAAGCTGATCCGCTCCATTCCGGAGGCTCTGGCCCGGACAGAACTGGTCTGTTCCTCCGTCAACGTGGGGTCCACCCGGGCGGGCATCAATATGGACGCGGTGGCCCTGATGGGCCGCATCGTCAAGGATACCGCTGCCGCCACGGCGGACCGGGATGGCCTGGGCTGCGCCAAGCTGGTGGTGTTCTGCAATGCCGTGGAGGACAACCCCTTTATGGCCGGCGCCTTCCACGGCGTGGGAGAGGCGGAGAAGGTCATCAACGTGGGCGTCTCCGGCCCCGGCGTAGTGTGTACTGCTTTGAAAGCGGTGAAGGGCCAGCCCTTTGACGTGGTGGCGGAGACAGTGAAGAAGACCGCTTTCCGGGTGACCCGCATGGGCCAGTTGGTGGCCCAGGAGGCCAGCCGTCGGCTGGACACGCCCTTCGGCATCGTGGATCTCTCCCTGGCGCCTACCCCGGCCATCGGAGACAGCGTGGCCCGCATTCTGGAGGAGATGGGCCTGGAGGTCTGCGGCACCCACGGCACTACGGCGGCGCTGGCCCTGTTGAACGACGCGGTGAAGAAGGGCGGCGTCATGGCGTCCTCCTCTGTGGGCGGCCTCTCCGGCGCCTTCATCCCCGTCAGCGAGGACGAGGGCATGATCGCCGCCGCAGAGGCAGGGACCCTCTGCCTGGACAAGCTGGAGGCCATGACCTGCGTCTGCTCCGTGGGCCTGGACATGATCGCCGTCCCCGGCGACACCCCGGCAGAGACCATCTCCGCCATCATTGCAGACGAGGCGGCCATCGGCATGGTGAACAACAAGACCACCGCCGTCCGGCTGCTGCCCGCCCCCGGCAAGACCGTGGGGGACCGGATCGAGATGGGCGGCCTCCTGGGCAGCGCCCCGGTGATGCCGGTGCACCCGGAGTCCAGCGCGGACTTTATCGCCCGGGGCGGCCGCATCCCGGCGCCCCTCCACAGCCTGAAGAACTGAGCCAGCGGGCCGTCCGGAAGGGCGGCCTGTTTTGCCATACAGATGGGGAAAGGCGTTCAGATATGCCGCAGCTTCATGTGCAGCAGGGCTCACGCCTTTTCGCGGCATACTGTCCTATACTTGGAGTTTCACGCCGGGGTATGGGACGCGCCCTGCCGCGGTAAACTGGGAGAAAAGGAGGAATCGCATGGACATTCTCTTTGAAAACGGCACCATCCGCACTCTGGAGCGGAACAGCCCTGATGCCCAGGCCCTGTTGGTGCGCAACGGCCGGATCGCCGCCGTGGGGGGCAGGACGGCGGTGGAGGACCAGACGGGAATCGACGTCCGCCGGGTGGATCTGGCAGGCAGGACGCTGCTGCCGGCGTTTCTGGACGCCCACAGCCACTTTACGGCGGTGGCCAACCAGTTTCTGCAGGTGTCTTTGGAGGGCTGCACCTCCTGGGCGGACATGCAGGACCGGATCCGGGACTACATCCGGCGGGAGCGCATCCCTGCCGGGCAGTGGGTAACGGCACAGGGGTACGACCACAACCTGCTCTCGGAGCGGCGCCACCCGGATCGGCTCTGCCTGGATGCGGCGGCGCCGGACAACCCGGTGGTGATCTGCCACCAGTCCGGCCACATGGGCGTGTTCAACACCGCGGCGCTGGAGCGGCTGGGTGTCACTGCGCAGACGCCTGCCCCCGCCGGAGGCGTCATCGGACGGGAGAACGGCACCCTCACCGGCTACATGGAGGAAAACGCCTTTCTGGAGTTCCAAAAGCGGGTGCCCATGAGGCCGCTGGAGTCGTTTCTGGCGGCCTACCGGAAGGCCCAGGACCTGTACGCCTCCTACGGAATCACCACCGTGCAGGAAGGGCTGCTGCGCCGGGAGCTGGTACCCCTGTATCAGGCCCTGCTGGCGGACGGGTCCCTGAAGCTGGATGTGGTTGCCTACGGAGATCCGGAGGGAGCGGAGGCGGCCCGGCAGGCATTTCCGGAGAGTGTCCGGCAATATCACCGGCGCTTCAAGCTGGGCGGGTACAAGATGTTTCTGGATGGATCTCCCCAGGGACGTACCGCTTGGCTGCGGCGGCCCTATCAGGGGGAGCAGGAATACCGGGGCTACGGCACCCTGACGGACGCAGAGGTGCTGGACATGGTCCGCCGGGCCGGGACAGATGGAATGCAGCTGCTGGCCCACTGCAACGGGGATGCCGCCTGCGCCCAGTATCTGGCGGCGCTGGATGCGGCGGCGCGGGAAGGCGTGGATCTGGCGGCACTGCGGCCGGTGATGATCCACGCCCAGCTGCTGGGCAGGGACCAACTGCCGGAGGTGAGGCGGCTGGGGGTGATCCCCTCTTTCTTCGTGGCCCACGTGTACCACTGGGGGGATGTCCATCTGGAAAATCTGGGACCCGGCCGGGCGGAGGCCATCAGTCCCGCAGGCTCGGCGGCGGAGAAGGGGATCCCCTTCACATTCCATCAGGATGCGCCGGTGATCCGGCCCGATATGCTGGAGACGGTGTGGTGTGCCGTGAACCGGGTGACCCGGCAGGGCCGCGTCCTGGGCCGGGAAGAGCGGGTGGACGTCCGGACGGCCCTGGAGGCGGTGACGGTCCACGCTGCATACCAGTATTTTGAGGAGACGGACAAGGGCACCCTGGCGCCGGGGAAGCAGGCGGATCTGGTGATTCTGGACCGGGACCCCCTGGCGGTGCCGCAGGAGGAGCTCCGGGATATTCGGGTACTGGAGACCTGGAAGGATGGCGTTCCCATCTTCTGCCGGGAGGCATGAGTCTGCCGCCGGGTGGAAAAGAACGCTTGCAATTTTTCGCACGAGAGGTAAAATAAGGAGGAACGACGTGCCCAACGCGTTGGAACATGGGAGGTGAGCAATATGGAGAAAAAGAGCAAGCTGGTGCTGGCCGTTTTACAGGGAAGCGATTCCGACAACACCATCCGTAACCTGAATGAGCGCGGCTTCATGGTGACGGTGCTGAGCTCCACCGGCGGCTTTTTGAAGAAAAAGAGCACCACGGTGATGATCGGCGTGGAGGAGGATCGGCTGGAAGAGGCCCTGGACGTCCTGCAGAAGTATGCGGGACACCGGAAGGAGACCGTGTACCAGAGCGTGACCATGCCCCACGGGGAGATGTCCGCGGTGCCGCCGGTACCCATGGAGGTCATGGCCGGCGGTGCGGCGGTGTTCATCGTGTCGCTGGACGATATCCGCAAATTCTGAATCCCTGCGTCTCAAATGGCAAAAAAGACCTGCGCGGCAGCTGCCGTGCAGGTCTTTTTTGCGCATCGAAGGGAAGCTCGTCAGCCCTGTCGGGCCGCCTCCTCCGCGTCAAATTTTGCCCGGTCCCGGTCGATCTGCTTCTGATAGCGGTCCGCCTCGGAAAAGACGCAGCCGCAGTACTTCTGCATATAGAACCCCAGCTCCCGGGCCCGCTGGTTGCCGGCCCGGAAGTTTGACCGGAAGTCCCGGTAGAGAAATTCCACCCCGTACTGCCGGGCATACATCTCCGCTGCGGCGGCGATGGCCTCGTGATTCTGATAGGTGCTGGCCAGCAGGGTGGAGGTGAAGGCGGCAAAGCCGTGCTCTGCCGCATACTTCGCCGTGCCCTCCAGCCGGTGTTCGTAGCAGTAGGCGCAGCGGTGGTCGATGTCTCCCGCCACATGGCGGACAAAGTCCTTCAGACCGTAGTCCTCCTGTACCCGGACCTCCATACCGATGGTGGGGGCATACGCCAGCAGGCAGTCCCGCCGGGCCTGATACTCCTTCCAGGGGTGGATGTTGGGGTTGTACCAAAACGCCACCGGCTCGATGCCCTCGCTCCGCAGAGGTTCGATGCAGCTGAGGGAACAAGGGGCGCAGCAGGTGTGCAGCAAAACGCGTTCCATGTCGAAAATGCCTCTCTTTGGTTCTGAGATGGAACCAGTATAGCATAGAAGAGAGAAAAGGCCAAGCCCCTTTCCCAGCCAAGTTTCTTAACGAAAAATTAACAGTCTTTCAGAATATTGCCGATTGAACATCCCATGGAAAAAGTGTATGATGTCAACTAATGTGGTATCATGCGGTTAGCTGTTGAAAACTCTGACGCAACCGTTTTCCCAGAAGGAGGAAGCAGAGTTGAAAGTTGGACTTGACGTAGGATCCACCACCATCAAATGCGTGGTGCTGGACGATGCGGATAATCTGGTATACAGTACATACGAGCGGCATTACAGCCATATTCTGGAAAAGTCGGAGGAGCTGCTGCGCCGGGTGGCGGATCAGCACGGCGCAAAAGCGGATCTGGCCATCTCCGGCTCTGCCGGCATGGGCATGGCGGAGAGCGTGCAGGTCCCATTCGTGCAGGAGGTGTTTGCCACCCGCGTGGCGGCCAACAAGCTGGCCCCGGGGACGGACTGCATCATCGAGCTGGGCGGTGAGGACGCCAAAATCCTGTTCCTCACCGGCGGCATGGAGGTGCGGATGAACGGCTCCTGCGCCGGCGGCACCGGCGCCTTCATCGACCAGATGGCGACGCTGCTGAAAATGAGCGCCGACGAGATGGACGCCGCCGCTCAGCGGGCGGAGAAGACGTACACCATCGCCTCCCGCTGCGGTGTGTTCGCCAAGAGCGATGTGCAGCCCCTCATCAACCAGGGCGCCAAGGCGGAGGATATTTCCGCCAGCATCTATCAGGCGGTGGTGAACCAGACCATTGCTGGGCTGGCCCAGGGCCGGCCCATCAAGGGCAACGTCCTGTACCTGGGCGGGCCCCTGACCTTCTCCCGAGTCCTGCGGGAGAGCTTTGACCACACCCTGGGGGTCCAGGGCACCTGTCCGGAGAACAGCCTGCTGTACGTGGCCCTGGGCGCAGCCTTCTATTCCGACCAGGAATTCGACCTGAACCAGGTGGCGGACGACCTGCAGAAGCACGGCGCGGCGGAGACCTACCGCTCCCTGCCGCCCCTGTTCAGCAGCCGTGAGGAGTATGAGGCGTTCCGGGCCCGGCACGCCAAGGCCACGGTGCCCCAGGTGCCCTTCGGCGCGGACTACGCCGCCCCGGTGCACATCGGCGTCGACTCCGGCTCCACTACCGTGAAGCTGGTGGTCATCGACCAGGACGCCCGCATCCTCTTCTCCGACTACCGGCCCAACCTGGGCAACCCGGTGCCCCTCATCCGGCAGGTGCTGCAGGAGCTCTATGACGAGCATCCGGCCCTCCATGTGGCGTCCGTCACCACCACCGGCTACGGAGAGGATCTGGCGAAAAACGCCTTCCACGCGGACTACGGCGTGGTGGAGACGGTGGCCCACTTCACCGCCGCCCGCCACTTCCTGCCCAATGTGGACTTCATCATTGACATCGGCGGCCAGGACATGAAATGCTTCAAGATCGAGGACGGCGCCATCAGCAACATCTTCCTGAACGAGGCATGCTCCTCCGGCTGCGGCAGCTTCCTGCAGACCTTCGCCCAGGCGCTGGGGTACGACGTGAAAGAGTTTGCCCAGCTGGGCCTGTTTGCCGAGCGGCCTGTGGACCTGGGCAGCCGCTGCACTGTGTTCATGAACTCCAGCGTGAAGCAGGCCCAGAAGGACGGCGCCACCATTGAGAACATCTCTGCCGGCCTCTCCATGTCCGTGGTGCGCAACGCCATCTACAAGGTCATCCGGGCCTCATCTCCCGAGGAGCTGGGCCGGAACATCGTGGTCCAGGGCGGCACCTTCTACAACGAGGCGGTGCTGCGGGCTTTTGAGAAGGAGATGGGCGTAGAGGTTATCCGGCCCAATATCGCTGGCCTCATGGGCGCCTACGGCGCCGCCCTGTTCGGCCGGGGAAAGGCCCGGGCGGATCAGACCAGTACGCTTTTGAACCGTCAGGAGCTGGCGGACTTCCGCCAGGAGACGGAGAGCCGGGTGTGCGGCCTGTGCGGCAACAACTGCCAGCTGACCATCAACACCTTCGCCGACGGGGCCACCTTCATCAGCGGCAACCGCTGCGACCGGCCCGTCACCGGCAAGGCGGACACCGGGGAGCGGAACCTCTACGAATACAAGCGCAAGCTGATCCTGGGCTACAAGCCCGTCCCCGGCAGGCGGGGCAAGATCGGGCTGCCCCTGTGCCTGAATATGTGGGAGCTGCTGCCCTTCTGGCACACCTTCTTCACCAAGCTGGGCTTCGCGGTGTACCACAGCCCCTTCTCCAGCCGGGACCTGTATCTGAAGGGGCAGGGCACCATCCCCAGCGACACCGCCTGCTTCCCCGCCAAGTTGGCCCACGGTCATATTCAGTTCCTCGCAAAGCTTGGCCTGGACGCGATCTTCTACCCCTGCATGACCTACAATCTGGATGAGGGGCTGGGGGACAACCACTACAACTGCCCTGTGGTGGCCTACTATCCGGAGGTCATTGCCGGCAACTGCCCAGAGGTCCAGCAGACCAAGTTCATCTATGACTATGTGGGCCTCCACCGGCCCAAGGACTTCACCAAAAAGATCTTCACCATCCTGCGCAGCTACTTCCCGGACATCACCAAGGGCGAGGTGAAGGAGGCAACCGACGCCGCCTACGCCGAGTACGCCCACCACATGTCCCTCATCCGCAAGGAGGGGGAACGGATCATCGACCAGGCCCGGGCAGAGGGCCGCCGGATCATCGTGCTGGCAGGCCGGCCCTATCACGTGGACCCGGAGGTCAACCACGGCATCGACACTCTGATTACCCGCGCCGGCGCCGCGGTCATCACGGAGGACTCCATCTCCAACCGGGTGGAGAAATTCCCCACCACGGTGCTGAACCAGTGGACCTACCACGCCCGTCTCTACGCGGCAGCCCGCTACTGCTGCACCCAGCGGGATATGGACCTGGTGCAGTTGGTCTCCTTCGGCTGCGGCGTGGACGCCATCACCTCCGACGAGACACGGGAGATCCTGCAGGCGGGCGGCAAGCTGTACACCCAGCTGAAGATCGACGAGATCACCAACCTGGGCGCTGTCCGCATCCGGCTGCGGAGCCTGTTCGCTGCCCTGGATGAGCAGGACGAGGCCCGGGAAACTGCCAGAAAGGAGGCGTGAGACATGGAGCTGGAATTCCAGAATTACCCCAAGTTCACCCCTGAAATGAAAAAGACCCATAAGATCCTGATTCCCAACATGGCCCCGGTGCAGTTCCGCATCCTGGCGGCCGTCATGCGGCAGGCCGGCTACACCTGCGAGCTGCTGGAGAACTGCGGCAGCCAGGTCAGCGAGCTGGGATTGAAATACGTCCACAACGACACCTGCTATCCCGCCCTGCTGGTCATCGGCCAGTTCCTGGACGCCCTGGGCTCCGGGAAGTACGATCTAGACCACACCGCCCTGATTATCACCCAGACTGGCGGCGGCTGCCGGGCCTCCAACTACATCCACCTGCTGCGCAAGGCCCTGGTGAAGGCAGGCTACGGCCAGGTTCCGGTGGTGAGCCTGAACTTCTCCGGATTGGAGAAGGACTCCGGCTTCCCCATGACCCTGCCCCTGATGCGCAAGCTCCTGGCCTGCATCTACTACGGCGACCTGCTGGTGGCCCTGAAGGCCCAGACGGAGCCCTATGAGACCCACAAGGGGGACGCGGCCGCTTTGCAGGAGAAGTGGCTGGACACCATCTGCGGCTGGGTCATGGAGGACAAGGGCTGGTCCGGCCGGGAGATCAAGGCCGCCATGCCCAAGATCGCCGCAGAGTTCGCCGCCATTCCCGTTCACCGGGTACCCAAGGTGAAGGTGGGCGTGGTAGGGGAGATCTACGTGAAATACTCCCCCCTGGGCAACAATGACCTGGAGAAGTTCCTGGCCTCCCAGGACTGCGAGGTGAACCTGCCGGGCCTGATGGGCTTTGTGCAGTACTGCGCCTACAACCCCTCCGAAACCGCCCGGCTGTATGGCGGCACCTTCCTGGAAAAGCATGTGTCAAGCGTAATCCTGGACTACATCGAGGGCATGGAGAAGGTGATGATCCGGGTCCTGAAGGACAACGGCTTCCACGCGCCCCTGCCCTTCCAGGAGCTGGTGAAACTGACGGACGGCGTCATCTCCACCGGCAACAAAATGGGTGAGGGCTGGCTCCTCACCGCCGAGATGATCGAGCTGGTGCGGGCCGGGTACGAGAACATCGTCTGCGCCCAGCCATTCGGCTGCCTGCCCAACCACATCTGCGGCAAGGGGATGATCAACAAGATCCGGGAGCTGTACCCCCAGGCCAATATCACCCCCATCGACTACGATCCCAGCGCCACCCGGGTGAATCAGGAGAACCGCATCAAGCTGATGCTGGCAGTGGCCCGGGAGCGGCTGGCGGAGAAGACTGCCGACCAGAGTGCCCGGGAGACTCCGGCGCCCGCAGAGACCCCACAGAGCGCGGCGGAGCCTCAGACAGTCTCCGTATAAACAAAGCCATAACTGGAAGTGCCGGCGCGGCAGACCCGAGAGGGTCTGCCGCGCTGCTGTTTTCTGGCCGTGCTCCCAGCATTTGTGCCTTGAGGCCCGCAGCCCGTTCCGGTAAAATAGGGCGTGACGACACACGCATTTTGGTGACGATCATCTGAAAAAGGAGCGTTTTCCCTTGCGAAATTTCATCAGACGAACCGCCGCCGCGCTGGCCGTCCTGTGTATGGCGGCCCTGCTGCTGGGCACCCCCACGGAGGCGGAAGAGCGTACATATTCCGCCGGAGGAGAGGCGGTGGGCTACTACGCCGGATGGGCGGCCTACCAGGGCTTCACCCCTGACCAAATCCCGGCGGAGCATCTGACTCAGATCAACTACGCCTTTGCCCAGATCGACCCAGATACCCTCACCATTGCTCTGGAGAATCCCGCCCATGACCAAAAGAACCTGGCCGCCCTGCGGAAGCTGCGCCAGCAGAACCAGCATCTCAAGCTGCTGATCTCCGTGGGCGGGTGGTCGGACTCCCAGTACTTCTCCGACGCGGCCGCCACGGCGGCCCGGCGGGAGAGCTTCGCTGCCAGCTGTGTGGACTTTGTGGTGGAGCAGGGCCTGGACGGGGTGGACCTGGACTGGGAGTACCCGGTATCCGGCGGCGCGGCGGGGACCATCCACCGCCCGGCGGACAAGCAGAACTTCACTCTGCTGCTTCAGGAGCTGCGGGAGCAGCTGGATCGGCAGGGCCGCCGGGACGGGAAGGACTATGCCCTCACTATCGCCGGCGCCGCCGGGAGCTGGTACTTAAACCAGATCGAGGCCGTGAAGGTGGCCGCCATTGTGGACCACATCTTCGTGATGGGCTATGACCTCCACGGCACCTGGGATACCTACGCGGACTTCAACGCACCCCTGTATGCGCCCTCCGGCACCTCGCCCCAGAGCAGAAGCAGCATCTCCGATTGCGTACAGGCCTATCTGAAAAAGGGTATCCCGGCGGAAAAGATCGTCCTGGGGATGCCTTTGTACGGCTATGCCTACCAGGGGGTCAAGGCCCAGAACAACGGCCTGTACAGCACTTACACATCAGCCAAATCCGTCAGCTACAAGATGCTGAAGAAGAGCTATCTGGACAACACGGACTACCGCCAGTTCCGCCATGAAGAGGCGCAGGTGCCCTGGCTCTACGGGAACCGCACCTTCGTCTCCTACGACGATGCCATGTCCCTCGCTGCCAAGGCACAGCTGGCCCGGTCTCTGGGTCTGGGCGGCGTGGGGTTCTGGGAGATCTCCCAGGACGATGGGGGAGAGCTGATCGCTGCCGCCAGCGGGGCTTTCCGCAGCACCTGGGATAATCCCTTCCGGGACGTACCCCCCGGCGCGTGGTATGAAGAGGCGGTCCAATATGTGTATGAGGCGGGGCTGATGCAGGGGACCACCGGCAGCACCTTTTCCCCTGACCGGGCATCCAACCGGGGCATGATCGCCGCCATCCTCTACCGACTGGAGGGCAGACCCAGGGCGGGGACGCCTCCCTTCACCGATGTGGCGGCGGACAGCTACTGCGCCGATGCGGTGGCCTGGGCGGAACAGCAGGGAATCGTCCGGGGCTTTGACGACGGAACCTTCCGCCCGGAGGGGCGGATCACCCGCCAGCAACTGGCGGCCATCCTGTTCCGGTACACGGAATACAGAGGAGCGGATACCGCGGGCCGGACGGACCTGAGCCGCTTCTCCGACAGCGCCGCTGTGGCGGACTATGCCCGGGATGCCCTGGCCTGGGCGGTGTCTGCTGGACTGCTCCAGGGCCGGTCCGACGGCACGCTGGATCCGTCCGGCTCCGCCACCCGGGCCCAGACGGCAGTGATCCTCCAGCGGCTGGAAACACTGCTGGAAAAGAACTGAACAGAGTGCCGCAGGGCCGGGACACACTGTCCCGGCCCTGCATGTGTCCTCTCCTTGACGGACCGTCCCGTTCCAGGTATGATGGAACCAACAAGATTGGCCGGCAGAGAAGGGGAGCGATTCGATGAAGGTGTGCATTCTGATGGGCAGCCCCAGAAAACAGGGCAATACCAACGCCCTGCTGGGCCCCTTCCGGCAGGAGCTGGAAGGGCTGGGGGCGGAGACGGAAACTGTATGGCTCCATGCTCTGGAGATCAGGCCCTGCACGGCCTGCCGGGCCTGCCAGCGGGACTGGACGGCATTTGGTTGCGCTCAGCGGGACGACGTGCCCATGATCTTTGACAAGGTGCTGGCGTGCGACCTGATCGTGTTGGCCACGCCCATCTATTCCTGGTACTGCACGCCGCCCATGAAGGCATTGCTGGACCGGCTGGTGTACGGCATGGACAAGTATTACGGGGCGGAAAAAGGTCCCGCCCTGTGGGCGGGGAAAGCCCTGGCTCTGCTGCTGACCTGCGGCTACCGCCCGGAGCGGGGCTGCGACCTGTTCGAGGAGGGGATGCGCCGGTACTGCAAGCACGCCCAGCTCCGTTTTCTGGGCAGCCACGCGGAGCGGCACCTGGGGTATGACGTCCCCTTCATGGACGCGGAGAAAGAGGCCCGCACCCGGGCCTTTGCCCGGGAGCTGTGGGATGCCGTGCATTGAAGCACAGCCCCTGTGAGACCGCCGCCCGGCGGTCTCTTTTTCTGCGCATGGGCGGGATAAAACCGCCCCAAACGGTTGACGGACACGGTCCCAAGGCGGTATAATAACATGATTTACAATGGATAAGAGTTTGTCTGGAGGAATTTTGGTATGTGGATCGCGGAGCAATGGCAGGACTATGAGCTGCTGGACTGCGGCGGGGGAGAGAAGCTGGAGCGCTGGGGAGAGCAGTACCTAGTGCGGCCGGACCCCCAGGCCATCTGGGACAGCCCCCGGAAGAACCCCGCCTGGAAGCGGGCCAACGCCCGGTATCTCCGCAGCCAGTCCGGCGGCGGCCACTGGGAGAAGAAGACCCTGCCGGAGAGCTGGAAGATCCGCTACCGGGACCTGACCTTCCAGGTGAAGCCCATGAACTTCAAGCACACGGGCCTGTTTCCGGAACAGGCGGTGAACTGGGATTTCGCCATGGAGAAGATCCGGAACGCCGGGCGGCCCATCCGGGTGCTGAACCTGTTCGCCTACACCGGCGGGGCCACGGTGGCCTGCGCCAAGGCGGGGGCCAGCGTCTGCCACGTGGACGCGGCCAAGGGCATGGTGGCGTGGGCCAGGGAAAACGCCAGACTCTCCGGCCTGGAAGACGCCCCCATCCGCTGGATCGTGGACGACTGCGGCAAGTTTGTGGAGCGGGAGATCCGCCGGGGTAAGACCTACGACGCCATCATCATGGACCCGCCCAGCTACGGCCGGGGCCCCGGCGGCGAGGTGTGGAAGCTGGAGGACAACCTCTACGACTTCGTGAAGCTCTGCGCCGGCGTGCTGTCGGAGCGGCCCCTGTTCGTGCTCATCAACTCCTACACCACGGGCCTGGCCCCGTCGGTGCTGGGGTATCTGCTGCATCTGTTGGTGGGGGCCAAATACGGCGGCAAGTGCACCTGGGACGAGCTGGGCCTGCCGGTGACGGAGACGGGCCTGGCTCTGCCCTGCGGTGCCACAGGCCGCTGGTGCAGCGAGTGAGGCCGTGGGACGGACTGCGGCATACCTGCTGACGCTGGCAGCGGGGGCGGTGCCTGCCCTGGCGCTCTTTGGGTGCCTGAGCCCCCGGCGCCGGCGGCACCTCGCCGCCGCGGGCCTTGCCAGTCCGGTGGTCCGGGAGGCGGGGATGGCCCTCTTCTGGATGTTCTGCGGCGGCATGGCCCTGGTGACCCTGACGCCCCGATGGGTCGTCCAGGCCCTGGCGGGCCTGCTTCAGGGCTGCGGCTGGAACGGGGAGGGGAATCCCTTCTTCGCTCCGGGGACTGTCAATCTGGTTCCCTTCCGGACCCTGGGCGACGGTTACATCCTGGCGGGGAATCTGATCATGTTCCTGCCCTTTGGCTTTTTCCCCGCCCTGCTGTGGCGGGGGTGCACGTGGAAACGCGCGCTCGCCGCGGGCCTGTGTGTCACGGGGTTCATTGAGTGCTGGCAGCTGCTGGTGGGCCGGGCCTTTGACATCGACGACCTGTGGCTCAACACCCTGGGGGCCTTTTGCGGCTTCTGGAGCTGGTGCCTGCTGGACCGGGCAGCCCCCGGCTGGACCCGGCGGTTCAGGGTCCGGCAAATACAAGACTGACGAAATGAGGACAGCTATGGCGGAGATCATCCGAACGGAGAATTTACAGTACGCCTACCCGGCGGACGAGGGAGCGGAGCCGGTTCTGGCCCTGAAGGGCGTGGACCTGACCATTGAGCAGGGCTCCTTCGTGGTGGTGCTGGGCCACAACGGATCCGGCAAGTCCACCCTGGCCAAGACGCTCAACGGTGTTCTGCTGCCCTGCGGGGGCCATGTGTACGTGGAGGGAATGGACACCCTGGACGAACATCTGCTGCTGGCCATCCGCCGGACGGTGGGCATGGTGTTCCAGAACCCGGACAACCAGATCGTGGCCAACGTGGTGGAGGAGGACGTGGCCTTCGCCCCGGAGAACCTGGGGGTTTCCAGCAGGGAGATCCGGCAGCGGGTGGACGACGCCCTGGCGGCGGTGGGCATGGGCGAGTTCGCCCGCCACGCGCCCCATCTGCTCTCCGGCGGCCAGAAGCAGCGGATCGCCATTGCCGGCGTGCTGGCTATGGAGCCGGAATGCATCGTGCTGGATGAGGCCACCGCTATGCTGGACCCGGTGGGCCGGCGGGAGGTGCTCTCCGCCGTTCACAGGCTGAACCGGGAGAAGGGCATCACTGTGGTGCTCATCACCCACCACATGAACGAGGCGGAGGACGCCGACCGGGTTGTGGTCATGGACGACGGAAAAGTCATTATGGACGGCGCGCCCCGGCAGGTCTTCACACAGGTGGAGCGGCTGCGGTCCATGGGACTGACGGTGCCGGACACGGTGGACCTGCTGGACCGGCTGCGCAAAGACGGGCTGGACGTGCCCCTCACCGCCCTGACGGTGGAGGAGTGCGCGGACGCCATCCTGGCCGCCGTTTCCAAGTAATCGGAAGGGAAGAGAACATTGGAACCGATACTGCAAGTACAACATCTGACCCACACGTACAGCGTGGGCACGCCCTTCCAGCGCAGCGCGGTGGAGGACATGAGCTTTGACGTGTACGATGGGGAGTTCTTAGGGATCATCGGCCACACCGGCTCCGGCAAATCCACCCTGATTCAGCATCTGAACGGCCTGTTGCGGCCTACGTCGGGGCAGATCCTGCTCCATGGGAAGGACATCTGGGCGGAGCCGAAGAAGATCCGGGACGTCCGCTTCCAGGTGGGGCTGGTGTTCCAGTACCCGGAGTACCAGCTGTTTGAGGAGACGGTGTACAAGGACATCGCCTTCGGCCCCATCAACCAGGGCAAGACCGGGGAGGAGCTGGACCGCTGTGTCCGGGAGGCCGCCCGCCTGGTGGGCATCCGGGACGATCAGCTGGACAAGTCCCCCTTTGAGCTCTCCGGCGGCCAGAAGCGCCGGGTGGCCCTGGCGGGGGTCATGGCTATGGACCCCCAGGTGCTGGTGCTGGACGAGCCCACCGCCGGACTGGATCCGGCGGGCCGGGAGAACCTGATGGCCAACATCCGGGACTACCACCGCAATAAAAAGCGCACCATCATCCTGGTGAGCCACAGCATGGACGAGATCGCCCGGAATGTAGACCGAATCCTGGTGCTGAAGTCCGCTCACGTGCTGATGAGCGGGACTCCGGCGGAGGTGTTCGCCCGGGCGGAGGAGCTGCTCTCTGCCGGGCTGGACGTGCCACAGGTGACCCGTATTGCCATGCGCCTGCGGGAGCAGGGCCTCGCCATCGACCCTGCGGTCTACACCGTGGAGGCCCTGGAGCGGGAGCTGCTGGCGCTGAGAAGGGGGGAGACGGGATGCTGAAGGACATCACCCTGGGCCAGTTTTTCCCCGGCGACACCGTGGCCCACCGCCTGGACCCCCGGACGAAGATCCTGCTGGTGGTCCTTTACATCGTGGCGCTGTTCTGCGCCAAGAGCCTGCTGGCCTACGGCATTCTGGCGGCGGTGCTGGCAGTGTGTGTCCGCATCTCCCGAGTAGGGATCAAATCCCTGGTGCGGGGGCTGAAGCCGGTGGTGTTCATCATCGTGTTCACCGGCATTTTGAACCTGTTCTTCACGCCGGGAGAGCACATCCTGGCAGAGCTGGGCTTCCTGCGGATCTCCGCGGAGGGTCTGCAGAACGCCGTGTTCATGGTGCTGCGGATCATGCTGTTGATCATGGGCACGTTCCTGATGACCTACACCACCAGCCCCATCAGCCTCACCGACGGGCTGGAGCGCCTGCTGGGCGGATTGAAAAAAATCCATGTGCCGGTCCATGAGCTGGCCATGATTATGTCCATCGCCCTGCGGTTCATCCCAACCCTGATTGAGGAGACAGACAAGATCATGTCCGCTCAGAAGGCCCGGGGCGCGGACTTTGAGAGCGGGAATATCATCCAGAAGGCCAAGGCCCTGATCCCCATTCTGGTGCCGCTGTTCATCAGCGCCTTCCGCCGGGCGGACGAGCTGGCGGTGGCCATGGAGTGCCGCTGCTACCACGGCGGCGAGGGACGCACCAAGCTCCATGTGCTGCAGTACGAGGGGCGGGACTATCTGGCCCTGGCGCTGGGGCTGGCCGTCACCGCGGGGATCATCGTCCTGCGGCAATTTACGTAACGATTTGCCGGTCCACGGACTGGCTGCCCAGGGTGAGGCCCAGCCGCAGGCCGATGGCAAAGGCAGCCGTGCCCCAGCGGAGATAGCGGCTGGAGAGGAGATCACAGACCTGGATCTGCATGTCCTGCGGCATGGACATCCGGTCCAGCGCCGCCTGGATTTCCGCCTCATCATAGGGCGCCTGCTCCTGCATCAGATGGTCGCCGTAGGTATCGAACAGAAGCTCAAAAACGGATGGCATAGGAGACACTCCTTTGCGAATACAGCTTTTTATGGTATCATTTCGGAATGATGAAACCAGTATAATACAGAAATTTCTGTAAGTCAACAGAACGATCAGAAAAAACTGTATTTTAAGAAAGGGAATGGTCCTTTGGATGTTTTGACTACCTCAGCCAGAATTAAGGCCCGCTGCAAAGCGCAGAAAATTTCAGTCAAAAATTTGCTGGAGCAGACACAGATCAACCGGAATTTTATCTATGACCTGGAAAAAGGCGGACAGATTCCGTCAGCGGAAAAGCTGGAACGCATCGCTGACTATCTGGACTGCTCTGTGGACTATCTGCTGGGGCGGACAGACAACCCGGCGGTCAACCGCTGACCGGCCTCACCGGAAGAGGATTTTCTCCGGGGGGAATGTAGGGGAGACAGTCTGCCGTCCGGCTGCCCCGCATTTTCAATCGCCCGGAGCTGGTAATCATCGAGATCCGTCCGGACGCATGACTGGAAATCATGGATAGTGGACATGGCCTGATTCGGAGCGGCTGTGTTTTGGCAGAGAGGGGAGAGTCCTATGAAGAAGCAGAACATCTGGCTTTGGGCCCTGACTGCGGCTGTGGTTTTGCTGGCAGCAGCCCTGGCGGAGACGCAAGGACAGCTGGGGGAACTTCAGACGGCGTATTCCGCGCTCCAACAGGAGGTGGGAGAACTCCGCCTGGACTTGAAAAGCACACAAAACCGCCTCCAGGAGCAGGAGGAGGCGCTGGAACGAGCGGCCGCCCAAACCGCCCCGCAGCCGGAGGAGTCGCTGCTGGAGCGCTATGAGCTGACGCCCCTTCGGCTGGACGCCGCGGCCCATCAGGTGGAGCTTGGGGTGTCCCTGACCCTGACTACGCCGGACCAGTCGGCGGAAGCCACCCTGAATGTCTATCAGGGCGGCGCGGAGCGCAAGCGTCTGGCCCAGGTGGAGCTGACCCGGTCCGGGGATGGAATCTTCTCCGGTCAGGCGGCGGTGCCTGCGGACAGCACCTCACTCCAGATTCTGGTGACGGTCCGGACCGGCGGCGATACGGCCACAGAGCGGCTCTATGAGGGCCGTGCCACCGGATTGTTGCCGATGGCGCTGTCCAGCCGCAGCGGAGAGGCGGCCCTGCAGGAAGGAGAAGCCCGGATTACCGCCGCCGTCCGGCTGCGTGAAAAGGCGGCCGCAGCCTCCGAGCAGACATTCCGCCTGTACCGGAACGGTCAGTTGGAGGAGACCATCCCGGCCGCCTCCGGCCAGGAATCCGGCACCTGGGAGGGCACCGGGACGGTATCCTGCGCCGCCGGGGACCAGCTGGAGGTGCGGTTCTTCTGCGTGGACGGCCTGGGCCTGGGATATGAGTTCCCTGTCCGGACCTGGACGGTAAAGGAGGACCGGCTGGCGCCGGGCTGGCCCGTCACCAACACCCCGGTGCTGGTCTGGCCGTAAACGGGACGGGGCGCTGGCGGAAGAGGCGCAGGACGGCAGGAGATTCCGGCCGCCCCGGAAGGCTTATCCCCGGATACATGAACTGCGGCGCCGCACAGGGGAGTCCGTCAGATCCGTAGACGGCGACCGGAGCAATCCTGCATCAGCGAGAGGCCCAGCCCCAGGCCGATGGCGAAGGCAGCTGTGCCCCAGCGGAGATAGCAGCTGGAGAGGAGATCACAGACCTGGATCTGCATGTCCTGCGGCATGGACATCCGGTCCAGCGCCGCCAGGATTTCCGCCTCATCATAGGGCGCATACTCTTGCATCAGGCTGTCGCCGTAGGTGTCGAACAGAGTTTCCGAAATGCTTGTCATGGGGATTCCTCCTTAATATGTGTTGTTCCGATATCCTTTTTGTGGTATGGTATTTCTTATTTATACGCTAAACGGATTTTATCATGTAATAGCGTGATTATCAAGATGCTTTTCACGTTTTTTCGTGATTTTAGAGCTTTACAAAAGGCGGGGCAAATTTTATGTATGTTACACAAGACATTGCAGACCGCATTAAATGGCGCCTCAAAGAAAAAGGCATCCGCACAAAAGATATGCTGTCTGATTTGAACATGGGAATTAACGCGATATCAGAATTTGCAAAAGGCAAGCAAATGTCCTGTATTGCCCTTGCTCGCATCGCCGACTATCTGGACTGCTCTGTGGATTATCTGCTGGGGCGGACAGACAACCCGGCGGTCAACCGCTGAGTTGCCCTGCCGGATAAAAAGAGCGTTCCCGCCGGGAACCCCGGGCGGCGGAACTGCCAAAGGAGAGCTTATGCGCAACATTGCCCTGAAACTCATGTACAACGGCACCGCCTACCACGGGTGGCAGGTGCAGAAGAACGCGGTCACCGTCTGCGGGACCCTGGAGAAGGCCATTGCTGACATCTGCGGCGGCCCGGTACACCTCACCGGCTGCGGACGCACCGACGCCGGTGTCCACGCGGAGCACTACATCGCCAACTTCCGCACGGAGAGCCGCATTCCCGTGGACCGGCTCCCCTTCGCCGTCAACACCCACACGCCGGAGGACATCGCGGTGAAGGAGGCCTTCGAGGTGGCGGAGGACTTCAACGCCATCGGCTCCTGCATCAAGAAGGAGTACACCTACCGCATCTACAACTCCCGGTTCAAGAACCCATTTTACGTCAACCGGGCCTACTTCTATCCCAAGCACCTGGACGAGGAATTCCTGAACCGGGCAGCGGGGATGTTCGTGGGCACCCACGACTTCGCGGCGGTGCGTTCCGTGGGCACGGAGACGAAGTCCACTGTCCGCACCATCTATTACTGTGACGTGACCCGGAACGGAGATCTGCTGGAATTGAAGGTCTGCGCCAACGGCTTTTTGTATAACATGGTACGGGCCATCACCGGCACCGTGCTGTACGCGGCGGAGGGCAAGTTCACCCCGGAGGACATCCCCGGCATTCTGGAGCGGGGGGACCGCACCGCCGCCGGTCCCACGGTGCCGCCGGGGGGACTGTACCTGACAAGACTTTGGTATGAGGATGAACGGCTCAATGGCTGATACGACGAACGACATCTGGAACGACAACGACGGGGAAGAGGACGAGGCTCCCCGGAAGGGCGGACGGCTGCGCCGCTTTGGGATCTTCTTTCTGGTGCTGGCGGCGGTGCTGGGCGTGGTGCTCGTGGCCGCGTACCGGGACGGCACCGGCTTTGACGCCCTGCGGCGGCTGTGTTCCTACGGCAGCGGAGAGGAGAGCACTGCTGAGGCCCAGTACGACTACGACGCCTCCGACAGCAACCGCTTTGCCGTCCTGGGGGATTCCCTGGTGGTGCTCTCCGACACAAAGCTGCAGGTCCTGGCGCGGGGCGGAGAGGAGATCTGGTCCACATCCGTGCGGATGAGCGCCCCTGCCCTGGAGACGGGCGGCGGCCGGGCTGTGGCTTACGACGTGGGGGGCACAGAGCTGTATGTGGTGGACGAGGGGGGCGAGATCCTCACGCTCACCGCACCGGAGGACGCCCCCTATTTCTCCGCCCGGCTGAATGAAGACGGTTGGCTGGCTGTGACCACAGAACTGCCGGGCTACAAGGGCGGCGTCACCGCTTATAACAGCCAGGGGACGGAGGTGTTTTCACTCACCGCGTCGGACCGGTTTGTCATCGACGCCCGGGTGACAGATGACGATAACACTCTGGCGGTGGTGACCTTAGGCCAGGAGAACAGCGTGTTCGTCAGCAACATGGTACTTTACAGCCTGGAGACGGCAGGAAATGTAGACCCGGCGGCCGACTACGATGTGACCGACGGTCTGGTGGCTGCCGTCGGAGAGCAGGACGGCCAGCTGGTGACGGTGTCCGACACCTGCCTGACCTACGCGTCCCCGGCCGGGGAGGTGCGCGCTACCTACTCCTATGCCGGCAGCTATCTGCGGGAATACGACTTGCACGGGGACGGCTTCACCGCCCTGCTGCTGAACCGGTACAAGTCCGGCGGTGTGGGCCGGTTGGTGACGGTGGACACGGACGGGCAGGAGATCGCCGCCCTGGACGTGAACGAGGAGATCCTCAGCATCTCCGCTGCCGGACGGTATCTGGCGGTGCTGTATATGGACAGCGTGGTGATCTACACAGAGGAGCTGGAGATCTATGCTCAGCTGGAGGGCACGGACTACGCCCGGTCGGTTCTGATGCGCCAGGATGGCTCTGCCCTGCTGCTGGCGGCAGAGAGCGCCCACCTGTTCCTGCCTTGAGTGGGAAACATTGATCTTGGAATTCACAAAACGTTTACGAGCAAAAAGGTAGGCAAGCATGACAACACCTGTTATAATAGACGTGATTATGGCTGTGGTTTTGATCGCTGCGGTCATCTACGGTGCCCACAGGGGCCTTTTCCGGGCCCTGGCGGGATTGGCGGTGGTGATCGTGGCCCTGGTGGGGGCGGCCATCATCGCAAATACCCTGGCCGCCCCGGCGGCCCGTCTGGTGACGCCCCTGATCCGGGAGCAAATCGAGACGAAGGTGGACGAGGCTATGGCCCGGCAGTCCCAGGAGGTCCAGATGCCGGAGGAGGACGTGGACGAGGGCTTCGCCATCGAGGACCTGCTGGCCCTGATGGGACTGGACGAGGACGTGCGGAACTCCCTGGCCAGCCAGACGCAGGAGAAGATCCAGGACACCGGCGTCTCCTTGGTCATGGCCGTGGTGGAGAGTCTGGCCCAGTCCATTCTCTATGCGGCGCTGTTCCTGGTCTCCTTCGTGGGACTGACGATCCTGCTGAAGCTGCTGATCCGGGCTATGGACTTGGTGCTGCAGCTGCCGGGGCTGCACCTGGTCAACGCCCTGGGCGGCGCCGTGATCGGCCTGATCGAGGGGGCCTTGGTGCTGTTTCTGGCCATCTGGGTTCTGCGGCGCTTCGGCGTCTCCTTTGAGACAGACACCGTCTCAGCCACCCATATTTTACGATTTTTTGCGACACACACGCCCCTGAGCGCGCTGTCGCTTCTGCAATGACGAACGGGGCCGTTGCCCCGCCGGCGTCACGATTTCTGGAGGGATTTACACGATGCAGCCGACACTTTGTTCAAGATGCAAGAAGAACGTGGCCGTTGTCTTCATCTCCAAAATGGAGGGGGACAAGACCACCAACGAGGGCCTGTGCCTGAAATGCGCCAAGGAGCTGGGCCTGCCCCAGGTGGACGATATGATGAAGCGCATGGGCATTTCCGACGAGGATCTGGACACGCTCAACAGTGAGATGCTCCAGGCCATGAGCGGCGTGGAGAATATCGAGGACCTGCCCGGCGGCGAGGACGCCGGGGAAGAGGAGGAAGAGGGCAAGACCGCCACCTTCCCCTTCCTGAACCGCCTGTTCTCCGGCGAGGCCGCCAAGGGCGGCGAGAGCGGCGGCCAGGAGGAAAGCGGTGCCCGAAGCCGGGAAAAGGAGCGCAAGGACCCTAAGAACGGCAAGCGCAAATATCTGGAGAACTACTGCATCTCCCTGACGCAGCGGGCCCAGGAGGGAAAGCTGGACCCGGTGATCGGCCGGGAGCAGGAGATCGAGCGGGTGGTGCAGATCCTGAACCGCCGCCAGAAGAACAACCCCTGCCTGATCGGTGAGCCCGGTGTGGGTAAGACCGCCATCGCGGAGGGGCTGGCCCAGCGGATCTCCAAGGGCGACGTGCCCTTCAAGCTGCGGAACAAGGAGGTCTACCTGCTGGATCTGACAGCTCTGGTGGCCGGCACCCAGTTCCGGGGCCAGTTCGAGAGCCGGATGAAGGGCCTTATCGACGAGGTGAAGCGCCTGGGGAACATTATTTTGATGATCGACGAGGTTCACAACATTGTGGGCGCCGGCGACGCCGAGGGCAGCATGAACGCCGCCAACATCCTGAAACCCGCCCTCTCCCGGGGCGAGATCCAGGTGATTGGCGCCACCACCTTCAACGAGTACCGCAAGTCCATCGAGAAGGACACCGCTCTGGAGCGGCGGTTCCAGCCGGTGACGGTGAACGAGCCCTCCATTGAGGACTCTGTGCAGATTCTCCAGGGCCTGGCCCCCAAGTATGAGCAGTACCACGGGGTGAAGATCTCTGAGGGGATCCTGCGTCAGGCGGTGCTGCTCAGTGAGCGGTACATCACCGACCGGTTCCTGCCGGACAAGGCCATCGACCTGATCGACGAGGCATGTTCCGACCTGAATCTGAAAGACCCGGATATCTCCCGCCGCATGGAGATTCAGCGGGAGCTGGACGACTATGAGAAAGAGCGCACCATGCTGGAGGAGCAGGAGGAGAAGGCCGAGGGCGACTACGCCCGCATGGCGGAGCTGAAGAGCAAGGAACTCCAGCTGAACACAGAGCTGAACAGTCTGCTGGAAAAGGGCGATCCAC
This sequence comes from Oscillibacter acetigenes, assembly GCF_025567605.1. Classification (NCBI taxonomy): domain Bacteria; kingdom Bacillati; phylum Bacillota; class Clostridia; order Eubacteriales; family Oscillospiraceae; genus Oscillibacter; species Oscillibacter acetigenes. The sequence goes on along the minus strand of NZ_JAOQKG010000003.1, from coordinate 349,998 downwards.
AGCTCTCCATGGAGAATCTGGCCCATGTTATCGAGCTGTGGACCAAAATCCCGGCGGCCAAGATCCGGGAGCAGGAGTTCCAGCGCCTGAGCCAGCTGGAAGTGCGGCTCAAGAGCCATATCATCGGCCAGGACGAGGCCGTGTCCGCCGTAGCCGCCGCGGTGCGGCGGAACCGGGTGGGCATCTCCCCCAAGCACAAGCCTGTCAGCTTCATCTTTGTGGGGCCCACCGGCGTGGGCAAGACAGAGCTGGTGAAGCAGCTGGCAACAGACCTCTTCAACACGCCGGATGCCTTGATCCGGCTGGATATGTCGGAGTTCATGGAGAAGCACTCCGTCTCCCGTCTGGTGGGCTCCCCTCCGGGCTACGTGGGGTATGACGAGGCGGGCCAGCTGACAGAGAAGATCCGCCGCAAGCCCTACGCCGTGGTCCTCTTCGACGAGATTGAGAAGGCCCATCCCGATGTGCTGAACATCCTTCTCCAGATCCTGGATGACGGCGAGATCACCGACGCCCACGGCCGCAAGGTGAACTTTGAGAATACCATCATCGTCATGACCTCCAACGCCGGCAGCGCCACCAAGGAGGGCACCGTGGGCTTCGGCCGCTCCGTGAACGAGCAGGACGCCGACCGGGCCATGAAGGCGCTCCAGCAGTTCCTGCGGCCGGAGTTCATCAACCGGGTGGACGCGGTCATCACCTTCAACCGCCTCAGCGAGGAGAACTTCCACGGCATCGCACGTATCATGCTGAACGAACTGGTGGGTTCCCTGAAGGAGAAAGGCATCACCTTCATCTACGACGACGCACTGGTGGAGCTTTTGACGAAGAAGTCCTACTCCCTGACCTACGGCGCCCGGAACCTGCGGCGCACCATCCAGAAGGAGCTGGAGGACCCCATGGCCACAAAGATCATCGACAGCTACGAGCATCCCATCACCCAGGTGAAGGCCACGGTGGAGGACGGTGCCATTCGGCTGTACACCCTGTGACCGGAGGAAGAGGAGAGGGAGGACCATGCTGTTTCGGAAGGATATGGATCCCCGCTGTGCCTACTGCCAGCGGGGCCAGCAGATCAACGAGCGGGAGGTGGCCTGCGTCAAGCGGGGCATCGTGGCGGTGGAGCACCACTGCCGGGCATTCAAATACGACCCCTTGAAGCGGGTGCCGCCCCGGCCGGCAGCGCTGGAGACTGAACGGCTGAAAGAGGAAGATTTTTCGCTGTAAGCAGCGTTCAGCACCCGCCTGGGGAAAATCCCCGGGCGGGCGCTGTCACAAATGGGAAGGAGAGGAGACATCATGGAAGTCAAGCGGATCTGCGCGGCGTACTGGAGCGCCACAGGCAACACAGACAAGACGGTGAACACCATCGCGGAGACCCTGGCGGAGAAGCTGGGCGTCCCTCTGGAGCGGAGGAACTTCACACGCCCGTCAGACCGGGCGGAGGATCTGTCTTTTACGGGGAGAGACCTGGTGGTGTTCGGTATGCCCACCTATGCGGGAAAGCTGCCCAACAAGATGCTGCCCTATGTCCAGCAGCAGATCCACGGGAACGGCGCCCTGGCGGTGGGGGTGGTCACCTTCGGCAACCGGTCCTACGACAACTCCCTGGCGGAGCTGTGCGCCGCGCTGGAGGCGGACGGCTTCCACACCGTGGCCGGGGGCGCCTTTGCCTGCCGCCACGCCTTTACGGACGCGCTGGCGGACGGCCGCCCGGACTGGGATGACAAGCGGCAGATGGGGGAGTTCGCGGCCCGCATTGCGGACAAGGTAAAAGACCTGACGGACATCCCTGCTCCGGTGGCCGTGCCGGGCGATGCGGCGGCGCCCTACTACGTGCCCAAGGGCACGGACGGCCAGCCCGTCAAGTTCCTGAAGGCCAAGCCCCAGACGGATTTGGGCAAGTGTACCGACTGCGGCGCCTGCGCCCGCCTGTGTCCCATGGGGGCCATCAATCCCTCCAACGTGGCGGAGGTGCCCGGCACCTGCATCAAGTGCCAGCGGTGCGTCCGCAAGTGCACGAAGCACGCCAAGTACTTTGATGACCCGGCCTTTTTGTCCCACGTGGCCATGCTGGAGCAGAACTTCACAGAACCCAAGGAGAATGAGGTGTATCTGTGAGGCGGTGGGTTCTTGCCTTTCTGATGGCGGTCACAGCCAACTGGGTTTCTCTGATCTATGCGTTTGGCCCGGTGAGCTGGCTCTTGACGACGATACTGCTTCTGGGGGAGTTTCTCTATTTTAATCTGCGGCCCATTGAGAAGAGCGGTGCGCCTACAAAGCGGATCTGGTATTTGAAAAGCGGCTGCGAATTGCTGCGCCTGTTTTTGATTACAGCTACGGTCACAGTCTTTGTGCAGATGGTATGGCTGTGGTGCCAGATTTCCATGATAACGCCGGAGAACAGCCTTGCCGCTGGAACAGCTGTTGCAGGTGCGGCTTTTGGTGTTCTCTGGGCTGTCTTGCTGGAGGCCATCGTCTTCTGGAACGGCATGATCCGGGTGTATCTCACCTCCGTCCAGCTGGGGCTGAAGCACCGGGTGCTGGCGGCCCTGTGCGGGTGGATCCCCATTCTCAACATCTGGTATCTGCGGAAGATTATCCGCATCACCGCCGACGAGGCGGAGTTCGAGACGGAGAAGTGGGAGCTGGACACCGCCCGGGCGGAGAGCGAGATCTGTAAGACGAAATACCCGATCCTTCTGGTCCACGGGGTGTTCTTCCGGGACTTCCGCTATGTCAATTACTGGGGCCGCATTCCCAAGGAGCTCCAGCGCAACGGCGCAACAGTGTACTACGGACAGCAGCAGTCCGCCGCCGCGGTGGAGGACAGCGGGCGGGAGCTGGCGGACCGTATCCGGCAGATCCTGGCGGAGACCGGCTGTGAGAAGGTGAACATCATTGCCCACTCCAAGGGGGGACTGGACAGCCGGGCCGCCATCGCCCACGCTGGATGTGCCCCCTGTGTGGCCAGCCTCACCACCATCAACACGCCCCACCGGGGCTGCATCTTTGCCGAATATCTGCTGAAGAAGATCCCTGCAGCGGCTCGGCAGAAGATCGCAGATACCTACAACGCCGCCCTGAAGCGGCTGGGGGATGAGGCCCCGGACTTCCTGGCGGCGGTGACAGATCTGACCGCCTCTGCCTGCGAGGCCAGGAACGCGGCTACCCCGGACGCCCCCGGCGTCTTTTACCAGAGCGTCATGTCCTATTGCAGAAAGGCCCAGCACGGCAAGTTCCCTCTAAACATGACCTATCCTATCGTCAAGCACTTTGATGGATTGAACGACGGGCTGGTGGCGGTGGACTCCGCCAAATGGGGCGATCAGTTCACCCTGCTGGAGCCAAGGGGGCACCGGGGCATCTCACACGGGGATGTGGTGGATCTGAATCGGGAGAACATTCCCGGCTTCGACGTCCGGGAGTTCTATGTCTCCCTGGTAGCGGATCTGAAAAACAGAGGCTTTTGAGCGGAAAAAAGCGGAGCGTCACAGGGACGCTCCGCTTTCGTGTTCCGTGGTGTCTTTTATGGTGGGGGCCACCGGTTCCACAAGGGGATCCGCCGCCCCGCCATCCTCTGTGGTGTCATCTGCGGGGGAACAATAGGTTTTGTACAGCGCCACATGGTCGTAGATGGCCCGCCAGGAGCTGTAAGCGTCTGCCGTCACACAGATATAGCGTCTGCCGTCCGCTGTTTCGCCGCAGCTGGCGGCGCAGTTGCCGGACTCCACCACATAGCCGGTCTTGGCGCCGGTGACCTCAATGCCGCCGGTATCCTTGTCCTCGATCCGCCGCAGGAACCAATTGGAGAGGATCTGCCCCTCCGGGTGGTCCGCAGTGGGGAGAGTCTCATAGGTCCGGGCCCCCAGCACCTCCCGGCACAGGTCGTTGTCCATGGCCGCCTCCAGGATCACCGCCATGTCGGAGACCGTGCACTTGTGGGCCTCGTCATACAGTCCCACGCAGTTGGTGAAGTGGGCGGTGTCCGCGATGCCAAGCTCCTCCAGCTTTTCGTTCATCAGCGCCACGAACGCCTCCTGGGAGCCCGCCACATAAGTGGCCAGCCCCAGCGCCGCGTCCGCACCGGAGGAGAGGATGGTGCCGTAGAACAACTCACGCACCGGGACCGTTTCGTCAACCATCAGCCCCACCACGCTGCACCCGTTGACATAGCAGTAGTCGGTGATGTCGATGGTCATGGTGAAGGTGTCGTCCAGCTCCGCTTCTGTGATGTGCTCAGCGGCCACCAGAACCGTCAGGACCTTCGTCATGGAGGCGGGAGAGATCACAGTATCCGCGTTTTTCTCCGCCAGGACCGTCCGGGTGTCCAGGTCAACCAGGACCGCGCAGCGGCTGGGAAAGTCCTCTCCCAGCTGGATCGTGTCCGGGCCGGACACGGCCCTGGCATAGGGCTCCGGCGCAGGGGCGCTGGCGACGGATGTCACCTGAAAGGGCCGTTCGGCCTTAACCATCTCCGGCGCAGGCTTTTCAATCAGCTGGGCTCCCACGGTCACCAGGCCTACACACAGAACGGCCAGCAGCCCGCAGGGCACCAGACGGCGAAGCAGCCGCCGCCGCTTTTCCCGCTGCTTCTTTCGGCGGGCCTCCGCCCGCTGGGCCCGCCGGGTGGCCCGCTCCTCGTCCGTGATAATGGGCTTGTACTCCTCGTCCATATCGGCGCTCCTATCTGAAAGGCGGGCCTGTCCGGCACCGCCGCAGTCTCGTACTCTTCATTATAACAGATGATGGAAGAAAATGCATCTCCTATTTTCCGGTTTGGCAGAGGGAATTTTATCCATCCGGCTTTTGACCCGTGAAAAACCGCTGTCAGGCCAAGTTGTTTTTGCATAGCCTGAGTGTAAGAACAACACTTGGAGGGGAGCGTATGGCTCAAGTTACCCATTTTTTCGCAGGCGCTAACAGCGGTGACGGCTTCCAGAACCTGTTTTCGGAGATCGTGGACCTGGAAGACACCTATGACCTGATGGTTTTGAAAGGCGGCCCCGGCGTGGGCAAGGCCACCTTCATGCGGGAGATCGGCCGAAGCATGGAGGAGGCCGGCACACCGGTGGAGTACTTATGGTGTTCCGGCGACCCGGATTCCCTGGACGGCGTGGTGCTGCCGGAGCTCCGCTGCGCCGTGGTGGATGGTACGTCGCCTCATGTGGTGGAGCCCCGGTACCCTGCGGCGGTGGACCGGTATGTGGACCTGGGGCGGTTTTACGACCTCACCGCCGCCAAGGCCGCGGCAGAGGAGGTGAAGGCTCATACCCGGGCCTACAAGGCCGCATATATCCGGGCCTATCACCATCTGAAGGCTGCCCGGCAGGTGGAGCTGGATGCAGTGGCGGCGGTGCGGAAGACCTTCGACCGGGAGAAGGCGGACCGCCGGACGGCGGGCATTCTCTCACGGGAGCTGCGCCGCCGGGGCGGTGAGGCGGGGAAGACCACCCGCCGCTTCCTGGGCAGTATTACCCACAAGGGGTACATCTGGCGGTTTGACAGTGTGGACGCCCTGTGCCCCAAGGTCTATGAGCTGGCGGACAGCTGGGAGCTGGCAGGGGAGATGCTTGCCCGGCTGCATCGGGCGGCGGCGGATAACGGCTGGGACACCATCGTCTGCTGCGCGCCGGAGGAGCCGGGGCGGATCGAGCACCTGCTGATCCCCGGACTGGGGCTGGCCTTCGTCACCTCCCGGCCCGGCATGGAGTACGGGCAGAAGCCCTTCCGCCGGGTGCGGCTGGACGCCATGACGGAACCTCAGGGCAAGGCCCGGCTGCGGTTCCAGACCCGGATGGCGGCACTCCTGCGGGAGGAAGGGGCCGCGGCGCTGAAAGACGCCAAAGCCAACCACGATAAGCTGGAGGCAGTCTACAACCCCTATGTGGATTTCGACGGTGTCCGAACCCTGGCGGCGCTGGAGGCGGGGCGGCTTCTCAGCTGGCTGGGTTGAATCAGATCAGGATGCGGGCCCCGGCGGTATACCGCCGGGGCCTTGCCTTATGCGAACAGATGTGCTACAATGCTGGAAGCGAAAACAGGGGCAAGACAGCCCCAGAGGGAACGGGACTATGACCAAGGAAGAAGCACTGAAAACCTATTACGGCTACGACGTCTTCCGGGGCGGCCAGGAGGCGGTCATCGACGCGCTGCTCTCTGGGCGGGATGCGCTGGCCATCATGCCTACCGGGGCGGGGAAGTCCGTCTGCTACCAAATCCCGGCCTTGCTGCTGTCGGGGATCACCCTGGTGGTCTCGCCTCTGGTGTCCCTGATGCGGGACCAGGTGACGCAGCTGGTGCAGATGGGCATCCCGGCGGCGTTTCTCAACAGCTCCCTAACCTTCCGCCAGTATCTGCTGGCCCTGGACCGGGCCAGGGCGGGGCGGTACAAGATCATCTACGTGGCCCCGGAGCGGCTGGAGACCGAGGGCTTCCAGGCCTTTGTGCGGGAGGCAGACATCTCCCTGGTGGCGGTGGACGAGGCCCACTGCATCTCCCAGTGGGGCCAGGATTTCCGGCCCTCCTACCTGAACATCCCCGCCTTTGTGGAGAGCCTGCCCCACCGGCCCCCGGTGGGAGCCTTCACCGCCACCGCCACGCCGGACGTGAAGGCGGACATCCACCGCCTGCTGGACCTGCAGGACCCGCTGGAGCTGACCACCGGCTTTGACCGGGAGAACCTGTATTTTGAGGTCCAGCAGCCTGCGGACAAGCGGGCGGCGCTGCTGGAGCTGGTGAAGGGCCGCCCCGGCAAGTGCGGCATCGTCTACTGTGCCACCCGGAAGAATGTGGAGGAGGTGTGCGACTTCCTCCGCCAGCGGGGGGTAGCCGCCGCCCGGTATCACGCTGGCCTGGCCCCAGAGGAGCGGCAGAGGAACCAGGAGGACTTCCTCTACGACCGGGTGCAGGTGATGGTGGCCACCAACGCCTTCGGCATGGGCATCGACAAGTCCGATGTCCGGTATGTCATCCACTACAATATGCCCAAGGACATGGAGAGCTACTACCAGGAGGCGGGCCGGGCGGGCCGGGACGGGGCGCCCTCCAGCTGCATCCTGTTGTACAGTGGCCAGGATGTGCGGACTAATGAGTTTCTCATCACCCACAGCGAGCCCCGGGAGGACTTGGATCCCCGGACGGCCGAGCAGCTGCGGGAGCGGGACCTGCAGCGGCTGCGGCAGATGACCGGCTACTGCCGGACACGCCGGTGTTTGCGGCAGTATATCCTGCACTACTTCGGCGAGCACGCGCCGGACACTTGCAGCGCCTGCTACAACTGCCTCCATAACTTCGAAGAGGTGGATGTCAGCCGGGACGCCAAGGCCATCGTGGCCTGCATTGCCAAAACCGGACAGCACTTCGGCGTGGGTGTCATCGCGGAGACCCTCTGCGGTGCGGACACGGAGCGGGTGCGGAAGTACCACATGGACCGGGAGGATACCTACGGCGCTTTGGGTCAGCTGACCCAGAA